>NZ_JAUJQH010000003.1:0-404125 GCF_030482905.1 Burkholderia sp. AU45251 | reverse complement strand
AATATGAATTGCTTCATAAACCTGACTTACTTTAGTGTGAGACTCTTGATACTTTCGCTATCTGATCCGAGGATCAGCTCGCTTCCATCAAGCGCCCACACTTATCGGCTGTTAATTTTTAAAGAGCGTTTCTGCGAGGAACTTCGTGTTTCTCAGCAGCGCTGCGTTTTCAGCAGCAGAGAAGCGAGATTATGAACCGTGTTTCGCATTTCGTCAACAACTTTTTTCACTACATCGTTGCGACTGCGGGGCTCAACTTCCAGACCAGTGGCGCGCTCCAGACTGCAGCACACCGCCAACCCTGCTTCCCTCTCCCGCGCCGCGTTTCCGTTAGCGCGAAAGAGGCGTGATTGTAGGCAGCCTCTTCGATCTGCGCAAGGGGTTTTCTCAAAAAAATATAAGGCCCCGCACGCTGCCGCGTGCGGGGCCTTATATAGAAGCAGCCGAACCGTCAGCCCACGCGTACCTGGCGCGCGACGATCTCCATATAGTGATCGAGATCCGGCGTCACCTTGCCTTCTTCCTTCGCCGTATCGTCCCAGCGGCGCAGACGCAGCGCGTCCTCCGCGAACGGGCGTTGCAGGAACGCCGCCGTCTCCTCTTCGCTGAAGATGCCGCCCTGCAACGCGAGGCTGCGCACCGAGTCCGGCGACAGGCTCTCGAAGTAGCCGGCGTCCGTGCGGCACAGGCAGCGCTTCGCGTCGACATGCAGCCGGATCGGCTCCAGCACCGCGTCGGAAAACAGCGGCCGCAGGAACGGCAGCACGTAATACTGATGCAGATCGTCGATCCCGCGCGCGCTCGGCGTCTCGCCCTGGCGATTCAGCAGATGCCCGAGATCGTGCAGGAATGCCGCCGCGACCAGCGCGTCGGCAGCTCCCGCCTCTTCCGCCAGCAATCCGCTCTGCAATGCATGCTCGAGCTGCGTGACCGGCTCGCCGCTATAGGCCACATGGCCATGCTCGCGATACAACCCGTCGATCTCTTCCACCGTCAATGCCATTCGTTCACTCCCAAGGCAGCGAAAACGTCTTCAGGTTCGTGAAGCTCTTCATCGCCTCCTGAACGCCTTCCTTGTAACCGAGCCCCGAATCCTTGATCCCGCCGAACGGCGACAGCTCGATCCGGTAGCCAGGCACTTCCCATACATTCACCGTGCCGACGTTCAGCTCGTTCACGAACCGCACGACCGCCGCCGTACTGTCCGTACAAACGCCCGACGATAGCCCGAACGCCGTTCCGTTGCTGATCCGGATCGCGTCGTCGATCGTGTCGAACGTGATCACCGGCGATACCGGGCCGAAGGTCTCCTCGCGCACGATCGTCATCGACGGATCGACGTTGTCGAGCACGGTCGGCGCATACAGCGCGCCGCGCCGCACGTTGCCGGTCAACAGGCGCGCGCCCTGCGCGACCGCTTCGTCGACACGCGCCTCGAACAGCCGCGCCGCTTCCTCGTCGATCACCGTGCCCATTTCGTTCGCGGGATCGAACGGATCGCCGTACTTCCATGCGCGCGTCTTCTCGACCAGCAACTCGGTGAAGGCGGGCGCGATCGAACGCTGCACCAGCATCCGCTTGACGGCCGTGCAGCGCTGGCCCGAATTCCGGTACGAGCCGAGCACCGCCAGCGACGTCGCGCGTTCGAGATCAGCATCGTCGAGAACGATCAGCGGATCGTTGCCGCCCAGTTCCAGCACGATGCGGCGGTAGCCGGCCCGCGCGGCAATCGCCTTGCCGATCGCCACGCCGCCCGTAAAGGTAATTAGCGACGCATGCGGATGCGTGACAAGTTCGTCCGCGATCTCGCGCGGATCGCCGGTCAGCACCTGCAGCATCGGCTCCGGGAGTCCGGCTTCGACCAGCAGATCGGCCAGGTAGAACGCCGACAGCGGCACCTTCTCCGACGGCTTCACGATCACGCGGTTGTTGGTCGCGATCGCCGGCGCGATCTTGTGCGCCACCTGGTTCATCGGATGATTGAACGGCGTGATCGCGACGATCACACCGTCGAGCGGCTGCCGCTGCGAAAACACGCGGCGCGCCTTGCCGTGGGGCGTCAGGTCGCACGAGAAACTCTGCGCGTCGTCGCGCAGCGCCTCGATCGCCGCAAACTTCAGCACATCGGCGACGCGACCGATCTCGTAGCGGGAGTCCTGTTTCGACAGGCCCGATTCGAGCGTGATCAGGTCGGACGCTTCCTCGGTACGCTCGCGCAACAGCGCGGCCGCGCGTTCGAGGATCTGCGAGCGCTCGTAACGCGTGAGCTTCGGCCGGTACGCCATCGCGTAGTCGAATGCCGCGCGCACGTCGTCGACGCTCGCCAGCGGCACCGTACCGACGCGCGTGCCCGTGTATGGGTCCATGACGTCGAGCGTGCGTTCCCGCGTCGCGCGCGTGCCGCACCAGCGCAGCGCCTCTGCACGGAACGCCGGGTGATCGTGTCGGGGATGAGCCATCATGTCGCGACCCGGTTCAGCACGAAATCGAACACGTCGAAGTTGCGCGGGCGACGCGCGGGATCGAGCGGCTCGATACGGCGATTGAACAGCAGCGGCACTTCCTGCTCCGACACGCCGCCATGCGAACGCAGCGGCACCGTAAGACCCGACAGATCGTGTTCGCGCTCGCGCGTGCCGAGCGTCATGTCGCGGCGGCCGATCACGACGAGATCGCCGATCCGGTCGGCCGGCAGCTCGAAACGTGCGGCAGCTTCCGCGTTGTCGAGCACGAGCTCGACGCCGTCGAGACTGCCGACGCGCCACATCGCCTCCGCCCGGTCGACACCCGGCGCCAGATAAATGGTCGCAAACGAACCGAGCGCGCCGTGGTGCACGACGTACGGATCCGTGATCGGCAGGATCACGCGCGCAGCCTGCGCGCCGTACCAGCCATCGAATGCGTCCTGCAGATAGATGACGTTCGGCCGGCCCGTCGCGGGATCGTGCTTCGCGTTCATCCCGTGATCGGCCGTGAGCCCGATCACCCAGCCGAGCGCGTCGAGCTGCGCGAGATAGCCGTCCATCATCGCGTAGAACGCGTTCGCGCCGGCACTGCCCGGCTCGCACTTGTGCTGCACGTAATCGGTGGTCGACAGGTACATCAGGTCGACCTGGCGCGTCTGCGCAAGCCGCACGCCGGCCGCGAACACGAATTCGGACAACGCCGCGCTGTAGACGTCCGGCGACGGCAGGCCCACCCAGTCGAGCACGTCGACGATCCCGTTTTCCGCGAGATTCGCCTGCGCAGCCTTCTCGGCCGAAAAGCAGATGCCGTTCAGTTGCCAGCCGAGCAGCCGGCGCAGCTTGTCCTTCGCCGTCACGACGGCGACCCGCGCACCGGCGTCGGACGCCGCCGCGAGCAGCGTGCCGGCCCGCAGGTAGGCCGGGTCGTTCATCATGACTTCGGCACCGCGCCCGCCGTCGGCGGCCGGATCCCAGAAATAGTTGCCGCAGATCCCGTGGACCGACGGCGGAACGCCGCAGACGATCGACAGGTTGTTCGGGTTGGTGAAGGTCGGCACGACGCAATCGCCGCGCCAGGCCGTGCCTTCCGCGATCATCCGGCCGATGAACGGCGCGACGCCCGCTTCCACCGCCCGTTCGAGATAGTCGTACTCGCAGCCGTCGACGCAGACGACGACGGTCGGCTCGACCGGCAGCCGGTAGTGCCGGCCGTTGACGTCGACGGAACGTCCCGCGAGATCCGTCGAAGCGCCGGCTGCCGACGCTTCACCCGGTTGGCGCAATGCGAACGCGGCGTTCATGATGCCACCCGCTTGCCGCGCGGCACGCGCGCAGCGATCAGCAGCAGCGCCGCGAGCGACGCGCCGAGCATCAGCAGCGACAGCGCCGATGCCGGAAGGTAGTAACCGCGCTCCACCTGGCCGATCACGACGATCGGCACGGTCGCGAAGCCGGGCGGATACACCGTCAGCGTCGCGCCGAGCTCACCGAGCGACAGCGCAAAGCCGAGCGCGAGGCTCGCGCGCAGCGCCGGCACGAGTTGCGGCAGCAGCACGCGGCGCAGCACCATCGCAGGCGGCGCACCGAGGCTCGCCGCGGCTTCGCGCAGCACGGTCAGTTCCGGACGCAGCGCGGCGGCCGCGCAGCGATAGCAGAACGGCAAAATCAGCGCGAGCTGCACGAGCACGACGATCGCCGCCGAGCTCGACAGGTCGACCGGCTTCTGGTGATACGCGATCAGCACCGCAAGCCCGAGCACGACGCTCGGCACGCCGTTCGGCACCATCACGAGCGCGTCGACCACCGCGCCGAGGCCGCGCCGGTCGCGCCCTTCGAGCGCCAGCGCAAGCCACAGCCCGAGGATCGTGCCGACTGCCGACACGCCGAAGCCGATTTCCAGGCTCGTCAGCAGCGCGTCGTATTCCGGCGACCCGAGCCGCTCGAACCAGCGCAGGCTGTAGCCGGCCGGCAAAATCGTGCCAGACCACTGCGTCGACACGCTCGACAGCGCGACGACGACGACAGGCAACACGAACAACCAGAAGCACGCGAACGCGGCCAGCGCGAGCGCCGCGCGCGACGCATGCTTGAGCACCGTGTCGCCCCAGCCGATCTGGTGGCGCGGTACGGCTTGCCCGATACGAAATTCAGCGGACATCGTTCCCTCCCGTCGCACGCCGGTTCACCCGGCGATAAACCGCATACAGCGCCAGCGACAGCGCGAGCATCACGACCGCGCCGGCCGACGCGGTCGGCAGGTCGAGGTCGACGGTCGCGCTGCTGTAGATCGCGACCGGCAGCGTCACGAGCCGCGCGCTGCCGAGCACCAGCAGAATCCCGAATTCGTTCAACGTCAGCAGAAAGCACAGCACGGTGCCGGCGGCGATACCCGGCCACGCGATCGGCAGCACGACGCGGCGGGCGAGCATCCAGCCGGACGCGCCGAGGCTGCGCGCGGCTTCGATCAGCCGCAGGTCGAGCGTCGCGAACGACGCGAGCGTCGGCCGCACCACGAACGGCGTATAGAACACGGTCTGCGCGAGGATCACGCCGCCAATGCCGAACAGGAAATCGAGCGGCGGATTCTCGAGATGGAACAGGTGCTGCAGCGCGATGCTGATCGAGCCCTGCGAGCCGTACAGGAAGATCAGCGTGAACGCGACGAGGAACGACGGGAACGCAACGTACAGCTCCAGGAAGCGCGTAACGAGCGACGCGCCCGGAAACGGCTTGAAGAACAGCAGCGCAGCCAGCAGCACGCCGAGCACCGACGCGGTGCCGGCACTCGCGAACAGCACGCCGAGCGTCGTCAGCATCACGTCGCGCGTGTCGGGGTTGCCGAAGAACGTGCGGTACGCGGCAAAACTCAGCCCGTGGTCGCCCGATACGCTCAGCAGCACGAGCCGCACCAGCGGATAGACGACGAGCGGGCCCAGCAGGAGGATCGCGAGCGCGGCCAGGTGCAGGTCGCCCATGCGCTTGCGGCGCCGCGCGGCGGCGGCGTGCGCGGCGGCCGACGCGAGCACGTGCGGCGGCAGGCCGGCTTCAGGGCTCGATAAGGACGACATCGTCTGCCTCGCAATGCAGGGAAACGCGCGCACCGCGCTCGGGAGCCGCACCGCGGCCGCGTTGCATCGTGACGCGTACGGGTTCGTCGGGGGCCGCATCGATCGTGACCGCGATCGACAGGTCCGCGCCCTGCCATTCGACGGACGACACCGTGCCGTGCAGCCCGCCCGCAGCGGGCGGCATCACGGTCAGGCGCTCGGGGCGCACGCAGGCCACCTTGCCGCGCACTTCGTGGCGCGGATCGCCGAGCGGGAAGATCACGTGCGGCGGCAGCAGGTTCGCCGGGCCGAGATAGCGTGCGACGTAGCCGTCCTGCGGCGCGTCGTACAACTGCTGCGGCGTGCCGAGCTGCGCAATATGGCCGTCGCGCATCAGCAGCGCGCGATCGGACAGCACAAGCGCGTCGTCGCGGTCGTGCGTCACGCAGACGACGGTCAGGTTCGGCAGGCGCTCGTGCAGCGCCTTCAGTTCGCTGCGCACCGATGCACGCAGGTTGGCGTCGAGCGCCGACAGCGGCTCGTCGAGCAGCAGCACGTCCGGCTCGATCACGAGCGCGCGCGCCAGTGCGACACGCTGCTGCATCCCGCCCGACAGTTGCGCGGGCAGGTGATGGCCCGCATCGCCGAGCTGCACGAGCTTCAGCGCGTCGGCGACGCGGCGCGTCACTTCCGACGACGCCATGCCGCGGGCGCGCAGCCCGAATGCGACGTTCTCGAACACCGACAGGTGCGGGAACAGCGCGTAATTCTGGAACAGCAGACCGAGATTGCGCTTGTGCGGCGGCGCATAGGTCAGGTCGCGTCCGGCAACGGTCAGCGTGCCGGTCAGGCCATCGGCCTTCACGAACCCGGCGATGAAGCGCAGCAGCGTGGTCTTGCCGCAGCCGCTCTTGCCGAGCACGGTCAGAAATTCGCCGGCACCGATCGACAGCGACAGATCTTCCAGCACCGTGCGTGCGCCGTAGCGCACGCTCAGGTGTTCGATCTGCACGCCGCCCGGCGCGCCGGACCGCAGCGTTGCTTGCGGTTCGGCGGCGCCGAATGCGCCGGGATGGGTCAGGGTGGTTTCCACCGGGTTCATCCTCTTGCTCACAAATACAGGCGGCGTGCGCCGATCACTTCGGCTTGACGACGTCGAGCTGCTTGCCCGAGCTGCCGATCACGTCCTTCTTCCAGCGCTCGATCCACACCGGCTTCTTCGCCATCACCTGGGTCCAGTCGACCGGGATCAGCTTCACGCCCGCGATCGCCTTCTTGACCGCTTCGCCGTTCTTGCCGGCCAGCGGCACGTCCGTGCGGCCCGGGATACCGTACATGTCCGGCACCTTCGACTGCACTTCCGTCGACATCAGGTAGTCGATCAGCTTCTTGCCGGCGTCCTGGTTCGGGCCGCTCTTGATCAGGCCGATGCCGTACGGGAGCTGGAACGTGGTCGGCTGGTCGCCATCCTTCGCGGCCAGGAAGATCGGCTTGACGGACAGCGCGCCGTGTTCGGCATCGTCGAGGTCCATCTGCAGGTCGCCGTTCGCGACGCTGATTTCGTTACGCGACAGCAGCACGTTCAGGTAGCCCGTGCCCTTCGTGTGGAACTTCACGCTCTGCGACAGCTTCGCCAGGTAGTCGAACGCCTTGTCCTCGCCCATCAGCGACGTCGTCAGGATCAGCACGGCCATCCCGTCGCCGGCCGTGGCCGGGTTCGAATACGCGACCTTGCCGGCGTAGGCCGGCGACAGCAGGTCGGCGAACGTCTTCGGCTGGTTCTTCACGACGTCCGGGTTGATCGCGAACGAGAAGTAGTTGTTCACGAACGTTGCCCACGTGCCGTCTTCAGCCTTCGCGATGGCCGGCACGTTCTTGTAGTTCACGCTCTGGTACGGCTGCAGCAGGCCCATCTGGCCGGCTTGCTGAATGAACGGCGGCAGCGTGACGATCACGTCGGCCTTCGGGGAGTTCTTCTCGATGTTCGCGCGGTTGACGACTTCACCGCTGCCCGCCGTCACGATGTTGACCTTGACACCTTCCTTCTTCTCGAAGGCCGGCAGCACATCGCGATAGAGGTTCTCGAGACCATCTGCCGTATACAGCACGACCGCGCTCGCCGCATGGGCGGGCAACGCGGCGCCCATCAGACCGGCGACGCTGGCGGCCAGCGCAAGCTTGCGGAACGCGCCGGCAGCGGCGCGCGAGGGTTTCTGCAGTGTCATCTGACTTCTCCGTAGGCGGAACACCAAATGGCCGGGGGCACGATCCGGCTCTCCTGTTATCTCCGGGCAAGGCCGATCGACGGCCCGCCTCGCCGCCGCGCTGAGGTTAGGTTTTGCGCGGCAAGCGAAGGATCACAGCGTTCGATGACAAACCCGTGACGAATGCCACAATTTCCAAAAAATGACACATTTTGCCAATATCATGCAAGTCATTCAGAAATGCCGCCCGGCGTTTCTTCCTACCTTTGCAGAGGAAAACCATGTCCGATCCGATTCTTCTTACGCCCGGCCCGCTCACCACGTCCGCCACAACCCGCCACGCAATGCAACATGACTGGGGCTCGTGGGATGCCGCTTTCAATGAACTGACGGCCAGCGTCTGCGCGGATCTCGTCGCGATCGCGCACGGCGGCGACGAGTACGTGTGCGTGCCGATGCAAGGCAGCGGCACGTTCTCGGTCGAAGCGGCGCTCGGCACGCTGGTGCCGCGCGACGGCGTCGTGCTGGTGCCCGACAACGGCGCGTACTGCGCGCGCATCCTGAAGATCCTCGGGCGGCTCGGTATCGAAGCGATCGCGTTGCCGTTCGGCGAGGACGCCGCCGTCGATCCGGCCGCGATCGAAGCCGCGTTCGCGCGCGAGCCGCGCATCACGCACGTCGCGCAGGTGCATCTGGAGACGAGCGCCGGCATCCTGAACCCGCTCGACGACATCGCCGCCGTGTGCCGGCGCCACGGCAAGCGGTTGATCGTCGACGCGATGAGCTCGTTCGGCGCGCTGCCGATCAAGCTGGCCGGCAGCGGCATCGATGCACTGATCTCCGCGAGCGGCAAATGCCTCGAAGGTGTGCCAGGGATGGGATTCGCGATCGTGCGGCGCGACGCACTCGACGCGAGCGAAGGCAACTCGCCGTCGCTCGCGCTCGATCTCCACGATCAGTACGCGTATCTGCGCAAGACAGGCCAGTGGCGTTTCACGCCGCCGACGCACGTGATCGCCGCGCTGCGCGCCGCGCTCGACCAGTATCTCGCCGAAGGCGGCCAGCCGGCGCGCGGCGCGCGCTATGTGGACAACTGCCGGACGCTGGTCGAATCGATGCACGCGCTCGGCTTCACGCCGTTCCTCGATGCGAGCGTGCAGGCGCCGGTGATCGTCACGTTCCACGCGCCCGACCACCCGGCCTACGATTTCCGCCGCTTCTACGACGCAGTGCGCGATGCGGGCTTCATCCTGTATCCGGGCAAGCTCACGCAGCTCGAGACGTTCCGCGTCGGCTGCATCGGCGCGATCGATTCGAACGATATCCGGCGCGCGGTCGCGGCAATCGCACAGGCGGTCGAGTCGCTCGGCATCGCCGTGCAGCGCGCATAAGCGCGGTACGACGTCAGCCGGCAGACCCGCCGGCACGCGCAAACAAAAAAGCCCGGCGGCCTTGCGGCTGCCGGGCGAACGCACTGGATGTGCGTGGAGCCGGTGCTTACAGCTCGATCCGCTTGATGTCGCCGACCACGAAGATGTACGACGCCGCGCCAACCAGCGCGATCACACCGATGAACACAAGCGCGCCGACGAACGACCCGGTCGACGCGACGATGAAACCGACCACGAGCGGCGTGACGATCCCGGCAAGGTTCGCCGCGAAGTTGAAGATGCCGCCCGTGACGCCGAGCAGGCCGTCCGGCGCGATGTCCGACACGAGCGTCCAGCCGAGTGCCGCCATCCCCTGCGCGAAGAATGCAACTGACATGATCGCGATCACGGCCTCGTTGCTCTGCACGTAGTTCGCGAGAATGATCGTCGACGCGAGCAGCAGGCCCGCGATGATCGGCAGCTTGCGCGCGAGGTTCGCGGACTTGCCGCGGCGCAGCAGCCAGTCGGAGAAGATCCCGCCGAACATCACGCCGACCGACGCGGCGATGAACGGCATCACCGCGAAGAAACCGATCTTCAGCCAGCCCATGTGGCGCTCGGTGGCGAGGTAGGTCGGGAACCAGGTCAGGAAGAACACGAGCGTCGAGTTGCCGGCGAACTGACCGAGGCAGATGCCCGCGAGCTGGCGCTTCTTCAGCAGCTTGCCGGCCATCGCCCAGCTGAATGCCTTCTGTTCGCCCTTGGCGCCCTTGCCACCTTTGTCGCCGTCCTTGCGCACGCCGTGCACCAGGCCGCCGCCCGCCTCGATATAGGCCAGCTCCTCCGAATTCGCGCCCGGATGGTTGCGCGGCTCGTGATAGAACTTCCACCAGACGAGGCCGAACACGATACCGATCGCGCCGACGACCCAGAACAGCGAGCGCCAGCCGAATGCCCCCATCAGCGCAAACAGCACCGGGCTGAAGAACGCGAGGCCGATGTACTCGCCGACGGTGTAGGTACCCGTCGCCATCGCACGCTCGTTCTGCGGGAACCACGTCGCGACGACGCGGCTGTTGGTCGGAAAGCACGGCGCCTCCGCGATGCCCAGGCCGAGACGACAGGTGAGCAGCGTCGCGACGCCGGGCACGAAGCCCTGCAGGAACGTGCACAGCGACCACAGCGTCATCGACCAGTAGTAAGTGACCTTGCTGCCGAAACGGTCGAGAAAGAGGCCGCCGGGCACCTGCGCGGCCACGTACGTCCACGAAAACGCGGAAAACATGATGCCCATCACGGCCGCGTTGATGCCGAGCTCCTTGGTGAGCTGCGGCGCAGCCACCCCCAGCACGGTGCGGTCGAGATAGTTGATCATCGTGCCGATCGCGAGCAGCGCGAGAATCTTGTAGCGCGCCGAGGTGCGCCGGACGGTGCCGGACGCCTGCGCCGGCGCGGCGCTCGTGTGGGTGGTGTGCTGCATGGTCGTCTCCTGGTCTCTCTTTCTGGAAGGGGGTCAGCGCGCGACGAGCGACTGAAAGTGATTGAACATCCGCTCGGCGTCGGGCGTGCGTCCGGTGAAGATCTCGAACGCGTCGACCGCCTGGTAGACGGCCATCCCGCCGCCCGGCAACGTGGCGCAGCCGGCCGCGCGCGCCGCGTGGATCAGTTCGGTTTCGAGCGGGAAGTACACGATGTCGGCCACCCACATGCCCGCGTGGAGCAGTTCGGCCGGCAACGGCAGGCCCGGATGCTTGGCCATGCCGGTCGGCGTCGCGTGGATCAGGCCCGTTGCGGCGCGCATCGCCTCCGCGCGATCGCCGCCCTGCACGACGCGTGCCGCGGGGAAGCGCTGCTGCAGCTCGGCCGCGAGCGCAGCGGCGCGCGTGCCGTCGACATCGAAAATCGTCAGTTCGGCCGCGCCCATCTGCAGCGCCGCGTGTGCAACGGCCGCGCCCGCGCCGCCCGCGCCAAGCTGGACGACGCGTTCGAGCGATGCGCCCGGCAACCCGCGGCGAAACGATTTCGCGAAGCCCGACCAGTCGGTGTTGTGGCCGATCCGCTTGCCGTCCTTGAACAGCACGGTGTTCACCGCGCCGAGCGCACGCGCATCGTCCGACAGCGCGTCGAGGTGCTCGATCACGCGCTGCTTGCACGGATGCGTGATGTTCAGACCGTTGTAGCCCATCCGCTGCGCGGCATCGAGCAGTTGCGGCAATGCGTCGACGGTCACGCCGAGCGCGTCGAGGTCGATGCGCCGGTAGACATAGCCGAACCCCTGGCGGAATCCTTCTTCCTCGTGCATCGCGGGCGACAGCGAGCCGCCGATGCCCTGGCCGATCAGGCCGATCAGAAACGACGGGCGGCTCATCGTGCGGCTCCCTGCGCGAACAGCGTCGCCAGACGCTGCAGCGCGAACACGTAGCCTTCGGTGCCGCAGCCGCAGATCACGGCTTCGGCCACCGCCGACACATAAGAATGGTGACGGAACGCCTCGCGGCGATGCACGTTCGAGATATGCACTTCGATCACGGGCTTCGCGATCGCGGAAAGCGCGTCGGCCAGCGCCACCGACGTATGCGTATAGGCGGCCGGATTGATCACGATGCCGTGCGTGTCGTGACGCGCGGCATGCAGCCAGTCGATCAGCTGGTGCTCGGCGTTCGATTGACGGAAGTCGATTTCCAGCCCGAGCCCCTCGGCCGCCGTGCGGCAGCGCTGCTCGACGTCGGCGAGCGTTTCCGCGCCGTAGATATGGGGCTCGCGGGTCCCCAGCAGATTCAGGTTCGGGCCGTTCAGCACCAGCACCTTGTGCTTGCTCATGGTGATTCTGCTCCTAAAACAGGGGCGGACCGTGACCGGCATCGCCCCGAAGACATCGGAATTTGGCGCTAGTGTGCGCCCGGGAAGGCAAGCTGTCTTTTCGGGTTTTCGCTAATTTGTACCACCTAGTTAGTTTGTACAATACGCATCACTAGCCCAGTAAATTCGGGATATGGTGTGCGCCAGAAATTCAACGACTGGTTCATTCAGGATCGGTTCGACCGACGCCATGCCCCGCTCATCCGCAGGATTCGCCCATGCAGCGCTCGATCGCCACCGTGTCACTGTCCGGCACGCTCGCCGAGAAACTCGCCGCCATCCAGGCCGCAGGCTTCGGCGGCGTGGAAATCTTCGAAAACGATCTCGTCTATTTCGATGGATCGCCGGCCGACGTCCGGCGCATGGCCGCCGATCTCGGCCTTGACATCGTGCTGTTCCAGCCGTTTCGCGACTTCGAAGGCGTGAGCCCGGCCCAGCTCGCCCGCAACCTCGACCGGATCAAGCGCAAGTTCGACGTGATGCATGCGCTCGGCACCGACCGCATCCTGGTGTGCAGCAATGTGTCGGCCGACACGATCGCCGACGACGGGCTGCTCGTCGACCAGCTCGGCGCACTCGCGGAAGCCGCGCGGCAGGCCGGCGTGGTCGCCGCGTACGAAGCACTCGCGTGGGGCCGCGCCGTGAAGCGCTACGGCCATGCGTGGACACTCGTGAATGCCGTGAACAGCCCGCATCTCGGCCTGGCGCTCGACAGCTTCCACACGCTGTCGCTCGACGATTCGCCGGATGCGATCGCCGACATCCCCGGCGACCGGATCGCGTTCGTGCAGATCGCCGATGCGCCGAAGCTCGCGATGGACGTGCTCGAATGGAGCCGCCACTACCGCTCGTTCCCGGGCCAGGGCGACTTCGACCTCGCACGCTTCACCGCGCGTGTGATCG
This sequence comes from Burkholderia sp. AU45251, assembly GCF_030482905.1. Taxonomy (NCBI): domain Bacteria; kingdom Pseudomonadati; phylum Pseudomonadota; class Betaproteobacteria; order Burkholderiales; family Burkholderiaceae; genus Burkholderia; species Burkholderia sp. AU45251. The sequence goes on along the minus strand of NZ_JAUJQH010000003.1, from coordinate 391,277 downwards.
AGTCGGGCTATACGGGGCCGCTGTCGCTCGAGATCTTCAACGACGGCTTCCGCGCGGCGCCGACCGCGATCACGGCCGCCGACGGCCATCGCTCGCTGCTCTATCTGGAAGAACTGACGCGCGAGCGGCTCGCGCAGGACGGCCGCGCGCCGGCCGCCAGCCAGCCGCTGTTCGCGCCGCCGGCGCCGCCCGCGCACGTCGGGTTCCAGTTCATCGAATTCGCTGTGGACGCGCAGGCGGCGGCGACCGTCGGCGAATGGCTCGGCCGGATGCGCTTCCGGCTCGCGGGCCGGCATCGGTCGAAGGACGTGACACTGTTCCAGCACGGCGCCGCGTCGATCGTGCTGAACGCGGAGCGCGACTCGTTCGCCGATGCGTTCTTCCAGCAGCACGGGCTGTCGCTGTGTGCATCGGCATTCCGCGTCGACGACGCGAAAGTGGCGTTCGACCGCGCGGCCGGCTTCGGCTATGCGCCCTTCTCCGGCCGCGTCGGGCCGAACGAACGCGTGCTGCCGAGCGTGCAGGCGCCGGACGGCAGCCTCGAATACTTCGTCGACGAAGCGCCGAACGCGCCGACGCTGTACGAATCGGACTTCGTGCTGACCGACATCGACGGCCCGAGCGAAGTCGGGCCGCTGACGGGCATCGACCACGTATGCCTCGCGCTGCCGGCCGACGCGCTCGATACGTGGATCCTGTTCTTCAAGACCGCGTTCGGCTTCGAGGCCGAACGCAGCTGGCTCGTGCCCGACCCGTACGGGCTGATGCGCAGCCGAGCGGTGCGTAGCTCCGACGGTTCGGTGCGGATCGCGCTGAACGCGTCGGTCGACCGTCACACAGCGGTCGCCGAATCGCTCGACCGCTACCACGGCACGGGGCTGAACCACGTCGCATTCCGCACCGACGACATCGTGAAGACGATCGCCGCGTTCGCGGCCGACGGCATTCCGTTCCTGCGCATTCCGCCGAACTACTACGACGATCTCGCCGCCCGCTACGCGCTGCCGGACGAGCTGATCGACACGCTGAGCACCCATCACCTGCTGTACGACCGCGACGAACACGGCGGTGAGTTCCTGCACGCGTATACAGAACTGGTCGACAACCGCTTCTCGCTCGAGATCGTCGAGCGGCGCGGCGGATACGACGGCTACGGCGCGACGAACGCGGCCGTGCGGCTCGCCGCACAGGCGCAGCGCAGGAAATAAGGGAAGGAACTGAACCGGGATTTCGGGGCCGAATCGCATTCGCAGCCTGCGGTTGCCTCAAAGGGCCACATCCCACGCGCACCATCGTGGTGAATCGCGCGGCGGCGCACCCGCCCGCGCGGCTCACCGCGATCGAGCCGGAAACCGCATTCCATATGGCGTTACATCCCGTAACCCATACCGCAGCGCAGCATCCCGTCGCCCGCCGCGGTTTTAAGAATCGCTTAAGTCTTCGACGGCACCATCCGCAACCAGTACCCAATGGTTATCTTGAAAAGGAGGAAAGCGATGAGCGCCGTAGATGCACCCGCGGGCCGCCAGGCCGCGCCCCCTGTAAAGAAGACGATGCTGCGCCGCCTGCTCAGTCATCATGAAATCGCGACGCTGCTCGTGCTGCTGCATGCCCCGATCGGCGCGAACGCCAAACCCGAGCTGCCCGCGCTGCAGGAAGCCGGCCTCGTCGAGATGGTCAAGCTCGACGCCGATACGACACCCAGCTTCCGGCTCACCGAAGACGGCACCGCCGTCCTGAAAGGGCTCGGCTACCGCTGAGCCGCCGTTTTCACCCTTTCCCGTTTTCCCGCATCACCCCCGATCCCAGCGACTCGCCGGCCCTTTCGGCGTGTCGCGTCACCCTGCCCGCTCCTGCAGCATCAACCGGTATTCCGTCGGCGTCACGCCGACCGTCGCCTTGAACTGGCGCGTGAACGCGCTGTGATCCGTATAGCCGCATAGCGCCGCGACATCGGTCACCTTGTCGTGTGTGACGAGCAGTGCGGTGGCCGCATCGAGCCGCGTCTTCAGCAGCACCTGGCGCGGCGTCAGGTGGAACACCTTGTGGAAGTAGCGTTCGAGCTGCGCCACCGACATCCCGGCCATCTGCGCGAGCTGCTTCAGGTTCAGCGGCTGCACGTAGTGATCCTGGATGTGCTGGACCACATCCGCGAGCTTGCTGTACGCCGGATGCGAGCCTTCGTGCGCCTTCAGGTCGCGCGAGATGCCGGCGAGGCCGACGACCTTACCCGCCGCGTCGCGCAACGGCTCCTTGCAGGTCAGGCACCAGCCCGGCTGGCGACCCGGATACAGATGCAGCTCGAGCTGATCGATCAGCTGCTGGCCGGCATTGATCGTCGCCATGTCCTGCTCGAAATAGCTGCGGCCAAAGCGGCGCGGAAACACTTCATCGGCCGTCTTGCCGAGCAGGTCGCGCTTGTCCTTGTAGCCGCAGCGCATCGCCAGCGTGCGATTGACGATCGCGTAGCGGCCGCTCGCATCCTTCACGAAGAACGCGACGTCCGGCAGCGCATCGAACACCGGTTCGAGCAGGCGGAAATGCGCAAGCATCGCGCCGAGATCGGCGTTGTCGGGCTGGTAGCGCAATGGTTCGGACAGGCTCATGGGCGGTACGGCAAGCAAGGTCGTCATCCCGGCAACCGCATGGCGAGTGGCAGATGGCGTCGATTATAGAAGCGCCCCTTCGATCGCGTCGTGCCGATCGCGAGGCGGGCAAACCGGCGGGAGCGGCCGGTCGCATCGTGCATGCCGATCAGCCAGCGTCGGCCGGCGCTACAGGTTGTGCGCACAACCACTTCGATGCGCGTACGCAGCCGGCCGCGCTTCCGCTTCTGTCGCTGCGGACATGCTGCGTCGACGCCCCGGCAACCCGCACCCGAATCCACCATCCTAAAAATGCCGGCCACCCGCGTCTTGGCGCGTTTGCGCATTCGGCGTGACGATATCGGCACATATCAGGGTTATCGACGATATGCCGATATCGTCGCCGGCCGCGCACCGAACGCGCAAGACGCACGCATTTTCGCTACCTAGACTTTGCTTCACGGTCACGAGACGACCACCCGCCGCGGCAGCAATCGGCGTGCACGGCCTGCAGCATCGGCCATCACGCACGCCGATTCCGGCACAGCCCGGGCAGCACGCGGCAAGCACGCACGGCCCTCGCATCGGCCTGCCGACCGAACCGTCTCGCCCGGTTTACCGGCGCCGGCCCGCCAGCCGGCGGCGGCCCAACCACGCCATCAAGGGGAAGTGAAAGTGAAGCTGAAGGTATCGCACGTCGCGCTGGCCGCTGCCTGCGCACTGTCGGGCGCGCGCGCCATTGCCGCCGACGTCGTCAAGATCGGTTTCGCCGCACCGCTGACCGGCCCGCAGTCGAACTACGGCACGGACATGCAGAAGGGCGTGCAACTCGCGATCGCCGATTTCAACGCGACGCGTCCGACGATCGGCGGCAAGCCCGTCACGTTCCAGCTCGATTCGCAGGACGACCAGGCCGACCCGCGCACCGGCACGACCGTCGCGCAGCGGCTGATCGACGACAACGTCCGCGGGATCATCGGGCACTTCAACTCGGGCACGAGCATTCCCGCGTCCGACCTGTACGATCGCGCGGGGCTGCCGCAGATCTCGATGGCCACGTCGCCGCAATACACGGCGCGCGGCTACAAGACGACCTACCGGCTGCTGACGAGCGACGCGCAGGCGGGCCGCATCGTCGGCACGTACGCGGTGAAGACGCTGCGCTTCAAGCGCATCGCGATCATCGACGACCGCACGGCCTACGGCCAGGGCATCGCCGACGAATTCGCAAAGGCCGTCGAGGCGGCGGGCGGCACGATCATCAAGCGCGACTTCACGAACGACAAGGCGCTCGATTTCTCCGCGATCCTGACCAACCTCAAGGGGATGAACCCGGACGCGATCTTCTACGGCGGCGGCGACGCGCAATCGTCGCCGATGATCCGCAAGATGCGCCAGCTCGGGATGAAGTCGGCGTTCGTGACGGGCGAGATGTCGCGCTCGCCGACGTTCCTGAAGGTCGGCGGCGATGCGGCCGAAGGCGCGATCGTCTACATGGGCGGACTGCCGAAGGAGAAGATGCCCGGCTTCGCCGGCTACGCGGCACGCTACAAGGCGCGCTTCAACGAAGACGTGATCACCTACTCGCCGTACTCGTATGACGGCACGATCGCGCTGCTCACCGCGATGAAGGACGCGAACTCGACCGACCCGAAGGTGTACACGCCGTATCTCGGCAAGGTGTCGGTCAAGGGCGTGTCGGCGCCCAGCATCGCGTACGACGCGAAGGGCGACCTGAAGGATGCGCCGGTGACGATCTACAAGGTCGAGCACGGCGCGTTCAAGCCGGTCGACACGATCGCCGGCAACTGATACGCGAAACCCTGCCCCGCGCGGCGCGTCAGCGGCTCACCGGCCGCCCGCGCCGCGCGCGCTTTTGCTTCGGCTTCGACCTCGGCTTCGTGATCCGAAGCGTTCCTCGGCGCGCACCCGCGCGCGCATTTTGCGCTCCTGTAGAATCCTCCCACCCGCTTTGACGCATCGCCCCCGCCGCACGCCACCCCGGTGCAGTGGTGCGTGTTTCGTGCCTCACCCGGCACGCGGCACGCTTCGACGATGCAAGCCGCGCCTTGACAGTCCATGCCGATAGCGGGCCCTGGAGACGCAGCACCGACAACAACATTCGAAAACCGATCGTCCTGACCATGCAAGCTTCCGAATTGAGCGGCGTGCCTCGCGCCGCCGAACGTGCGCTCACGCGCAGCGACTACAAGACCCTTGGCCTTGCCGCACTGGGCGGCGCCCTCGAGTTCTACGACTTCATCATCTTCGTGTTCTTCGCGCCGGCGATTGGACAACTGTTCTTCCCGCACGACATTCCCGACTGGCTGCGCCAGTTGCAGACGTTCGGCATCTTCGCGGCCGGCTATCTCGCGCGCCCGCTCGGCGGCGTGATCATGGCGCACTTCGGTGACCTGTTCGGCCGCAAGCGGATGTTCACGCTGAGCGTGCTGATGATGTCCGTGCCGACGCTGCTGATGGGCTTGCTGCCGACCTACGACACGATCGGCATCCTCGCGCCGGTGTTGCTGCTGCTGTTCCGCGTGCTGCAAGGCGCGGCGGTCGGCGGTGAAGTGCCGGGCGCGTGGGTGTTCGTGTCCGAGCACGTGCCGTCGCGCCACATCGGCTACGCCTGCGGCACGCTGACCGCGGGCCTGACGGCCGGCATCCTGCTCGGCTCGCTCGTCGCCGCCGGCATCAACAGCCGTTACTCGACCGCCGAAGTCGGCGCGTTCGCGTGGCGCATCCCGTTCCTGCTCGGCGGCGTGTTCGGCCTGTTCTCCGTGTACCTGCGCCGCTGGCTGCATGAGACGCCGGTGTTCGCCGAGATGAAAGCGAAGAAGGCGCTCGCGGCCGAAATTCCGCTGAAAGCGGTGCTGCGTGACCATGGCCGCGCGGTGATCGTGTCGATGCTGCTCACGTGGATGCTGTCGGCCGCGATCGTCGTCGTGATCCTGATGACACCCACGCTGCTGCAGAAGCAGTTCCACCTGACGCCCGCGACGACGCTGTTCGCGAACAGCATCGCGACGCTGTGCCTGACGGCCGGCTGCATCACCGCGGGTTCGCTCGCAGGCTGGATCGGCGCGAAGCGCGTGCTCGGCATCGGCGGCCTCGGGCTGGCTGCATGCTACTACCTGCTGTTCGTGCAGGTCGCGGCCGACGCGTCGACGCTGCCGCTCTACTACGGGATCGCAGGTTTCATGGTCGGCACGATCGGCGCGGTGCCGTTCGTGATGGTCAGGAGCTTCCCGGCCGTCGTGCGCTTCTCGGGCATCTCGTTCTCGTACAACGTCGCGTATGCGATCTTCGGCGGTCTCACGCCAGTGATCGTGTCGCTAATGATGAAGTCGAATCCGCTCGCGCCGGTCGTGTATGTCGCCGCGATCTGCGTGCTCGGCGCAATCGCCGTGCAGTTCTCGAAGGATGCGAAGGAGGATCCGTCGCACTGAGCGGCGGTGCGCCGGCGGTTGCCGCCCGTACGGCGAGCAATCGCGGTGCGTGACCGGTCGCCGGCACCCCTCACCGGCGATCCATGAACAAAGGGCCGAACCCCGCGACATGCGGGATTCGGCCCTTTCGTATTGGCTTCGGCGGTAATTCAGCGGTGGGCGTGCTACGCGCTCAGCGCAGGCTGCCGTACGACGAACTCGGCCGGCGCAGCGCATCGATGCTCGCGCCGCCCGCGCCCGTGACGAACAGCAGCAGGAAGCCACCGGCGATCGCGATGTTCTTCCAGAAGTGGATGACCATGTCGTGCTGGACCGCGGCGTCCGTCGCGTCCCAGAAGTTGTGCCCGACCATCGCGGTCGCGACCGTATAGAACGCCATCAGCAGTGCGAGCGGTTTCACCTTGTAGCCGACGATCAGCAGCAGGCCGCCGAGCGCCTCGATCGCGACCACGACCGGCGCCACGTACTGGGCGAACGGCACGTTCAGCCCACGCAGGTAACCGATGAAATCGCCGTAGCCGATCAGCTTCATCACGCCGCCCCACAGGAACAACGCCGCCAGCGCCAGGCGCGCGAAAAAAATGACGCCGGAATCGACGGAACGCGTCATGCCTCTCTCCTCGTATGCAATTCGGCCGGCCGCCCGGAGCACACCCGGGCCACTCGGCGCCGCGCGACCCAGCGGGGCCCGCGGCAAATGGGCCAGCATAGACAGAGTTTCGGCCGTGTCCAAGAAAAAGGTTGTAGCAAATCTTTACACGGCGGCCACCGGGCGGCCCGAAGGTGGCGAGTGGGAAAAGGCGTTTAGCCCGCGTCGCTCAACAACACGCCCTTCTTGAAGATGAAGCAGCCGTAGCCGCGCAGCTCGCCGGTGACGATCACCGCATAAGCCTGCTGCGCGCGCTCGTAAAACGCGAACCGGTCGAGGCCCGCGAGCGGCACCGCGCGCCCTTCCGCGCGGTCGATCTCGGCCTGCACCTCGCGCTGCACGGGCGGCACCGCCGCCCCGTCGCCGACGACTTCCATCCGCCACGCGGGCGTGTCGACGAACGTATCGAGCGGCAGCACGGACAGCACCGCGCGCACAACGCGCGCCGAGTCGGCACCGTCGATCCGCAACGCGCGGCCGACCACCGTGTGCTCCGCGACGGATTCCGCCGGGAAATTCGCGTCGCAGATCGCGATTTCGTCACCGTGGCCCATCGCGCGCAGCGTGTGCAGGATGTCGGCGTGCAGCAGCGGGTCGAGATTCTTCAGCATGTCGGCTAGTCTCCGGGATCAGGAACAAACCGCATAACGTTACCCGATCCCGGTGACCGCTGGGCATGCGCCGCTCGCGTCACGACGCCGCGGCCGGCATTTCGTCGATGAAACCCGTGACCGACGCGAGGCGGCCCGACGCGTCGACCGTGCCGAAGTCCGAACCCTTCACGATCGCCGCACCGTCGGGCGACACGAGCGCCCACGAGAACCGCAGGTGCTGGCCGAACCCGTCGACATCGGTCGTGCGGCGGAAGCGGAATGCAGGGAAACGCGCCTGCACGGCCGCGATCATCGCGTCGATGCCCGCGTGGCCGTCGCCGGTCATCAGCGGATCGCGATACGCCGCGTCGCTCGCGTAGGTCGCATCGATCAGCGCGCGGCGGCGCGCGACGTCGGGTTCGTTCCAGGCGTCGAAGTAGCGGTCGATCAGGTCGGCGTGATCGGACGAAGCGGATTGGGCGGTGGTCATGGCGAGGCTCCTTGTGTCGATGAGAGGACGCGGTTGCAAACGTGTCGTGTCCGCGTGCCCCTATCGTCGCCGCACTCACGCGGGCGGTCGATTACGTGACAGGTAAGACATTCGCGCGGGTCGCGAACGGCACGCCTGCGCCGAACCGCGGATGCGCGGCCGCCATGCAAACGGGCGCCCGCAGGCGCCCGCACCGTCTGCCGTCCGGATCCGACGCGTCAGGTCACCGGCGCCGGATTGAACAGCGTCAGCGCATTCGCGAGCTTCCATTGCTCGGCCCACGTGCGGCGCTTGCCGCTCGCGACGTCGAGCATCAGCCGGAACAGTTCCCAGCCGGTGTCCTCGATCGTGGCCGCGCCGGTCGCGATCTGCCCCGCGTCGAGATCCATCAGGTCGTGCCAGCGGCGCGCGAGATCGCTGCGCGTCGCGACCTTGATCACCGGCACTTGCGCGAGGCCGTACGGCGTGCCGCGGCCGGTCGTGAAGATGTGCAGGTTCATCCCGGCCGCGAGTTGCAGCGTGCCGCAGATGAAGTCGCTCGCAGGCGTCGCCGCATACAGCAGGCCCTTCTGCTTCGCGCGATCGCCAGGACGCACGACGCCGGCGATCGGCGCGCTGCCCGACTTCACGATCGACCCCATCGCCTTCTCGACGATGTTCGACAGGCCGCCCTTCTTGTTGCCGGGCGTCGTGTTCGCGCTGCGATCGACGCGGCCGCGCTGCAGGTAGCGGTCGTACCAGTCCATCTCGCGGATGATCTCGCGTGCAACGTCCTCGTTCGCCGCGCGCGACGTGAGCTGCGCGACGCCGTCGCGCACTTCCGTCACCTCGGAGAACATGATCGTCGCGCCCGCGCGCACCAGCAGGTCGGCCGCGAAGCCGACGGCCGGGTTCGCGGTGAGCCCCGAGAACGCGTCGCTGCCGCCGCACTGCACGCCGACGACGAGATCCGACGCCGGGCACGTCTCGCGGCGGCGGCGGTTCAATCGCTCGAGATGCGATTCGGCCATCTTCATGATCGAGTCGATCATCGAGTTGAAGCCGACGTGTGCGGCATCCTGCAGGCACACGACACCCCCGTTGTCCGTCGCGCCGTCCGCCGCGACCGGAATCGTGCCGGGCGGCAGCAGGCGCTCGGGCTGCAGCTTTTCGCAGCCGAGGCTCACGGTCATCACCTCGCCGCCGAAGTTCGGATTCAGGCTGATGTTGCGCAGCGTGCGGATCGGGATGTCGGCGTCGGGCGCGTCGATCGCTACGCCGCAGCCGTACGTGTGCTCGAGCCCGACCACGTCGTCGACGTTCGGATAGCGCGGCAGCAACTCGGCCTTGATCCGCTTCACCGCATGCTCGACGACGCCCGACACGCACTGTACGGTCGTCGTGATCGCGAGGATGTTGCGCGTGCCGACCGAGCCGTCGGCGTTGCGGAAGCCCTCGAACGTATAGCCTTCGAGCGGCGGCAGCGGCGGCGCGGCGCGCGTCGCGAGCGGCAGGTCGTCGAGCCCCGGCGGCTCGGGCATGCGCATCGTGCGCTCGTTGACCCAGTTGCCGCGTCGCAGCTCGACCAGCGCATAACCGATCACCACGTTGTAGCGGACGATCGGGTCGCCGGCCGCGAGGTCGACCAGCGCGACCTTGTGCCCCTGCGGCACGCCTTCGCGCAGCGTCAGCCCGTCGGCGAAGGTCGCGCCCTCGGGCAAGCCGCCGTCGTTGACGACGATCGCGACGTTGTCGTCCGGATGCACGCGAATGTAGAGCGGGGAAGCAGTCATCGGAATTCCTGAAGGCTAACGACTATATCGTTAGTCATCATACGACATTCGACCCAAACCGGCGATGCTGCGTAAACCCTTATCCGGAAAGACCCTACTATTTATCTGCCGGCAAACCGCTTGCGTCACCCCTCCCCTCGTTGTACGATGACATACAACGACATCGCCAATGTGGCTCGTATGCCGTTCCCGACGAACCCAGCACTCGCGCTAGACGGACGACCCAACCATGACTTCACCGCAAGAACTCAAACAGATCATCTCCCACGGCCTGCTGTCGTTTCCGCTGACGGATTTCGACGTCGACGGCAGCTTCCGCCCGTCCACCTACGCCGAGCGCCTGGAATGGCTCGCGCCGTACGGTGCGAGCGCGCTGTTCGCGGCCGGCGGCACCGGTGAATTCTTCTCGCTCACGCAGCGCGAGTATTCGGACGTGATCCGCGTCGCGACGGAAACCTGCAAGGGCAAGGTGCCGATCCTCGCCGGCGCGGGCGGCGCGACGCGCGTCGCGATCGAATATGCGCAGGAGGCCGAGCGCCTCGGCGCGAGCGGTGTGCTGCTGATGCCGCACTACCTGACCGAAGCCAGCCAGGAAGGGATCGCCGACCACGTCGAGCAGGTGTGCCGCGCACTGAAGATCGGCGTGGTGGTGTACAACCGCGCGAATTCGAAGCTGAACGCCGACATGCTCGAGCGCCTCGCCGATCGTTGCCCGAACCTGATCGGCTTCAAGGACGGCGTGGGCGAAATCGAAAGCATGGTGACGATCCGCCGCCGCCTCGGCGACCGTTTCGCGTATCTCGGCGGCCTGCCGACGGCCGAAGTCTATGCCGCCGCATACAAGGCGCTCGGCGTGCCGGTGTATTCGTCGGCCGTGTTCAACTTCATCCCGAAGACGGCAATGGACTTCTATGAAGCGATCGCGAAGGACGACCACGCAACGGTCGGCCGCCTGATCGACGAATTCTTCCTGCCGTACCTGAAGATCCGCAATCGCCGCGCAGGCTATGCGGTCAGCATCGTGAAGGCGGGCGCGAAGCTCGTCGGCCATGACGCGGGCCCGGTGCGTGCGCCGCTCGTCGACCTCACCGACGACGAAGTCGCGGAACTCGACGTGCTGATCAAGAAGATGGGGCCGCAGTAAGCGGCAGGCAGTCAACCGGCACACGCTTCGGCGCGTGCCGGCGCGGAGCCGCGCGTTCGGCCCCGCTTGCGCTCTTCGACGGCCGCCCCGCGCTTCGCGGGCCGGCCGTTTTCGTCACATCTGCGAAATGGTGCCGACGATCCGGTAGCGCAGGCTGCCCAGCCTGAGCCGGGTCGTGGCGATCTCCGCGCCGGTGGCCGAGCGCCGCGCACGCGTGTTCGGATCGCTGGCGAGCATCTGGTCGAGCACGTCGGGATCGACGACTGCATCGAAGAACCGCCCGATCGTGAGCATCGCGTACTGCTTGGCAGTGGCAAGCTGGCTGTTGGCCTGCGTCAGCGCGTCGGTGCGCAGGCCCGGGTCGCGCTCGTCGATGCTGCGTCGGTGTTTCAGCGCGAACACCAGCGCCTCCATGTCCAGCCTGAACCGCCTGACAGCCTGGCCGAACCGGAGCGAATGCGGATCGGAGCCCGTAACGGGCCGCCCCTGGTTGATCGTCACGTCGAATTCGCTGCCACCCAGGTCGCGCTGCAATTCGAACAGCGCGCTGGCCAGCACGCGGCCTTCGCTATATTCCCCGACCTGCGTGCGCACTGACTTCGCGACGTCGCCGACCGCTTTCCACAACCCGGCCGCGAACAGGTGGTCGCCACGTTTGCTGATGTTCATGATGCCGTTCCCTCTTGGTCTTTTTCTGGATCTCTCAGGTTTTGCCCGCGGGTCGGTCGACCCGGGGCTCCGGTACTGTAGGAGAAAAGCGGTCGGCGGGAAAGCCGGAACGATCGAAGGCAGTTTCGGCTTGCCCCATTGCGCCCCAAAAGGTCTGATCACCTGCTACACCGGCGCGATAACCGCTCATCGCCTTGTCCACTGAGCGCATCACCATCAGCATCGATTGATGCCAAAATTGATGCGTCAGTCCTTTCCGGAGCCCACCATGCGTACCACCTTGTCCCTTGACGACGCTCTGCTCGCCAAAGCGCAGCAATTGACCGGCGTCACTGAAAAATCGGCACTGGTGAGAGAAGCGTTGCGCGCGCTGATCGCCCGCGAAAGTGCACGGCGACTCGCTCGCCTCGGCGGTACCGAGCCTGACCTCGAATCCGTTCCGCGCCGCCCGTCGGAGCCGGCATGATCCTGGTCGACACCTCGGTCTGGATTGACCATCTGCGGGCCGGCGACGTCACGCTCACCACCCTGCTGGAAACCGAACGGGTATTGATCCATCCCTTCGTCATCGGCGAACTCGCGCTCGTCAGCCTGCGCGATCGCCAGACTGTGCTGGACGCGTTACGCGACCTGCCCGTCGCCGTTTCGGCAACCGACGACGAAGTTCAACGCATGATCGACGTCGCGCCGCTTCACGGGCTCGGCATCGGCTACGTCGACGCACACTTGCTCGCTTCGGTCCGGCTGACCAGCGGCAGCAAGCTGTGGACGCGCGACCGGCGCCTGCTGGCCGCTGCCGATCGCCTGGGGCTGGTTGCCCACCCCACGCATTGATCCGGCGAAACCGGCAACACGAAAGCCGGCCATGAAAAAAGGCGGAAGCGGCCAACCGGCCCCTTCCGCCTTTCCGCTTCCGGGCATCATCCCGGCATACTCGCCGCCGAGATCACCCCCTCAGTCGATCACTCCGCCTTCCCGTCCCGCAGCCGCGGAATCTCAAGCGGATTGCGCTCCTGCAATCCTTCCGGCAGCAGATCGTCCGGGAAATCCTGGTAGCACACCGGCCGCAGGAAACGCTCGATCGCCGTCGCGCCGACCGACGTGACCGCCGGGTTCGACGTTGCGGGGAACGGCCCGCCGTGCACCATCGCGTCGCACACTTCGACGCCGGTCGGGTAGCCGTTCACGAGCAGGCGCCCGGCCTTGCGTTCGAGGATCGGCAGCAGCCGGCGCGCGAGCGGCTTGTCGTCGGCGTCCAGTTGCAGCGTGGCCGTCAGCTGGCCTTCGAGCGCGTCGAGCACGCGCGCGACTTCGTCGAGATCGCGGCAACGCACGATCAGCGACGCCGGACCGAACACCTCGTGGCCGAACGCCGGCTCGGCCAGGAACGCCTGCGCACCGACTTCGTACAGCGCGCCGCCGGCCTGACAGTCGGTCTGCGCCGCCTCGCCCGCGCCGATCTCACGCACGCCCGGCAGTTCGGCCAGCTTGCCGCGGCCGTTGCGATACGCATCGGCGATGCCGCGCGTGAGCATCACGCCGGCCGGCTTCTTCGCGAGCGCCTGCGCGGCGACGGTTTCGAAGCGGTCGAGATCGGGGCCGTCGATCGCGAGCACGAGGCCCGGGTTGGTACAGAACTGACCGACGCCGAGCGTCAGCGAATCGACGAAGCCCGTCGCGATCGCATCGCCGCGTGCGGCGAGCGCCGCCGGGAACAGCACGACGGGGTTGATGCTGCTCATTTCCGCGTAGACGGGAATCGGCTGCGGGCGCGCGTTCGCGAGTTGCACGAGCGCCATGCCGCCCTGCCGCGAGCCGGTGAAACCGACGGCCTGGATCGCCGGATGGCTGACGAGCGCCGCACCGATCACGCGGCCGGGGCCGACCAGCAGCGAGAACACGCCGGCCGGCATCCCGGTTTTGGCGACGGCGGCGCGGATCGCGCGGCCAACCAGCTCGGACGTGCCGAGGTGTGCCTCGTGCGCCTTCACGATCACCGGGCAGCCGGCCGCGAGCGCCGACGCCGTATCGCCGCCGGCCACCGAGAATGCGAGCGGAAAATTGCTCGCGCCGAACACGGCGACGGGCCCGAGCCCGACTTTCTGCAGCCGCAGGTCCGAACGCGGCAGCGGCGTGCGCGCAGGCTGCGCCGGATCGATCGACGCGGCCAGGAAACGCCCGTCGCGCACGACGCGCGCGAACAGCCGGAGCTGGCCGACGGTGCGGCCGCGCTCGCCCTGCAGCCGCGCGACAGGCAGGCCCGTTTCGGCGTGTGCGCGCTCGATCAGCGCGTCGCCGAGCGCGACGATTTCATCCGCGATCGCGTCGAGAAACGCCGCGCGGGCCGCGAGCGGCTGTGCGCGGTATGCATCGAACGCATCGCGCGCGAGTTCGCATGCGCGCTCGACGTCGGCCTGCGTCGCGACGCCGAACGCCGGCGCGTCGATCGGCGCGCCTTTCGACGGGTCGAACGCGCGCAAGGTACCGGCCGAGCCGGCCACCGCGTCGGCGCCGATCAGCATCTCTCCTGTCAGTTGCATGGGATGTGCTCCGTGGTTCGGGAATGGGTGGCTCATTGTAGCCCAACAGATACGATGTCCGCTCACTAGAAATCAATATTATCGCCCGCACCCAAGCCGGTGCCGAAGCACGCCAAACCCTTACAAAGCGGGCAAACCCTCGAATAATTGACGATTTCACGTCATCATCCAAAGGGAAAACCCGAGCTTTCTGCCGCTGATCATTGCCAATAAACTGCTGCCACGTCATACGACGACATACATTAAAGTGCCTAATCAGACTACCTCTCGCGACCTTCCGCTCGACCTCGCGCGCACCGCGCGCCGGACCGCCGTGCGCTACTGGATCCTGGCGATGCTGTTCGTCGTCACGACGCTCAACTATGCGGACCGCGCGACGCTGTCGATCACCGGCACGCCGATCCGCAAGGCGTTCGGCATCGATCCGGTGACGATGGGCTACATCTTCTCGGCATTCAGCTGGGCGTATGTGCTCGCGCAACTGCCGAGCGGCTGGCTGCTCGACCGCTTCGGCGCGCGCCGCGTGTATGCGGCCAGCATCTTCCTGTGGTCGGCGTTCACGCTGCTGCAGAGCACGATCGGCCTCGGCGGCAGCGCCGCGTTCGCGGTCGCCGCGCTGTTCGCGATGCGCTTCGCGGTTGGCATCGCCGAAGCCCCCGCGTTTCCCGCGAACGCGAAGGTCGTCGCGAGCTGGTTCCCGACCGCCGAGCGCGGCACCGCATCGGCGATCTTCAACGCCGCGCAGTACTTCGCGGCCGTGGTGTTCTCGCCGCTGATGGCGTGGCTCACGCACGCGTACGGCTGGCATCAGGTGTATCTGTGGCTCGGCCTCGCGGGCGTCGCGCTCGCGTTCCTGTGGCTGCGGGTCATGAAGGACCCGGCCGACCATCCGGCCGTGAACCGCGCGGAACTCGAACACATCGAACAAGGTGGCGGCCTGGTGCGCACCGCCGCACGCAGCAGCAACGGCTCGCGCTCGGAAAGCAGCCGCGTCGCCGGCTGGTACTACGTGCGCCAGCTGCTGTCGAACCGGATGCTGATCGGCGTGTACCTCGGCCAGTACTGCGTGAACGTGCTCACGTACTTCTTCCTCACGTGGTTCCCGATCTATCTCGTGCAAGCGCGCGGGATGTCGCTGCTGAAGGCCGGCTTCATGACGTCGCTGCCCGCGATCTGCGGGTTCCTCGGCGGCGTGCTCGGCGGGATGCTGTCGGACGGGCTGATCCGCCGCGGCGTGTCGCTGACGCTCGCGCGCAAGATCCCGATCGTCGGCGGGATGGCGCTGTCGATGGTCATCATCGGCTGCAATTACGTCGACAGCGAAGTGCTGGTGATCGCGCTGATGGCCGTGTCGTTCTTCGGCAAGGGCATCGGCTCGCTCGGCTGGGCCGTCGTCGCGGATACCGCGCCGAAGGAGGCGATCGGCCTGTCGGGCAGCCTGTTCAACATGTTCGGCAACACGGCCGGGATCGTCGCGCCGATCGCGATCGGCTACCTCGTCGGCGCGAGCGGCTCGTTCAACGGCGCACTCGTGTTCGTCGGGCTGAACGCGCTCGTCACCGTGTTCAGCTATCTCGTGATCGTGAAGGACATCAGACGCGTCGAATTGCGTCATCGCGACGCCTGAGGTTCGACCACGCAAAAAAACGGCGGCCGCATAAAACCGGCCGCCGTTTTTGCATCAGGTATCGGGCGTCAGATCGACGAATGCGCGACGCGCAGCATGTCGTGCACGCCGGACGTCATCAGCGCGAGGAACGCGAGCAGGCCGACGTAGCAGAGCGCATAGGTCGTCTTCGTCTCGATCGACGTCGCGTAGTACACGCGGTTTTCCGGCGCGTCGGGATCGTAGCGCCACGCGCGTTTCAGCTGCGGCAGCGCGAGGATCGCCATCACGATCAGCAGCGGGCTCGGGCGATACACGAACAGCGCGATCAGCACGGGCACGCCCGCGAACCAGATGCGCGGCGACAGCACCGCGGTGATCCGCCCGCCGTCGAACGGCGACAGCGGAATCATGTTGAACAGGTTCAGGAAGAAACCCGTGTACGACAGCGCGAGCAGCAGGTTGCTGTCGTAGTGGCGCGCCGCCGCGTAGCAGGCCAGCGCACCGAGCGTGCCGACGAACGGCCCGGCGAGCCCGACATACGCCTCGGTTTCCGCGTCGTGCGGCATCTCCTTCAACTGGATCCACGCGCCGACGAACGGGATGAAGGTCGGCAGCCCGACGTCGAGCCCGCGCCGCTGCGCGGCGAGGTAGTGGCCGGCCTCGTGCACCAGCAGCAGTGCCACGAAACCGGCCGCGAAGCGCCAGCCGTAGAACAGCGCGTAGACCGCGATCGACGCGAGCATGGTGCCCGCCGACACGAGCACCTTGCCAAGCTTGAGGCCGCCGAAAATCAGCAGCAACAGCTTCGTCATTCCTTGCGCTCCGCGCCGGACACGTCGGATGCATCGGCGACGGCCGGCACCGCGGCCGCCTTCGGCTTGCGCCCGAAGAAGCGCTTCAGCGCCGCGCCGCCGGCCAGCAGCGCCACCGCGCCGATCTTGAAGAACTTCACCGCGAACGCGCCGATCAGCGCGAGCAGGCCGAGCTTCTTCGCGCCGACGCCGACGATCAGCGCCGCGAGGCCATACTCGGCGACGTGGTCGGTCGACTTGTTGAAATCGGCGTAGCGCTTGCCGTCGTTGAAGCTGATGTTCGACAGCAGGTCGTCGGCCGACGCCTTGTATTTCGGCAGGTCGGCGAGCGTCGATGCCATCGTCAGCGACAGGTAGCCGTCGCGGCCGAGCACGAGCGTCCGGTAGTTCACGCCGTCGTTCTCGGCGTTCGGGGCCGCGCCCTTGTCGCGGATGATCGCGGACCACACGAGCCGGTGCGTGGCCGCGTCGTACGCGGGCGCCTTCGCCCAGCCGACCACCTCGGTTTCCGGCAGGCCGCGCTCCTTGCGCCCGGGGTTGTCTTCCTCGGTGCCGGCCTGCAGGCTCTTCAGCAGCTCGTCGGGCTTCCAGTCCTTCGCGTCGTCGTCGCGGATATAGCCGCTCGGCTCGAACGACACGACCGAGATCCAGTCGGCATCGGGATCGTCGGGCAGCACGAGGCCGACCAGCTTCGTTTCATCGATCGAGTTGCCCATCGAGCGCAGGTAGCGGCCGGCTTCGGCGGCCGGCACGAACGATTCGCCGGCCTTCAGCTTCAGCACGGCTTCGTGTTTCACGTCGATATCGGTCGGGCCCTTCACGACCGCGTCGTTGGCGGCCGCGGCGGCGGCCCTCATTTCCACCTGCGCAGCTTCGGTCTGCGCGTAGCTGGTGGTCACGGCGAATGCAAGCGTCGCCACGCAGGCGAGCCGGACGGCAAGTTTTTTCATTGTTGGATTCCCCTGGAATGCCTTGTCGTAAATATGCACGGCGTCGGCCCAGGCGTTTTCAATCGCGGGTCCGGCGTCGTCTCTCAGTTGGCACGGGGGCTATGGTAACGCAGCGACACGACACGCCCGAGAATCGGCTCGACGCTTACGTCGCAGGTAATGCCCAAGGTGCGCGGGATTGCCTATCATCAGCGTCATGAACCCGACCGCCGCCCTGCATTCACCCTCCCCGTCCGCCAGCCGCGCATCCGGCATCGGCCCGCTGTTGCGCACGTGGCGGCAACGCCGGCGCCTGAGCCAGATGGCGCTTGCGCTCGACGCGGAAGTCTCCGCGCGCCATCTGAGCTTCGTCGAATCGGGCCGCGCGCAGCCGAGCCGCGAGATGGTGCTGCATCTCGCGGAGCGTCTCGACGTGCCGCTGCGCGAGCGCAATGCGCTGCTCGTTGCGGCCGGCTTCGCGCCGCTGTTTCGCGAACGGCCGTTTTCGGATCCGCAACTGGATGCCGCGCGCCATGCGGTCGAAGCGGTGCTGCGCGGCCACGAGCCCTACCCGGCGCTCGCCGTGGACCGTCACTGGACGCTGCTCGCCGCGAACCGGATGCTCGGCGCGCTGGTCGCGCAGGCCGATCCGGCGCTGCTGCAGCCACCCGTCAACGTGCTGCGGCTGAGCCTGCATCCGGACGGCCTCGCGCCGCAGATCGTCAACTGGCATGAATGGCGCGCGCACATCCTGCATCGGCTGCAGCGGCAGATCGATGCAAGCGGCGACCGCGCGCTGCACACGCTGCGCGACGAACTCGCCGCCTATCCGGCGCCGGCCGGCCAGCCCGACGACACGCATGCGCGCACCGACTTCGCGGATATCGCCGTGCCGCTGCGGCTGCGCACGGCGGCCGGCGAGCTGACGTTCTTCAGTACGACGACGGTGTTCGGCACGCCGGTCGACGTGACGCTGTCGGAACTCGCCATCGAGGCGTTCTTTCCGGCGAACCCGGAGACGGTGGACGCGATGCGGGCGCTGGCGGACGCGTTGCCGGGGTAGTCTCGCCGGCGTCGTGACGGCAACGTGCCGGATGTGCACGCGGCCGTCGCCGGGCAATCGCGTTTGAACAATACAATGTGCGCCATTCGCACAAGATCCTGAAAGACCGTCCGCCACCGAGGGCCAACCGCATGGCGGCACCCTTCACCTGACGATGCCGGCATGTCCCGCGGCGTCGAGGCCATTCCAACCATGAATCCATTCCGTCGTTCGCGTTTCCGATGATTGCCGCTCCGATTTTCTCCGGCGCCTTCTTCATCGTTCTCGGCATTTCGTTTCTGGCGACCGTGTCCGTGCTGGTCTGGGCTGTCACGCTGGCGTTGTCGTCTCGCGCTCGCGGATGGTTTCGCACGCACCGGGGACGCGCATCTGGCCTGTTCGGCACGCTGTGCGTGTCGAGCAGCTTCTTTGTGGTGCTGGCGATCGCCTATCTGCGGATCGACCTGCAATCCAGAAAGGAGGAGGCCGCGCGGCATCCGACGCTGGAGAAGGCCACTCACTTGCTGGGCGTCGACATGCCGGCCGGCACCACCCTTTCGCTCACGACCGCCGGCAACCTGGCATCGATCGACGAGGCCGCGTTTCCGCATGAGGTCAGCGTCTACGGCATTCCCGCCGTGGCGCTGCGGACGGCGTCGGAATACGACGACGAAACACCGTGGCACGACCAGTCGCCCGTCACCCTCACGGCCCTGTCGCTGACCGTCACCGGCCCCCGCCCGATCGACGGATGGGTGTGCGGTCCGGGCGGGCCGCTGGAAATCGTGTTGCGCAAGGATGCCCGGATCAAGACGCTCTGGTGGTGCCATCTGGCCGACGGCAACCGCGTGGCCGGTTCCCTCGTGCCGGCCGGGTCGACCCTGATCAGAGGCACGACCCTGTATCTCGACGGCTCGCGTGACAACGACTATTGGCACCTCACTGTCGCCGAAGGCGCCCTGTTCGAACTGGCCGGATTGCCCTTGCGTAGCCCGGTGTTGAATCTCGACCGGCAACATCGCGTCGTGGCCCTCGCGTCCGGCACCCTGGCGCGCGCCGCCAGCGTCGGTGAGTTCACCTACCCCGCCGGAACCGAGGTCTCGTCCTTGGCACCCAGATTCCGCGAGAAATATCCCGGCGCATGGCTCTTCTCGCCTGCAGCAGGCCAGCCGGCCGTCAGCAAGAGCGACGGCACGATCGCCGACGGCCTGTCGGTCGTGCAGGCTCCGTCGGGGAAGGCTTACGTGCTCATCCGGAACCCCGCGCACTGAACGGGTAACGCGTCGCTACGCCGCCGCATCCAGAAACGTCACGGCCTGCCCGGCCGGCGCCCCGTTCAGCGCACCGTCGCGCACGACGACCTGCCCGCGCACGACCGTGTGCACGGGCCAGCCCGTCACCGCGCACCCGTCGTACGGCGTCCAGCCGCTCACGCTGGCGATCCATTCGTCGCGGATGATGCGGCGCGCGCGCAAGTCGACGAGGCTGAAATCGGCGTCGTAGCCCACCGCAATCCGCCCCTTCCCCGCGATGCCGAAGATCCGTGCCGGCCCGGCGCTGGTCAGGTCGACCAGCCGCGCGAGGCTCAGGCGGCCCGCCTGCACGTGATCGAGCATCAGCGGCAGCAGCGTCTGCACGCCGGTCATCCCGCTCGGCGACTGCGGATAGGGGCGGCGCTTTTCGTCGCGCGTATGCGGCGCGTGATCGCTGCCGATCACGTCGACCACGCCATCGCGAACGGCCTGCCACAGCGCGTCCTGATGATGCCGTTCGCGCACCGGCGGATTCATCTGTGCGAACGCGCCGAGCCGCGCGTAGCAATCGGGGGCGTGCAGGCTCAGGTGATGCGGCGTGACCTCGACGGTCACGCGATGCCGGTGCCGCGCGAGCAACGCCATTTCGTCGGCGGTGGACACGTGCAGCACATGCAGCCGGCGGCCCGTCTCGGCGGCCAGCCCGACGATGCGCCGCGTCGCGGCCAGTGCGCTTTCCGTGTCGCGCCAGCGATGATGATCGCGCACGTCGCCGCTCGCCTCCACGAGCGCCCGGCGTTCGCGCAGCCGCGCCTCGTCCTCCGCGTGCACGGCCATGCGCCGCCGCCCGTTGCGCACGATCCGGCGCAACACGGCTTCGTCGTCGGCCAACAGGTCGCCGAACGAACTGCCCATGAAGACCTTCACGCCCGCGCAGCCCGGCAGGTTCTCGAGCACCGGCAGCCGTTCGGCGTTCGCGGCCGAGCCGCCGATGTAGAACGCGTAGTCGCACCACGCACGGCCGCGCGCGAGATCCAGCTTGGCCTGCAGATCCTGCGCGGTCAGGGTCAGCGGATGCGTGTTGGGCATCTCGAAGATCGTCGTGACGCCGCCGAGCACCGCGCCGCGCGTGCCGGCCTCGATGGTTTCCTTGTGCGTCAGGCCGGGTTCGCGGAAATGCACCTGGCTGTCGACGACGCCCGGCAGCACATGCAGGCCATCGGCATTCAGCAGGACATCGGCGCTCCAGGTGCCGTGCAGCGCGCCAAGCGCGACGACGCGGCCGCCCGCGCACGCGATGTCGATCCGCTCGGCACCGTTGGGCGTGATCGCCGTGCCGCCGTGCACGAGCAGGTCGGCGTGACGTCGCTGCAGCGCGTCGCTCGCGCCCCCTTCGCGTCGAATGGGCTCGTCCATGATTCAGAACTCGTTCTGGATGTGCTTGTAGCCCAGCACCAGCGCATTGTTCGTGCGCGCGACGTCCTCGGAGAAATCGCTCGCGTCGGCCGTCACCTGCGGCAAGGCGGCGAGATCGGTTTCCGGCCCGATGCGCTCGGTCGAACGCACGTAGAAACCCGGCGGCAGGTGGCAGCCGTCGACGACCGCGTTGTAGCGCACCACGCAGCCGTCGTCGATCGTGCAGTTGAACAGCACGCTGTTGAAGCCGACGAATACGCCGTTACCGACCTTGCACGGCCCGTGGACGATCGCGCGATGCGCGATCGACGTATGCCGGCCGATGGTGACGCTCGCGCCCGACTTCGAATGGATCACCACGCCGTCCTGGATGTTCGAATGCGCACCGATCACGATCGGCGCGATCCGGCCGCCGCTATCCGTTTCGTCGGCGCGGATCACCGCGTACGGGCCGATGAACACGTTTTCCTCGACGATCACGAGCCCGCACAGAATGGCGGTCGGATCGACGAATGCGCTCGGGTGAATCTGCGGCAGGTCGCCGCGCGGGTTCTTTCTGATCATCAGGATGCCTGACTTGAAATGGGGCGGCCGCGCCTGATCCGCTCGAACAGGCCCGGATCGTGCCACTGCGCGGCAATGGCCGGCGCGAACACGATGTCGTCCAGGTCGATACGGCCCATGCGCGGGTTGAACGCATCGTCGCGAAAACACTGCGCGTAACCGGTCTCGGTCTCGTGAACGATGACCGAATGCAGCCGCACGTCGGCTTCGCCGTTCGACATGCGGGTGCAGGACAGCGCCGCATCGACGAGGCGGAAGAACACGCGCGAGAACTGCTCGGCGCTCGGCGACACGGGCAGCAGCACCCAGCGTTCGGAATGCCGGCGCATGCTCTCGACATAGCCGGGGTCGTCATCCGACCACAGCGTCACCGCATGGTCGAACGCGTCGATCAGGTCGCGCACGTCGCCCTTGAGCAGCCCGAAGTCGTAGATCATCTGCCCGCCGTCCAGCGCATGCGCTTCGAGCAGCAATTCGACGCGGTACGAATGGCCGTGGATCGAATGCGAACAGCGCCGCGTGCTGCAGCCGCGCACGACGTGCGCATTCTCGAACCGGAACAGCTTGCGGATCAGCATGCGTCGGCGCCTTCGCGCACCGGCGCGGCCCAGGCCACCGCATCGTGCGGATGCAGGCTTTCCAGATGGCGCACGTGCACGCGCGGGCTCGCATGGCGGCCGTCCAGCGCGGCCTGGACGCGGCGTGCGGCATCCTCGACGAACATCAGGTTCTCGCCGTTCAGCACCGCGAAGGCCTGCTCGTCCGCGCGCTTGACGGCCGTCTGCACCGGCGTGCCGAGTGCGTGCTCGATACGGTCGATCAGGTCGACCAGCCCCAGCGTCGCGCCATCGGCGGGCAGCCTCACGCTGACGACAGCTTCGCTGCGCTGGCTGTGCGGCGTGGCCGCCGTCGCATGCCGTTTCAGCCACGCCGCGACCGCCGCCGGTTCCACGCGATCGTCGCGGCCGAATGCCGTCAGGAACGCCTGCTCGACCCAGTGCCGCGACAAGGCGGCCGAGCACGGGCACGTCGACGAATAGACGACCGTCACCTGCGCACGCAGCTCGAACCCCGCGCCGTTCAGCATCGCGTCGACGCGAACCGGATAGGCTTTCCACCCGGCCAGCCCGTCGGTCACCAGCGCGGCGCGACGCGCCAGCAGGTCGAAGCGCAGCCGCAGCCGCGCACTGCGCGTGTCGCAGTCGAGATGGCTGTCGACCATGGCTTGCAACACCTGCTGAAGACCGGCCGGCGACAGCGCCGCGCCATCGCCGAGCCCGTCGAGCAGCCGGTACAGCCGCGACATGTGGATGCCCTTCACGTGCGGCGCGGGCAGATCGACCTGTACGTCGGCGCGCGCATGCACGTCGCGCCGGCAGCCGGGCTCGGCCACCGCGACGGGCAGGTCGATGCCCTGCATGCCGACCCATTCGAGCGGGCGGTGGCCCGGCGCGGCGTCGGTCAGGGAAATATCGGGAAGCGGTGCATTCATGCTCGTGATCCGGTGGAGCGCCTTCTCCATCCGGATCGATGCAGGAAGCGCGTTCAGGTCAGGGCCAGTCGTGAAACGGGTTGTCCCACGTGGTCCAGTGGTCGGGGCCGGTGGCCATTTCGGTGTCGGTCAGCAAACACGCGTCGAAGCGCGCGCGCAGCGCGGGCTCGTCCATGTCCATGCCGATCAGCACGAGTTCCTGCCGCGCATCGCCGACGCGTTCGTCCCAGCGCGCGCGGATCTGCGCGACGGCTTCCGCGTCCTGCGGCCAGCGCTCGGGCGGCATGGCCGCCCACCAGTAGCCGGCCGGCCCGTGCCGCGCGATCGCGCCGGCCTGGGACCACGAACCGGCGACGGTCGGGTGGGTGGCGAGCCAGAAGAACCCTTTCGAGCGGACGACGCCCGGCCATTCGCTTTCGACGAAATCGAAGAAACGCTGCGGGTGGAACGGCCGCCGCGCGCGGTAGACGAAGCTGCGGATCCCGTATTCGTCGGTCTCGGGCGTATGCGTGCCGCGCATCTCCTGCAGCCAGCCCGGCGCGCGCGACGCCGCGTCGAAATCGAACAGGCCCGTGTCGAGCACGCGCTCGAGCGGCACCTTGCCGAATTCGGCGATCTCGATCCGCGCGCGCGGGTTCAAGCCGTGCAGCAGCACGACGAGCCGCTCGCGCGCGCTTGCGTCGATCAGGTCGATCTTGTTGATCACGATCACGTCGCAGAACTCGATCTGATCGATCAGCAGATCGACCACCGTGCGCGCATCCTCGTCGCCCATCGATTCGCCGCGCGACTGCAGGCTGTCGCGCGACGCGTAGTCGCGCAGGAAATTGAACGCATCGACCACCGTCACCATCGTGTCGAGCCGCGCGACTTCGCCGAGGCTGCGGCCGTCCTCGCCTTCGAACGTGAACGTCTCGGCCACCGGCAGCGGCTCCGAGATGCCGGTCGATTCGATCACGAGCTGGTCGAACCGCCCCTCGCGCGCGAGCCGGTCGACCTCGATCAGCAGATCCTCGCGCAGCGTGCAGCAGATGCAGCCGTTGCTCATCTCGACCAGCTTCTCGTCGGTGCGCGACAGCCCCGCGCCGCCGTCGCGCACGAGCGCGGCGTCGATGTTGACCTCGGACATGTCGTTGACGATGACCGCAACGCGCCGGCCCTCGCGATTGTTCAGGATGTGGTTGAGCAGCGTCGTCTTGCCGGCGCCGAGGAAGCCGGACAGGACGGTCACGGGAAGCCGCGTGGACGGGTGGAGTGCGGAGCTCATCGGGCGATTCCGGAAGGAAGGTGGGCGATCATGGAGTGATACATTGTATCGAAACGATATAACATATCATCTCAAACGTCCAGCATGCCGGTTAGGTTTTGTCCGGAGCGGGCCGCGCCGCTCCGGCATCACGCCGTCATGTATATAGCGACGCCGGCGGCAACTCGCCCGTCAACGCGAACCTGCCCACATCCCGCAGCCGGTAGTCGAGCGGATCGTGCAGCGTATGCGTGCGCGCGTTCCGCCAGAAGCGGTCGAGGCCGAGCGGCGCGGCCGTCGCGCGTGCGCCGCATGCGTCGAACAGCGCCTCGCCGTTCTCGAGCGCCGCGCGCTGCGCGACGATCTTCGCCTCCGATACCGCGAGCGCCACCTCGGCGCGCTCGTCCGCCGTCAGCGCATCCTGCCGCGCCCACGCGCGCTGCAACGCGGTGGCCGCGCGATCGGCCAGCGCCGCCGCGGAGATCGCCCGCACACGCATGTCGCCGAAGCGCTGCAGCGTGTACGGATCGTCGCTCGCCTGCGCGACTTCCGACTGGATCCACGGGCGGCCCTGCGTCAGCACGTAGTCGCGCGCTTCCGCCAGCGCGCCTTCCGCGAGCCCGACGAACAGGTTCGTCAGCACGAGCTGCGACACGAGCGTGCGCAGCGTCGCACGCGGGGTCGGCGGCACCTCGGAACGGTGCAGCACCTCGTCCGCCGCGAGCGTCACGCCGTCGAAGCGCACGCTGCCGCTGTCGGTCTGTCGCTGGCCGATCGGATCCCAGTCTTCGTTGACCGTGATTCCCGCGCGATCGGTCGGCACCACGCCGAACACGGTGCGGCCGGTGTCCGGATCGTGCGCGGACACCGTCATCCGCTGCGAGCCGCGCGTGCCTGAGCAGAAGCCCTTCACGCCGTCGAGCCGGTAGCCGCCGTCGGGCGTCGCCGTGGCCACGAGCCGCGTGTCGAGCGGATTGACCGCATTGCCCCACCACCATTGCTGCTCGACCGTGCCGCGCAGGTAGCGCTCGCGCTGCGCGGCGTTGCCCCACACGTCGACGCTCACCACTTGCAGGCACTGGAACCCGACGAGATGCGCGAGCGCGCTGTCGACCCGCGCGATCTGCCGGATCACGTCGTAGATCGCCGGCCACGCCGCCTCCTGGCCGCCGAACGCACGCGGAACCGCGAGCGTCAGCAAACCCGCGTCGGCGAGCCACTGCTTCTCCTGCGCCGCGTGACCGCCCGCGCGGTCGCGCGCGGCGGCGGTCACGCGCAGCGCGTCGATCGCGCGCGCCAGCGCGTCGCGGTCGACGGCCGGTGTATCGGTATCCGGCGCGAGGGTCGCCGGGCCGCGCGGATCGTTCATGCGACAGCTTCCTGTTCAACGGTTTCACCCGACAGCGGCACGAGCGCGTCGAACCGGCGGCCGGTCAGCCGCGCCAGGATCTCGCGCCGCCAGTCGTCGTAGATCGCGCGGTATTCGGCGATATCCGCGCCGAATACCTGCGCGGTGTGCGCGTACTCGTCGTGCAGATAACCATCGAGCCGCGCCTGCGTTTCCTCGTCGGCCGCGATCACGCGATCGATCAGCGCGTCGCGTTCCGCCGCCGGCAGCGCCTTCAACGTGTCGAACCACCACTGGACGATCTGCACGCGATGCCACTCCTCGTCCGGCCGGATCCGGTTCTCGCCGTGCTCGCGCATCGCGGAATCGCCGATACGGCCGGTCTTGCGCTGGATCCACAGCTTCGCGAGGATGTGCAGCTCGTAATGCCATTCGAACGCGAGAAAGCCCGCGACATCACGCACCGCGATGTCGCCGATGCGGGCCCAGTGCGCGGCGACGAGCCGGTCGACTTCCGGCAGCGGATCGCGCCCCGTCAGTTCGGTCACGCGTTCGCGGCCGATCACCGCATGCGCGCCGTCGTCGCCGAGCTGGCGCGACAGGATCAGCTGGAAATGCGGATCGTTGCTGAACAGCGTGTCGATCGCCTTCGCGACGACCTGCACGATGAACAGGTCGTGCGACGCCATCTTCGTGTAGTAATCGGCGACGGCGGCCAGTTCGTCGTCATTGCGCGGCTCGCGCGGCGGCGTGGCGAGCTTCGCCGGGAAGTCCGGACGATGGCGTCGCGCCACGTCGAGAAACAGCGCTTCCTCGAATTGTCCGTTCCATTCGCGCGGTGCGCCGATGGGCAAAGTCATAGGTTGTGTTCTCTCAGGATCAGGAATGAAGCGAGCGGACGCTCGTGGCGTCGCTCAGGTGCGCCGGGTCACGCGTCGGACCAGGCGGTCGCCCGTGATTTGCACGGCCGAGACGAGCGCGATCAGGATCACGATCACGGTCGCCATGACGGTGGTGTCGAAACGCTGGTAGCCGTAGCGGATCGCGAGATCGCCGAGCCCGCCCGCGCCGACGGCGCCCGCCATCGCGGTCGAGCCGATCAGCGCGACGACGGTAATGGTGAAGCCGCCGAGCATGCCGGGCAGCGCTTCGGGCAACAGCACGTGCCAGACGATGTGGCGGCGCTTCGCGCCCATCGCGAGCGCGGCCTCGATCAGCCCGCGATCGACTTCGCGCAGGCTCACCTCGGCGATCCGCGCGAAGAACGGGATCGCGGCGATCGACAGCGGCACGACGGCCGCCCAGACGCCGATCGTCGTGCCGATCAGCACGCGCGTGAACGGCAGCAGCGCGACGAGCAGGATGATGAACGGCGTCGAGCGGAACACGTTGACGAGCGCGCCGAGCACCGCGTTGGCGCCGCGCCGTTCGTAGATGCCGCCGGGCGCGGTCGTCACGAGGATCACCGCGAGCGGGATGCCGATCAGCGCCGCGATCACGGCCGACGCGGCGACCATCGACAGCGTGTCGCGGATCGCGTCGAGCAGTTCGGGCCACCAGAGGTCAAACATAGCCGAGCACCTCCGCGTGATTCGCGTGGCGGCGCGCGCGTTCGAGCAGTGCCGCCACCGCACCGCCGCGGGCCGGCGACTGGCCGGCGTCGTCCGCGCGCGGGGCTGCCGCGATCACGAGCCGCCCCTGCGCATGCCCCTGGATGCGCTCGATCCCGCCGTGCAGGAACCGCACGGAGCCGCCGAGCGCCGCCGCGAGCGCGCCGACATCCGGCTCGCCGCCGCTCTCGCCCGTATAGCGGACGTCGAGCACGACCTGTGCGCCTTCGGGCAACGCGGCCTGCTCGGGCAACGGCCGCACGCGCGCGGCCAGTTCGGCCGGCAGGTCGTGTACGAGCGTGCTGAGCAGCGCACGTGTCGCGCCGTGGCGCGGATCGCCGAACACGCGCCACACGGGGCCCGTTTCGACGACTTCGCCCTGTTCGATCACCGCGACCGTGTCGCACACCGCGCGGATCACTTCCATCTCGTGCGTGATCAGCACGATCGTCAGCCCGAGGCGCCGGTTGATGTCGGCGAGCAGCGCGAGGATCGACTGCGTCGTCTCCGGATCGAGCGCCGAGGTCGCCTCGTCGCACAGCAGCACCTCGGGATCGTGCACCAGCGCCCTCGCAATGCCGACGCGCTGCTTCTGCCCGCCCGACAGGCTGGCTGGATACGCATCGCGCTTCGCGGTGAGCCCGACGAGTTCGAGTAGCGCGTCGGCCCGGCGCGTGCGCTCGGCCTTCGGCACGCCGGCGATCTTCAGCGGCAGCGCGACGTTCTCGAACACCGTCTTCGCGGACAGCAGGTTGAAATGCTGGAACACCATCCCGGTGCGACGCCGCAGCGCGACGAGGCCGTCCTCGTCGAGCGCGCCGACGTCGACGCCCTGCACGCGCACGCGGCCCGAGCTCGGGCGTTCGAGCCCGTTCACGAGCCGCAGCAGCGTCGACTTCCCGGCGCCGCTGCGGCCGATGATCCCGAATACCTCGCCGCGCCGTACGTCGAGCGTCACGTCGCGCAGCGCGGCGGCCTGGCCGCGCGGCGTCGCGAACACCTTGCCGACGTGCGCCAGCGACACGGCGGCAGCGCTGGCCGAGCCGGCCAACCCGGCCGCTTCGTCATATGTCGCGGCAGCGGCGCCGGCACGCGCGGCCGAGGCGTCGATGAAACCCAGCGTATCGAACAATTGCGTCATCGCTTCGCTCCGTCACGTTCAGGCATGCGCGGGATGCGCGGGTTCGGACACGGCAACCGGCCGGTGCTGCGCGCCCGTATGCCACGCGGGCAGCCGCGGGCCGGCGCCGAACAGCTTCTCGCGCAGCGTCGGCGCGGGATCGTAGTCTTCCTTGTAGACGCCGCGGTTCTGCAGTTCGGGCACGACCCAGTCGACGAAATCCTCGAACGACTCGGGCATCACGGTGCGCGTCAGGTTGAAGCCGTCGATGCCGGTCTCGTCGATCCACGACTGCAGCTCGTCCGCGACCTGCGACGGCGAGCCGACGATCGGCGCATAGCGGCCGCCCAGCGACATCTGTTCGAGCACCCGCCGCACGGTCCAGGTGCCGGTCGTGCTCTTGCGCGAGATCGCGTCGACCGCCGACTGGATCGAATCGGTCTTCACATACGAGATCGGCTCGTCGAGGCCGTACTTCGCGAAGTCGATCCCGGTCGAGCTCGCGAAATGCGCGAGGCCGGCTTCAGGGCTCGCATAGCGGCGGTATTCGTCGAACTTCTCGCGCGCGAGAAGTTCGGTTTCCGCCGTCACGACGCTCACGCCCGCGAAGATCTTGATCGACGCCGGGTCGCGTCCCTGCCGTGCAGCGGCCGCGCGGATGTCGAGCGCCGCCGCGCGCGCCGCGGCCTTGCTTTGTCCGTTCACGAACACGCATTCCGCATGCCGCCCCGCGAACTCGACGCCGCGTGCGGACGAACCGGCCTGGTACAGCACCGGCGTGCGCTGCAGCGACGGCTCGCTCAGATGAATCGCGTCGATCGAATAGAACGGCCCGTCGTGCTTCACGCGCCGCACCTTGCCCGGCTGCGCGAACACGCGGGCCTGCGCGTCGCGGATCACCGCGTCGTCGTCCCAGCTCTGCTCCCACAGCTTGTAGACGACGTCCATGTAGTCGTCCGCGCGTTCGTAGCGGTCGTCGTGGCCGATCTGCTGCGCGAGGCCCATCCCGCGCGCGGCGCTGTCGAGATAGCCGGTGACGATATTCCAGCCCACGCGCCCTTTCGTCAGGTGATCGAGCGTCGACATGCGGCGCGCGAACAGGTAAGGCGGTTCGTAGGTCAGGTTCGCGGTCACGCCGAAGCCGAGGTGCCGCGTGACCTGCGCCATCGCGGGCACCAGCAGCAGCGGATCGTTGACGGGCACCTGCACCGATTCGCGCAGCGCGGCATCGGGGCCGCCGCCGAACACGTCGTACACGCCGACGATGTCCGCGAGGAAGATCCCGTCGAACTTGCCGCGTTCGAGCGTCTTCGCGAGGTCGGCCCAGTAGTCGAGATCGGTGTAGTGCGCGGAGCGGTCGCGCGGATGGGTCCACAGCCCGTGATTGATGTGCCCGACGCAGTTCATGTTGAATGCGTTGAGCAGGATCTTCTTGCGGTTCGCCGTCGTCATGGTCGCCTCCGTCACCACGCGATCGCGTACAGCGAGCCGAACGCGTTGTCGAGCGCCTTGCGCACCGCCGGCGAATGCTGGTAGATCGCGATGAACTTGCGGATGCGCGGGTCGTTCACGCTGTCGGGCCGCACGACCCACTGCACCGCGAAATTCTTGTTCTCGGTGCCGTCGAACAGCAGCGCGCTGTTCGGGTCGGTCGTGCCGGCGAGCTTGATGAAGCTCGGATAGCCCTGCGCGAGATCGACGTCGTCGAGCGAGCGTGCGAGTTGCGACGCCTCGAGCGGGATGATCTTCAGGTGCTTCGGGTTGGCTACGATGTCGCGCGTCGTCGCGCGATAATCGGCGCCGGGCGTGAGCTTGATAAGGCCCGCGCGCTGCAGCAGCAACAGCCCGCGCCCGCCGTTGACCGGATCGTTCGCGATCGCGACCTTCGCGCCGTCCTTCAGCTCGCTGAAGCTTTTCACCTTCTTCGAATAGAGGCCGATCTTCATGATCGTGCCGGGCGCGATCGCGACGAAGTCGTAGCCGCCCTGCTTCTTCGCGTTCTCGAGAAACGGGATGTGCTGGAAGTAGTTGACGTCGATGTCCTTGTTCGCGAGCGCCGCGTTCGGCGTATTCCAGTCGGTGAACTCGATGATCTTCACGTCGAGCCCCTGCGCTTTCGCCTCCTTGGCGGCGATCTTCAGCGCATCGATCTGCGGGCTCGTCGCGATGCCGACCTTCAGCGGCGCGGTGTCGGCCTGCGCGCCATTGAGCAGCACGACGCCCAGCAGGGCGGCGGCCAGCAGACGCGCGAAGCGGCCGGCGGAAACACGGGCGGAAAAAACGGCATGCAGCATGGAAACCACTCTCCTGTCCAAAGGCGGTATCGACGGATGAGCGACGCCGCGGCGAACGCACGGGCGTTCTCCGGACAAGGTTCAAGCGCGTCGGAAAAGGATCAGCCGATGATAGAGAGCGACGCGGGGACGGTCTACGAAGCGATTGTGCGAAGAAAATCGCGCGCGGCGATATGGCGGGCGGCCACGCCGGATCGGGGGCCTGACCGGGCGCGCGGCCGGCCGCCAGGCCGAAATCTCGGCCTGGCGGCCGGGCGAATTCCGAAATCTCAGCCAGCCGGTCGGGCCACCATTTCCACAGACAAATAAAATTCCTTATAAATCAATGCATTAAAAATATTCCGGCAGGCCGGATTTCTGGCACGGGGGTTGCGTAATAGACGGCACACGATGCCGCGAAGCCATGCAGGCATACCAACATCAGGAGACACGTCTTGCAGACCTCTATCCAAACCCCGTCCCATCCGGAGCCGGTTTCCGACGCCGTCGCCGCCCCGCGCGAGCGCTTCTGGCCGGAAGGCTGGTGGAAACTGATGGAAATCCGCATCGGCATCATTCCGCTGCCCGTCTATTTCATCCTGCTCGCGCTGATCGTCGGCTTCTCGGTGACCGGCAAGGTGCCCGGCGAGATCTCGATGGCGATCGCGGTGCTCGCGTTCTTCGGCTTCACCTGTGCCGAACTCGGCAAGCGCCTGCCGCTCTTGCGCAACATCGGCGCGGCCGCGATCTTCGCGACCTTCGTGCCGTCGGCGCTCACGTACTACCACGTGCTGCCGAAGCCGGTGCTGAACGTCACCATCGAATTCACGAAGTCGACCAACTTCCTGTACCTGTTCATCGCGTCGATCATCGTCGGCAGCATCCTGAGCATGGATCGCCGCGTGCTGATCCAGGGCTTCGTGAAGATCTTCATCCCGCTCGCGGCCGGCTCGGTCGCAGCCGCGATCGTTGGCACGGCGGTCGGTACCGCGCTCGGTCTCGGGGCGCGCCACACGCTGCTGTACATCGTCGTGCCGATCATGGCGGGCGGCGTCGGCGAAGGCGCGATTCCGCTGTCGATCGGCTACTCGGAACTGATGCACCTGCCGCAGGGCGAGATGTTCGCGATGGTGCTGCCGCCGGTGATGCTCGGCAGCCTGACCGCGATCATCCTGTCGGGCGCGCTCGACATGCTCGGCAAGCGCTTCCCGCACCTGACCGGCAACGGCCGCCTGCAGGTCGGCGAATCGGGCGACATGACGCCCGAGAACGAGGAAATCCGCGGCCACGTCGACGTCTCGCACATCGCGGGCGCCGGCATCACGGCCATCACGCTGTACCTGGTCGGCCTGATGGCGCACAAGCTGTTCGGCCTGCCCGCGCCGGTCGCGATGCTGTTCCTCGCGGTGCTCGTGAAGCTCGCGCGCGCGGTGTCGCCGCCGCTGCAGGAAGGCGCGTTCGTGGTCTACAAGTTCTTCTCGACCGCCGTCACGTATCCGCTGCTGTTCGCGATCGGCGTCGCGATGACGCCGTGGGACAAGCTGACCGCCGCGTTCACGGTCGTCAACGTCGTCACGATCGTGTCGACCGTCGCGACGCTGATGGGCACCGGTTTCGTGGTCGGCCGCCTGATGAAGATGTACCCTATCGACACCGCAATCGTGAACGCCTGCCACAGCGGGCAAGGCGGCACCGGCGACGTCGCGATCCTGACCGCCGCGAACCGGATGCAGCTGATGCCGTTCGCGCAGATCGCGACGCGTATCGGCGGCGCGATCGTCGTCACGGTCACGCTGATCCTGATCGCCCACTTCGGATGACGCGCCGCCGCGCGCACCGTCGCGCAGGCCGCTTCGCACGCGCCGCCGCCGGCCCAGCCGGCGCGCGGCGCGCGTCGTTCAGGGCGTCGTTCCGGGCATCACGCCGTGCGGATGGTTGCGGGCTTCGATGAGGGCGAACGTGCAGAAGAGCTTCAAGGGAATCCCGTGGTGGGGCTGGGCCTCGGCCGGCGTGCTGTATGTATGCGTCGCGGCCGCGGCCGTCGATTTCGCGTGGGAACGCGCGATCGACGCGCTCGAGGAAACCGGCGCGCACCGGCTCGACCTGTATGCGTCGAGCCTGAAGAGCGAACTCGGCCGCTTCGAGATTCTGCCCGGCCTGGTCGCGCGGCAGGACGGCGTGCGCGCGATGCTGAAAGCCGCGCCGCAGGACGCCCCCAGGCTCGTGCACACGGTCGATACGTACCTCGAAGCGGTGAACCGCGACGCGGGCAGCGGCGCGGTCGACGTGATCGACCTGCGGGGCGACGTGATCGCCGCCAGCAACTGGAACGAGACGCTCAGCTTCGTCGGCACCAACGTGTCGTACCGGCCGTATTTCAAGGACGCGCTCGCGCGCGGCAGCGGCCGCTTCTTCGGCATCGGCACCAACACCGGCGTGCCGGGCGTCTACTTCGCCAGTGCGGTGCGCGACGACGGCGTGCCGATCGGCGTGGCCGCCGTGAAGATCAGCGTCGATCCGCTCGAATCGGCGTGGCGCGCGCCGGGCGTCGCCGCGATGGTCGTCGACAGCAACGGCGTGGTCGTGATCTCGACCGAACCCGCATGGAAATTCACCGCGCTGCGCCCGATCACCGCGCAGCAGCAGCGCGACATCCAGGCGTCGCGGCAATACGCGGGCCGCACGGTCGACGCGCTGCCGTACCGCCGCATCGGCGACCGCAGCGCGGCCGCATGGTTCGGCACCTTCCCCGATACGCGCCACAGCGGCCGCACCACGCGCTATCTCGTGATGTCGCGCCCCGCGCCGCAGGCCGGCGATTCACTGATGGTGCTGCTCGACATCGCGGGCGCGCGGCGCCAGCAGCAGACGGCCTTCGTGTTCGTCACCGGCGCGTTCCTGATCGCCGCACTGCTGGCCGGCTACGCGATCCAGCGCCGCCGGGCGATCGTCGCGCGGTTGAACGCGCAGGACGCGCTGCGCCGGGCGAACGACCAGCTCGAGCTGACCGTCGCGCAGCGTACGGCCGCGCTGACGGCCGCGAACGAACGGATGCAGCGCGAGATCGTCGAGCGCGAGCGCACCGAACAGCGGCTGCGCGCGTCCCAGCAGGAAGTCGTGCACGCAGGCAAGCTCGCGGTGCTCGGGCAGATGGCCGCCGGCCTCACGCACGAGCTGAACCAGCCGCTCGTCGCGATCCGCACGCTGTGCGACAACGCGCGCACGTTCTTCGAGCGCGGCCAGCCGGCGCCGGCGCTCGCCAATCTCGAGCGGATCAGCAAGCTCGTCGACAGCATGGCCGTCCTCACCGGCGAGCTGAAGACCTTCGCGCGCAAGCCCGACGTCGAGCGCGTCGCGGTGTCGCTGAACGAAGCCGTCGCGCATGCGCGGCTCATCTACGATGCGCGGATCCGCGACGAAGGGGTGCAGCTCGACGTGAACATCGCGCCCGGCACCGCCGTGTCGGCCGAATCGAGCCAGTTGCAGCAGGTGATCGTGAACCTGCTCGGCAACGCGCTCGACGCGGTGCATGACGCGCCCGTGCGCCGCATCGTCGTCGAAGCCACCGGGCCGGACGAAGCCGGCCGCGTGCGCTTCACCGTCGCCGACAGCGGCGCGGGCATCGCGCCCGAAGTGCTGGCGCACCTGTTCGAGCCGTTCGTCACGACCAAGCCGCGCGGCCAGGGTCTCGGGCTCGGCCTCGCGATCACGTCGCGCATCGTCGAGGCGTTCGGCGCGAAAATCGCCGCGACGAACCGCGACGAAGGCGGCGCGCAGTTCAGTATCGAATTCGCGGCGGCCACGCTGCAAAGGACAGAGCATGGAAGATGAGATTCGGGTGCTGGTCGTCGAGGACGATGAAAACGTCCGGATCGGCGTCGAGCAGGCGGTGGCGCTTGCCGGCTTCGCGGTCGATGCGTTCGCGTCGGCCGCCGACGCGCTGCATCACGTCGCGCCCGGCGCGCCGGTCGTGATCGTGTCGGACGTGCGGATGCCGGGCATCGACGGGCTGCAGCTGCTCGATCGCGTGATGGCGATCGATGCGCAGATCCCGGTCGTGCTGATCAGCGGCCATGCCGATATCTCGACGGCCGTCGGCGCGATGCAGGTCGGCGCGTACGACTTCATCGAGAAGCCGTTCTCGTCGGACGTGATCGCGGGACGCGTCGCGCGCGCGGTCGAGAAGCGCCGCCTGACGCTCGAGGTGCAGGGGCTGCGCGCGGCACTGAACAACTGGCAGGGCATCGAGGCGTTCGTGCTCGGCAAGTCGCCCGCGATGGCCGACGTGCGCAAGAAGATCCTGCGCCTCGCCGATACGTCGGTGTCAGTACTGATCACCGGCGAGACGGGCACCGGCAAGGAACTGATCGCGCGCAGCCTGCACGACTTCGGCGGCCGGCGCGACGCGCATTTCGTCGCGCTGAACTGCGGCGGCCTGCCGGAGCAGGTCTTCGAGAGCGAGTTGTTCGGGCATGAAGCCGGCGCGTTCACCGGCGCGATCAAGAAGCGCATCGGCAAGATCGAATGGGCGGACGGCGGCACGCTGTTCCTCGACGAGATCGAGACGATGCCGATTCCGCTGCAGATCAAGATGCTGCGCGTGCTGCAGGAACGCGTGGTCGAGCGGCTCGGCGCGAACGAGCTGATTCCGGTCGACTGCCGCGTGGTTGCCGCATCGAAGGCCGATCTCGCCGAGCTCGCGGCCGACGGCCGCTTTCGCGCGGACTTGCTGTATCGCCTCAACGTTGCGCAAATCGAACTGCCGCCGCTGCGCGAGCGGCGCGAGGACGTGCCGCTGCTGTTCGAGCATTTCGTGCTCGCGGCCGCGCGCCGCTTCGGGCAGCCGGCGCCGGTCGTCACGGCTGCGCAGGTGTCCGAACTGATGACGCACGCGTGGCCCGGCAACGTGCGCGAGCTGCAGAACGTGGCCGACCGCTTCGTGCTCGGGCTGACCGGCGACAGCCTGCTGTCGTCCGGCGGCACGCCGGCCGCGGGCGGCACGCTCGCGGAACAGCTCGCGTATTTCGAACGGATGCTGATCGAGGACATGCTGCAGCGTCACAACGGCAACGTCGCGGACGCAAGCGAAGCGCTCGGGATGCCGAAGAAGACGCTCTATCACAAGCTGCGCAACCTGCGGATTCCCGCGCGCGGCGACGCGGCGGCCGATGGCGGCGAATGACGCGAACGAGGACACGCACAGCATGGATCGCATCGAAGTCACCGCACAGGGCCGCCTCGCCGGCCACCTGATCCGCGGCGTCACGCACGCGCAGAAAACCTTCCGCCCGAGCGACTGGCCCGAGCGCCTCGCGGGCGTCATCACGCTGTTCGTCGGCGAACGGCGGCCCGGCTATCCGTGCGC
The DNA here is from genome assembly GCF_030482905.1 of Burkholderia sp. AU45251. Taxonomy (NCBI): domain Bacteria; kingdom Pseudomonadati; phylum Pseudomonadota; class Betaproteobacteria; order Burkholderiales; family Burkholderiaceae; genus Burkholderia; species Burkholderia sp. AU45251. The sequence goes on along the minus strand of NZ_JAUJQH010000003.1, from coordinate 355,304 downwards.
GCTGTCGCGGCTCGCGATGCCCGTCGTCGACGGCGGCGCCAAATGCCTGTTCGTGTCGGACGAATTACGCACCGTGTGCGCGGACGCATTCGACTTCGCGATGCAGTTCGCGGCCGACAACGACCTCCCCGTCGAGCTTCAGACCGCGCCCGCCCTGACGGTGCGCTGACACGCGGGCCGCTTTCGCGGCTCGCGGCCTTCCCGTTTTCCAAACGTGCGATGCGCCGGTGCGCAGGCCCCCGCTCGCCCCTTTTCCGGCCATTCCGGCACCACGGCCAATCGTTAGACGATTGAAAGCATCGACACCCTTCCCCCTCCGACAAGGGTTTGCGGCCGAGCCATCAATAAAATTGATCGTGACGATGAAAATTATGCGTTTTCCTTGCAGGTCGCCGTGATGCATAGTTGCGTCGTGTTGACGCACCTTTGAGTTTTTCAGATGAACATGCGAATCGAGCCGTCCGTGCTCGCGAACCCCGACCTGCAATTTGCGACGCTTTCGTCAGGCATCAGCCTGCCGTATGTCGAGCGGGGCAGCGGCGCGCCGATGGTGTTCGTGCACGGCTCGCTGTGCGACTACCGCTACTGGGATCCGCAGCTCGCCTCGCTGTCGGCCCACTACCGCTGCATCGCGCCGAGCCTCAGCCATTACTGGCCGGCCGTCGAAGCGGGCATCCAGGACGAGTTCGGCTGGCAGAACCACGTCAACGAGCTCGCCGAATTCATCGACGCGCTCGATCTCGGCCCCGTGCACCTGGTCGGCCACTCGCGCGGCGGCAGCGTCGCGTTCAACGTCGCACGCCAGCATCCGCACCTCGTCGAGTCGCTGACGCTCGCCGATCCGGGCGGCCCGCTGCAACAGCCGGGCGTGCGCGAAGCCGCGCTGCCGGCCGCCGCAATCGCGCTGCGCACGCAGGCCGTGAACCTGATCGGGCAAGGCGACGTCGAATCGGGCCTCGAGATGTTCGTCGATTCCGTGAGCCTGCCGGGCGCCTGGAAGAAGAGCACGTCGCGTTTCCGCACGATGGCGATCGACAACGCGAGCACGCTGCCGAAGCAGTTGCGCGACCCGCTGCCCGCGTACTCGCAGCACGCGGCCGGCGACATCGCATGCCGCACGCTGCTGATCGACGGCCAGCGCAGCCCGAAGATGTTCCGCAACAACGTCGATACGCTGTCGCAGTGGATCGGCAATGCGCAACGGCAAACCGTTGCCGGCGCATCGCACGGGATGAACGCGGCGAGCCCCGCCGTGTTCAACCGTTACGTGCACGAGTTCATCGCCGCGTAAGTGCGCCCGGGCGGCTTCTGCGCCGCCCGTTCTCCTCGCCGTTCAACGACGATGCGGATACGTGGGGGCCGGCGCATTCGCCATGCGTCCGGCGAGGCGATCCGAGGCAGCGCGGCAGTCTGGCCGTTATCGGCAGGTCACGCGGACGGACGGCCCGCCCTGCGCAACGACGAGGTCGCGGCCGTTGCGGTCGCTGCCGACACCCGTTTCGGTGTATGAGTAGACGGGCTGGTACGTGCCGCCGTCGTAGCGGTAATACGTCGCCTGATGCTCACCCATGCTGATCCGGGCCAGCGTCTTGAGGTCGGGCCACCCGTTGCAGGTGGTACCGAGCACGCCGACCGGGCCGTCGTCGACGCCCAGCAGCGGTTCGAATCCGCGCTTGCGCGCACGGTACAGCCATTGATTTGCGTTGACCTGGTTCCCGCTCATCTCGCAGCTCACGAACAGCATCTTGCCGTGCGGGCCCTCGCAGGTTTGCGCAGTCACCGCTTCGTCGCCGCATTCGCCGGCAAGCGCCTTGCGTACACGTGTGCCGAGCGGTGCCAGCGCGCGATCGGCACGCGCATCGACCGGCGCGCTCGTGCACAGGCCGTTGCCGCGCGGCCACACGGGATGCGCATGCAGGTACAGCGGCGACAGCGCACCGATCACGGCATCCAGTTCGCGATCGAGACATCGCGTGTCCTTGCAGCGCCCGATTGCCCGGTTCTGCGCATCGATCTTCTCGTCGATATTCCACGGGTCGTCCACCACCGCAAGCGTCGCGTACTGGAGAAACCGCGCGGTAAACACCTTCTCCGCCAACACGACGTTGTCGCAGGTGCCGGGCGGCAGCGCGGCACGCGCGGCGGCAGCCGCCTTCAACAGATCGTCATCCGGGTCGTCGCTCAGCTTGCGCACGTCGACGCACGGCTTGAGCAGCAATTGCGTCGAGGCGTAACCGTTATCGGCCTGTTCGCTGCGCGGCAGCACCCTCGGCCCTTCCGCCTGCGCGGGCGATGCAACGATGAATGCGCCGGCAAGCCACGCCACGCAGGATATCGACGTCTTTCGAATGCTCATCGGTTTGAACGGCCCGTTCGGGGCATGAATCGCGACGGATTACCGTCGGGCATGCGGCCCGCACGCCCGAACGATGCTTTGCGCGATTGTAGCGGCTGCCTGCGGACGCGCCGCGCCGTCGCTTACCAGACCGCCGGCTCCGCCTTGCGCGTGACCGCATCCGGCAGCCCGAACACGCTGTCGAACGCCCAGTTGTACGCGAACGTGAAGATCGGGAAGAACACGATCAGCACCGCGTCGTACAGGAACGCTTGCAGCAACGACACATCGAGCCACCATGCGATCAGCGGGATCAGGAACGTCACGAGCGCAACCTGGAAGCCGATCGCATGCAGCACGCGGCGCCCGACCGTGCGCGTCGTCGCCGCGCGCTTGCGCTCCCACGCCTCGAACGCGAGGTTGTACAGGAAATTGACGATGACGCCCGTCGTCGAGATCATCACCCCCATCAGGCCGCTCGTCGCCACGCTCGCGCCGCTCAGCATGCCGAGCACCGACGATGCGATCAGGATGCCGAGCACCTCGAACATCACGACGTAGACTATGCGTCTCTTCCACCCTTGCATGACCATCCACCTTCTATCGAACAAGGTGGCGAGACTATCAGCGGGTAATGCGTCCGCAAAAGTCAGGTCCTTTCAATTTTTCTGACAGGAGGCCCGCGCATGCTGACCAGCGACCACATCGACATGCTGCTGACCGTCATCGACAAAGGCTCGTTTTCCGCCGCCGCACGGGCGCTCGGCCGCACGCCGTCGGCGATCAGCATGGCGATCGCGAACCTCGAGGCCGAACTCGGCCTCGTGCTGTTCGACCGCGCCACACGCGAACCGACGCCGACCGCCGCGATGGCCGCGCTGCTGCCCGACGCGCGGTCGATCGCCGGGCAGTTGCAGGTGTTGCGCGCACACGCACAGCACCTGTCGGAAGGCGTCGAAGACACGCTGCGGCTCGGCGTCGCGGCCGAAATCGACCCAGCGCCCGTCGCCCGCGCGCTGATGGCGGTCGCCGCGAAGTATCCGGCGCTCGCCATCAGCGTCGTCACGGCGCCGCAGGACGCGATCGTCGACGCGCTGCATCGCACTGCCATCGATCTCTGTGTGGCTTACTGCGGGCTCGACCTGCATCCGCAGGAGCAGATCCATGCGCTGTGGACGGAGACACGCGTCGCGGTCGCCGCGCCGAGCCATCCGGCCATCGCCGAATGCGCGCAGCCCGAGGCGATCGAGCGGCTGTCCGGCTTCCGGCAGATCGTGATCGCCGATCCCGAGCGGCCGCTGACCGACGTGCGGCCGTTGATCGGCAACCGCTCGTGGAAGGTGACCGACATGGCCACCGCGATCGCGCTCGTGAAGGCCGGACACGGCTGGGCGAACCTGCCGGAATCCGTGATCGGCCGATACGTCGCCGACGGCGAACTCGCGCCGCTCGTGTTCGCCAACATCCGCAACGGGCTGCCGCTGCCCGTGTACCTGCGGCGGCCGAAACACACGGGGCTCGGCAAGGCGGCGAGCGAACTGCTTCGCGCGCTGCGGGCGGGCCGCGACGCCACCTGATCGTTGCATGCGGCGGCCCGGCACGCACTATCGAGTGCGCCGGGCCGCCCGCTTCCGCGTCGCCGCCTTGTTCCGGCCGGCGCCATCCGCCGTCGCGAACATCTTCATGTCGTGCAGCAAGCAGTTCAGCAACGTGTCGGCCGCCACGCCGAGCGGCCGCCCCATCTTCACCAGCAGGCGCGCCTTCGCGGAATCGAACAACGGATGCTCGATCGGCAGCGCGACGAGTTCGCCGCTCTCCAGCTCGCGATAGGCCGCAAACGCGCCGATCAGCGTGACCCCTTCATGGCGCTTGACGAAATGACGCAGCACCGCAAGCGAGTTGGTCGTCAGCGTCGGGCGGATCGGCAGGTTCTCCGTATAGGCGAGCATCTGCGCAACCTGACCGAGGCCGAAGGCCGGCGGCATCAGCGCGAGCGGATACGCGCCGAGCTCGTGCGCGCGCACCGCGCCGCCGCGTACCGCGAATGGATGGCCCGCGTGGACGAGCGCCACCACCGGCTGCGACGACGTCGCGAGATACCGGATCTCCGGATGCGCGGGCGGGTTGTACGCCAGCCCGATATGCGCGCGGCTCTCGGCCACCTCCTGCAGCACGTTGTTGACGGGCAGCACGTCGACGATCACGTCGAGCTTCGGATAACGCATGCAGAAATCGGTCAGCACCTCGTCCATCAGCACGTCGACATAGCCTTCGCTGGTCACGATGCGCACCTGGCCGGACTGCAGCCGCCGCAGCGCCTGCAACCGCTCCTCGAACAGTTCCTGCTGCGAGCGGCAACCGCGCCAGTATTCGAGCAGATGCGCGGCAGCCTCGGTCGGCCGCACGCCACGCGCCTGGCGCTCGAACAGTTCGACGCCGATTTCCTCCTCGAGCAGCCGGATCTGCCGCGTGATCACCGACGGCGCGGTGTTGATGCTGTCGGCTGCGCCGCGGATCGAGCCGTGGGTCAGGACTTCATGAAAGTAGCGCAAGCGGCGCTGGTTCAGTTCGCGCATGGGGATTCCGGTTCATCGCAGTGTGTTGCCTGTTGAGCAACATTAGCTCATGGAAGTTGCTCTTGCTCTGCTTTTTCGTCTCTCCGACGATGCAGCAACCAAGATCCCTGTTGCAAGTCGCCCACGTCACCGGAGACAGATATGTCCGCCGTTTCCTCCTTCCGCCATCCGGCGGCCCAGGACAGCGCCCCCGTGCAGGCCCTGTATCGCAAGCTGAACTGGCGCCTGCTGCCGCTCCTGCTGCTGTGCTACACGTTCGCCTATCTGGACCGGGTGAACATCGGCTTCGCGAAGCTGCACATGCAGAGCGCGCTCGGCTTCTCCGACGCCGCGTACGGCCTCGGTGCCGGCATCTTCTTTCTCGGCTACGTGCTGTTCGAGATTCCGAGCAACCTGCTGCTGCCCAGGATCGGCGCACGCAAGACCATCAGCCGGATCATGGTGCTATGGGGCCTGACGTCGGCCGCCATGATGTTCGCGCGCGACGAAACCTCGTTCTACGTGCTGCGATTCCTGCTCGGCGTGTTCGAGGCCGGCTTCGCGCCGGGGATGATCTTCTACCTGACGTACTGGTACAGCACGCGGCGCATGGCTGGCGTGATGGCGGTCGTGATGCTCGCCGGCCCGATCGGCGGCATCGTCGGCTCGCCGCTGTCGACCTGGCTGATGACCGCCTTCGACGGCGCACACGGCCTGGCCGGCTGGCAATGGATGTTCGTCGTCGAAGGCCTGCCGTGCGCGTTGCTCGGCCTCTTCGTCCTCAAGGTGCTGGCCGACCGGCCCGACGATGCGGCGTGGCTGACCGACCGCGAAAAAAGCCTGCTCGCATCCGAGCTGCACACGCCCGCGGCCGGCCACCATGCGTTCGGGCAGGCGGCACGCGACCCGCGCGTCTACCTGCTGGCCTTCGCCTACTTCACGATGATCTGCGGGATCTACGCGGTCAGCTTCTGGCTGCCGTCGATCCTCAAGGCGAACGGCGTGACCGACACGATGCAGATCGGCTTCTACTCGATGATTCCGTATATCGCGGCCGCAGGCGCGATGCTCGTGATCGGCCGACGCTCGGATCGACGCGGCGAACGCCGGCTGCACAGCGCGGTGTCGGCGCTGGTCGCGGCGGCCGCGCTGGCCGCCGCGACCTTCTCCGACGGCAACCTCGCGATATCGCTCGTCTGCATGACGATCGCGACGGCGCTGACGTGGGCCGCCTATACCGTGTTCTGGGCGATCCCGTCGCAATACCTGACTGGCAACGCGGCCGCCGGCGGTATCGCGCTCATCAACACGATCGGCCTGATCGGCGGCTTCCTCAGCCCGACCGTCATCGGCGAGATCCGCACCGCGACCGGCAGCATGCAGGCCGGGCTGCTGGTGATCGTCGCCTTGATGGTCGCCGGCGCCTTGACGCTGATCATGAACCGCCTCCCCGTCGCGACGCGGTGACCTGTCGCGCGGCCGGCATCACGCACACGTGCCGCATTCGTCCACTGTCTTACTGAAATCCATGTCATGACCCAACGCATCCTGGTTGCCGGCTTCCAGCACGAAACCAATACCTTCGCACCCACCAAGGCCGCGTATGCCAACTTCGAACGCGGCGAGGGGTTTCCGGCGCTCGTGCGCGGCGCCGACGTGCTCGCACTGCGCGACGTCAACATTCCGGCGGGCGGCTTCATCACCGCGGCGGAGCGGCGCGGCTGGCACGTGCTGCCGGTGATCTGGGCCGGCGCCAGCCCGTCGGCGCACGTCACCGAGGACGCATTCGAACGCATCGCCATCGAGATCGTCGATGCGGCGCGACGCGGCGGCTGCGATGCGGTGTATCTCGACCTGCACGGCGCGATGGTCGCCGAGCACACCGATGACGGCGAAGGCACCCTGCTCGAGCGCGTACGCGACGCGGTCGGCCCGGCCGTGCCGGTGATCGCGTCGCTCGACCTGCACGCGAACGTGACCGACCGGATGCTGAGCCGCGCCGACGCGCTGGTCGCCTTTCGCACGTATCCGCACGTCGACATGGCCGAAACCGGCGAACGCGCGGCCGCGTTGCTCGAACGCCTGCTCGCGGGCGGCAAGCCGCTGCGTCGCGCGGCGCGACGCCTGCCATTCCTGATTCCGATCAACGGGATGTGCACGCTGCTCGATCCCGCACGCACGCTGTACGCACAACTCGCGGCGCTGGAGACCGGCGGCGTGGTTTCGCTGTCGTTCGCGCCGGGCTTCCCGGCGGCGGACTTCCCGGAGTGCGGGCCGGTCATCTGGGGATATGGCGACACCGACGCGGTGGATACCGCCGTGCAGACGCTGTACGACACGATGCTGGCCGACGAGGCGAAGTGGCAGGTGCCGTTCCTGACGCCCGACGATGCCGTGCTCGAGGCCATGCGGCTCGCGGCGGATGCAAGCAAGCCGGTCGTGATCGCCGACACGCAGGACAACCCTGGTGCGGGCGGCGATTCGAATACGACCGGCCTGCTTCGCGCGCTCCTTCGCCATGGCGCGCAGGATGCGGCGCTGGGCCTGCTATGGGATCCGGCGGCCGTCGCAGCGGCGTGGCGTGCCGGTGTCGGTGCGCGCGTCGAACTGTCGCTCGGCGGCTCCGGCGTGCCGGGCGACGAACCGTTTCGCGGATGCTTCGAGGTCGTCGCGCTATCCGACGGCGTGTGCCGCTACGACGGCCCGATGATGAACGGCATGCAGGCCGACGTCGGGCCGGTAGCGTGCCTGCGGATCGACGGCGTGCGCATCGTCGTGAGCGCCGGCAAGGCCCAGATGCTCGATCGCAATCTTTATCGCGTGGGCGGCGTCGAGCCCGAAGCGATGAAGATCCTCGTCAACAAGAGTTCGGTGCACTTTCGCGCCGACTTCCAGGACATCGCACACGCGGTGCTGGTTGCCAAGGCGCCGGGACCGATGCAGGCCGATCCGGCAGACCTGCCGTGGACGCGGCTCGCACGCGGAATGCGGACGCGGCCGATGGGGGATGCGTTCGAAGGCGTGTGATGTGGTGAAGCGCAAGCGGTTGATGCGAGCGCGATCGCGCGGTAGCTTGCCGCGCGATTTGCTGGCGGCAATTATGCGGGGGGCGGTGCGCGGCGGGATGCCGTCGCACCGTTGGAAGGGGGTTGGCGGGGCTGACCGTTAGTTGCGGTGTGGGGTGCGGAACTTGAGCCGATACGTAGTGATGCAATAAAAAAGGGGCTTCGTGGATTTCCGTGGATGTCGTTTGGCGACCCACAACAGCCGATAGACCGTAGGAAATCGGGTGACTGGTCAGCGAACTTCTCCGACCATCCCGGCAAGCTCAGAATCGATACCTGGTACGCAGGCTTCAGCTCATTGTGATGCGGCGCGCACACTCGCTGATACATCCACCGAACCAAAGGCGACAGCTATGCTCAGGCAATTCATCCCTTGCGCATCGCGCAGGAGCGGATCGCCACCGAATCGATGCATCAGGTCAAAAGCCTCCTTGCAATCACTCTCCGCGGCGAGCATAAGAGGGGTTCGACCCGGCGCGGGATAGCGGTGAGGTGCGTTAGGATCCGCCTTATGGACCAGCAACGATTCAATGATGCTTAGTAGGTTTGACAGTGTATGCCGCGCTGACTGCTCCGCCACCTGGGCGTCCAAGCATCTCTCGAGTAGTTCCGCATAGCGCGGATCATCACGCAGGGTCCTAATAGCGCCTCCGTCGCCGAAGGTGCCGGCTAAGCTGACGTTGTATCGCCGGAAAGCCTCGCGCTGCATTTCGTCCGGAGCCTCTGAGAAGGAACGCTGCAGCTTAGCGCGCAGGACATCCGGGTTCTTTACAATCGCTACCTTGGAGAGCGCATAGTACAGGGGCGTCTGGTCCGCGACGTCGGCTCTCAAATCAGCCGTTGCACCCATGGACAGAAGTGTTTCGACCACGACGGGCTCGCCCAGATCGACAGCGCACAAAAGAGGCGTGAGTCGCTTCTTAGCAGTAACGCTGTTGATCGTGGCAGCCGAATGCGGACGCCTTAGGAGCGCGTTCAATACGCGTTGGTCCACGCTTGTCATTGCACCCTGGATTGCGACCAGCAACGCGGACGCTCCACTGTCATCAAGGATATCGACCGACGCTCCCGCATTGAGTAAGGCCTCAACTGAGTTGTACTGTCCCTCGGACACAAAACGCCGAAGTTGCGTCCAACGCCTGATCTGCCCGTCCGCCGCCCTAACGGTAACGATCCGGTCCGGATTGCGCATGTCCGGCTTCTTCGTCTCAGTAGCGTCCAGCACAAGAAATGGAAGGGTGATTTCCTCTTCTCTCGATGCCTCCTGGAACCGACCGGCTGCAGGAAACAACCGCCCGAATTGTTGACGAAACTGCTCGATCTCCCAGTTTTCAAGAACGTCCTCGCGCGGGCTCGCAAATAGTCCAAAGACCACCCCGAGGTGCTTGAGCCTCTTAAGCACGGTCTTCTTTCCCAAGTGCGCTGCGACGGCAAGCACCTCCGTGACTAGCGACCGCTGTTTTTCTCCGGCTCGATAGCTTGCCCCCCGTACTGCAGCCTCGTAGTGAGAAAGCGCCGGTTCGTAGTCCGCCGAGAGCATATGCCACCGGGCCTTCAACCAGTCGACCTGAAAGTCGAATCGGTCATCCCCCGGAGACGCGCATAACATCTGCTCGAGTTGATCGAGGTCAGCTTTCGCTTTTTCCTTCTCACCGGGTTCCTTCGAGGATGTTCGCAAAAGCCGATCGTGTAAGCCTTGCCCCAGTTCGATCGATGCCGAAAACCGGTCAAGACTTGCGACAACCGCGGCCTCTAGGGATTCGCGGATCTTGCCGTCCGGCATCCCCAGTAGAAGATGCCGCCGCATCATGTTCCTGATCGGCATACCCGAGGCGCGCTCAAAGTGTGCTACCGCCCGCGCGAGCAACAGCCATCGACGGACCTGCTTGATTTTCCCTTCACGCATGGCCCCCTTTTCCTTCAGCGCTGCGGCCAGCCGGACGATGCTTTGCTGATCCGGGAGGTCAAGCCCCTTGCGCCATTTTCTGCATTTCTCGGTCTCGTTCCGATCAATATCGCTCGACGTTGGGTCGTATGCGAGCCGAGCGACCGAGTTCGTTTCGTTCATCTCTAACCATTCCATCACCGCCGCGACCGGGTGTCGGTCCGGGTCGAGGAACGTCATCGGATCCGGACCGCCCAATTCCCTCTGAATCGCGTAGATCACGTTCAGGCCGTGTGGCACGAAGTAATGTTCGATGAGGATGGGCAAGGTCTCCTCGCGCGTCAGGCTCTCGATTGCGGATCTTGAGACCAAGCCGATGTAGCTGGTATGCATGTGCCCGAACCACGGCCGGACAAACTCTCCGAAGTCTGCGTCAACGTATTTTCTCAGCGGCGCGATAAATAGCTCATCGGCGAGTGTCGGCAACAAGGACCAGTCGAACTCGCCACGGCGGGCGAGTTCGTCAACCTGTGAATTGCTGTCTTTCGTGCCGAGTGCCACGGCCATCGCACGGTACACCTCGCCGAGACGAGGAAAAGGAGGTGGAACTGTCTTTTTCGTGGTCATGCTGGACTCCTGGTCGGTATGCGCCGCAGAGCGCTATTTTTCTCACACTTGTCGTCGATCCTTTAAGCGCGCACGCCAGCACGGAAGACCTACCGTTGGAAGCGCGCGCACATTCCATCGCGATCATTACCCGCTTCGACGCTGCCGGATATCCACCGGCGCGGGGTATGCGGGCAAAACAGATTGCCTTACTTCCCGCCCCCTGAGCCCGATTGCACGTTGGCTGCCGCGGCGCTACTCGCGCGCGCCGAAAACGAACCAGCGGGCACTTGGCCGCCGTTCGCTCGCGCCGTCGCGCTCTGGATTCGTGATGCAGCAGCCTGCGTCATCGGGGTGCGCCCCGTCCCGGCCGAAGGAGTAGCGGATTTTGCGCCTGATTTAGCCATGATTTTCCCTTTCTGAGGTTGGAGTGTTGTTGCCACCACGGCAACGAAACGAACGATATCCAACGCCTTTCTGAAAATCAGCCGCGCGGGTGCCGAAAAAAATCCGGAAAATGCACAGGGACTGACGCGGCCGAAATGCCGGGCGTGCGCCCCTCCTTTCATTCGTCCACTCGTCGACAAACTTCAGCCATTCGATGTCAGAGCGCTGGCGACCCTTGATGGCCGAACGCCGACGCTCCCCCCGTAAATCCGCAATGAACCATAAAAAACCCCGGCCACGCAGGCCTAAGCCTGCATGCCGGGGTTCTTCTTTGCCTCAGAGTCGACAACCGACTCATCAACCGCCATTCACATTCACCGCGCAGCCACCTCCGCCTTCCCCGTCGCCGCGTCCCCCACCGCCGTCGCCGCCGGCGCCGCCCCCCATCCACCGCCCAACGCGCGGATCAGGTTCACGGTCGACACCGCCTGCGCGCCGGTCAACTGGTTCGACTGCAACTGCGACTGCAGCACCGAGCGCTCGCTGTCGATCACGTCGAGATAGGCAACCTCGCCTTCCTGATACTGCGTGCGCGACAACGTCGCCGCGCGCCGCGACGCGTTGACAGCCGCATCCTGCGCGCGGATCTGGTCGTCGAGCAGGCGCAGGTCGGCGAGATTGTCTTCGACCTCGCGGAACGCGACGAGCACCTGCTGCCGGTAATTCGCGACCTGCTCGTCGTACTGCGCACGCGCCTGCTGCACGCCGGCCGCACGACGCCCGCCGTCGAACAGCGGCAACGTCAGCGCAGTGCCCGCGAACGGCCCGAGCAGGAACGTGCGGCTCGACCACATGAACAGACTGCCGAGCGTCGATGCTTCATAGCCGAACGCCCCCGTGATGTCGAGCTTCGGGAAATACGCCGACTTCGCGAGGCCGATCCGCGCGTTCGCGGCCGCCATCGCACGTTCGGCCGCCGACACGTCCGGGCGGCGTTCGAGCAGCGCGGACGGCAGGCCCGGCGGCACCTTCACCGCCACCGGCACGATCGGCGTTTCCTTGAACGCGAAATCCGCAGGCGCCTTGCCGAGCAGGATCGCGAGCGCATGCTCGGACGCTGCACGCCGGCGCGCGACGCCGACCGCATCGGCCTGCGCGGTCGCCAGCTCGTTCTTCGCGCGCGACACATCGAGCTCGCTGATGTCGCCTTCGTTGAAGCGACGCTGCACGAGCTTCAGTGCCTGCTCGCGCAGCTCCACCGTCCGGCGGTACAGGTCCTGGTCGGAATCGAGCTGGCGCAGTTCGAAGTAGTTCTGCGCGACGTCCGCCTGCAGCGCGAGCTGCACCGAACGGAACAGCGCTTCGCTCTGCGCCTGGTCCGCACGCGACGCCTCGACGTTGCGGCCGACGCGGCCGAACAGGTCGGCTTCATACGACACCGTGCCCTGCGCGCGCCACAGCGTCGCATTGGTCGGACCCGTGCCCTGCGGCTGGAACTGCGACGCCGACGACAGCCCTTCGCGCGTCGGCCCGAAGCCGGCGCCGATCTGCGGGAACCATTGCGAGCGCGCCGAACGCGTCGCCGCGCGCGCTTCCTCGACCCGCGCGGCCGCGGCCTTCAGGTTCTGGTTCGCGGCAAGCGCCTGCGTCTCGAGCGAATCGAGCACCGGGTCGCCGAACACCGTCCACCATTCGCCGCGATGCGCGCCGTCCGCCGGCTCGGCCGTCTTCCACGTGCCGGCCTGTTCGCCGGCAGCCAGCGTCGGCGCTTCCTTGAACGCGGCGGGCGTCGGCGCATCCGGGCGCTTGTAGTCGGGGCCCACTGCGCACGCGGCGAGCAGCGTCGCGAGCAGGGTGCTCGCGGCCGCCACCTTCGCGAAGCGCATCAGGCCATTCGTGTTGTGCAAGTTATTCATCTTCTGGTCCTCAAGCATCCGAAGCCGGCACGCCCTGGGACGGCACACCATAGCCGGTCGAGTCCTTCCCGGCGACGTGGATCTTGCCGCCCGCGAGCGTCCGCAGCACGACGTAGAACACCGGCGTCAGCATCAGCCCGAACAGCGTCACGCCGAGCATCCCGAAGAACACCGCGACCCCCATCGCATGGCGCATTTCCGCACCGGCCCCCGTCGACGTGACGAGCGGCACCACCCCCATGATGAACGCGATCGACGTCATCAGAATCGGGCGCAGACGCAGCCGGCTCGCCTCGATCGCGGCCTCGAGCGGCGTCCTGCCGTCGTGTTCGAGTTCACGCGCGAATTCGACGATCAGGATCGCGTTCTTCGCCGACAACCCCACCAGCACCATCAAGCCGATCTGCGTGAAGATGTTGTTGTCGCCCTGCGTGAGCCACACGCCCGTCAGCGCCGACAGAATGCTCATCGGCACGATCAGGATCACCGCGAGCGGCAGCGTCAGGCTTTCATACAGCGCTGCGAGCACGAGGAACACGAGCAGCACGCTGATCGGGAACACGTACATCGCCGAATCGCCCGCAAGAATCTGCTGGTACGTGAGGTCGGTCCACTCGAACCGCACGCCGCGCGGCAGCGTTTCATGCGCGATGCGCTCGATCGCGGCCTGCGCCTGGCCCGACGAGAAGCCCGGTGCCGGGCCGCCGTTGATGTCGGCCGCCGTATAGCCGTTGTAGCGCACGACCATTTCCGGGCCGAACGTCGGCGTCACCGTGACGAGCGACGACAGCGGCACCATCTCGCCCTTGTCGTTGCGCGTCTTCAACTGCAGGATGTCGTCCGCGCGCTGGCGGAACGGCGCATCGGCCTGCACGCGCACCTGGTACACGCGCCCGAAGCGGTTGAAGTCGTTCACGTACAGCGAGCCGAGATACACCTGCATCGTGTTGAACACGTCGGTGACGGGCACGCCGAGCTGTTTCGCCTTCACGCGATCGAGATCGACGTTGAGCTGCGGCACGTTGATCTGGTAGCTCGTGAACAACGGACCGAGTTCAGGCGCCTGCTGCGCGCGCTTGATGAAGTCGTTGGTCGCATCCGCGAGCCGCGCATAGCCGACCGCGCCACGATCCTCGACCTGCATCTTGAAGCCGCCGAGCGTACCGAGGCCGAGCACCGGCGGTGGCGGGAACACCGCGACGAACGAGTCCTTCATCGCGCCGTACTTCTGGTTCAGCGCACCCGCGATCGCGCCGGCCGACAGCGCCTTGCCGTGCCGTTCCGAAAACGGCTTCAGCGTGACGAACACGATGCCCGCGCTCGAGCTGTTCGTGAAGCCGTTCACCGACAGCCCCGGGAATGCCACCGCGCTCTCGACGCCCGGCTGCTTCAGCGCGATCGAGCCCATGTCGCGGATTACCTTCTCGGTGCGGTCGAGCGACGCGCCGTTCGGCAACTGCGCGAACGCGATCAGGTACTCCTTGTCCTGCGCGGGCACGAAGCCGCCCGGCACGACCTTCGACACGAGCACGGTCGCGCCCACCAGCACGAGGTACACGCCGAGCATCACCGTCTTGCGCGACAGCACGCCGCGCACGCCGCGGCCGTAGTTCTCCGCGCCGCGATGGAACACCTTGTTGAAGCCGCGGAAGAAGCCGCCGAGCACGCGGTTCATCACGCGCGTGAGCCAGTCTTCCTTGTCGCCATGCCCTTTCAGCAGGATCGCGGACAGCGCCGGCGACAGCGTCAGCGAGTTGAACGCCGAGATCACCGTCGAGATCGCGATGGTCATCGCGAACTGCTTGTAGAACTGGCCGGTCAGGCCCGACATGAACGCGAGCGGCACGAACACGGCGACGAGCGTCAGCGCGATCGCGATGATCGGCCCGCTCACTTCCTGCATCGCCTTGTAGGTCGCCGCCCGTGCGTTCATCCCGCTCTCGATGTTGCGCTCGACGTTCTCGACCACCACGATCGCATCGTCGACCACGATCCCGATCGCGAGCACCATCCCGAACAGCGACAACGCGTTGATCGAATACCCGAACGCGAGCAGCAGCGAGAAGGTACCGACGATCGACACCGGCACCGCGATCAGCGGAATGATCGATGCGCGCCAGGTCTGCAGGAACACGATCACGACGATCACGACCAGTGCGATCGCCTCGAGCAGCGTGTGCACGACGGCCTTGATCGACGACCTCACGAACTGCGTCGGGTCATAGACGATCTTGTAGTCGATACCCGCCGGCATGTCCTGCTTCAGCTCGGCCATCGTCTTGCGCACTTCGTCCGAAATCTGCAGCGAGTTCGCGCCCGGCGACTGGTTGATCGCCATCGCGACCGCCGGCTTGTTGTCGAGCAGCGAGCGCAGCCCGTATTCGGACGCGTCGAGCTGGATCCGCGCGATATCGCGCAGGTGCGTGACGCCGCCATCCGGCGTCGTCTTCACGACGATGTCGCCGAACTCGTCTTCCGTCTGCAGACGGCCGCGCGCGTTCACCGACAATTGCAGCGGCGTACCCGGCAACGACGGCGACGCGCCGATCACGCCGGCCGCAACCTGCACGTTCTGCTCGCGGATCGCCTGCACGACGTCCTCGGCCGACAGCCCGCGCTGCGCGACCTTCTGCGGATCGAGCCATACGCGCATCGCGTAGTCGCCCGAACCCCACAGCTGCACCTGGCCGACGCCCTGGATCCGCGACAGGCGATCCTTCACGTTGATCAGCGCGTAGTTGCGCAGGTAGGTCATGTCGTAGCGGTTGTCCGGCGAGATCAGGTGGACCACCATCGTCAGCGTCGGCGAGCTCTTCACCGTCGTGATGCCGAGCCGCTGCACGTCTTCCGGCAAGCGCGGCAGCGCCTGGTTCACGCGGTTCTGCACGAGCTGCGTGGCCTTGTCCGGATCGGTGCCGAGCTTGAACGTGACGGTGATCGTCATGTTGCCGTCGCTGTTCGCCTGCGACTGCATGTAGAGCATGTCCTCGACGCCGTTGATCTGCTCTTCAAGCGGCGACGCGACCGTCTCGGCGATCACTTTCGGGTTCGCGCCCGGATACTGCGCCTTCACGATCACGGAAGGCGGCACGACTTCCGGATACTCGGAGATCGGCAGCAGGAACATCGCGATCACCCCGCCGAGCAGGATGATCACCGATAGGACTCCTGCAAAGATCGGCCGGTCGATAAAGAATTTGGAAATGTTCATGAGTGACTCTGTCTGGTTGAACGCGGAGGCGAAGCGGCGGGCCGCTTACGAATCCGCCTTCGCCGGTGCGGCCGGCTTCGCGTTGTCCGCCAAAGGCGCGGACGGCGCGTCACCACCCGTCATCGGGACCATGTGCGGCTTCACCTGTTCGCCGGGGCGCACGCGCTGCGTGCCGTTCACGACCACGCGATCGCCGGCGGAGAGCCCGCTCACGATCACGCGCCGGTTGCCGTGCTGCATCCCCTGCTGCACTTCGCGGTACGACACGCGGCCCTGCTGGTCGACGACGAACACGAACTTCTTGTCCTGGTCGGTGTTGATCGCCGCGTCGTCGACGAGCAGCGCCTCGTGCGGCGCGCTGCCGCCCACCTTCACGCGTGCATAGAGGCCCGGGACCAGCGCGCCATCGGCGTTGTCGAAGCGTGCGCGCACGCGGATCGTGCCCGACGACGTGTCGAGCCGGTTGTCGACCGAGTCGATCTCGCCGCTGCGCGAGTAGCCGGTTTCGTTCGCGAGGCCGAGCTCGACCGGCACCTTGCGGCCGTTGCGCGCGCCGTTGATGTATTGCAGGTAGGTCTGCTCGTCCGCGTCGAACGATGCGTAGATCGGCGACACCGACACCAGCGTCGTCAGCGGCGCGGCCGACGCGCCCGCCGACACGACGTTGCCGAGCGTGATTTCCGCACGCGACACGCGGCCCGCGACTGGCGCGGTGATCCGCGTATAGCCGAGGTTGATGCGCGCCGTTTCCAGCGCGGCTTCGGCGGCCTTCAGGTTCGCCGTCGCCTCGCGCGCCGCATTCTGCTTCTCGTCGTAATCGCGCTTCGCGATCGCGTTGTCGCCGATCAGCCGCTGCGCGCGCTGCCAGTCGGTCTGCGCGTAGCCGTTGCGCGCCTGCGCGGCCGCGAGCTGCGCAGCCGCGCGATCGGTTTCGGCCTGGTACGGGCGCGGGTCGATCACGAACAGCACGTCGCCCTTCTTCACGAGCGCGCCGTCCTTGAAGTTCACCGCGACGATCGTGCCCGACACCTGCGGGCGCACGTCGACCTTTTCGACCGCTTCGAGGCGGCCCGAATAACTCTGCCAGTCGGTCACGGTCTGCGGCACGACGGTTGCAACGTCGACTTCGGGCAGCGGCGCTGCCGCTTTCTCCGGTGCGTTCGCGTTCACGCGCATCGCGCCGAACGTTCCAAGGCCGACGACGGCGAGCGTCACGATCGCCGCTGTCGCGATTCGGGAACGGGAGGTGCGTAGGATGGCCATGTGGATCTCCAGTAAACGTGGATTGGTTTTGCTTATTCGGAACGGTTCGGCTGGCGCGCCTGGAAGCGGCACTGCAGAAAGCGCACGGCCTCCTCGAAGGCGGCTTCGTGCGTCGCGAGCGCGGCGTGCGTGATGTCCGGATAGCGGATCACCTGCGTGAGCACGCCCGACGAGATCAGGCAGCCCGCATATTTCTCCGCTTCGACGTGCAGCACGTCGTTCTGCGCGGTGACGACGAGCGTCGGCGGCAGCCCCGCGAGGCGCACCGATTCGAGCGGCGCCGCGTACGGGTGCATGCGTTGCGCGGCCTGCGGCAGATACGCGCGATAACAGGCCGCGCATTCGCGCGCGGTGATGTCGGAAGCGAGGCGCTCGGCGTCGCCGATGCGCGTCATGCTCGGGTCGAGCATCGGCCCGAACAGCGCCTGCGCGGCGATCGATACTTCCCCGCGATCGCGCGCGATGAACGCCAGGCAGTTCGCGAGCTGGCCGCCCGCGTCGTGGCCCGCAACACCGATCTTCTTCGGGTTGCCGCCGAATGCGCGGGCGCGCGTCGCGGCCCACACGGCCGCGCGATACGCATCCTCCGGCGCAGCCGGAAACGGAAAAGCCGGTGCGAGCGAATAATCGACCGACACTACGAGAGCTGGTAAGCGTTCTGCTAAAAAACGCGCGGCGAAATCGGCGTCTTCGAGCGAACCGCGGACAAAGCCGCCGCCGTGGAAATAAAGCACTACTGGCAACCCGGTCTTGTCCGGTCGCCGGTAGAGGCGCAGCACGATGTCCTGCGCGTAGCCCGGAATTTCCACTTCGGCGACCGTCAGCGCCGCGCCTGCCGTGGCTTGCACGGGCAACGCGGCCTTCAGGAATTTGCTGAATTCAGAAGCGTCCATGACGATGCAACATCCATTTCGAGATGGAACGAATTCTGGGTCCGGCAGACATTGGGATAAATGCCTATAATCCGGCAACACAATTCAACGCCCCCGAACAATCCGAGGCTGCGTTTACCCACGAGGTAGCGCAGCCTTCTTATTCGGGAGGCTCATTAGATTGCGGAGGTTGTGATGGACCGGCTTCAGGCCATGCAGGTGTTTACTCGCGTCGTCGATACAAGCAGCTTCACCAAGGCAGCAGAAACGCTCAGCTTGCCGCGAGCGTCCGTCACGACGATCATCCAGAATCTCGAAGCCTTCCTCGGCGTGCGGCTGATGCATCGGACCACGCGCCGGCTGTCGCTCACGCCGGACGGCGCCGCGTACTACGAACGATGCGTGCGGATCCTCGCGGACGTCGAGGAAACCGAGGCGAGCTTCCAGGCGAACAACCGGAAGCCGCACGGAAAGTTGCGTATCGACATGCCGGGTTCGATCGGGCGGCTGCTCGTGATTCCGTCGCTGTGCGAATTTCATACGCGCTATCCGGACATCGACCTGCAGCTCGGCCTGTCCGACCGGCCGGTCGACCTGCTGCAGGAAGGTGTCGATTGCGTGATCCGCGTCGGCGCACTGCAGGACTCGTCGCTCGTCGCGCGCCGGGTCGGCCTGTTCGAATGCGTGACGGTCGCGTCGCCCGACTATCTCGAACGCCACGGCGAGCCGCAGACGATCGACGACCTGAACCAGCACAAGGCCGTCAACTACTTCTCGAGCCGTACCGGCCGCACGATCGACTGGACGTTCCTGACCGACGGCAAGGAAGTCGAGATGAAGATGGAAGGCATCGTGTCGGTGAACGACGCGGATGCGTACGTGACCTGCGGGATCGAAGGCTTCGGGCTGATCCAGCCGCCGCTCTTCATGGTGCTGCCGCATCTGCGCGAAGGCCGGCTCAAGGAAGTGCTGCCCGGCGTCAAGCCGCTGCCGATGCCGATCTCGGTCGTGTATCCGCACAGCCGCCATCTGTCGCCGAAGGTGCGCGTGTTCGTCGACTGGGTCGCCGAAGTGTTCGACCGCTGCCCGCTGCTGAGCGGCAAGGGCTGCCTCGACGCGACCTGCAGCAAGCGCACGTTCGAGGAAGCCGAGCGCGCGCCGGTGCTCGACACGCCGGTCATCAACGAATGGGTCGCGTAATCGGCTCCGGGCGACTGAACTTACGCGCCTGAAATGAGCAACTGAACCGCACGCGCGGGCTGAGCAGCCCGCGCGTCGCCCCGCCTCCGCGCCACGTTCCAGCCCGGCGCACCTGATCCTTCCCGAATCCGCAGCAAACCTTTGTGCCAGGCGACGCAATCGTCCGCAGGCGTCGTCGCGCGCCGTCGCCGCACCCGCGCGAGGCCCGCTGCAAGCGGGTTCGAGCGATTTCCGCATAACCCTGCCAGCCATACGGATGTCGATTGTTCCACTGACACGACAATTCAATTCGCATCTGCCGCATTTATCGCGACGGAACAGATACCTAGAGTAAACCCTGTCGCGCACCTCGTTGCGCATCGAACAGATCCCGCTTGATGGGACCGGAGTAAGCGCTCTAGCGCCAGCTCCGAAAGACTGGAGTTTCGCCATGAACCGCCGCCATCTTCTCTCCGCCCTCGCCCTCACGCTCGCCGTGTCCGCACCGGCCTTCGCCGATTCGGGTACGCCGCACGCCGGTGACTACGGCAACACGTCGTGGTACTCGCAACACTACGGCCCGCGCACGCGCGCCGAAGTGAGCGCGGAAGTCGAGCAAGCACGCAAGGACGGCACGCTCGCGTACCTGCGCAAGGCCAATTCGTATCCGCAAGGGCTCGAGTTGGCCCAAGGCCCGTATCGCTCGATGCCGGAAAGCAACCAGCTCGCCGGCGGGGGCCGGTAAACGCGCGACGCCGCGCAGCGGGTTGCCCCGTGCGCGGCGTCGCGATTTCCCTATCGACGACTCGCCGATTCAGTCAGTTAGATAGTTAGTTAGTTGCAGGAGCACATGATGAACGATCAACTCCCTTCGCCGCTCGATCACTGGGACGACACCACGCCGGTGTGGACGCCGTTCCGTTCGGCCCCGCAAGCGCACTGACCGCCGGCTGAGTCGTTACCCGGTCCTTAGCGGCGCGGCACCCCGTCGCGCCATTCGCCCCAGTGCGTCACGATGTCCTGAACGAGCGGATTGCCCGCGCGGTACAGGTTTTCGGTCGCCGGGGCGAAGCCGCCCTGGTCCGCGTAGTTCAGCAGGTTGTCGGCACTCGTCTGCCCCGCATACGGCCGGTCGAAATCCGACCCCGTGCGCAGCAGCGCGACCCGCGACAGGTCGACCCGCTTCACGCTCGCCGCACGCTTGAGCGCTTCATACGTCGCGTTGTCTTCCTGCGCGGTCATGCAGTAGGTGCCCTTGCCGTCGGTCAGGATCTTGGTCCACTGGCGCGCGCGCTCGCCGATCAACGTGCCCGAGAACCACGTGTTGCCCGATGACGTGTCGCATTGAATCACCGTCGGCGGCCGGTTCGCCGGCGCATACGTGAACTTCGCGCGCGCGGCCTGCGCCTGCGCGCTGTCGGCGAGCACCACGTTGCGCGACAGCGCGACCGCGGCGTCGGTCAGTTGCGGGTTGAGCTGGAACACCTCGGTGCGATAGTCGAGCGGCGGCTTGTCGTTCGGGCTCTTGGTGTTGATGCCGAGGAAGCCCGTATTCCAGCCGGCCGGAATCTCGCGTGCATCGAGCTCCCACTGCAGGCTGAAATCGACGAGGTATTTCGACCATGCGGCCGAACCGATCGTGCCTTGCGCGGGGTCGACGCCCGCGATACCTGAGATCAGGAAGTACGTGCGGCGCAGATCGAAGCGCTGCGAGAACGTGAGCGCCATGATCGTCGCCGACGCGTTCGCATAGCCCATACCGGTCGTGACTACGCACACGTCCTGCTTGTTGCAATGCACGTTCGGGTAGTCGGGCGACAGGCCGGGCACGGCGATGTCGCGCCACGGGCCGAGCCGGTCGAGCCATGCCTGGCCCTCCGGACCGAACATCGTGATGATCATGACCTTGACCGGGCGGCCCTGTGCACCGGTCTCGGCGAATGCATTGTTGCCCGCGTCGTTGCCCTGGTTGTCCTGCGCGATCGACGGCGCAGTGGCACAGGCAGCGAGCGAGAATGCAGCGGCGGAAAGAATGGAGCGAGTCAGCATCGGCGTTCCTTGTTTCGATGATGTTGGGTGAGAACGGCTCTCGGAGACTGCGCGACGGAGTATAGAACGGGCATGCGCGATGCGGAACCCGACTACGAAACGGCAGCGATGTTGACGTACCGACGAAATGCACGCGCAAAGCGTGATGCGCATCGCCGGCATTCGAGCGCAATTGCGCAGCAATCGGCACCCGCCTCATGCAACACCATCAGGAATGCTATCGAATTGACCGACTTGCCCACCGTGCCCGCACGACCATCCCCCGCCAACCGCTACAGCCGCGCCAGCCCCGCGAACCCGTAACCCAGCACGACGAGCGCCGCCACCCCATGGCTCGCCGCGAGCAGCTGCGGCGACTTCACGATCCGGCCGATCACGCTGCCGCCGAACGCGAACACGAGTTGCCCCGCGAGGCTGCCGGCAAACACGCACGCGGCACCGAGCAGCCAGTGCCGATGCGCACCGGCGGCGGCCGTTGCATAGCCGTAGAACAACAGGATCGTCAGCGGGTTCGCCAGCGTGACGAAGAACATCGATGAAAACGGGCGGCTGTCCAGTGGCCGCGCGTCGCCGTCGAGCGTGCGGCGGCGATCCCGCAGCGCCTGCCACAGCATCCGCGCGCCCATTGCGAGCAGCACGAGCGCGCCGACCAGACGAAACAGCGACAGATGCGCGGCGAGCGTGCTGGCGAGCATCGCGCCGAGCGTGAACGCAACGACCGCGTAGCAGCCGTCGGCCGTCGCGACACCCACCGCCGCGCGCACGCCGCTTGCGGTGCCGGCGCGCATCCCGTAGTTCACGATCATCAGCGCAACGGGCCCGACCGACAGCGCGATCATCAGCCCGAACAGGAAATCGTTCATCGGTCGTCGATGCCTTCGATGGAAGGCATCGATTCTAGCGACCGCAATCAATCAGGTGTAGCGAATCAGCGTCACGCGACATCGACGCGCGCAGGCCCGTCCACCATCTCGCCGATCACGCCCGCGCGGTCGAAGCCGTCGGCACGGAAGCATGCGAGCACCTCATCGACGGCCTCGGGCGCGCACGCGACCAGCAGGCCGCCCGACGTTTGCGGATCGGTCAGCAGCGCCTGCGCGACGGGTGGCAGCGTGGCGGCCAGTTGGACGTCCGCGCCGTACGCGGCCCAGTTGCGGCCCGAAGCGCCGGTGAACACGCCGTCGGCGACGAACGCCTCGACGCCCGTGAGCCACGGCAACGACGCATAGTGCACGCGCGCGGTGAGGTGCGCGCCACGTGCCAGCTCGAGCGTATGGCCGAGCAGCCCGAAGCCCGTGACGTCGGTCAGCGCGTGCACGCCCGGCAACGCGGCGAGCTCGGCGCCCGGCCGGTTCAGCTTGGTGGTCGTCGCGACCATCTGCGCGTAGCCCGCGGCGTCGAGCTGATTCTTCTTCAGCGCGGCGGACAGCACGCCGACACCGAGCGGCTTGCCGAGCACGAGCACGTCGCCCGCACGGGCGGCCGCATTGCGCTTCACGCGCGACGGATGCACGACGCCGATCGCCGCGAGCCCGTAGATCGGCTCGACCGAATCGATCGAATGGCCGCCGGCGACCGGAATGCCGGCATCCGCGCACACCGATTCGCCGCCGCGCAGCACGGCCGCGATCGTCTCATGCGGCAGCACGTTGATCGGCATCCCGACCAGCGCGAGCGCGAGGATCGGCTTGCCGCCCATCGCGTAGACGTCGGACAGCGCGTTGGTGGCCGCGATGCGGCCGAAGTCGAACGGATCGTCGACGATCGGCATGAAGAAGTCGGTGGTCGCGACGATCGCCTGCTCGTCGTTGAGGCGATAGACGGCCGCGTCGTCGGACGTCTCGGTGCCGACCAGCAGATCCGGGAACAGGGCGGGCGGCGTCGCGCGCTTCAGCAGCTCGGACAGCACGCCCGGCGCGATCTTGCAGCCGCAGCCGCCCCCGTGCGACAGGCTCGTGAGGCGCGGAACGGCAGGCTGGGCTTGGGTGGCTTCGGTCATGGTCGGCATCCGGTGAATAACAACACGCCATTATCGACAATTCCGTGCGAGCGCGCCCGATACCCACATAATGACGGCGCTCCCGCCCCCGTCCGCCCCTTCGCCCATGGACCACCTCTTCATCGGCCTCGTGCTGTGCTCCGCGTTGCTGCACGCGATCTGGAATGCCTTCCTCCACGTCAGCGAAGACCGGCTCGTGCAGCTCGGCACGATGTCGCTGCCGTATTTCGCGTTCGGTGTCGTCGGCGCCGCGCTGCTGCCCGCGCCGGCGCCCGCCGCGTGGCCGTACATCGCCGCGTCGGCCGCGCTCGAGGTCGCGTACTGCTTCACGCTGGCGCGCGCGTACCGCAGCGGCGAATTCGGGCAGATCTATCCGATCGCGCGCGGCATCTCGCCGCTGCTCGTGTCGGTGCTGGCACTCGCGATCCTGCACGAGCGGCCGACGCCGTTCGGCTTCGCGGGCATCGCGCTCGTGTCGTTCGGCATCATGTCGCTCGCGCTGCGGCGCGGCTTCCGGTTCTCCGGCGAAGGCGTGCCGTTTGCGCTGCTCACGGGCGTGTTCATCGCCGCGTATTCGATCTGCGACGGCATCGGCTCGCGCGTGTCGGGCAGCGCGCTCGGCTACATCGCGTGGGTGTACGTGCTGTGGAGCGTGCCGCAGTTCGTGCTGGTCTGCGCGGTGCGTGGCGGCCCGCGCGCGGTGCTCGGCTCGCGCACCGCGCTCACGCAGGGCGCGATCGCCGGCACGATCTCGCTCGCCGCGTACGGGATCGTGATCCTCGCGTACCGGTACTTGCCGGTCGGGACGGTGTCGGCGCTGCGCGAAACGAGCTCGATCTTCGCGGTTGCGATCGGCTGGCTCGTGATGCGCGAGCGCCCCGGCGCGCAGCGGCTCGCCGCGTGCGCGCTGGTGGTGGCGGGCGCGGCGCTGATCCGGCTGTAAGCGCGCGGACGTTCCCGACGCTGCGGCGAGCGTTGATCGTGCCCTGCGCCGACTGCCCGCACGACACCGCGACTATGCGTTCGGGCCGCTCCGCTCAAGCCCCTGCAACGACCCCGCCAAACGCCCGCTCGTCGATCGCCTCGGCGAGGGTCGCGAACGCCGTTGCGATCTCGTCCTCCGGCACGCACGCATAGCCGAGCAGCAACCCCGACGCCGCGCGCTCGCGATCCGCGTAGTAGCCGGATAGCGGCCGCACGACGATGTTGCGTTCGAGCGCGGCCTGCGCAACCGCGCGATCGTCGACACCCTCCGGCAACTGCGTGACGAGATGCAGCCCCGCATCGCTGCCAAGTGCGTGCAGCGTGTCGCCGTAGCGTTGCGCGACCGCGTCGAGCAGCACTTCGCGGCGCTGCCCGTACAGCGTGCGCATCTTGCGGATGTGCGACACGAAGTGCCCTTCCGCGATGAATTCCGCGAGCACGGCCTGCTGCAACAGCTGCCCTTCGCGATACAGCTCGGCGCTCGCGGTCGCGAAGCTTTCCGCGAGCGGCTCCGGCGCGACCAGGTAGCCGACCCGCAGCCCCGGGAACAGGGTCTTGCCGAAACTGCCGACGTAGATCACCTGCCCCGACGTGTCGAGACCCTGCAGCGACGCAAGCGGCCGGCTGCCGTAGCGGAATTCGCTGTCGTAGTCGTCCTCGATGATCCAGCAGCCGTGCTGGCGCGCGTATTCGAGCAGCATCCGCCGCCGCGCGAGACTCATCACCATGCCGAGCGGATACTGGTGCGACGGCGTGACGAGCATCAGCTTCGGCGGCTCCGCGAGATCGGCGGCCGACGGCGCGATCCCTTCGTCGTCGACCGGAATCGGCCGCGTCGTCAGCCCCGACACATTCAGCACGCTGCGCACGCCCCAGTAGCACGGATCCTCGGTCCAGATCGCGTCGCCCGGGTCGGTCAGCAGCCGCACCGCGAGGTCGATCGACTGGTGGATGCCGGTCGTGATCACGATCTGCTCGGGCGTGCAGCGCACCGAGCGCGACGTGCGCAGGTAGTCGGCCAGCGCCTCGCGCAGCAAAGCGAGCCCGCCGCCCGGCGCGTAGGTCAGCAAATCGGGGCGCAGCCGCCGCCAGTACTTGTTGTGCAGCCGCGTCCACACGCGCGCCGGAAATCGCGACACATCGGGCACGCCCGGCATGAACGCGCCGCCCTGCCGCTTCGACACGCCGGCGCCTTCGACGAGCCGCGTGCCACGCGCGGACAGCCGCCGCGCCGACGACAGCACGAGCGCCGGTCGCGCGGCGGCCGCGTCGGGCGGTGCGCCGACGATCTCGTCCGGCGCGCTGTCGGCCACGAAGGTGCCGCGGCCCGTCGCCGAATTCACATAACCTTCGAGCGCAAGCTGTTCGTAAACCTGCGTGACCGTGTTGCGCGCGATCCCGAGCTCGGCCGCGAGCAGCCGCGACGACGGCACGCGCGTGCCGGCCGGCAGTTCGCGTGACAGGATCGCCTGTTGCAGCAGCCGGTGAAGCTGCCGGTAGATCGGCTGTTCTCCGCCGCGCACGAGGCGCTGCGCCAGCCAGTCCGACAACACGCTCGCGCGCATGATTGGCTCCTGTATATTTATTGAAATGGCTCTGATTGTCAGAGCCAAATGTGATTATAGTCGCCTCCATGGGCTGCCACCGCGCCCGATTCCCTACTCACCGGAAAGAACATCAAGGAGATGACCGTGAAGAATGCCGACCTGCTGGCCCGCAAGAACGCCGCCACCCCGCGCGGGGTTGGCGTGATGTGCGAGTTCTACGCAGCCCGCGCCGAGAATGCGGAACTGTGGGATGTCGAAGGCCGCCGCTTCATCGATTTCGCCGCCGGCATCGCGGTGCTGAACACGGGCCACCGCCACCCGAAGATCGTCAAGGCGATCTCGGATCAACTGAACCTTTTCACGCACACCGCTTACCAGATCGTCCCGTACGCGTCGTACGTCGAGCTGGCTGAAAAGATCAACGACCGCGCACCGGGCGACTTCCCGAAGAAGACCGCGTTCTTCACGACCGGCGCAGAAGCCGTCGAGAACGCGATCAAGATCGCACGTGCAGCGACCGGCCGTCCGGGCGTCATCGCCTTCGCGGGCGGCTTCCACGGCCGCACGATGATGGGCATGGCGCTGACCGGCAAGGTCGCTCCGTACAA
Source organism: Burkholderia sp. AU45251 (assembly GCF_030482905.1). Classification (NCBI taxonomy): domain Bacteria; kingdom Pseudomonadati; phylum Pseudomonadota; class Betaproteobacteria; order Burkholderiales; family Burkholderiaceae; genus Burkholderia; species Burkholderia sp. AU45251. The sequence continues at coordinate 328,843 of NZ_JAUJQH010000003.1, read as the reverse complement.
GCTGAACTTCGGCCCGTTCCCGGGCGACGTGTTCCACGCCCCGTACCCGAACGCCGTGCACGGCGTGACGACCGCCGACTCGATCAAGGCGATCGAGATGCTGTTCAAGGCCGACATCGATCCGAAGCGCGTCGCCGCGATCATCTTCGAACCGGTCCAGGGCGAAGGCGGCTTCAACCCGGCGCCGGCCGAGTTCGTGCGCGCGCTGCGCAAGATCTGTAACGAACACGGCATCCTGCTGATCGCCGACGAAGTCCAGACCGGCTTCGCGCGTACCGGCAAGCTGTTCGCGATGCAGCACTACGACGTGCTGGCCGACCTGATCACGATGGCGAAGAGCCTCGCGGGCGGCATGCCGCTGTCGGGCGTCGTCGGCCGTGCGGACGTGATGGACGCGGCAGCGCCTGGCGGCCTCGGCGGCACGTACGCGGGCAACCCGCTGGCCGTCGCATCGGCACACGCGGTGCTCGAAATCATCGATGAAGAGAAGCTGTGCGAACGCGCGACGCAACTCGGCGACGTGCTGAAGGCGAAGCTGAACGCACTGCAGGCCGACGTGCCGCAGATCGCCGACGTGCGCGGCCCGGGCGCGATGATCGCGGTCGAGTTCCTGAAGCCGGGCTCGGGCGAGCCGGATGCGGACTTCACGAAGCGCGTGCAGGCGCGTGCGCTCGAGCGCGGCCTGCTGCTGCTCGTGTGCGGCGTGTACTCGAACGTCGTGCGCTTCCTGTTCCCGCTGACGATCCCGCAAGCCGTGTTCGACGAAGCACTCGTGATCCTCGAGGAAGTGCTGAAGGAAACGGTCGGCGTGCCGGCCTGAGTTCCCGTCGACTTCAATTGAATGCGCCGCCGCCGTCTTCATGACGGCGGCGGCCGTTTCATCCGTCCTTTTCGAAGCAGGTGATTCATATGAGCACTGTTCAGGAAACCCTGGCACTGAAAGACCCGTCGCTGTTCCGCCAGCAGGCGTACGTCAACGGCGAATGGCAAGGCGCGACGAACGGCGAGACGTTCGAAGTCCGCAACCCGGCAACGGGCGGCCTGCTCGGCACCGTGCCGGCGATGGGCATGGCCGAGACGCGTCACGCGATCGAAGCCGCGAACGCCGCATGGCCGGCGTGGCGCAAGAAGACCGCGAAGGAACGCGCGGTCGTCCTGCGCAAGTGGCACGACCTGATGATGGAAAACGCCGACGACCTCGCGCTGATCCTGACGACCGAGCAGGGCAAGTCGCTGGCTGAAGCAAAGGGCGAGATCGGCTACGCGGCATCGTTCCTCGAGTGGTTCGCGGAAGAAGGCAAGCGCGTATACGGCGACACGATCCCGACGCCGGCGAGCGACAAGCGCATCGTCGTGACGAAGGAAGCGATCGGCGTGTGCGCGGCGATCACGCCGTGGAACTTCCCGGCGGCGATGATCACGCGCAAGGTCGGCCCGGCACTCGCCGCAGGTTGCCCGATCGTCGTGAAGCCGGCCGAGGCAACGCCGTTCTCCGCGCTCGCGATGGCCGTGCTGGCCGAGCGCGCGGGCGTGCCGGCCGGCGTGTTCAGCGTCGTCACGGGCGACCCGAAGGCGATCGGCGGCGAGCTGACGTCGAACCCGATTGTGCGCAAGCTGTCGTTCACCGGCTCGACGCCGGTCGGCCGCCTGCTGATGTCGCAGTGCGCGGCAACGGTCAAGAAGGTGTCGCTGGAGCTCGGCGGCAACGCACCGTTCATCGTGTTCGACGATGCGGATCTCGACGCGGCCGTGCAGGGCGCGATCGCATCGAAGTACCGCAACAGCGGCCAGACCTGCGTGTGCACGAACCGTTTCTACGTGCATGAAGCCGTGTACGACCAGTTCGCGCAGAAGCTCGCGGCGGCCGTCGGCCAGTTGAAGGTCGGCCGCGGCACCGAGCCGGGCGTCACGCAAGGCCCGCTGATCAACGAAGCGGCGGTGCTGAAGGTCGAGGCGCACATCGAGGACGCGCTCGCGAAGGGCGCGACCGTCGTGACGGGCGGCAAGCGCCACGCGCTCGGCCACGGCTTCTTCGAGCCGACCGTGCTGACGGGTGTCACGCCGGCGATGAAGGTCGCGAAGGAAGAGACGTTCGGGCCGCTCGCGCCGCTGTTCAAGTTCGGCAGCGACGACGAAGTGATCCGCCTCGCGAACGACACCGAGTTCGGCCTGGCCGCGTACTTCTACAGCCGCGACATCGGTCGCGTGTGGAAGGTGGCGGAAGCGCTCGAGTACGGGATGGTCGGCGTGAACACGGGCCTGATCTCGAACGAAGTCGCGCCGTTCGGTGGCGTGAAGCAATCGGGCCTCGGCCGCGAAGGCTCGCACTACGGCATCGACGACTACGTCGTGATCAAGTACCTCTGCCTCGCCGTCTGACGGTTCAGGGCCTGGCGCGCCAGCGACAGGCCCTGACCGCCCGGCCGGAACCGGGCGGTCCGACGCGGGCCGGTGTCCCTCTCCGCCGTGCCCGCGTCATCTTGATATGCGCGATGTCGCTCCGCTCTGCGCACGCGATTTCGACGCTGTATCCGCCGATACGTCATATCGCGCACGAAATTCGTTCAAGTCTCATTTCCCATTTCGCAGCAAGTCGCTCGGTTGAGCGCTCCGCCTCTATCCGGGTTGCTCGCGTATGCACACCTCACCTGACGGTCCGGCGTACATAGAGCCCGCAAGGCGTACGGGCGGGTGACCTTCCCGCCGCACGCCTGGCATCTCTCCGCGTGCTCATCCAAACACGCCCACCGTTTCCACCACGCGCGTCGCCTGCTGCCTCAGGCGTACCGATGCTGCCGCTTTCTGCTTGATCACCCTTCGCACCGGTTTCGATGGCCGTTTCTCACCATGAAATTAAGTCGGACTACGAACCAGAAATCGTACTCGTTCTATAGACAGCGAAAAACTCACCGGCCATTGTCTATGGCTTGTCCCCACACAACGCATCCGGGTCGATGGAAGAAGAACATGCCGCCGGCCTGGTGACTAAGCTCCTAACCGCCGCGCTCGCGCTGAACTGCACCTACACGGCGTTCGCCTGTGACGGCGCGTCGAACATGCCCGCCCACTACATCGATAGTGTTTTCGACGCTGATTCGAGCGCAATTTCTCCGGCCGAACTGTCAAGGTTGTCGGTACGGTCGAGCGACATGCACAAGCGCTTTCCGATCATGGATACGGTATGGCTGATCGGACTGGCCGAACAAACCGAACTCGACGCGCAACAGCTTGCAACGCGACGAGCGGAAAACGTGATGGCGGTCCTGGATCAGCATTCGATCCGTGGCGAGAAAAGCGCCTTGGCTGGGAAAATTTTCAAATCGGACGAGCTCAACCAATCCGGGCGACGCGTCGAAGTGAACGTTGGTCCGGGATGCCCGGACCACTGTTGCCGAACCTCAATCCCGAACCCAAGGTGCAATGACGTAGACGGCCAGCGCAGCGCGGGTCGCCTACCTCCCGCACCACACATCACCGAAACACGTTCACCGCCTCCACCAGCCGCGTCGCCTGCTGCTTCAAACTCTCCGACGCCGCCGTGCTCTGCTCGACCAGCGCCGCGTTCTGCTGCGTGATGTTGTCCAGATGCACGACCGCCTGATCGACCTGCGCGACCCCCGTGCTCTGCTCGGCCGTCGACGAGCTGATCTCCGCGATCAGGTCCGACACGCGTTTTACCTGCGTGACGATGTCCTCCATCGTCTTGCCCGCGCCGTCGACGATCCGCGCGCCCGATTCGACCCGTTCGACGCTCGCGCCGATCAGCGTCTTGATCTCCTTGGCCGCGTTCGCGCTGCGCTGCGCGAGCGCCCGCACCTCGCCCGCAACCACCGCGAAACCGCGCCCCTGATCGCCGGCCCGCGCGGCCTCCACCGCCGCGTTCAGCGCAAGGATGTTGGTCTGGAACGCGATGCCGTCGATCACGCCGATGATGTCGGCGATCTTGCGCGAACTCGCGGTGATGTCGTTCATCGTCGTGACGACCTCGCCCACCGCCTGCCCGCCGCGCTCGGCCGCGTCGCTCGCCGACACCGACAACTGATTCGCCTGCAGCGCCGTTTCCGCGTTGCTCGACACGGTCGCCGTCATTTCGGCCATCGACGCGGCCGTCTGCTGCACGCTCGTCGACGCCTGCTCGGTGCGCGCGCTCAGATCATTGTTGCCCTGCGCGATCTCATTGCTCGCGCGCTGCACGTTCAGCACCTGTTCGCTGACATCGTCGACGAGCCAGCGGAACATCAGCCCGAGCTGGTTGATCGTGCGCAGCGTCATGCCGATCTCGTCGACGCGGTTCATCGCCACGCCGCTGCGGCTTTCGCCGGTCGCGACGCGCAACGCCTGGTCGCGCAACTGCATCAGCGGCCGTGCGATCTGCGCATCGAGCCACAGGCCCGCCGCCGCCGCGGCACCGGCCGCCACTGCCGCGAAAGCGGCGAGCGCGCCGCCCTGCAGGCCGCATGCCCAGCCGCCGGCCACCACCACTGGCGCGAGCACGCACAGCGACGCATGGAGCCGTGCGCGCACCGACATCGTCTGGAACAGCGACATGAAGCCGGTCAAGCCCTTGCGGACAATCAACCCCTTGTGGAAATGCCGGTTGCCGGCGTTGCCTTCGCGGAACGCCTTGTAGAGCGCCTCGGCAGCGGCGATCTCGTCGCGCGACGCCTTCGTGCGCACCGACATGTAGCCGGTCGGCTGCCCGTTGCGCATCACCGGCACCGTATTCGAGCGCACCCAGTAGTGATCGCCGTTCTTGCGGCGGTTCTTCACGAGCGCGGTCCACGGCTCGCCGCCCTTGAGCGTCGCCCACATGTCGGCGAACGCCTCCTTCGGCATGTCCGGGTGCCGTACCACGTTGTGCGGCTGGCCTTCGATCTCTTCGGGGGAAAATCCGCTGACCTGGATGAATGCCGCGTTCGCGTAGGCAATGTAGCTGTTCGCGTCGGTGGTCGACATCAGCGTCGCGTCGTCGGGAAAATCGAATTCGCGTTGCGTGACGGGCTGGTTGTTGCGCATGGTGTGGAGCTCCGGGTAGCGGATCTTGCGCCCGCTTGTCGATTGATTCTCGACCCCGCGCATTGCGGCCGATCCGCATGCGCATTGGTCTGACTCCTGCGCTTTCGGCAAATTCGGCGAAAACATTATGCCGTATTCGGGTAAATATGCATTAAAAATGCATCATCTTGTTTTTACCAAACAATTCGTTTATGGATGAAACCAAACACCAGGCCGGGAAACGGTTTGCCGGCCACTCATCAAATTATTCCTGACTTGATCATCCCGACTCGATTCAACGCATCGACACAAAATCCTAAATACGAATATTTCTCGTTTGGCTCAATGTGCTTGAATCGAAAAGCCTGAATGCGCATCGCGCTTCAAACAGGATGCAACGCTTGGGCGCGCACATCGTATGCGCGCCCCGACGATCACCGGAACACGTTCACCGCATCCACGAGACGCGTCGCCTGCTGCTTCAGGCTCTCCGACGCCGCCGTGCTCTGCTCGACCAGCGCCGCGTTCTGCTGCGTGATGTTGTCCAGATGCACGACCGCCTGGTCGACCTGCGACACGCCGGTGCTCTGCTCGGCCGTTGACGAGCTGATCTCCGCGATCAGGTCCGACACGCGTTTCACCTGCGCGACGATGTCCTCCATCGTCTTGCCCGCCTCGTCCACGCGCCGCGCGCCCGACTCGACGCGGTCGACGCTCGCGCCGATCAGCGTCTTGATCTCCTTGGCCGCGTTCGCGCTGCGCTGCGCGAGCGCCCGCACCTCGCCGGCGACCACCGCGAAGCCGCGCCCCTGTTCGCCCGCACGTGCCGCCTCCACCGCCGCGTTCAATGCAAGGATGTTGGTCTGGAACGCGATGCCGTCGATCACGCCGATGATGTCGGCGATCTTGCGCGAGCTGGCGGTGATGTCGCTCATCGTCGTGACGACCTCGCCCACCGCCTGCCCGCCGCGCCCGGCCGCCTCGCTGGCCGACATCGCGAGCTGGTTCGCCTGCAGCGCCGTCTCCGCGTTGCTGTCGACGGTCGCCGTCATCTCGGCCATCGACGCGGCCGTCTCCTGCACGCTCGACGCGGCCTGCTCGGTGCGCGCGCTCAGGTCGTTGTTGCCCTGCGCGATCTCGTTGCTCGCGCGCTGCACGTTGTGCACCTGCTCGCTGACGTCGTCGACGAGCCAGCGGAACATCAGCCCGAGCTGGTTGATCGTGCGCAGCGTCATGCCGATCTCGTCGACGCGGTTCATCCGCACGCCGCGCCGGCTTTCGCCGGTCGCGACGTTCAGCGCCTGGTCGTGCAGCCGCTTCAGCGGACGCACGATCTGCGCATCGAGCCACAGGCCGGCCGCCGCCGCCAAGCCGACCGTCGCCGCGGCAAATATCGCGAGCCCGCCGCCGGCCAGTCCGCATGCCCAGCCCGCGCCGACGACCGCCGGCGCGAGCACGCACAGCGCCGAATGCACGCGCGCGCGCACCGACATCGTCTGCGACAGCGACGCGATGCGCAGCAGGCCCGTGCGGATCACCAGCCCCTTGTGGAACCGGCGCTGGCCGGCCTTGCCTTCACGAAATACCTTGTAGAGCGCCTCGGCGGCGACGGTCTCGTCGTGCGGCGCCTTCGTGCGCACCGACATGTAGCCCTGTGGCTCGCCATTGCGCATGACGGGAATCGCGTTCGCACGCACCCAGTAGTGGTCGCCGTTCTTGCGGCGGTTCTTCACGAGCGCGGTCCACGGCTCGCCGCGCCTGAGCGTCGCCCACATGTCGGCAAACGCTTCGCGCGGCATGTCCGGGTGGCGCACCACGTTGTGCGGCTGGCCGACGAGTTCCTCGTTCGTGAAGCCGCTCACCTGCGCGAACGTCGTGTTGGCGTAGGTGATGATGCTGTCTGCATCGGTCGTCGACATCAGCGTGACGTCGTCGGGAAAATCGAATTCCTGTTGAGTGACGGGCTGGTTATTGCGCATGCAAGGCTCCGAAAGGCGGATCTGTTGTCCGCGCCGCGCTGAAATCACGCTCAGTAGCCGAAAAACGGTTTATCGCTTTACGACGGTCTTCATCTAGCTGTCGGCACATTGGGGAAAAACCTTACCCTTTTCTCGAGTAAAATATTCAATTCTGCCGCCGCCATGATTTCGATCAAATCATTCTGAAATAATCGCCGCGCGCGTTCATCCGCCTGTCATGCCACGCAGCTCGAACCCGCCGGGCGGCATTGCAATGCCGTCTGTCGTTGCATTCGGCGCAACAATTCCATCTATCCCGCTCCATTCACCCGGCATTCGAATTCAATGAAAAAGGCATGGCACGAACTGAACCGGCTGTCCTGGAATAGGGCGACAGTCGCGCATAACAGTCATAAAGGCGATCAGGCCGCGTTTTTCCGCGAAGGCGGCTCGACGCTCTTTCCGGAAGAACGCGAGCTGCTCGGCAACGTCACCGGGCTGCGGCTCCTGCACCTGCAGTGCAACGCGGGGCAGGACACGCTGAGTCTCGTGCGCGACGGCGCGCATGCGACGGGCATCGACATTTCCGACGAAGCGATCGCCTTCGCCCGGCAACTGTCGGCCGACGCGGGCCTGCCCGCGCGTTTCGAGCGCGCCGACGTGCTCGACTGGATGCCCGAGGCTGCCGCGCGCGGCGAGCGCTTCGATCGCGTGTTCACGTCGTACGGCGCGATCTGCTGGCTGTCCGACCTGAACGCGTGGGCGCGCGGGATCGCCGCGCTGCTTGCGCCGGGCGGCCGTTTCGCGATGGTCGAGTTTCATCCGTTCGCGCTGTATTTCGACGAACACTGGGCGCCGCGCTACGACTATTTCAAGACCGACGCGACCGAGGAGCCGGCGGGCGTCGGCGATTACGTCGCCGCATCCGGCACGGGGCTCGGCGCGCAGTACGACCATCCGGGCGTCGTCGATTTCGCGAACCCGCATCCGAGCTACGCGTTCATGTGGGGCATCGGCGAGGTCGTGAACGCACTCGTGTCGGCCGGGCTCGCGATCGACCGCCTGACCGAATATCCGTATGCGAACGGCTGGAAGGGCTTCGATGGCATGCGTGAGCTGGACGGCCACCGGATGGTGCCGCCCGATCACCTGCCGCGCCTGCCGCTGATGTATGCGATCGCCGCGCACCGGGCGGCCGCATGACGCGCCGCACCGCCGCCGAACGCGACGCGCTTTGCCCACGCCCGCTCGCACGCGACGAGGTGCCGCTCGTGTGGACCATCGACCGGCGCGAGATCATCGAGCACCTGTATGTGCTGCGCGACGGCGCGCTGCATCTCGTGCCCGAGTTCTACGACGTCCGTGGCTGGCCGGATGGCGAAGCCGACCACTACACGCCGATCCTGCTCGACTGTCACGATCGCGGCGGCTGGTGCGTCGGCATGTTCGACGGCGCACGACTCGTCGCAGCGGTGGTCGTCGACAGCCAGCCGCTCGGCCCGCACCGCGACATGCTGCAGCTGAAGTTCCTGCACGTGAGCCACGACTGGCGCGGCTGCGGGCTCGGCGAGCAGCTCTACCGCGCGGCCCGTGAGCAGGCGCGCGCGATGGGCGCCGCACGCCTGTATGTATCCGCGACACCGTCGCAGCGCACGATCGACTTCTACCTGCGGCTCGGCTTCACGGTCAGCGCATCGCCCGACCCGGCGCTGTACGCGCTCGAGCCCGAAGACATTCATCTGGAAAGCCCGGCGGCCTGACGCACCGGCACGCGGGTGACGCGTAGAATTTCCCGCTTTGCCACCGCCGCCATCAGCCATCAGCCATCGGCCATCGCGGCATCACGGAGAGCGAAATTGCAGAACGAAGCGCAGCCGCCAGCCATGCCGAAGATCCTCGTCAGCATGTGCGTGGTCGGTCATCCGGTCCGTTACAACGGCTCGGCCAAGACTGCCGCGCACGACGCGCTCGAACGGTGGCAACGCGAAGGGTGCCTCGTGCCCGTCTGCCCCGAACTGGCCGGCGGCTTCAGCGTGCCGCGCCCGCCCGCCGAAATCGCCGGCGGCGAATCGGGGCAGCGAGTGCTGTCGGGCGCCGCGCGCATCGTCGACGTGAACGGAACGGACGTGACGGCGCCGTTCGTATCGGGTGCGCACACCGCACTGGCACTCGCGCGCACGCACGATTGCCGCTTCGCGATCCTGGCCGACGGCAGTCCGTCGTGCGGCAGCACGTTCATTTATGACGGGAGCTTCGAGAACCGGCGGCACGCGGGCGCCGGTGTCACGGCGGCATTGCTGCGCGAGCACGGCATCGAAGTGTTCGCGGACACCGAGATCGACGCGCTCGAGGCGCGCCTCGCGCAGTTGTCGCAGGCCGGTTAACGACAATGCGCGGCACGAGAATCCTCGTGCCGCGCATCGTTTCGTATATGGCGAAGCGGTAACCGTGCCGCTTCGCCGCGAGACGCGGATCAGACGCGTTCGATCGCGATCGCGATGCCCTGGCCGACGCCGATGCACATCGTGCACAGCGCAAAGCGGCCGTTCGTGCGATGCAGCTGGTACATCGCGGTCGTCACGAGACGCGCACCCGATGCGCCGAGCGGATGGCCCAGTGCAATCGCGCCGCCGTTCGGGTTCACGCGCGGATCGTCGTCGGCGACGCCGAGCATTCGCAGCACCGCGAGACCTTGCGAGGCGAACGCCTCGTTCAGCTCGATCACGTCGAACTGGTCGATCGTCATCCCGAGCCGGGCGAGCAGCTTCTGCGTGGCCGGCGCGGGGCCGATGCCCATCACGCGCGGTGCGACGCCGGCCGTCGCGATGCCCAGCACGCGGGCGCGCGGCGTCAGGCCGAAGCGCTTCGCGGTTGCTTCGTTCGCGAGCAGCAGCGCGGCGGCGCCGTCGTTGACGCCCGACGCGTTGCCGGCCGTCACCGAGCCGTCCGGGCGCACGACACCCTTGAGCTTGGCCAGCGTTTCAAGCGACGTCTCGCGCGGATGCTCGTCGCGCGACACGATCACCGGATCGCCCTTCTTCTGCGGAATCGCGACCGACACGATTTCCTCGGCGAGCGTGCCGTCCTGCTGCGCACGCGCGGCCTTCTGCTGGCTGCGCAGCGCGAACAGATCCTGGTCGGCGCGGCTGATGTTGTAGTCGACCGCGACGTTCTCGGCCGTCTCGGGCATCGAATCGACGCCGTGCAGCTGTTTCATCAGCGGATTGACGAAGCGCCAGCCGATCGTCGTATCGTAGATGTCGGCCTGGCGCGCGAACGCGCTCGCGGCCTTGCCCATCACGAACGGCGCGCGCGTCATGCTCTCGACGCCGCCCGCGATCATCAGCGCGGCCTCGCCGGACTTGATCGCACGGGCGGCCACGCCCACCGCATCCATCCCGGAACCGCACAGGCGGTTGATCGTCGAACCCGGCACGCCCTGCGGCAGCCCGGCGAGCAGCGCCGACATGCGCGCGACGTTACGGTTGTCCTCGCCGGCCTGGTTCGCGCAGCCGTAGATCACGTCGTCGATCGCCGTCCAGTCGACGTCGCGGTTGCGCTCGACGAGCGCCTTGAGCGGCACCGCGCCCAGGTCGTCGGCGCGCACGCCGGACAGTGCACCGCCGTAACGCCCGATCGGCGTACGGATCGCATCACACAGAAAAGCTTCGGTCATCAGTGTCTCCTGTCAGCCTTCGCGGGCGCGCGGGCGCCGGCTTCGGCCACATGCAAGGCTGGGAAATGAACAGGGCGCGCCCCTTGCATTGCCCGCCGGGATGCGCTTAAATGTTCTATATACGAACATAAGATCGTGTATCGAACGTTCAACGCATCATAGGGAGTGCGGGGACGACCTGTCAAGCGCCCGGTCCACCGGGCGGTTGGCGTGTCAGGCCCCATGCGCTATCTTCTCGGCTGCACGATATTCCCATCGCTCATGACAACCGAAGACACTCAGACGAAACCCGGCGACTCCTATGTCCAGTCGTTCGCGCGCGGCCTCGCGGTGATCCGCGCGTTCGACGCGGCCCGTCCGGAGCAGACGCTCACCGAGGTCGCCTCGGCCACCGGGCTCACGCGCGCGGGCGCGCGCCGGATCCTGCTTACGCTGCAGACGCTCGGCTACGTCGAGGCCGACGGCCGGCTGTTCCGGCTCACGCCGAAGATCCTCGAGCTCGGCTTCGCGTACCTGACGTCGATGCCGTTCTGGAATCTCGCCGATCCCGTCATGGAGCAGCTGTCCGCGCAGATCCACGAAAGCTGCTCGGCGGCCGTGCTCGACCGCACCGAGATCGTCTACGTGCTGCGCGTGCCGACCCGCAAGATCATGACGATCAACCTGTCGATCGGCAGCCGGCTGCCCGCGTACTGCACGTCGATGGGCCGCGTGCTGCTGTCCGCGCTCGACGATGCCGCACTCGACGAAACACTCGCACAAAGCGGCATCCGCGCGCACACGCCGCGCACGATCACCGACCTCGGCGAACTGAAGGCGGCGATCGCACAGGTGCGCCAGCAGGGCTGGGCCGTGGTCGACCAGGAACTCGAAGTGGGGCTGATGTCGTTGTCCGCCCCGATCCGCAACCGGCGCGGGCAGATCATCGCGGCGATGAACATCAGCGGCAACGCGCAACGGCATACCGCGAAGCAGATGGTGAAGGAGTTTCTCGGGCCGCTGCAGCAGGCCGCGCAGACAGTGTCGGAGCTGGTGGCACGGCGGGGGTGAGTACAAGCTGTCACGCTCGGTGACGATGAAGCCGTTGCCGCCCCGCTGGTTCTTCGACATGGGCGAAGCGGCACCGCCGACCGGCATCGTCGTCAGCGCCGAGCCCGCAAAGATGGCGTTTCGATGCGGATCGATACCCTCCACCAGGCCAACACGGCCTGGCCGCATCGGAGCGCGCCACTATCGCCGCAACGGCCTGACGCGAGACTCCAGCATGCGCCGTGTGTTCTCCAATTCTCGTTGCAACAAGTCGGCATCCGGCAGCATGGTTCGATAGTTTGCTGCCATGACCTTGGTGGGCAAGCCCTCCAGCGCATACCGCGCAAGTGCATGCCCCTTGTCGGCGCAGAGGATCAGGCCCACCGGCGGGTTCTCGTCCGGAAGCGTCCAGTGCGCCTTGGCGTAGTTGCAATACAGGTGCATCTGGCCCACGTCCGCATGGGTCAGGCTGCCGAGCTTCAAGTCGACGATGACAAGACAGCGCAGCCGGCGATGGAAGAACAGCAAGTCCACCCGATACCAGGTCTGGTCGATACGCAACCGGCGCTGACGCCCGACAAAGGCAAACCCCTCGCCAAGCTCGATCAGAAGATCTTCCAGCCGCTCGATCAGCGCACTTTCGAGGTCGGACTCCGAGTACTCGTCCTTGAGGTCCAGAAATTCCAGCACATAAGGGTCCTTGATCGCGTCGCCGGGCGTGACGGTGTCCTCCGGCTTGCCTTTCTCGCCCTTAACCAGCATCGCGGCCTTGTCCCGGGACAGCGCCGTGCGTTCGTAGAACTGGCTGCCGATCTGCCTGTCGAGCTGGCGCACGCTCCATCCACCCCGCAGGGCTTCGGTCTCGTAGAACCGACGGGCCTGATCGTCCTTCACTGACAGCAGCCGAACATAGGCCGACCACGGCAGCGTGAAACACTGCGCCAGTTCGTCGAGCCTCGTCGGGTGTACCGGTGCCGGGGAAAATTCGCCAGACACTGTCTGGCGAATTGGCCAAGTCAGGAAGAACGACCGCATCTGCTGCAAGTTCTGGCGACTGAAACCGCGACCGAACCGTCCAGTGAGGTCGCTCGCCAGCCGCTCGATCAACTGCTCGCCGTATCCTGCTCGCCGCCGCCCCTGCTGCTCGGCCTCGACGATGCGGCGACCAATTTCCCAATAGCTCGCCGTCATCAGCGCATTGACTTTGCGGGCCGCCGCATGGCGCGCGGCCTCGAGCAATTCGACAATGCCACTATGGACGCCGGCATAGCCGGCCGGCTCGACTGCTCTCTTCGCGGTTGTCATACAAAGCGTCCTGCCGCCCATGCGGTCACCTCCGCGGAACACGAAGGTGACCGCGCCACACAATTTAGTGACGGGGCAAGACCCGGTCTATCTGACACGAACGAAATTGCGCTGCACCTGTAGGACACCATACCGCTCACACGCCAAGCACCGTACTCGTTCGCGCCAGCACCGTGCGCGTCACGCAGTCGAGCGGCGCGCGCTTGCCGCGACTCACGCCACCTCGGCGAACACATCAGCGTCACGTTCCGCATGTTCAGCAGGTGGGACACACGGTATTAGAACGGGAGGCAACACGCGGTTGAGTGAGCGCCGGATACCCACCCTCGATCGCAACTAGCCCCCCCTCAAAACAGATGATGAATCCCGGCCACGATCGCGAGCTGCCGCTGCGTGCCCGACGCGCCGATCGCGAAGATCGCGGCGCGCGCCGCCGCACTTCCCGTCGCCTGCTGCGCAACCGCATGCAGGTACACTTGCGTGCGCTTCGACAACGCATATACGTCCCCGAGCGAAGCTGACAGATAGCGGCGGCCGATGAACGACGTCGTCGACATCCCGCCGGCCACCGCATTGGCCGGCGTCGCCTGCCACGTGGCGCCGGCGTCGAACGTGCGATACGAATCCGCCCGCGCGCCGGCCCTCAGCCGCACGTAGGTGTACAGCGCGTGCAGCCGCACGTTGCCCCAGTCGTAGCGTGCGCCGATGCCCGCGTTCTCGATCTTGTCCGCCACGTACGACAGTGCCGGGCGCCCCTGGAAAGTCGACAGGCCGAGGCCCGCGGTCGTATCACCGAGCATCGGGCCGAGCGCGCGGTCGTGTTCGTTGACGTAAGCCGCGGCGAGCCCGAACGATCCGTTCACGTAATCGATCCCCGCCCCCGCGATACGTCCGCTCGAAAAATTGCCTGGCACGCCGCCGAGTCCGAGCAGCAACCCGACCCTCAACCCGTACAGCGCAGGCGAACGGTACTTCACGACGTTGCTCTCCTGCGCCGACGTCGTTTCGACGAGCCCGTCGAGGTTGCCCGGGTGGGCCGCGAGCAGGTTCGACGACTGAAAGCCGTTGCCCATCGGCGCGAGCCAGTCGTAGTTGAACGCGGTCTGCTGGCCGAGCGTGATCGTTCCGGCCCGCTCCGACGACAGCCCGACGTACGCCTGCCGGTTGAACAGCGTGCCGCTGCGCATCATCGCGCCCGTGTTGGTCGCGAAGCCGTTCTCGAGCCGGAACACGGCACGCCAGTCGGCGCCAAGATCCTCGTTGCCGAGAAAGCCGATGCGGTCGGGCTGCATCACGCCCTGCAGCATCGCGGCCTGCGGGCTGCCCGCGCGATTGTTCACATACCCGACGCCGGCATCCAGGCTGCCGTACAGCGTCACGCTGCTCTGTGCATGGGCGGCGCTTGCAGCCGCCGCATTCAATACCGCGAAAGTCATCGCCGCGCGGCGGCGGCGTGCCGACGTCTGCATCGGGGTCTCCTCGTTGTATGGGGAATGCGCTCGCTCGCGCTTATTCGACGGCTTTCGCATAGCCGCCCGCGTGGCCGTAACGCTGCCCCATCGCACCGATCGCGACTGCGGCACAGACAATCGGCACGATCAGCATCATGAAGACGCCCGACAGCCCCATCGCGCTCGCCATCACCAGCGCGCCGACGAATGAGCCCGCGATCGCGCCGAGCCGGCCGACACCGAGCGCCCAGCTCACGCCCGTTACACGGCTGCCGGTCGGATAGAAATCGGCCGCGAGCGCATTGGCCCCGGTTTGCGAGCCGGCGACGCCGAAACCGATCCCGAAGATGCCGATGCACAGCGACGTCAGGTCGTCGTAGCGCCACGCGACGAGGAACACGCACAGCGCACCGGCGAGATAGGCGGCCACCAGCACCGCGTAAGCGTTGAAGCGATCCATCGCGCGCCCGATCAGGATCGCGCCGACCGTGCCGCCCAGTTGGAACATCGCGGTGACAATCGCCGCCTGCGCGAGATCGAAGCCCGCTTCCCGAAACAGGCTCGGCAGCCAGTTGGTGACGAGATAGACGATCAGCAGGTTCATCCAGAACGCACACCACAGCGCGACCGTGCCGAACCGCAACGGCCGCGCGAACAGTTGCGACACGGGCGAGCGCGCCGCGACGCCCGCCGGCTCGTCCGCGACGAAGCGCTGCGCGCCATCACATGCATCAGGCGCATCGGGCGACATGCGGCGCAACACGGCCGCGACCTGCGCGGCCGGCGCGCGTCGATGAATCAGGAAGCGGATTGATTCGGGCAGCGCGGCGAGCATCACGAACCCGAGCGCAATCGGCAGCACGCCGCCGATGACGAACATCGCATGCCAGCCGTAACGCGGAATCACGTGTGCGGCGATGAACCCCGCCGCCGCGGAGCCGAACGTGAAGCCGCAGAACATCGTCGTGACGACCAGCGCGCGGCGCGCGCGCGGGCTGTACTCGGACGTCATCGCGATCGCGTTCGGCATCGCCGCTCCGAGGCCGACGCCGGTCAGGAAACGCAGCGCCGTGAGCGAATGAATCTCAGGTGTGACCGCACACAACGTGCTGAACAGGCCGAACGACAGTACCGAGCCGACCAGCAGGCGCTTGCGGCCGAGCCGGTCGCCGAGCGGCCCGGCGAAGAACGCGCCGACCGCGAGGCCGACCAGCCCGGACGCCAGCAGCAGCGTGATGCCGGTCGTGCCGGCATGCCAGTCGCTGCGCAATGCGGGCACCACGAACCCGATCAGCGCGGTGTCGAGCCCGTCGAGCGCGACCACGGCAAAGCACTGCAAGGCAATCGCCAGCTGAAAACGTGAGAACGGCAGCGCGTCGATCCAGCGCTGCACATCGAATGCGGGAGTAGGTTGCACGAGGGTGTCTCCTTCGTCTTATCCTGGCCGGACGGCCCGCGCCGGTCCTGTGCATCAGGTACGGCGGACGATGCGGCACGCTCGTCTGCTGCGGCCGTTGCCGATCGTCCCGTTCAATATCAATGACTCGTTCGTACTGCGAATTCGAATCGATGCCGTCGAACCACGCGCCGCCACGAATCGCCGGATTGTTCCGACGAATCGGCGGCACCCGCTCCGCTCAGTCCAGCCGGAACAGCCGCTTCGCGTTGTCCCGCCCGATCTTCTCCCGGTCGTTGTCGCCGATCTCCGCGCCATCGAACCACGCGCTCGCCTCCTCCATCGATTCGAACGGATAGTCAGCCGAGAACAGCACGCGGTCGCTGCCGATCTCGTCGATCGCATTGCGCATCGCGATCGTGCGGAAATTGCCGCTCGTCGTGACGTAGAAATGCGCGCGGAACGTATCGATGAAGGATCGCTTCGCCTTCACGCCCATCGGGTTCTTGCCGTTCGGGGATGCCCAGTGCGACGTGCGCCAGATGTTGTGCAGCGCAAGCTCGCCGAGATGACCGAGGATCACGGCCAGGTTCGGGTACTCGTCGAACAGGCCGCTGCCGATCAGGCGAAGCGCGTGCACACCCGTTTCGCGTGAAAACTCCCACGCCGGCCCCATCAGCCACGGATGGCCTTCGATCGCCAGCTGCTGGCTCGGCAGCGGATTGCGCGGGTGCAGGTAGAACGGCACGTCGAGCCGCGCGACCTCGGCCCAGAACGGCCGGAATTGCGGCAAGTCGTAGTAGGTCGCGTTGTCGGCGTGGCCGATCTGCGAGAAGCCGTTGACGAGCGCGCCCTTGAAACCGAGTTCGGTCACCGTACGCGCCAGCTCGCGCGCGGCGGCGTCCGGATCCTGCAGCGGCAGCGCCGCGAACGCGCCGAAGCGGTCCGGCCGGCGTGCGACCTGTTCGGCCAGCAGGTCGTTCGCGCGCCGCGCGACGTCGATCGCGCGGCCCGTGTCGGTGATCGCCTGGACGGCCGGTGCGTTCAGCGACAGGATCGTGTAGCCAATCCCGCACGCATCCATGCGCTCGACGCGCTCCTCCTGCACGTCGAGCAGCTGACGGCGTCGCGCTGGCCAGATGTCGGCGGTAAAGTAGTGTTCGGAATCGCCGATCGTGTCCGGCGTGGCAAAGTGCTCCTCGAGTGCGATCTTGTCCCGCATGCTGCCTCCTGTGATATCCGGGCTGCCGCGCCACCGTGGCGCGGCGTATCGGAACCAGCATAGGAGCGCCGCGGCGCCCTGTTAAATTGCGGCGTTGAATACCGTCATTCACGGCATCTATGCCCGCCTACCGACCGACGCGATGGAACACGACCCCGACCTGCGCAACATCGACCTGAACCTGCTGCTCGTGTTCGACGTGCTGTACCGCACCCGCAGCACGACGCGCGCGGCCGACGCGCTGCACCTCACGCAGCCGTCGGTCAGCAACGCGCTGAAGCGGCTGCGCACCCTGTTCGACGACGCGCTGTTCGTGAAGACGGCCGACGGCATGCAGCCCACGCCGCGCGCGGACGCGATCGCGGCACGCGTCGACGAAGGGCTCGCATCGCTGCGCACCGCGCTGCAGGCCGGCCGCGCATTCGACCCGGCCACGTCGACCCGCACCTTCCGGCTGTACACGAGCGATCTCGGGCAGGCGATCTTCATGCCGCCGCTCGTCGCGCACCTGCGCCAGGTCGCGCCCGGCATCCGGATCGTCACGGCCGATCCGCCGCTGGATGCCGCGCAGCAGATGATGAAGCTCGGACAGATCGACCTCGCGCTCGGCATGTTCACCGGACTGCATGCCAACTTCCATCAGCAGCGGCTGTTCCACGAAACCTACGTGGCGCTCGTGCGCAACGACCATCCGACGATCGGCGCGACACTCACCGCCGAGCAGTTCTTCGCGGCCGACCATGTGAGCTACACGCCCACGGCCGGCAGCCACGCGTACTTCGAAGCGGCGCTTTACGCGCTGTCGCCGCATGCCGGCAGCACGCGCCATGTCGTGCTGCAGCTCGCACATTCGTTCGGACTGGAACGCATCGTGTCGTCGAGCGACCTCATCGCGTGCATTCCGAGCCGCCTCGCCCGCGAGCTGGCGCGACTGCAGGACGTACGCGCCGTACCGTTGCCGTTCGACACGGCGCCGGCCGACATCGCTCAGTTCTGGCATGAACGCTACCAGCGCGACGAAGGGCATCAGTGGTTGCGCACGCTCGTCTACGACCTGTTTCACGACCTTCGCCACAGTGCGTTGCCGTAGACGCCCCGAAAAAAAACGGGCAGCCCAGGGCTGCCCGTATCAACTCCACTTGGTTACAACGTTCTTCTCACGGAACACGGAGCGAACCCCGCGCCGCACAATTTAGTGACGCACGGAAACACGGTCAATTTGACAAGAACGAAACTGCGTCGCACACCGGTAGGACACCGCGCCGCTCACGCGCCGAGCAACATCCCCTTGCGCACCGGCACCGTGCCCGTCACGCGGCCGAGCGGCGCGCCGGCCGTCACGAACCGAATCGCGCGACGCATGTAGAACACGCCGTCGGTCCCGCTCGAGATCGTCGTGATCGCATCCGTCAGCGGATCGACGATGTCGAACAGCGGATCGCCGGCGCGGATCGTCGCGCCGATCGCCGCGCGGTGCACGAGTATTCCGCTCACCGGAGCATAGAACTGCTCGCTGCCCGCGAGCGGCGTGGCCGGCGCGGCGAGCGGCGGTAACGGCTTGCGTTCGCCGTGCACCGCACCGCGCCATACGAGATAGTCGACGAGCGCATCGGCATCGCGCTCCGCGTATTCGTACGTCACGTCGCGCTGGCCGCGGCACTCGACCGTCACGGCCACGGTACCGGCCGCCATCGGCGTGCCCGCCGGCAAGTGCTGCCGCAACTGCGACCACAGCAGATGATGCGCATCGTCGAACGCGTGCCCGCCCGAATCCTCGGCGAGCAGCGACACCTCCGAGCCAAGATAACGCGCGAGCGGCTCGACTTCCGGCCATGCGGTATCGCTCGTGTACACGTGCATCACCGCTTCGAGCGAACAATGCAGGTCGATCACGACCTCGGCGTCGAGCGACAGCTTCAGCAGCGCGAGCTGCAGCGCGTCGAACTCGGTGCGCGGTGCGATCTCGTCGAGCGCCGCGCCCACGCATTCGCGCACGATCGCGCGATTGCGTTCGCCGTCGTCGCCGAGCCTGTCGCGCGCACGCGCGGCGATTTCCGCGAGCGGCAGGAAGCCGCGATTGAAATTGCGGCCGCTCGCGAGGTCGAAACGACCGATGAAATGCCCGAACAGATGGTGATTGAGACCGACCGGGTTCGCGACCGGCACGAGCACGATCTCGGCCGCGAGCCGGCCTTCGGCATCGAGCTGCGCGAGACGCTGCTTCAGCACGAACGCCGCGAGCATCGCGGGCGTCTCGTCCGCGTGCAGCGCGGCCTGGAGGTAGATCTTGCGGCCGGCGTCAGCCGGCCCGAAATGAAAGCTCGTCAGCGTGCGCTGCGTGCCGATCGACGGCGACAGGAGCGGCGTGGTGCGAATCTGCATTGATGATCTCGAACGAAATGAAGACAAAAAAAGGGGGGGGGAACGGCGGAGAGACTCGACGCTCAGTCGCCGTACGGGTTGAAGTCGAAATACTGCTTCGCGATCCGGTCGTACGTGCCGTCCTTCAGCATCGACGCGATCGCGCCGTCGATCGACGCCTTGAGCGCCGTATCGGACTGCCGCATGCCGATGCCGACGCCACGATCGCCCATGTCGA
Organism: Burkholderia sp. AU45251; assembly: GCF_030482905.1. Classification (NCBI taxonomy): domain Bacteria; kingdom Pseudomonadati; phylum Pseudomonadota; class Betaproteobacteria; order Burkholderiales; family Burkholderiaceae; genus Burkholderia; species Burkholderia sp. AU45251. The sequence continues at coordinate 309,212 of NZ_JAUJQH010000003.1, read as the reverse complement.
GCGGTGCGCCGACGAACGCGAAGCCCTTGCCCTTCGGCGTGCGCAGGAAGCCGTAGTCGGCTTCCACGGTGCCGAGCAGCGCCGCGTCGAGGCGGCCGTTGACGAGATCGGCGAACACGTCGTCCTGGCTCTTGTACGGCACCACGCTGACGCCGGCCGGCGCCCAGTGCGCGAGCGCCCACGATTCGAACTGCGTGCCCGACTGCACGCCGACGCGCTTGCCGGCCAACGATGCGGTCGTGCTGTCGACGCCGCTCCCGGGCCGTGCGACGAGCCGCGACTTGAAGCGGAACAGTTTCGACGAGAACAGGATCTGCTTCTCGCGCTTCTCGGTGATCGCCATCGACGACAGGATCGCGTCGATCTTGCGCGCCTGCAGCGCCGGAATCATCCCGGAGAATTCGAGCTCGACCCACTGGCAGCGCAACTGCGCGCGGCGGCAGATCTCGTTGCCGAGATCGACGTCGAAGCCCTTCAGGCTGCCGTCGGGCGCCTTCGAATCCATCGGCGGATAGGTCGGATCGATGCCAAGGCGCACGGGGCGCGCATCGAGTGCGTGCGCGACGCCGGCCGCGAACGCAAGGCATAAGGAGACAAGCGGAAGGAAGGTGCGTTTCATGGTCGACGAAGGACGGGACGATGGGCAAACGGCACGAGCCGGACTGCCTGCGATCGTAGTGCGCACGCGCCGCCGCCGGAATCGCCCGCGGCCTTATCATGATCACTTTTCCCGATCACCGGCCCCGAACTTGCCCATGGCGTTCACGCTCTCCCAGCTCCGCATCTTCCAGGCCGTCGTCGAGCACGGCAGCCTGCGCGCCGCCGCACGCGCGCTCGATCTCGCACAGAGCGGCGTCACGCAGCAGCTGCAGAGCCTCGAGGCGACGCTCGGCGCGACGCTGTTCACGCGCACCAATCGCGGGATCGTGCCGACGGCCGTCGGCCAGCGGCTACTCGCGCGCTCCGGTTCGATCCTCGGCGAATGCGAACAGGTCGAGCGGGAAATCCGGCAACTGAGCGGCGCGTACGAAGGCACCGTCACGCTCGGCCTAGTGGCCGAACCGCTGATCGACGCGTTCGCGCCCGTGCTGAGTGCGTTCCGCGCGCGCTTCGACAAGGTCGACGTGCATCTGCGCACCGGCACGTCGCGGATGATGATCGCCTGGCTGCGGGAAAGCGCGGTCGATTTCGCGATCGCGCTCGTCGCGAAGCAGACCGACACGACCGATCTCGCGGTCACGCCGCTGCGTGCTTCCGCGCCCGTGGTCGTGTGCCGCAACGGGCATCCGGCGATGCATGCGCAATCGCTCGCCGAACTGGCCGACTACGCATGGGTGTCGACGCGCTCGCCGAACCTGAGCGCCGACCCCGTCGTCAACCGGCTGCTCGCGTACTTCGACGTGCACGGCCTGCCGCCGCCGAAGATTCTCGCCACCGTCGAAGGGATGTTCGAGACGCTGCAGCTCGTTACGCAGACCGATTCCCTGGCGCTCGAAACCGAAGCGATCACGCGGCACGGGCCGTTTGCCGGCGCGCTCGCGAAGGTGCCGGTGCGCGAACAGGCCGAATCGCAGGACATCTGCCTGCTGCAGCGCGCGGCCGTGCCGCTGACGCCGGCCGCACAGGAACTCGCGACGATGCTCGCGTCATATCTGAGGGTGGTGCGCGGGCGGTAAGCGCGGATTGCCGCGAGCCGCCCGCCGCGCCGCACGTCAGTCGATCGCGTCCTGCGCCGTCTCGCGCAGCATCGCCACCGCGACCAGCGACAGCACCACGCACGCGGCCACGTAGCCGGCTGGCGCAAGCTTGCTGCCGGTCGTCTTCACGAGCCAGGTCGCGATCAGCTGCGCGGTGCCGCCGAAGATCGTCACCGCGAGCGCATACGCGATCGAGATGCCGGTCGCGCGCACGTGGCGCGGCAGCGACTCGCACATCAGCGCCATCTCCGACGCCGAGCCGAGCGAATAGAACAGCAGCATCAGCGCGGTCAGCGGCAGGATCACCGACAGCGTCGGATGATGGTTCATCAGCCAGAACGCCGGGAACAGCAATACGACCAGCACGCCACGGCCGACGAAGATCGGCAGGCGCCGGCTGCCGAGCCGGTCCGACAGCCAGCCGAACAGCGGGCACGTGACCAACATCACACAGCCTGACGCGACGCCGACGAACATCGACAGCTTCATCGGCAGGCCGAGCGTGTGGATCGCATAGGTCGGCATGTAGAACGTCAGGATGTAGGTCGACACCGTGCCGCCCATCACCGTGAGCAACAGCAGCACCACCGTGCGCGTGTGCTTCGAGAACAGCTCGTGCAGCACGCCGCGCTCGATGCCGTGATGGCGGTCGCCAGGCGCATCGTCGGCGAGCCGGCGGCGCAGATACATGCCGACCGGCGCGATCAGCACACCGACGAGGAACGGCAGCCGCCAGCCCCAGCTTTCGAGCGCATCCTTCGTCATCGTGTTCGACAGCAGCGCCGCGAAGCCCGAGCCCATCAGCGCGGCGCCGCCCTGCGTCGCGAGCTGCCAGCTCGCGCGGAATGCGCGGCGCGACGTGCCGCCCTGTTCGAGCAGCGTCGACGTCGCCGCGCCGAATTCGCCGCCCTGCGAGAAGCCCTGCAGCAGCCGCGCGAACACGACCAGCAGCGGCGCGGCCACGCCGACCTGCGCATAGGTCGGTGCGATCGCGATCAGGCCGGTGCCGAGCGCCATCAGCATGATCGTCAGGTTCAGCGCGGCCTTGCGCCCCTTGCGGTCCGCGTAGACGCCGAGCACGACGCTGCCGAGCGGCCGCGTGAAGAAGCCGGCCGCGAACGTCGCGACCGACAGCAGCAGCGACGTGGTCGGGTCGCTCGACGGGAAGAACAGCTTGCCGATCAGCACCGCGAAGAAGCCGTACACGGTGAAATCGAAGAATTCCAGCCAGTTGCCGATCACGGCCGCCGCGATCGCACCGCGCCGCGTGACGGCCGGTGCGCCTGGCGTGCTGGTTTCGGCGGCCCCCGTCGACGCGGGGTGCAGCGCGAGATGGTCTTTCTGCATCGTTGTCGTCTCCTCTCAATGCGGCCGGAAGCGCCGGCCGCCCTCCGCCGCCACGCTCACTGCCCGAGGTAACGCTCCACGAGACGTGTCCAGTACGCCGCGCCGATCGGCAGGTTGCGATCGTTGAAGTCGTACTTCGGGTTGTGCACCATGCAGCCGTCCTCGCCTTCGCCGTTGCCGAGCCGCACGAACGAGCCCGGTCGCTGCTGCAGCATGAACGCGAAATCCTCGCTGCCCATCAGCAGGTCGGTCTGCTCGACCACGTGCGCGTCGCCGACGAGTTCGCGCGCGACCTGCGCGGCGAAATCCGTTTCGGCATCCGTATTGACGACGACCGGATAGCCTTCGATGTACTCGACGTTCGCGCTCGCGCCGTAGCTCGCCGCCTGCGTTTCGGCGAGCTCCGTGATGCGGCGCTTGAGCAGCGCGCGCACGTCGGGGCTGAACGAGCGCACGCTGAGTTCGAGGCGCGCGCCGTTCGGGATCACGTTGTTCGCGGTGCCTGCATGCATCGAGCCGACCGTGACGACCGCCGGCTGCGCGGGGTCGACGTTGCGCGCGACGATCGTCTGCAGCGCCATCACGATGCTCGCCGCGACGACCACCGGATCGACCGTCAGGTGCGGCCGGGCCGCGTGGCCGCCGACGCCTTCGATCGTGATGATCGCCTTGTCGCCGGCCGACATGAACGGGCCGCGCCGCGTGAGGAACACGCCGGGCGCGGCGCCCGGATGGTTGTGCATGCCGAACACGGCGTCGCACGGGAAGCGTTCGAACAGGCCGTCGTCGATCATCTTCTTCGCGCCGCTGTCGACGCCGTGTTCTTCCGCCGGCTGGAAATACAGGTGCACGGTGCCGGAGAAATTGCGGGTCTTCGCGAGGTGCTGCGCGGCGCCGAGCAGCATCGTCGTGTGGCCGTCGTGGCCGCATGCGTGCATCTTGCCGTGCGTGCCGCTTGCATAGGACAGCCCCGTCGCCTCGATGATCGGCAGCGCATCCATGTCGGCACGGATGCCGATGCTGCGCGTGCCGTCGCCCACGCACAGCGTGCCGACCACGCCGGTCTTGCCGACCCCGCGCGTCACCTGCCAGCCCCACTGTTCGAGCTTCTCGGCAACGAGCGCGGCCGTGTCGTGCTCTTCGTACGCGAGCTCGGGATGGTGGTGGATGTGGTGACGGATCTCGCGCAACCCGCCGGCGGCGGGCATCAGATCCTCGATCTCGGTGAATCGGGCGTCGGTCATCTAAGGGGCTCCAGCTTGTTTGTGTGTGCACGCGTGTCGCTGCGTGCGGGAAAGCGAGCCACTATAGCGAGCCGATATCAGTTCAATAAGATGCGGAATTTTTCACCGCGATAAGGTTTTTTAATCAGGGTTAGTACGGGCATGACCCGCCGCAGCGACCTCATCGAACGCGCTCGACACGCGACCCGTTGATTTTTGAGACGAACGGTCTATTATTCGCACATGGACGTTCGAACTGATCCGCCTCGCCGTCGCGGCAGGCCACCGAAGCAGCACGAAGACCTTGTCGCCACGCGGGACATGCTGTTGCGCACCGGGCTGGAAGTGCTCACCGAGAAGGGCTTCTCGGCCACCGGGCTCGACGAGATTCTCGGGCGCGCGGGCGTGCCCAAGGGCTCCTTCTATCACTACTTCGACAGCAAGGAAGCGTTCGGCCTCGAACTGATCGACCGCTATGCCGACTTCTTCGCGCGCAAGCTGGACCGTCATTTCGGCGACCCGGAACGCTCGCCGCTGCAGCGCGTCCGCGCGTTCGTCGACGATGCCCGGGACGGCATGGCCCGCTACGCGTACAGCCGCGGCTGCCTGATCGGCAATCTCGGGCAGGAAATGGGCGCGCTGCCCGAAAGTTTCCGCGCCCGCCTGCGCACCACGTTCGAGGACTGGCAACGCCGCCTCGCCGATTGCCTGGCCGCCGCGCAGCAGGCCGGCGAGCTGGCCGGTTCAGCCGATCCCGCCGAGCTGGCCGCATTCTTCTGGATCGGCTGGGAAGGCGCCGTACTGCGCGCGAAACTGGAGCGCAGCGACGGGCCGCTGGCATTGTTCGCGCAGTTTTTCTTCAATGGATTACCACGCCGCTGAATTTTTTTGCCATTAATTAGACGATCGGTCTAGAAATTAGAAAGGAGGACGGGATGTTCCAGGGCATCGTGATCGACAAGGACGAAACCGGCCAGCGCGCGCGGCTGCAAACGCTGGACGACGCGCAGTTGCCCGCGGGCAATGTAACGGTGCGCGTGGGTTATTCGACGCTGAACTACAAGGACGGGCTGGCGATTACCGGCAAGAGTCCGGTGGTCCGCAAGTTCCCGATGGTGCCCGGCATCGATCTGGTCGGGGAAGTCGAAGCGAGCACGCACCCGGACTATCGCCCCGGCGACCAGGTCGTACTCAACGGCTGGGGTGTCGGCGAAACGCACTGGGGCGGCCTCGCGCAGAAAGCCCGCGTCGATGGCGACTGGCTGGTGCCGCTGCCGTCCGCCTTTTCGCCGCAACAGGCGATGGCCATCGGCACGGCGGGCTACACCGCGATGCTGTGCGTGATGGCGCTGGAGCGACACGGCGTGCGCCCGGACGACGGCGAGATCGTGGTGACCGGCGCGGCAGGCGGGGTGGGCAGCGTCGCCACGGCTATCCTCGCGCGGCTCGGATACCGCGTCGTCGCGGTGACCGGCCGCCCCGCCGATGCCGACTACCTGCGGCAGCTCGGCGCGGCGGAGATCCTGGAGCGGTCGCAATTCAGCGAACCCGGCCGGCCGCTGGGCAAGGAACGATGGGCCGGCGCGGTCGACGTGGCGGGCAGCCACGTGCTCGCCAACGTGTGCGCGACCACGCGGTACCGCGGCGTCGTGACGGCCTGCGGCCTGGCCGCCGGCATGGATTTCCCCGCAACCGTCGCGCCGTTCATCCTGCGCGGCGTGACGCTCGTCGGGATCGACAGCGTCATGTGCCCGCGCGCCGATCGCCTGGAGGCATGGCGCCGGCTCGCGTCCGACCTCGACGTCGAGAAGCTGGGCACGATCAGCCACCAGGTCGGCCTGGGCGACGTGATTCCGCTTGCCGAGGCATTGATCGGCGGCAAGGTTCGCGGCCGCATCGTCGTCGACGTCAACGCGTGACGCCACTGACGACTACCCGCGTTGCTTTATTCGGACGGCGGCTCGCGCATCGAGCGCGCCCGTGCCACTTTATCCAGGAGACCTCATGACCGCCGCAAACACCGCCCCCATCAGCCGCTTTCCCGTGCCCGCGCTCGACGATTTGCCCGAGGACATTCGCGAACGCATCGCGGCCGTCCAGGAAAAGTCGGGCTTCATCCCGAACGTGTTCCTGACCCTCGCGCATCGTCCGGACGAGTTTCGCGCGTTCATGGCTTATCACGACGCGCTGATGGACAAGCCGGGCAACCTGAGCAAGGCCGAACGCGAGATGATCGTCGTGGCCACCAGCAGCGTGAACCAGTGCCAGTACTGCGTCATCGCGCACGGTGCGATCCTGCGGATTCGCGCGAAGGATCCGCTGATCGCCGACCAGGTCGCCACCAACTACCGCAAGGCCGACATCACCGCCCGGCAGAAGGCGATGCTCGACTTCGCGATGAAGGTGTCGCAGGCCGCGTATCTGGTCGGAGAAGCAGACTTCGACACGCTCAAGTCGCATGGTTTCGTCGAAGAAGACGTGTGGGACATCATGGCGATCTCGGCGTTCTTCGGCATGTCCAACCGCATCGCGAACGTGACGAACATGCGGCCGAATGCGGAGTTCTACGCGCTGGGGCGCTGAGCGCGCACGCCGTTCGGCCGCGTGAACTGGCCACAGGTCACGTTTCGCTATGGCGAAAGCGGCGTCACCGGGATGCTGGAAAGCAAGCAGGTCTATCTGGTCACCGCCAGCGGCGGCGTCTATTCCGACGGCCCGTATGCACCCTTCGACGACCAGACCGGCTATCTGAAGCATCTGCTCGGGTTCATCGGCCTCACCGACGTCCGCGAACTGCGCGTCGAACGCACCTCGCAGGGCGCGGAGGCGGCGCAAGCGGCGATCGCGAAAACCGGGCAGGCATTGCACGCGCTGGTGGAACAGGTTGGTTGATACGAAGGCGCGCCCGTCGATCGCATGGGCGCTGCCGACCGATGCCGGCGCGCAGGTGCATGCGCCAGCATCGGTCAGCCGCTCACGCTGCCTGGGTAGCACGGCGAATGTCAGCGCTCACTCCAGCCCCTTCAGTGCCTCCAGCCCGTCCGGCAGCTTCGCATCCGGAAACTGCGTCGACAGCGTCGCGTCACGCCACTGCGCGGCCTCTTCCGCGCGCTGCTTCTCCGCCTGCTCGCACACGAACAGCGCGTCGCCACCGAGCAGCAAACGCATCGGCACATCCTCGCGGCGCGACAGCTCGACGATCAGCGCCGCGATCCGCGCCGGATCGCCGACTTCGTGGCCGCCGTATGCGCCGAGCAGCTCGAGAATCTTCCCGACCGACGGCTGATAGTCAGGCAGCAGACCGTCGACACCGCGCTTCGCCTGCGCGGCCCAGTCGGTACGCATCCCGCCCGGCTCGAGCGTGCAGACGCGCACGCCGAACGGCGCGACTTCCTTCGACAGCACGTCGCTGAACCCGCCGACCGCCCACTTCGCAGCCTGATACGCGGACAAGCCGGCCGTGGACGTGCGCCCGCCGACCGACGACACCTGGAAGATGTGTCCCGCACGCTGCGCGCGCATCGTCGGCAACACCGCACGCGTCAGGTTGATCACGCCGAACAAGTTCGTTTCGATCTGGTCGCGGAAATCGTCGGCACCCATCTGCTCGAACGGCGCCGTGTGGCCGTAGCCCGCGTTGTTCACCAGCACGTCGATGCGGCCGAACGCGTCGCGCGCCGCCGCGACGGCCTGCGCGGCCGCCGCTTCATCGGTGACGTCGAGCGCGACCGGCAGCAATCGGTCGCCATGACGCTCGGCCAGATCGGCCAGCCGCGCGGGATCGCGCGCGCCGGCCACCAGCCGGTCGCCCGCCGCCAGCACGGCTTCCGAAATCGCTCGCCCCAGGCCGCGCGCGGCCCCTGTTACCAGCCAGACTTTCGACATTTTTCCACTCCTTGATCGTAGTGAAACCACAAAATGAATGATTACTCACTCATTAATAACGGCGATGGACCGGTCGTTCATGACCTCCATCGCCCTGCCTGAAACCCGCTACCCGTCATCGCCGCGGCGCGTGAGCGTGAAACCGCACGCGCCGTCACGACGGCAACCCTTGCCTCACACCGCGTGCAACACGGCCCACAACGCGCGAAACCCGGCCTCCCGATACGCTTCAGCGCGCGCCGGATCGCGTGCGATCGACTCCATCGCCGTTTCCGCGATCGACGTAAACAACGCTGCGCAGAACGCGTGTGCTTCGTCGGGTTTCAGCGCGCCGGACGTCGCCACCTGCTCGCGCAGCAGCGCATTGATCCCGCCGAAGCCTTCGGCGCCGGCCGCGCGATGCGCGTCGTCGATGCGCCCGCTCACGCCGAGCTGCTGCAGCGCGCGCCGCCCGTCCGGATTCGCGACGCCCCACGACACATAGCCGTTCCACGCATGCCGCACGGCCTGCTCGACCGGCGCGTGTTCCGGAAACCCGGCCATCATCGCTTCGCGCATCCCGGCCTTCAGGCTCACGTACAGCGCGTTCAGCAACGCGTCCTTGGTCTCGAAATACGTGAACACCGTGCCTTCCGCCACGCCGGCGAGCCGCGCGATGCGCGCGGTCGTCGCGGTTGCGCCGTCCTCGGCAAGCGCGCGAGCGGCCGCGGCGAGGATGGCTTCGTGCTTGTCGGGACTGCGCGGTCGGGCCACGTTCGATTCCTTTAATGAGTGAGCGCTCAATCATAATGGGGCGATCATGCGGAATGCAAGGCCTGTTACATCCGGGCGAACTCATACACAATCCGTCAAAACCGGGCACTATTAGCGTTTTCACGTACTGGTGCGTTCACGTATCGGCGCCCGGTGCCTTGACGTTCGTTTCACGTTCACCGTTTCACACCGCGAACCTCCCATGACGAATCAGCCTACCCAGACCGCGGCCGACCGGCCCGTCGACATGATCATTTTCGGCGGCGGCGGCGACCTGGCCGCCCGCAAGCTGTTGCCCGCGCTGTACATGGCGCATCTGCACTGCAACCTTCCGCCCGAGACGCGCATCATCGCGGTCGGCCGCCGCGACTGGGGCATCGACGGCTATCGCAAGTTCATGGACGAGCAGTCGCGCCCGTTCATCGATGAAAAGGCGTTCGATCCCGCGGCCTGGAGCCGTTTCCTCGACCTGTTCAAGTACGTGCTGATCGACGTGAACGCGCCGGACGACTACCTGCGGCTCGCGGAAGCGGCGCGCGGCGACGCGATCCGCGTGTTCTACCTGTCGACGTCGCCGGAGCTGTTCACGACGATCTGCGACAACCTGTCGGCCGCGCATCTCGTCGACCGGCACTCGCGCGTCGTCCTCGAAAAGCCGCTCGGCCACGATCTCGCGTCCGCGAAGGCGATCAACGATGCGGTCGGCAAGCACTTCGAGGAATCGCAGATCTATCGGATCGACCACTATCTCGGCAAGGAAACCGTGCAGAACCTGATGGTGCTGCGCTTCGGCAACCCGATCTTCGGGCCGCTGTGGCAGGCGCCCAGCATCCGCAGCGTGCAGATCACGGTGGCGGAGTCGGTGGGCGTCGGCAGCCGCGCGGGCTTCTACGACCATACCGGCGCGCTGCGCGACATGGTGCAGAACCACCTGCTGCAGCTGCTGTGCATCGTTGCGATGGAGCCGCCGGTGTCGCTCGACCCGGACGCGGTGCGCGACGAGAAGCTGAAGGTGCTGCGCTCGCTGCGGCCGATGGCGGTGGCCGACGTCGCGCGCGACACGGTGCGCGGCCAGTACACGGCCGGCGCGGTCGACGGCCAGCCGGTCAAGGGCTATCTCGAGGAAGACAACGTGCCGGCGGACAGCCGCGCGGAAACCTTCGTCGCGCTGCGCGCGCACATCAACAACTGGCGCTGGGCGAACGTGCCGTTCTTCCTGCGCACCGGCAAGCGGCTGCAGCGCCGCCAGTCGGAAATCGTGATCGAGTTCGCGGACATGCCGTTCTCGATCATCCCGACCGGCCCGCGCCACTACAGCAACCGCCTCGTGATCCAGCTCCAGCCGGAAGAGTCGATCCAGCTGCAGATGCTCGCGAAGGAACCGGGCAGCGGGATGAACATGGTACCCGTGAGCCTGAACCTCGACCTGCAGCAGGCGATTCCGGAGCGGCGCGCGGAAGCGTACGAGCGTTTGCTGATCGACGTGATCCGCGGCCGCCTCACGCACTTCATGCGCCGCGACGAGCTCGAAGCCGCGTGGTCGTGGGTCGAGCCGATCCTCGACGGCTGGAAGCAGCTCGGCGACCGGCCGCGCCTGTACACGGCGGGCACGTTCGGGCCCGCGGCTTCGTCGGCGCTGCTCGCGCGCGACGGGATGTCCTGGGCCGAAGAGGCGTAACGGCTGCTGCACGACGGCGTGCCGCCCGCGCGGCACGCCGGATCCCCTGGGGCTGTGCCCGCCCCGTCTTCCCCGCGAGCCCGCTGCTACAGCGGCTCCATCCACACGGCCTTGCGACGCGCCGGCGCGTCGCTGCTGCCGCTGCCGCCGCCCAGCACCTCGATCATGTAGTCGACGAACGACGCGATCCGCGACGAGATCGCGGTATTGCGGTAGTACACCGCATGGATCGGCTGCTCGACCTCGAGCGTCTGGCGCGCGAGCACCTGCACGAGCCGGCCCGCTTCGCGATCCTGCGCGGTCATGAAATCCGACAGGCAGACGATGCCCGCGCCCTCCAGCCCGAGCTGCCGCAGCGTCTCGCCGCTCGACGAACAGACGTCCGGCTCGATGCGGCACGCTTCGCCGTCGGTGCCGAGGATCGGCCACACGTTCAGCGATTCGGGCTGCGTGAAACCGAGCAGCGTGTGCTTGTCGAGATCCTCGGCCTTGCGCGGCTGGCCGTGCGCGTCGAGATACGCGGGGCTCGCGAGGATGCGCAGCCGGCTGTTGCCGATGCGCCGGCTGTGCAGCGTCGAATCCTTCAACCGGCCGATCCGGATCGCGACATCGGTGCGCCGCTCCAGCAGGTCGATGATGCCCTCGTTGCTGTTCAGCTCCAGCTCGACCTTCGGGAAGCGTTCGCGATAGCCGCGCACGAGCGGCACGATCACATGCAGCATGAACGGCGTCGCCGCATCGATACGCAGCCGCCCCGACGGCATTTCGCGTCGCGCGAGCATCTGCTCCTCCGCCGTCTCGACCGATTCGATGATCGCGCGCGCGTCCTGCAGGAACGCGCGCCCTTCCTCGGTCAGTTCGAGCCGGCGCGTGGTCCGGCGCAGCAGCGTGGTCTTCAGCTTCTCCTCGAGCCGCCCGAGTGTGCGGCTCGCCGCGGACACCGTGAGGTCGAGCTGCTGCGCGGCAGCCGTGATCGAACCGGAATCGACCACGGCGGTAAAGGCCTGGAGTTCGTCGAGCGTGATCTTCATGGCGGCACTATTGATTTGAAATCAAAACAATTTGGTTTATAGACCAGTTTTTCCGCAAAAGTAAAGCCGGCACACTGCGATCCATCCTGACTGGAACCTGGATCCCATCATGCCACTCGCCCTGCTTGCGCTGACCATCAGCGCCTTTGCCATCGGCACCACCGAATTCGTGATCGTCGGGCTGATCCCGACGATCGGCGCCGATCTCGGCGTCAGCCTGCCGTCCGCCGGCCTGCTCGTCAGCCTCTATGCGCTGAGCGTCGCGATCGGCGCGCCGCTGCTCACCGCGCTCACCGGCCGCGTGCCGCGCAAGACGCTGCTCGCCGGGCTGATGGCGCTGTTCACCGTCGGCAACCTCGTCGCGTGGCAAGCGCCGAGCTACGAATCGCTGATCGTCGCGCGCGTCCTCACCGGCCTCGCGCACGGCGTGTTCTTCTCGGTCGGCTCGATCATCGCGACCACGCTCGTGCCGAAGGACAAGGCCGCCAGCGCGATCGCGACGATGTTCAGCGGGATGACCGTCGCATTCGTCGCCGGGATTCCGCTCGGCACCTTCATCGGCCAGCACTTCGGCTGGCGCGCGACGTTCCTGATCGTCGCGCTGTTCGGCCTCGTCGCCTTCATCGGCGCGGTGGCCTTCGTGCCGCGCGGGCTGCCGCAGACGCCGCCGGCACCGCTTGCCCGCCAGTTGCGCGTGCTGGCCCAGCCGCGCCTGCTGCTCGTCTTCGCGATGACGGCCGTCGGCTACGGCGGCTCGCTGATCGCGTTCACGTACATGGCGCCGCTGCTCGAACAGATCGCCGGCTTCACGCCGTCGCAGGTCAGCCTCGTGCTCGTCGGCTACGGCGTGTCGGTCGCGTTCGGCAACGTGTGGGGCGGCAAGCTCGCGGATGCCGTCGGCCCGGTGAAGGCACTCAAGCGGATCTTCCTGCTGCTCGCGATCGTGCTGCTCGCGCTGACCTTCACGATCCACGTGAAATGGCTCGCGGTGCTGACGATGCTCGCCTGGGGTGCCGTCGCGTTCGGCAACGTGCCGGGGCTGCAGGTGTACGTCGTCAAGCAGGCGCGCCACTTCGCGCCGGACGCCACCGACGTCGCGTCGGGCTTCAACATCGCCGCCTTCAACCTCGGCGTGGCCGGCGGCTCGTCGCTCGGCGGCCTGATCGTCGCGAACGTGGGCCTCGGCCACACGCCGTGGATCGCTGCCGTCGTCACGCTGGGCGCGTTCGCGCTCACCGCACTGAGCGGCCGTCTCGACCGCCGCCACGGGCTGCCGGAACGCACGGCCGAACCCGTCGAACTCGCCCATTGAACGTCACTTTTTTGCAGGAGCTCACCAGCATGAACGCATCGACCCAACGTCCGCCGTTCGCCGGCAAGACTTTCGAAGTCCGTTACGACGGCCTCACCGCACTCAACGCGTACGACGAGGATGGCCTCCACATGCGCTACGAGATCACCGAAGGCCCGTACGCGGGCGCGAAGGGTGAAGTCGAATACACGTGGCAGCCCGTCGCCGGCGAGACCTACGCGATCTCGTGGCAGGAAGCCGACCGTGCGACGGTCGTGCACATCGACGATTTCGCCGCCGGCACGTCGCGCTCGTTCTTCACCGCGTCGTCGCTCGATTTCTATCGCCTCGAAGGCAGCCTGCGCGCGGTCTGAACGGAACCCGACATGTCCACTTCACTCGACACACTCGCCGACGGCGGCTTCAGCGTCGGCATCGAACTGCCGCTCGACAACGACTGGTCGCCGGCCGGCGACGCGAAGCGCCAGCATCAGGGCCGCCGCCCCGGCGTGCCCGACCTGGAGATCCACGCGGAGCTCGCGCAACTGGCCGACACTCTCGGCTTTCGCGCGCTCTGGGTGCGCGACGTGCCGGTGTACGACCCGTCGTTCGGCGACGCCGCGCAGGTGTTCGAAACGTTCTCGTATCTCGGCTACCTCGCCGGCATCACGAACGACATCCTGCTCGGCACGGCCGCCGTCGTGCTGCCGCTGCGCGAGCCGCTGCTGACGCTGAAATCGGCCGCGACGATCCAGGAGTTGAGCGGCGGGCGCCTGATGCTGGGCGTCGCGAGCGGCGACCGGCCGGTCGAATATCCGCTCTTCGGCCGCGATTTCGCGTCGCGCGGCGCGAATTTCCGCGACCAGATCGAACTGCTGCGCGACGGCGCGCGCGGCCACCTGCCGCCCGGCCTCGAAGTGCTGCCGGCCGCCCGTTCGCCGGTGCCGCTGCTCGTCGCGGGTCTCGCACAGCAGACGCCCGCGTGGATCGGCGAGCACATGGACGGCTGCCTCGCGTATCCGGGCACGCCGGCCGACCACGCGCAGCGCGCCGCGAACTGGCGCGCAGTGGCCGGCGACAAGCCGTACGTGAGCTTCATCCACCTCGACCTCGCGGAAGATCCGCACGAACCGCTGCAGCGGCACCGCTTCGGCGCCCGCGCGGGCCGCCTCGCGCTGACGGAAGAACTCGCGGCGATGCGCGACGCGGGCGTGCAGCACATCGGCCTGCATTTCCGCCGCAACCGCCGCCCGCTCGACGAGACGATGGCCGAGATCGCGTCGGACGTGCTGCCCGAATTCCATCCGAAGACGAACGCGCAAACGCACGCTGCATAAGGCCGGTAACGGCCTTCGGCGGGCTCGCGGCACAACCTATATTTGATTTTAAATCAAATATTATTGACCTCTAAAGGCGTTTATTTCATCAGTCTCAAGCGCCAGAATGACTCCCATACCGCAACCGTTCCACCTCTCCCAGGAGCACATGATGAGCAAGATTCCCGCATTCGGCCTCGGTACGTTCCGCCTGCAAGGCCAGGTTGTCATCGACTCGGTCCGCAACGGCCTCGAAGTCGGCTACCGCGCGATCGACACCGCGCAGATCTACGGCAACGAAGCCGAAGTCGGCGAAGCGATCGCCGCATCGGGCGTGCGCCGCGAAGACCTGTTCCTGACCACGAAGATCTGGGTCGACAACTACGCACCGGAAAAGCTGGTCGCGAGCCTCGAGGAAAGTCTGCGCAAGCTGCGCACCGACTACGTCGACCTGACGCTGATCCACTGGCCGGCCCCGGGTAACGGCGTGTCGATCCAGGCGTTCATGACCGCACTCGCCGAAGCGAAGGCAAAGGGCCTCACGCGCCAGATCGGCATCTCGAACTTCAACATCGAACTGACGAAGGAAGCGATCGCGGCCGTCGGCAAGGAGGCGATCGCGACGAACCAGATCGAACTGAGCCCGTACCTGCAGAACCGCAAGCTGGTCGAGTTCCTGAACGCCGAAGGCATCCACGTGACGTCGTACATGACGCTCGCGTACGGCAAGGTGCTCGGCGACCCGGTGATCGGCGCGATCGCGCAGCGTCACAACGCGACGCCGGCGCAAGTCGCACTCGCCTGGGCACTGCAGCTCGGCTACTCGGTGATCCCGTCGTCGACCAAGCGCGAAAACCTTGCAAGCAACCTGCTCGCACAGACGCTGCGCCTGACCGACGAAGACATGGCGCAAATCGCCGCGCTCGAGCGCAACGGCCGCGAAGTCGACCCGGCCGGCCTCGCGCCGAAGTGGGACTAAGCCCCCCGCCCCCGTAATCGACCCGTCCGCGGCCAGCCGGCCGCGGCACCGACAGGACACACCATGACCCAGGACCCGCTTTTTCAACCGCTGCAGTTCGGCGCGCTGACGCTGCCGAACCGCATCGTGATGCCGCCGATGACGCGTTCGCGCGCGAGCCAGCCCGGCGACGAAGCCAACGAACTGATGGCCGCGTATTACGCGCAGCGCGCGAGTGCCGGCCTGATCGTCAGCGAAGGCACCTACATCGCGCCGCTCGGCAAGGGCTACGCATGGACGCCCGGCATTCACACGCCGTCGCAGGTCGCCGGCTGGCGCAAGGTGACGGATGCCGTGCATGCCGCGCACGGCCGCATCTTCGCGCAGCTGTGGCACGTCGGCCGGCTGAGCCACACGAGCCTGCTCGGCGGCCAGCAACCCGTGTCGTCGTCGCCGATCCAGGCGAAGGGCGTGAACGTGTTCGTCGCCGGTGAGGACGGCAGCACGCCGGGCTTCGTACAGGCGTCGGAGCCGCGCGCGCTGTCGATCGACGAGATCCGCGAGATCGTCGACCAGTACCGCGCCGCCGCGCGCAATGCGATCGAAGCCGGCTTCGACGGCGTCGAACTGCACGGCGCGAACGGCTACCTCGTGAACCAGTTCATCGATTCGAACGCGAACACGCGCACGGACATCTACGGCGGCTCGCTGGAAAACCGGCTGCGCTTCCTGCGCGAAGTCGCGCAGGCGCTGATCGACGGCACCGGTGACGCATCGCGCGTCGGCATCCGCCTCGCGCCGTTGACCACGCTGAACGGTTGCGTCGACGACGATCCGGAAACGACCTATCTCGCCGCCGCGAAGCTGCTCGGCGAGCTCGGCGTCGGCTACCTGCATATCGCGGAAGCCGACTGGGACGACGCGCCGCTGATGCCGGTCGCGTTCAAGCAGCAACTGCGCGCCGCGTACCCGGGCGTACTGATCTACGCCGGCGCGTACACCGCCGAGCGCGCACGCGAAGCGATCGCCGCCGGCTGGGCCGACCTCGTCGCTTTCGGCCGCCCGTTCGTCGCGAACCCCGACCTGCCGGAGCGCCTGCGCACCGGCGCCGCGCTCGCGCCGCACGACCGCAACACGCTGTTCGGCGGCGGCGCCCAGGGCCTGACCGACTATCCGACGCTCGCGCAAGCCGCGGCGTAAGCATTCGAGAGGAATCCGCAATGAAAGCCACACTCGCGCGGCTCGCGCTCGCCGCGATCCTGCCGTTCGCGGCCGCACAGGCGGCCCACGCCGCCCCGTCCGCACCGGCGGCCGACTGGTATCCGTCCGTCTATGGCGCGAACGACGAAATCGGCGCGGCCAACCTGCTGACGCCCGACGTCATCAAGCAGGCAGTCGGCCTCGTGAAGGCTGGCAAGACCTATCCGCTGGCCGTGCCGGTGGACAAGAACCTGCCGGCGTTCCGCCACCGCAGCTTCCGCCTGTACAACGTGCAGGTCGGCCAGCAGGCCGGCAAGAGCCTCGGCCCGAACAAGTTCACGTTCAACGACGAGCTCGTCAACGCGTGGACCGGCGTCGGCACGCAGTTGAACGGAATCGGCCATATCGGCATCGACAACGTGTACTACAACGGCAATCAGGCAGCCGATTTCGTGACCGTCGACGGCGTGAAGAAGCTCGGCGTCGAAAAGGTGCCGCCGATCGTCACGCGCGGCGTCGTACTCGACATGACCGCTTACTACGGCAAGCCGATCGTGCCGGGCGGCACCGAGTTCACGGTCGCCGACATCCAGGCCGTGCTGAAGAAGCAGGGGCTGACGCTGCGTAAGGGCGACGTCGTGCTGTTCAACACCGGCTGGCTGGAGCTGATCGGCAAGGACAACAAGCAGTTCCTCGAAGTCGAGCCCGGCATCGGGATGGAAGCCGCGAAGTGGCTGGCCGACCAGGGGATCGTCGCGTTCGGCGGCGACACGTGGGCGTCGGAGGTCTATCCGAATCCGCACACGCAGGACGAATTCCCGATCAACCAGTACATGCTCGCGAAGCGCGGCATCTACAACCTGGAGCTGATCGACAGCCGTGCGCTGGTGCGCGACAAGGCGTGGGAATTCCTGTTCGTGCTCGGCCAGCCGCTGTACGTCGGCTCCACGCAGGTCAACATCAACCCGGTCGCGATCCGCTGATCGCGCATCCGCGCCCCGACAATCGCGGCCGCTATCGCCGCGATTGTCATTTCCGAGTTGCGGCCCGCGCAATCGGCGTCTAGTGTTGACAGGATCGACTTCACACGACCGTCACCCGACCCGAAAGGACGCCCCCCCATGCCAAGCCGCTCCCCGACACGCGACATGCTGCTGGCCCTTGCGGCCGGTCTTTCCCTCGCGGCGTTCACCGCGCCCGCGCATGCCGACGACGCGGCCGGTCTCGCGCCGCCCGAGCCGGCCACGCCGGTGCTGTCGACCACCGCGAGCGGCTTGCAGGTCTACACGTGCGAATACGATGCCGAACACCGGCTCGCGTGGACCTTCCAGCACCCCGAAGCGCTGCTGTTCGATGCCGGCGGCACACTCGTCGTCCGGCACGGCGCAGGGCCGTCGTGGGAAGCGCTCGACGGCAGCCGCATCACCGGCAAGAAGCTCGCGGAAGCGCCGAGCGCAAACCCGGCCAGCGTTCCCCAACTGCTGCTCGCGGTGACGCCGGTCGCAACCGGCACCCTCGCCGGCGTGCGCTTCGTGCAGCGGCTCGACACGGCGGGCGGCACGCCGCCGGCCGCGACGTGCACGACCGAGCATGCAACCGGTCGCTTCCCGTACTTCGCGCGCTATGTGTTCCTGAAGTGACATGCCCGGCGTCGACGGCACCGGGCATCACCCGGTGCTTTTCGCCACGCACCCATTTACTCAGCCATCCTATCCTTAATGAGCGGCTGCGCGCGGCCGTGCATGCGTTCATCCGGTCGGAATGCGACGAGGCGAGCATGCGCATCGCGCTCGACGACGCGGCGCCCCTCTATCGCGACGCCCCCGAGGCGCAGGAAGCGCGGGCCGAGGGCAACCGGGCCATCAGCGCGTTCATGCGCGAAGCGCTGCCCGACGTGTCCGACACCACGCATGCGCTCGCTTGCGAACTGATCATCACGACGCTCACGTCGGGCGGCAAGGTGTTCTCCGAAACCGCGCGCACGCCGGCGGAAATCGACGCCTATTCGACCGCGATGGCCGACATGTTCTGCGCGTACCTCGCGCATCTCACGCCCGATTGACCCAACGAGGGCCGGAACGCGCGAGCGCAAGCCACGCGCGGCACCGGTATCATCCGGGTGCCGCTTGCGCACGACCGCGCATCGCGTCGCACGCCACCACCGTCATGCGTGTGCGCAGCCTCAATGAAATACATTTGTAAGATTCAATGCCTCACCCGCTCCTGTCCTGCCCGCCGACCCCGCATTCAAATAGTGGCCTTAACGGATTCAAACTAGGCGTATACACGCGTGTCGTCGCAACGAAGCCCCGTTGCACGCCGATATAAGCGCTGCGACATGCGCTGCATGCTCTTCCCCCGATGGGACGTGATGGGCGGCTCGCCTAACCTTCGCTACGGCAAAGCACACGTGACGGGGTCGACCACACCACGCGTCGTCCGACGCGACACCCTCGCGATCGTTTCGATTCGCACGTAACGACACGCATCACGCGTCATTCGTCCCCGCGACATTGCCGACAAATCCCAACTAGATAGATACGAGACACCCTGACGACGGTTCGCTACGGGCCGTTTCAGCATGCTGATAAAGGAGCAAGCTCATGAGTGATACCCCGGTGCAGCCGACGGTCGACGTCGGCGCGACAGAAACTGACTTTGGCACCAAGGGAGTCATCGACCGGTACTTCGGCATTTCGTCGCGCGGCAGCACACAGCGCCGCGAGATCATTGCCGGCGTCACGACCTTCCTCGCGATGGTCTATTCCGTGTTCGTCGTGCCCGGCATGTTCGGCAAGGCCGGCTTCGACACGAGTGCGGTGTTCGTCGCGGTCTGCCTGACCACCGCGTTCGGTTCGCTGCTGATGGGCCTGTGGGCCAAGCTGCCGATCGCGATCGGCTGCGCGATCTCGCTGACCGCGTTCACCGCATTCGGCCTCGTGCTCGGCAAGGGGCTGTCGCCGACGGTCGCGCTCGGCGCCGTGTTCCTGATGGGCCTCGTGTTCACCGGCATCTCGGTCACCGGCGTGCGTTCGTGGATCCTGCGCAACCTGCCCGCGGGCGTCGCGCACGGCACCGGGATCGGCATCGGCCTGTTCCTGCTGCTGATCGCATCGAACGACGTCGGCCTCGTGATCAAGAACCCGGGCGCCGGCCTGCCGGTCTCGCTCGGCCAGATCACCGCGCTCCCGGTCATCATGTCGGTCATCGGCCTCGCCGCGATCTTCGGCCTCGAAAAGCGTCGCGTGCCGGGCGGCATCCTGCTCGTCGTGATCGCGATCTCGATCTTCGGCCTGATCTTCGATCCGAGCGTGAAGTACCACGGCATCTTCGCGCTGCCGTCGCTGAGCGCACCGGGCCATGCGTCGCTGATCGGCGCGATGGACATCAAGGGCGCGCTGTCGATGGCCGTGCTGCCGAGCGTGCTGGCGCTGGTGATGACCGCGGTGTTCGACGCGACCGGCACGATCCGCGCGGTCGCGGGCCAGGCCGGCCAGCTCGACGAGAACGGCCGCATCATCAACGGCGGCCGTGCGCTGACCGCCGATTCGCTCAGCTCGATCTTCTCCGGCTTCCTCGGCGGCGCGCCGGCGGCAGCCTACATCGAGTCGAGCGTCGGCGTGGCCGCCGGCGCGAAGACGGGCCTCGCGGCCGCCGTGGTCGGCCTGCTGTTCCTCGTCGTGATGTTCTTCTCGCCGCTCGCGGGCCTCGTGCCGTCGTACGCCACGGCACCGGCGCTGATGTACGTCGGCCTGCTGATGCTCGGCAGCGTGAGCAAGCTGCACATGGACGACATGGTCGACGCGATGTCGGGCCTCGTCTGCGCGGTGTTCATCGTGCTGACCGCGAACATCGTGACGGGCATCATGCTCGGCTTCTCGACGCTCGTGATCGGCCGCATCGCCAGCGGCGAATTCCGCAAGCTCAACGTCGGCACCGTGCTCATCGCGGCCGTGCTCGTCACGTTCTATCTCGGCGGCTGGGCGATCTGACCGCGAAACGTGCGCGACGTCGCCGGCAGAAGGACGGCGCGCATCGGGACGACATCGTCTCCTCCACCATCATCGTTGATGGTCTCCAGGCCTGGGAACGCAAGTTTCCAGGCTTTTTTTGTTGAGGCGGCGCCGTACGGCGCGCATCGCGGAAACGGCGCGGCGTGAATCCGCCCCCGATGCTACGATCGTGCTTTGCCTTCAGGAGCCTCCATGAACGCGCTCGGCATCGTCTCCGAATCGAGCACCCGGATGTCGGCGCACAAGCCGCCGTTCATCCCGTCGTTCGGCTTCCACGAAGTGCACGAGTCGAAGCCGATCGACGCTGCGCCGGCACGCATCATCGACACGGTCGCCGCGCTCGACATGCGCACGGATCCGGTCGTCGACGCACTGCTCAACGTCCGTGAATTCCCGGCAGCCGTTGTCGCGTCGCTGCGCCACGGCACCCCGCGAGTCGAACGCGAACGCTTCGGCCTCCAAGCATTCACACCGCTGCATCGCGACGAAACGTCGCTGTCGTTCGGCCTGATCGGCCGCTTCTGGCGTCCGGACCTCGGCGTGCTGAAGATCGCCGACGCGGCGGCGTTCGTGCGGCACGACGACCCGCGCGACGCAAAGCTGGTGCTGCGCTTCGAGGTCGTCGGGCTCGCGTCGGGCGCGCACATGCTGCGCACCGAAACCTTCGTGCATTGCCCGACCGCACGCACGCGGCTGCTGTTCATGCCGTACTGGCTCGCGATCCGGATGGCGAGCGGCTGGATTCGGCGTCGCACGCTGGCGGCGGTGGAGATGGCGCTGGCGTAGGAACTATCCCGCCTCTGCCGATGGCCGGCGCGCGCCGGCCTGCGCATCAGAACGGCTTGATCACGACCAGCCCGACGACGATCGCCGTCGCGGCCACGACCGCACCCGCCGCCTGCCCGAGCCACGGCGCCGGCACGACGACGAGATCGTCGCGTTCCATGCGCCGCAGCGTGCCGGCCAGGATCCCGTGCAGCGCCGACAGCGCGACGACCACCACGAGCTTCACCGACAGCCACGCCGCGCCGAACCAGTGACCGTTCAGCGCCAGCGCGATCCCCGCGATCCACACGAGCGCGAGCGCGGGCGCCGTCACCGTGCGGTCCCAGCGCCGCACCGCGCGATGCACGGCGAGGTTGGCGATGCGCACGCCGACGGACAGCAGCAGCAGGCCGCCGACGAACGTGACCATGGCAACGACATGAACGGCCTTGAGCCACAGATAGATCATTGCGCATGCCTCCTGCGCGCAATCCATCCGGCACTCGTCAGGCCGGCGAACGGCACGACGGCCGCCAGCACGAGCCGCGCGACTTCGGCCTTGCTCCACAGCCCGCTCGACGCAGTGCCGACGACCGCCCACACGTACATCGCGAACGCGATGCCGTGCACCGGGCCCATGATCGATACCGCGGCCGGATAGCCGGCCAGGTGCTTGAGCGGCACGGCGACGCACACCAGCACCACGAGCGTGGTCGCCTCCAGCAACGACAGGTATTGCAGGTTCCGCAGCGCATTGCGATCGTCTTGTTGCATTGACAGCCTCCAGGTTGGTCCGCGACGATTGTCGCGTATGGTGCCGCTTCGGGCCATTGGCTAAAATGACATCTTTAAACGGATTCTGGCCAAGCCCCCGAACGCCATGCATACGGTCGCCGTGCTCGCCCTGCCCGAGGTCGTCCCGTTCGATCTGGGCATCGCGTGCGACACGTTCGCACGCGTGCGTTCGCCCACCGTCGCGCAGCCATACCGCGTCCGCGTGTGCAGCGAGCACGCGCGTGTCGCGGGCGACCTGTTCGACCTGCGCCCCCCGTTTCGTCTCGACGCGCTCGCCGATGCCGACACGATCGTCGTTCCCGGCACGTCCGTGCCGCTCGCGCCCACGTCGCGTCACGTGATCGCGGCACTGCGCGCGGCAGCCGCGCGCGGTTGCCGGATCGCGTCGATCTGCAGCGGCGCGTTCGTGCTCGCGGAAGCCGGGCTGCTCGACGGCCTGCGCGCGACCACGCACTGGCTCGCGGCCGCCGAACTCGCGTGCCGCTATCCGGACGTCGACGTCGATCCGAACGTGCTGTTCGTCGACAACGGGCAGATCCTGACGTCGGCCGGCGCGGCGGCCGGCCTCGATCTGTGCCTGCACCTGATCCAGGCCGACTACGGTGCGGCGGTCGCGGTCGACGCCGCGCGCTGCGCGGTGGCCCCGCGCGTCCGCGAAGGCGGGCAGGCGCAGTTCATCGCGCCGGAATGGCCGAGCGGCACCGACGGCCTGCAAGGCCTGATGGACTGGCTGCAGGCCAACTTGCGCAAGCCGCTCACGCTCGACGCGATGGCCCGCAAGGCATCGACGAGCGTGCGCACGCTGACGCGGCGCTTCCAGGAGCAGACGGGCACGTCGCCGCGGCAATGGCTGCAGACCGCGCGCGTCAGACATGCGCAGCAGTTGCTGGAGGTCACGGAGCTGTCGATCGAGCATGTCGCGACGGAGGCCGGCTTCGGTTCGGTCACCGCGTTTCGCGAGCGCTTCGCGCGCGTCGTCGGCACGTCGCCGCAGCGGTATCGTCAGGCGTTCCGCGCGCGAACCGGCGCATGATGATCATCTTGTCGCTTCCTGCCGCACCCCGGCTTGCGTTGCCGATCCCCGGCGGCGGAAAATCATGCGCACGCAACCGTCAGGATCGCTACCAAATTCAGAAACACCCCATCGCCCGCCACAGCATCGCGCCAACCGGACCCGATCGATGACCCGCATCCGCAACCCCCTGAACCTCGCGCAGCTGCAGGCGTTCGTCTCCGCCGCGCATCACAAGAGCCTGCGCGCGGCCGCGCGCGAGCTCGGCGTCACGCAGCCCGCTATCACGCATACGATCCGCGAGCTTGAAACGGCGCTCAACGCGGAGCTGCTCGCACGCAGCGTACGCGGCGTCGAGCTGACCGCATGCGGCCATGCGCTGCTGCCGCGCGCCGAGCAACTGCTCGGCGATATCCGCCGCACGGTCGAAGCCGTCGAGCAGGTGAAAGGAGAAATGTCGGGACGCGTCGCGGTCGGCACGATGCCGTCGATTGCGCTGACCGCGCTGCCGCGCGCGGTGACGGCATTCCGCCAGTCGATGCCGAACGTGAACCTGCATCTCGAGGAAGTGACGGTGCCCGACGCGCTCGCGCAGTTGCGCAACGGCACGCTCGACATCGCTGCGATGCACCACGTGCCTGCGCTCGATCGCGATTTCACGCAGTCGCCGCTGCTGTCGACCGAATTCACCGTCGTGATGCGCGAAGGCCACCCGCTGGCGCACGCGCGCCGGTTAGAGGAATTGCTCGATGCCGAGTGGATCGTCACGGTCGGCGCCGAGCAGTTTCCGCACAGCGTGATGGTCGGGATGTTCGAGGCGCGCGGGCTGCCGCTGCCGAAGCGCCTGCTGCGATCGCCGATGTCGTTCGCGGTGACACTCGGGCTCGTCGCACGCTCGGACGTGATCGGCTGCTTCACGCGCCCGCTCGCCACAATGGTCGCGCCGCTCGGCATCCGCACGGCCGACCTCGACGAAAACATGCCGCGCTTCGACCTGTCGATCATCGCGCGGCGCGACCTGCTGCCCACGCCCGCTGTCTCGCAATTCGTCACGTGCCTGCAGCGCGCGGTCAACGAAACGCTCGGCTGAATCGTTCCTGTGTCTGAAACGGCGGCGCATCCAACGCGCCGCCGCCGGGCCCGGTATCGGGGCTTGTCCTAGGCGCCCTGCCGGTATTTTGTCTTGATAATCTTGCGCACGTCGCGCGCCCGCATCGGGTGGGCGAAACGGACAGCCTGACGCGAAGCCGCGCCAGGCCGAAGGCTTACGGCGCGGCACAACCGCGCACCCATCGAACAAAACGAGGAGTCACCGAGTGAAAAAGATTCTTGCGGCTGTGACCGTCGCCCTGCTCGCCGTATCGGCTGGCGGCGCGTACGCGAAGGACTGGTCGACCGTGCGGTTCGGCGTCGACGCAAGCTACCCGCCTTTCGAATCGAAAGGCGCTGACGGCAAAGTGGTCGGGTTCGACGTCGATCTCGGCAACGAAATCTGCCGCCGCATGAACGCGAAGTGCGTGTGGATCGAAAACGACTTCGACGGGATGATTCCGGCGCTGAAGGCCCGCAAGTTCGACGGCGTGCTGTCGTCGATGTCGATGACGCCGGCGCGTCAGGAACAGATCGCCTTCTCGGCGAAGCTGTTCAACACGCCGACGCGCCTCGTCACGAAGAAGGGCGCCGGCCTGATGCCGACGGCCGAATCGCTGAAGGGCAAGTCGGTCGGCGTCGAGCAGGGCACGATTCAGGAAACCTATGCGAAGACGTACTGGGCCTCGAAGGGCGTGAACGTCGTGCCTTACCAGAACCAGGACCAGGTCTACGCCGACCTGATCTCCGGCCGTCTGGACGGCGCGCTGCAGGACGCGGTGCAGGCTGACATCGGCTTCCTGAAGACCCCGCGCGGTGCGAACTTCGATTTCGCCGGCAAGGATCTCGACGATCCGAAGACGCTCGGCGAAGGCGCCGGCATCGGCCTGCGCAAGGAAGACACCGACCTGAAGGCGAAGATCGACGGCGCGATCGCCGGCATGCGCAAGGACGGCACGTACGCGAAGATCGCGAAGAAGTACTTCGATTTCGACGTCTACGGCAAGTAATTCGCCGGCAATCGCACGCTTCGCTGCGACGCAAACGGGCTCCGCGAGGAGCCCGTTTTTTTTGCGCGCGCGGCGCCGGCAGCGTTATTTTTTCCGCACCAACCTGATGATTCTCAACGAAAATCGACGGCTTCTGGCGCCGGTTTGATGGCGGCGAGGGGGCAACGTACAATCGATCTTCCACGCACACCGGATCATTCGCGGCTGCGCCGCACTCCCCATCATGCAAACGCAGACCCATCCGCTGATTTCCCCCGCCGTCGGTACCGAACGCCAGATCACGAGCTTTCACTACGGCCCGCGCGGCGGCAAGAAGGTCTATATCCAGTCGTCGCTGCACGCGGACGAACTGCCCGGCATGCTGGTCGCCACGCTGCTGCGCCGCAAGATTGCCGCGCTCGAGACGGCCGGCAAGCTGCGCGGCGAAGTCGTCATCGTGCCCGTGCCGAACCCGATCGGCCTGTCGCAACACGTGTTCGGCGATCACCTCGGCCGCTTCGAACTCGGCTCGATGCAGAACTTCAACCGCAATTTCTACGATCTCGCGGCGCTCGTGCTGCCGCGCGTCGAACACCGCCTCACGAACGACGCGCAGCACAACCTCGTCGCCGTGCGCGCCGCGATGCGCGAGGCGCTCGACGAGCAGCAGCCGCGCACCGAGCTCGACTCGCAACGCCTCGCGCTGCAGAAGCTGTCGTTCGACGCCGATATCGTGCTCGACTTGCACTGCGACAGCGACGCGGTGATGCACCTCTACACGAACCCGGATCTGTGGCCCGACGTCGAGCCGCTGTCGCGCTATCTCGACGCGCAGGCGTCGCTGCTCGCGCTGAATTCGGTCGGCAACCCGTTCGACGAGATCCACAGCTTCTGCTGGTCGGATCTGCGCAACCGCTTCGGCGACCGCTTCCCGATCCCGAACGGCGCGATTTCCGTCACGATCGAACTGCGCAGCGAGCGCGACGTGTCGTACGAGTTCGCCGAAAAGGACGCTCAGGCGATCGTCGAATACCTGACCGAGCGCGGTGTCGTCGACGGCAAGCCGGCGCCGCTGCCGCCGCTCGCGCATCCGGCCACGCCGCTCGCGGGCACCGATCCGCTCGTCGCGCCGGTGTCGGGCGTGATCGTGTTCCGCACGCCGGTGGGTGCGATGATCGAGGCCGGCGAGGCCGTGGCCGACATCGTCGATCCGCTGACCGATCGCGTCGTCACGCTGAAGAGCAGCGTGTCGGGCGTGCTGTACGCGCGCCAGATCGTGCGCTTCGCGACGGCCGGCATGGAAGTCGCGCGCATCGCCGGCGCCACGGCCATCCGCACCGGTTCGCTGCTGTCGGCCTGAGCGGCCGGCCCGCGCGCCGGGTCACGGCGCGCGGCGCGCTTACCCGCACGCACCAACGAAATCGCCCGCTTGCGCGGGCGATTTGCTTTCCGGACCGTCGAGATCCGGTAATCCGGCGTGCCGTCGTATGAAACCGTTCAGAACGCCGGCACGATCGCGCCGCCGAACTTCTGGTCGATGAACTTGCGCACGTCGTCCGATTCATAGGCCGCGACGAGTTTCTTCACCCACGGCTTGTCCTTGTCCTGCGCGCGCACCGCGATCAGGTTCGCATACGGCCCGCGCAGATCCTCGATCGCGATCGCATCCTTCACCGGCGTGAGCCCGGCCTTCACCGCGTAGTCGGTGTTGATCGACGCGACATCGAGATCGGGCAGCGCGCGCGGCAGTTGCGCGGCGTCGAGTTCGACGATCTTGACCTTCTTCGGATTCTCGGCGACGTCGAGCGGCGTCGCGTTCACGCCGTTGGTGCCGGCACCCGCCTTCAGCTTGATCACGCCGTATTTCTGCAGCAGCAGCAGCGCGCGGTTGCCGTTCGACGGATCGTTCTGGATCCCGACCTTCGCGCCCACCGGCAAGTCCTTCAGCGATTTGAGCTTCTTCGAATAGAAGCCCATCGGCGCCGTGTAGGTGAGCCCGACGTTGACGATCTTGTAGCCGCGCTGCTTGATCTGGCTGTCGAGGAACGGCTGGTGCTGGAAGCCGTTCGCGTCGAGATCGCCGGCATCGAGCGCCGCGTTCGGCTGCACGTAGTCGTTGAATTCGATGACCTTGATCGCGAGGCCTTCGCGCGCGGCGACCTTCGTCACCTCGGTCCAGATCTGTGCGTCGGGGCCGCTCATCGTGCCGATTTTCAGGGTTTGCGGGTCGGCGTGCGCGCCGGGCGCCGCGAATGCCAGCGCGGCGGCGAGTGCGCCCAGGCCGGTCAGGAATGAACGTCGCATGGTGTCCTCTTGTCCCGTGTCGTTTGTTGGAACACGGATCGTGGCATGGGGCCGGAACGCCACCAACCAAGCTTATTTCATGTGCATATTCCTGATTCCGATCGAATCTCAGTCTGAATCGGTATAACCACCGACTATACAAGCAGGCAGAATTCAGTGTCGCATCGACGCCACAGATTCTTCATATGACAGCCGCTGTCATATTCATTACGTGGCCCCTCGATAAAGTTGCCGCCGGTACGTGAAAGCGCCCATAGAGAGCGCCGGAACCGCAACTGGACACGCCATTTATTCGCTCGGAGATTCCTTTGAACAAGAAACTGTTGACCATCGCCGTCCTGGCAGCAACGGCCGGCACGGCGCACGCACAAAGCAGCGTGACCCTGTACGGCGTTATCGATGCCGGTATCAGCTACGTGAACCACAGCAAGACCGCCAATGGTGGCACGGGCAAGCTGTTCAAGTATGACGACGGCGTTGCCCAAGGCAGCCGTTGGGGCCTGCGCGGCACCGAAGACCTCGGTGGCGGCCTGAAGGCGATCTTCGTGCTCGAAAACGGCTTCAACAGCGGCAACGGCACGATCGGCCAGGGTGGCGCGATCTTCGGTCGTCAAGCTTACGTCGGCCTGAGCCAGTCGCAATACGGCACGGTCACGTTCGGTCGCCAGTACTCGTTCTCGACCGACGTCCTCGGCTCGAACTACTCGACGGGCGGCAACACGGTCGGCGGTAACTACGCTTACCACGTGAACGACATCGACCAGCTCACGTCGAGCCGCATCAACAACGCCGTGAAGTTCCAGAGCGCGAACTACTCGGGCTTCACGTTCGGCGCGTTGTACGGCTTCTCGAACTCGACGGACTTCGCAGGCGCAGCCGCGACGACGTCGGGCACGACGACGACGGCAGGCTCGTCGCGCGCATACAGCTTCGGCCTGAACTACGCGAACGGCCCGGTCTCGGTCGGCGCCGCGTACACGGACATCCGCTTCCCGAGCCAGTCGACGCCGTCGTTCTCGACGACGATCGCGAACATCAGCACGGGTAACGTCCGCGACCTGCGCACCTACGGTGTGGGCGGCCGCTACGTCTGGGGCCCGGCAACGGCATGGCTGCTGTGGACGCGTACGCAGTTCTCGACCGTTTCGGGCGCGGGCGGCACGTTCTACAACGCATACGAAGCAGGCGGCAAGTACGCCTTCACGCCGGCTCTGTCGGCTGGCCTCGGCTACACGTACACGAACGCAACGCAGAACGGCAACTCGTGGCACTGGAACCAGGTCAACGGTATCGCCGACTACGCACTCAGCAAGCGTACGGACGTGTACGGCCTGGTCGTGTACCAGCAGGCATCGGGCAAGGGCGTGCAAGCGCAGATCGGCTCGAGCACGAGCTACTTCAACACGTCGGGCACGGGTTCGAAGAACCAGATCGCCGCACGTATCGGTATCCGTCACAAGTTCTAAAGCATCCGCTTAACTCGCGGATCACGACGGCAAGAAGCGCCCCGCTCCACGCGGGGCGCTTTTTTATGTGCTTTTAAGTTTCGCTTAATTCTGGGCTGAGAGGATGCTCTCACCCCCCCTGTTGGCCGCCTGAGCATCGGCGGCTTTTTTTTTGAACCGCCGACGGCGCCGCCATCGATTGCCCACAAGACAGGATCGGAGGCCATGATGATCGAAGATACCGTTTTCAGCCATCTGCACGCGATTCTGACGTGCCAACACTCGATGCCGGTCCAGAGCTGCCGCGTATCGGTCGAAATGCAGCGCCCGTGGGGCCGGCCGTATCGCCTCGTCGAATGGACGATGCATCTCGACGCGCCCGCGCGGCGCCAGATCGTGCCGGCCGAATCGACCGACGAAGAGATCGCCGAGGTCGTCGCCTCGCACGTGCCGGGCCGGCTTTACGGCGACGGCCGGCTGCAGTTCTGAACCCCTTCCTGTTCCACCCGCTTCCCGTCTTTCGGCCACGCCGCACGCATCGTGCGGCAGTCGGTCTCGTTTGATGCCGCAACGAAACCTGCTACGCTGCGCGTTTTCGTCCACGCAACACACGATGGAAAACGCATTCAACGAACGCGGCGTGACGATCACGCGCAACGGCCTGTCGGCTGCCGGGCAGGTATTCGCACTACGTGACATCCGCCAGGTCGATGTCGTCAAGATTCCGAAGAACCGCCTCGTGCCGTCGCTGATCTCGCTGATCGGCGCGGCCGTCGCCGTCGCAGGCGGCATCGCCGGATCGAGCGCCGGGCTCGTCATCGGCGTGATGCTCGCGGTCGTCGGCTATCTCGCGTGGGCCACGCAGGACGTCACGTATCGCCTGATGGTCGAGATGCCCGACGGCAAGCGCGAAGCGCTGTCGAGCGTCGATGCCGCGTTCGTCGAACGCGTCGCCAAGGTCGTGCGCGATGCGCAGGCCGCGAAGTCGGCCAGCTGATTCCGTTCGCATCCCTGCACGCTTAATCCCTGCACGCTTCGATTCACGGCGCCCGGCCGCGCGCGGCGCGTTTCGCGTCGTGCAACGGCGCAGTCGATTACCCCGTCGAACCGCGTTCTGCCCACCGCCTCGCCCACACCGCGCCTGCACTGCACACGCCGACCGCCTAGTATGGAAAGAGCGGCTCGCCGCCGCATCGTCCGAGGAGGCCAGCATGAACGTCCAGACGCTGTCCGGCACGCTTCGCGCGCAGGAACTGCTGATCGTGTCGATGATCCGCGCCCTTCCCCCTGACGCACGCCGTGCGCTCGTCGACCTCTACACCGAACAGATCGTGTTCGCCGAACAGGCCGGCTTCGACGGCCACGGCGATCGCGCAACGCACGACGCGTTCATCACGCATGCGCGCAACTTGCTGATCCGCATCGAAGCGCTGGCCTAGTCAGGCCCGCGTTTCTCCCGAATTTCCCGCCGCGGCTCGCCCGAGCCGCGCAGGTGAGCGCTCACCCACACGAGCCGCTTTGCTTTCTTGTATTGATAATAATTCTCATTTACACTGGTAGAGTTATCAGTTGCCTTTCAATTCGCCGCTCGCCGCCTTCCGTGCGCGGGCGGGCCAGCCAGGTGAACGCGTCACCCAGCCAGCCTTCGGGCTTGTTTTCGTCAATGGGAGACCACCTGTGCATTGCTATACGCTGGCGCGGCGGCCGATCTGTGCCGCGCTGTTCGGCGCGTTCGGCCTGTCCGCCGCCCCGGCTCACGCCGATTCGTCGCCGCAAGGCGCCACCCCGCCTTCCACCGTCCTCATCGCCGCGTCCACGCGCGGCGACGGGGCGCTGCTCGACCCCGTGACCGTCACGGCCAACCGCACCGCCACGGCCGTGAGCCGCACGGCGGCGTCCGTCTCGGTGATCACCGACGAGGATCTGGAAGAACAGCAGGCCACCAACATCAAGGACGCGCTACGCTACGAGCCGGGCATCACGGTGCGCCGCACCGCGTACCGGCCTGGCAGCGCCGCGCTCGGCGGCGGCCGCGACGGCGATTCGAGCATCAACATCCGCGGCCTCGAAGGCAATCGCGTGCTGCTGATGGAAGACGGCATCCGCCTGCCGAACGCGTTTTCATTTGGCCCGCTCGAAGCGGGGCGCGGCGACTACGCCGACCTCGACACGCTCAAGCGCATCGAGATCCTGCGCGGGCCGGCCTCGGCGCTGTACGGCAGCGACGGCCTGACCGGTGCGGTGAACTTCATCACGAAGGATCCGCGCGACCTGCTGTCGATCTACCACAAGCCCTACTACTTCTCGTTCCGGCCGAGCTACGACTCGGCCGACCGCAGCATCGGCGCGACCGTGTCGGCCGCAGGCGGCAACGATCGCGTGCAGGGGATGATCATCGCCGACGGCCGGCGCGGCCACGAGGTCGACACGCGCGGCGGCAACAACTCGGCGAGCACGCTGCGCACCACGTCGAATCCGCAGGACGTCTATTCGGAATCGCTGCTCGGCAAGCTCGTGCTGACACCCACCACGCGCGACACGATCAAGTTCACCGCCGAAACGGTGCAGCGCCGCGTGAGCACCGACGTGCTGTCGGCGATCAGCCCGCCGACCACGCTCGGCCTCACGACCTACGACCGGCTCGAACGCAACCGCTTCAGCGTCGACTACGATTTCCGCGACGATGCGTTCCGCTGGTTCCAGACCGCGCACGTGCAGTTCTACTACCAGGACGCGAAGCAGGACCAGTACGCGTTCGAGACGCGCGGCCGGGCGGCTTCGCGCTCGCGCGACAACCAGTACAAGGAGCGCACGTTCGGCGGCTCCGCGTTCGCCGAGAGCGGCTTCGCGACCGGCCCGTTCGCGCACAAGCTGCTGTACGGCGTCGACGGCAGCCTGTCGCGCGTGACGAACATGCGCGACGGCACGGTGCCGGGCGTCGGCGAAGCATTCCCGAACAAGGCGTTCCCCGACACCGACTACACGCTGTTCGGCGCGTTCGTGCAGGACCAGATCGGCTACGGCCGCCTGCTCGTCACGCCAGGCCTGCGCTTCGACACGTACCGGCTGAGCCCGACCGAGAACGATCCGCTGTTCACCGGCAAGGCCGTATCGACGAGCGCGAACGAACTGTCGCCGCGTGTCGCCGTGCTCTACGAGATCACGCCCGCGGTCATTCCGTACGTGCAGTACGCGCACGGCTTCCGCGCGCCGACGCCCGACCAGGTGAACAGCAGCTTCTCGAACCCGGTGTACGGCTACACGTCGATCGGCAATCCGAACCTGAAGCCCGAGACGAGCGACACGTTCGAAGCCGGCCTGCGCGGCAAGGCCGGCACCGGCTACGGCGTCGTGCGCTACAGCGCGGCCGCGTTCACGGGCCGCTACCGCAACTTCATCTCGCGCACGACGATCGCCGGCAGCGGCCGGCCGGCCGACCCGTTCGTGTTCCAGTACGTGAACTTCGCCGACGCGCGCATTCACGGCCTCGAAGGCCGCGCCGAATGGGTGATGCCGAACGGCATCACGCTGAAGACGGCGATGGCGTTCACGAAGGGCTCGACGCAGAACGACGGCGCGGCCAGCCAGCCGCTGAACACCGTCAACCCGTTCTCGGCCGTGTTCGGCGTGCGCTACGAGCCGACCGAACGCTGGTACGTGCAGACCGACCTGCTGTTCCAGGCCGCGAAACGCGACAAGGACATCGACAAGTCCGACTGCTCGAACAAGTCGTGCTTCTCGCCGCCGTCGTCGTTCGTCGTCGACCTGCGGGGCGGCTACCGCTTCAACAAGCACGTGAGCGCGACGATCGGCATCCGCAACCTGTTCGACCGCAAATACTGGAACTGGTCGGACGTGCGCGGCATCGCGGCCGATTCGCAGGTGCTCGATGCGTATACGTCGTCCGGACGCACGGTCGCCGTCAGCATGAAAGTGGATTTCTGATGCGCGCCGCCCGCGCAGCCACCCCAACCGTTACTTGAAGGAGTCCGACATGATGCAATCCGCCCTTCCCGGTCAACCCGCCACGCCGGCCCGCGCGGCCGCCGCGCTGCGCGACGCGTTCATCAAGCTCAAGACCGAGCGCCAGCTGCGCAACCGCGACGTCGCGCAGGCGCTCGGCGTGAGCGAAGGCGAAGCGCTCGCCGCGTTCGTCGGCGAACACGTCGTGCGGCTCGACGCGCGCTTTCCGGCGATGTTCGAGGAAATGCCGCGCCTCGGCCGCGTGATGGCACTCACGCGCAACGACACGGCCGTCCACGAAAAGGACGGCGAGTATGCGCAGATGAGCCACGACGGCCCCGTCGGCCTCGCGCTCGGCGATATCGATCTGCGCATCTTCTATCGTCACTGGGTATCGGCGTTCGCGGTGCGCGACGAGACCGCGCACGGCCCGCTGAAGAGCCTGCAATTCTTCGACGCGCAGGGCCATGCGATCCACAAGGTCTACCTGCGTGCGCACAGTGATCATGCCGCGTACGACGCGTTCGTCGAACGCTGGCGCGCAGCGTCGCAGGAGCCCGGCCTCGAGGTCGTGCCCGCCACGCCGAAAACGCCCGAGCGCGCCGACACCGAGATCGACGTCGCGGGCTTCCGCGCCGCTTGGGACGCGATGACCGACACGCACCAGTTCTTCGGCATCACGCAGCGCTTCGGCGTGAGCCGCATGCAGGCGCTGCGCCTCGCCGATCCGCAATACGCGTATCCGGTCGAAACCACGCACGCGCTGCGTCACGTGCTCCAGCAGGCAGCACTAAGCGGCCAGCCGATCATGGTGTTCGTCGGCAACGCCGGGATGATCCAGATCCATACGGGCCCCGTCGCGAACGTGCGCGAGGTCGGCGCATGGATCAACGTACTCGACCCGGGCTTCAACCTGCACGTGCGCGAGGATCTGATCGCCGCCGCGTGGGTCGTGAAGAAGCCGACCAGTGACGGCATCGTCACGTCGCTCGAGCTGTTCGACCGGCAGGGCGACCACGTCGCGCTGCTGTTCGGCGAGCGCAAGCCCGGCAAGGTCGAGCGCGACGACTGGCGCGCGCTCGTCGCGACGCTGCCGGCCGCGGCACGCGGGGACGCGCGGTGAGCGCGCGACCGTTCGATCCGCGCCGCCGCGCGGTGCTGGCCGGCGCGGCGGCCGGCGCGCTCGCGGGCGCGCTGCCCGGCAGCGTGCTCGCCCAGGGTGCGCCGGCCGCACCGAAACGCGTGGTCGTGATCGGCGGCGCACTCGCGGAAACCGCGTTCGCGCTCGGCGGCGCCGAGACGCCGCGCTACCGGCTCGTCGGCGCCGACACGACCTGCACGTACCCCGACGCCGCGAAGCGGCTGCCGAAGGTCGGCTACCAGCGCGCGCTGTCGGCCGAGGGGCTGCTGTCGCTACGGCCCGATCTCGTGCTCGCGTCGGCGGAAGCCGGGCCGCCCACCGCCATCGCGCAAGTCAAAAGCGCCGGCGTCGCGGTGACGACGTTCGACGAGCGCCACGACGTCGAATCGGTGCGCGCGAAGATCACGGGCGTCGCGCAGGCGCTCGACGTGCGCGACGCCGGTACCGCGCTGCTGCAACGTTTCGACCGCGACTGGCAGGCCGCGCACGACGCGGTCGCTGCCCGCGCGCCCGGCGGCGCACAGCCGCCGCGCGTGCTGTTCGTGCTGAACCATACCGGCAACCAGGCGCTCGTCGCCGGCCAGCGCACGGCCGCCGACGCGATGATCCGCTACGCGGGCGCGCGCAACGCGATGCAGGGCTTCGATCACTACAAGCCGCTGACGACCGAGGCGCTGGCGGCCGCCACGCCCGACGTCGTGCTGATCTCCGACGAAGGGCTCGCGGCCGTCGGCGGCCGCGCCGCACTGCTCGCGACGCCCGGCTTCGGCGCGACGCCGGCCGGCCGTGCACAGCGCGTCGTGGCGCTCGATGCGCTGTTCCTGCTCGGCTTCGGCCCGCGCCTGCCGCTCGCCGTCACGACCTTGCACCGACGCCTGTCGGATGCGCTCGCCTGATTCCGGACTGCCCCGATGCCCGCTCACGCTTCGCCCTTCTCTGCACCGTCGCCCGCGTCGCGCTCCGGCGCCGCGCGCATCGGCACGTCACGCCGCTTCGCACCGTTCGCGCTGGCCGCGCTTGCCTGCCTCGTGTGCGCAATGTCCGTCGTCGCGCTGTGCGTCGGCGCCTATCGCATTCCGCTCGCGGAAGCCTGGGCCGCGCTGACCGGCGATGCGGCCGCGCAGCAGGCGCGCGCGGTGCTGTTCGACATCCGCGCGCCGCGCGTCGCGCTCGCGTTGCTGGTCGGCGGCGGCTTCGGGGCGACCGGCGCCGCGATGCAGGCGCTGTTCCGCAACCCGCTTGCGGATCCGGGGCTCGTCGGCGTGTCGAGCGGCGCCGCGCTCGGTGCAACGACGATGATCGTGCTCGGCCCCGCACGCTTTGCCGCGCACGTGAGCGCGGCCGCATTGCCCGTCGCCGCATTCGCGGGCGCGCTCGCGGTCGCGGCGCTTGTCTACCGGCTCGCTGCGTCGCGCGGCCGGCTCGCGCTGCCGCTGCTGCTGCTCGCCGGCATCGCGATCAATGCGCTGGTCGGTGCTGCGATCGGGCTCCTCACGTTCGTCGCCGACGACGCGCAATTGCGCTCGCTGACCTTCTGGAGCCTCGGCAGCCTCGGCGGCGCGCAATGGTCCGCGCTGGCGGCCGTCGCGCCGTGCGTCGCGATCGGCTGCCTGCTGCTCGCGCGCGAACGAAACTCATTGAATGCACTGCAGCTCGGCGAAACCGAGGCGCTGCACCTCGGCGTACCGGTGCAGCGGCTGAAGCGGCGCGTGCTTGTCGCAGTCGCGCTCGCAGTCGGCGCGCTGGTGTCGTGCGCGGGCATCATCGGCTTCATCGGGCTCGTCGCGCCGCATTGCGTGCGCCTCGCGTGCGGCCCCGACCAGCGCGTCGTGCTGCCCGGCGCCGCGCTGCTCGGCGCGCTGCTGACGCTCGCCGCCGATCTCGCCGCGCGCACCGTTGCCGCGCCCGCTGAAATTCCGCTCGGCGTGCTGACCGCGCTGCTCGGCGCGCCGTTCTTTCTCGCGCTGCTGTGGAAGAGCCGCGGCGCGCTCGGCGGCTAACCCTTCCCTCACGACGACCATGCTGACCGCCCATCACCTCGACGTCGCCCGTCGACACAGCACGATCCTGCGCGACCTGTCGCTGTCGATCGAACCCGGCCGCGTGACCGCGCTGCTCGGCCGCAACGGCGCGGGCAAGAGCACGCTGCTGAAGACCTTTGCCGGCGAGCTGACCGGCGGCGGCACGCCGAACGGCGTGCGCGTGACCGGCGACATTACGCTGAACGGCGAACCGCTCGCGCGCATCGACGCACCGCGGCTCGCGTGCCTGCGCGCGGTGCTGCCGCAGACCGCGCAGCCGGCGTTCCCGTTCAGCGTCGACGAAATCGTGCTGCTCGGCCGCTATCCGCATGCGCGGCGCAGCGGCGCGACGTCGCACCGCGATCGCGACATCGCGTGGCGGGCACTCGAACGCGCGAGCGCCGATGCGCTCGTCGGCCGCGACGTGACGACACTGTCGGGCGGCGAACTCGCGCGCGTGCAGTTCGCCCGCGTGCTTGCGCAGCTGTGGCCGGACGACGATGCAACGGAATACGGCCCGCGCTACCTGCTGCTCGACGAGCCAACCGCCGCGCTCGATCTCGCGCATCAGCACCGCCTGCTCGATACCGTGCGCAGCGTTGCGCGCGAATGGCAGCTCGGCGTGCTCGCGATCGTGCACGATCCGAATCTCGCCGCGCGGCACGCGGATACGATCGCGATGCTCGCCGACGGCACGATCGTCGCGCACGGCACGCCGCGCGACGTGATGACGCCGGCCCATATCGCGCAGTGCTACGGATTCGCGGTGAAGATGGTGGACACCGGCGACGGCACGCCGCCGGTGATGGTGCCTGCATAGCGCGGGCCTGCGCCGCACGACTGTTGCACCGCTCGATGTCTGGTCTTACCGATAGCAGCACGTTCACGCAGCATCAATCGCGCTTCGCGCATCCCCTTCAAGGAGACCCACATGCCACTTCCGATGACCCGCATCATCCTGTACGTCCAGGACGTCGCATCGCTCAAGACGTTCTACCGGCAGTATTTCGATCTGCCCGTCGTTGAGGAAATCGACAACGAGTGGGTCGTGCTCGGCGCAGGCGCCATCGAGCTCGCGCTGCATCTCGCCGGCCCGGCGTTCCGCCACGCGGCGCCCGCTCACGCGGAGACGCGCGCGGAAGCGAGCCACGTGAAGTTCGTGTTCTCGATCGGCCAGGATATCGGCGCGCATCGCGACCGGCTGGCCGGCAGCGGCGTGACGGTGCGCGATCTCAAGCGCTATGACGGGTTCGCGTACACGATGTACGACGGCATCGATCCGGAAGGCAACGTCTTCCAGGTGATGCAGGCCGACTGACATTCGGTTCGGCCCGGGCGCTCACCCGAACGCCCGGGCCGGCACCGCTCGCGCCCCCAACCCGCCGCGCGGATGGCGAGCCTCCCTGCTCAATGCTCGACGTCGGCCACGCCGAACGTGCGCATCTTCCAGCCCAGCCGCACCGCGAACATCCGCATCGCGAACCCCGCGACAAGCGCGACCACCGTCGCGACCCCGGCATCGATGCCAAGGTGCTGCATCCCGACATAGAGCGCGCCCGTGACGAACGCGACGCTCGCATACAGTTCCTCGCGCAGGATCAGCGGCATCTCGTTGCACAGCAGGTCGCGCAGCATCCCGCCGCAGACGCCCGTAATCGCGCCGGCCAGCACGACGATGATCGGCGCGGTGCCCGTCGACGCGCCGATGTCGCAGCCGATGATCGTAAATGCCGCGAGGCCGATCGCGTCGACGGTGACGAACAGCGTCTTCATTCGCGCGACATGCCGTGCGACCCACGACGCGACGGTCGCCGCGACGAGCGTGATCACCAGGTACTCCGGATGCGCGATCCAGCCGAGCGGATAGTGGCCGAGCAGCACGTCGCGCACGGTGCCGCCGCCGAGCGCCGTCACCGCACCGACGAGCGCAAGCCCGAAACGGTCCATCCCGCGGCGCATGCCCATCAGCGCCCCCGACATCGCTTCCGCGACGATTGCAATCAGATAAAGCGTATGCATGGTGTGCGTCAGTCATCCGTCCGGAACAGGTCGAGCACGCGCTCGCGCTCGGCCGCATCGACCGCGGCAGGCATCGGCTCGACGGGCTTGCCATGGTCGCCCGGCGTGCCGGACGCACCAACCGCCACCGCCGCTCCGCCGCACGCGAAGCGGCTGCGGATGTACGACGGCACATCGGCCGTGCACGTGCCGCGCGTGTATTCGGCGTAGACGAAGTCGCCGTCGACGAGCGCGACGTCCTGCGGCGGCGTCGCCTCGACCGACGTACGCCCATCGACGGCCGTCTTCATGTAGTCGAGCCAGACCGGTAACGCCAGCGATGCGCCGGTCGCGCGCCCCATCGGGCGCGGCGTGTCGTAGCCGAGCCACGCGACCGCGACGATGCCCGACGAGTAGCCGGCGAACCACACGTCCTTCGACCCGTTCGACGTGCCCGTCTTGCCGGCCGCGTCGTCGCGGCGCAGCGCGAGCGCACCGCGTGCGGTGCCGGACTTCACGACGTCGCGCAGCATGCTGTCCATCATGAACGCATTGCGCGCCGACACGACGCGCTCGCCGGCGGGTGCAGTGGCCTCGTACATCGCACCGCCATGACGCTGCTTCACCGACAGGATCAGGCGCGGCACCATCCGCGTGCCGCCGTTTGCGAACACGCTGTAGG
Organism: Burkholderia sp. AU45251; assembly: GCF_030482905.1. Lineage (NCBI taxonomy): Bacteria > Pseudomonadati > Pseudomonadota > Betaproteobacteria > Burkholderiales > Burkholderiaceae > Burkholderia > Burkholderia sp. AU45251. The sequence goes on along the minus strand of NZ_JAUJQH010000003.1, from coordinate 270,616 downwards.
CGCTTGCCAGTTCGAGCGGCGTCACGGCGCCCGCGCCGAGCGCGAGCGGCAGCGACGCCGGATTGCGCTGCGCGTCGAAGCCGAAGTGCACCGCGTGCTGCTGCACGTAGCGCGCGTCGGTGGCCTGCATCAGGCTGACCGCGACCAGGTTCTTCGAGCGCATGAGCCCGCGCCGCACCGGGATGAAGCCCTCGTAGTTGTTGGCGAAATTGCGCGGGCGCCAGGGCCGCGCGCCGGTTTCTTCGTGCGTGAGCGTGCGCTGCGTATCGTCGACGAGCACGCCCGGGAAGTAGCCCTTTTCCAGCGCCGCCGAATAGACGAACGGCTTGAAGCTCGAACCCGGCTGGCGATACGCCTGCAGCGCATGGTCGAACACGTTGCGGTTGAAATCCGCGCCGCCGACGAGCGCGAGCATGTCGCCCGTTGCCGCGTCGAGCGACACGAGTGCGCCTTCGAGCCCGTTGCGCGCATCGCGCTTCGCGCGCTGTTGACGGCTCAGCGTGCGTTCGAGCGACGCTTCAGCCGCGCGCTGGTCGCGCATCGAGATCGTCGTCGTCACGTCGAGGCCGAGCGTATAGGCGTCGTCCTGAAAGCGTTCGACCATCATCCGGCGCGCGCGCTCGGCGACGTAAGGCGCCGCGATGATCCCGGGCGGCGGTGTGGTCGCCAGCGCGATCGGCGCGTCGACGGCCGCGCGGTACGTCGCGTCGTCGAGCTGGCCGAGCGCATGCATGCGGCCGAGCACGTAATTGCGCCGCGCGGTCGCGCGCGCCGGATTGACGACCGGGTTGAACGCGGACGGCGCCTTCGGCAGCCCCGCGAGCACGGCCGCCTCGCCTGCGCTCAACGCGTCGAGCGGCTTGCCGAAATACACGTTCGCGGCCGCCGCGAAACCGTACGCGCGCTCGCCCAGATAGATTTCGTTCATGTATAGCTCGAGCAGCTTGTCCTTGCTGTATTCGCGTTCGAGCTTGGTCGCCATCAGGATCTCGGCGAGCTTGCGGCTCAGCACCTTGTCGCGCGTCAGGTAGAAGTTGCGCGCGACCTGCATCGTGATCGTGCTGCCACCCTGCCCGGGTTGCCCCGTCACGACGTTCGCGAACGTCGCGCGCGCGAGGCCGCTGAAATCGACCGCGCCGTGCTGGTAGAACTTCGCGTCCTCGGCCGCGAGCAGCGCCTGCCGCATCAGCGGCGGGATGCGTTCGAGCGGCACGAACTCACGGCGCTCGACGCCGTATTCGGCCAGCAGGTCGCCGTCGCGCGAGAAGATTCGCAGCGGCAGCGCCGGACGATAGACGGCGAGGTGCTCAACGGATGGCAGCTGCGTCCAGATGCGCTGGATCGTCCATGCGCCGATACCCGCGCACGCGACCGTCAGGCCGAGCAGCGCGCCCGCGAGCGTGCGCCACACGCGGCGGCGGCGTGGCGGCGGCGCGGGTGGGGGTGGCGGGGATGCGGTGTGGTCGGTCATGTCGGGCTCCATCTTCGATGCTGCGACGGCCGGTGCGCGGGAGGCACCGACCGGTCACGAAAGGCGCGCATTGTCGAAGGGATAGCGCGAAACCGGAACATTCTTTAGCCAAAGTTTGGCTGGCTAAATTTTATTTAGGAAAGTGGGCCTGGGCCGTTCGTGGCACACCTGCGACCGCTTGACGCACTGTCGGAAGAACCACGCTGCACACGATCCGGTTCGCCTGTAGGATCGCGGGATGTTCGATCGATATCTCGGCCTGTGGGGCCTCGTTCCCGACGGCAACCCGATCCTGACCGCGAGCGGCGGCCTGCTGCCGGTCGTCTGGCAATCGCGGCCGGCGATGCTGAAGATCGCCACATGTGACGAAGAGCGTCGCGGCAATGCGCTGATGACCTGGTGGAACGGGCAAGGCGCGGCGCAGGTGTGGCAGCACGACGGTGATGCGGTCCTGCTCGAACGGGCGCAGCCGGTGCCGACGCTGGCGGGTTTTTCGGAATCGGGGCGCGACGATGATGCGATGCGGATCGCGTGTGATGTCGTCGCCCGGCTGCATGGGCATCGTGCTTCGGAACCGCCTTCGGTCGTGCCGCTGCACGACTGGTTTCATGCGCTGCTGTCGGATGCTTCTGGCAGAGACGTGCTACTCAGCTCGGCAACGGTCGCGCGCCAGTTGCTGGCCGGGCCGCCAGTCGATGAAGTCATCCTGCACGGTGACATCCATCACGGCAATATCCTCCATTTCGGCGAACGTGGCTGGCGTGCGATCGATCCGAAGGGGCTGCGCGGCGATCGCGCGTTCGACTATGCGAACCTGTTCTGCAATCCTTCGCACGATATTGCAATCGATCCTGCGCGCTTCGCGCAACGCGTCACGCTCGTGTCCAACGCCGCGCAGGTCGACCGGCGCCGGCTGCTGCAGTGGATTCTCGCGTGGTCGGGTTTGTCGGCGGTGTGGTTGATCGAGGACGGCCTGCCGCCCGATACGCGGCTGCAGGTCGCAACGCTCGCCGCGGCAGCACTCGGCAAGTAGCAATACGCATCACTGCGAAAGCAGGTTCAGCGCGAATTTCCGGGGAGCGCAAGGAAGATCGATCGACGGCCTCGGCCAATTGGAGTCATCTGAAGGCGCAGTTCCCATGACCGAGTTGGGTGAGGAGCAGCCGCCTCTTAAGCGTCGAGCGTACAGAGACTGCTTCGCCACGGGCGTCGGCCAAGCCTTTCGACTCCGTCCAACGTCGCTTCGGCACGCCTCCGCGTCGCGAAGAAACGCCAGTATCCGAGGAACGGCAGCAAGCCTCTCTTTGCACCGCTAGGAGGAGGTCGCCTGCGGGTTGGCTGGCAGGCGCTTGACTGTTTGCCGGGCGTTTCGATAGACTTCCGCTCCCGAGGTGAGCACGCAACGACACTGTTCACCCAGTCCATTCACGCCGGGGTGACCTTGATCGCAAGAGGTTCACGCCAACTGGACGGCCTAGGATCACCTGGGTATCCCGGCTAGATAGTGCCTCGGTACGGATTTTCTGCGGTGCTGATCGACCGTCAGCACCGCAGAGAGTCTTTACCGATGGCAATCTGACGCGGTAGCGGCCGCAATCTGAAGCCATCGATTTCTTCCCAACCTAGGAGATTCACGATGGCTTCTTTGCATTCTGACGCCGGCATTCCTGCCAACCACTGGCACCAGGTCACCCTCGGCATGCTGATCGCGCAGGAGGATCCCCGCGCTTGGCGGGGGTACAGCACCGAAGCGTGGGCCCGGTCCTGGGGGAACCACGAGCTGGCCGCCCGTTGCGCCGCACATCCTGAGCTGCGCCGCAAACTCCGCCGCGACGAGACGTGGACTATGTGCCATGACGCAGTCATCGATCCCGATCTGCTCGTCTACGCAGTTCTGGCATACGGCGGTGCCAACATGGGGCCCGGTGGCAGGAACAACTGGCGGGTGGCCGAGTCCATGCCGAACCTGTTGCAGCTGCTGGCCGAGCTGCCTACGCTCACCCGGGCCGAAGCCTACGAGCGCTTCCGCCACCTGCGCCGCCGTCGCTTGCTGCGCGGCATCGGGCCGTCGTTCTTCACCAAGATCATGTACTTCTTCGGCTGCAAGGGCGCCTACATCCTGGACCAGTGGCTCGCCAAGTCGATCCTGGCCCTCCGTGCGCAGAACTGGCGTGCCGGCGCTTGCGCGGAGCCGGTATTCGAGCTGATCGATGGCAACGGCATCCGCCTGTCCTTCGGACAGGGCGAAGGCATTCGGGACTCCGTGAGCGGGTTCGACTACGACTTCTTCTGCCGCGAACTGGAGGCGCTGACCGAGAAGCTAGGGCTGCCCGACGGCGCTGAGGTCGAGCGCTGGGTCTTTTCCTCGCCGCAGTCTGACTGGCGCCTGTTCCTCAACACGCTGGACTGGACCTCCCCGGGCACTCACAAGAAGCGGCGCGACGCCGCGGCACGGTACCTCGCGTCGCGCCGGGCCCTGCGCGCCGAAGTCGCCGCGATGTCGTTTCAGATCATTCTCGGCAACCATGCCTGCGCGTAACTTGTCGCGCAGATCCCAGGGCTTTAGGCCCTCGATGCATTCATCATGGCTCTATGGCGGAATGGCGCAATAATGCGCCATTCCGACTTGCTCATGCTGAAATGAACAATTTGTTTCCGGCTAGGTGCAGCCGTTCATGTGTGCGCCCATAAGGACATTCGAGCGTCCGCTTCGGCATCAGAAAGCGGGCATCCGCGCCTGTAATACCAATGGTCTAGGCTGCGCTTCATCAGCGTTTGCTTTGGAAGGCCGAGATCCGCGTCCCACGGTTCAGGTCAAGAACTTGTCCAGTGAGAGCAGATAGGTAAGCGCGCACTCACGGTTGTGCTCAGCCCTGTTTTCCGGGTCTCCCTTGGCCCTACTCGCGGGATACGAGCGGAATGCAGAGCGATCTGAGACCGCCGTATTCCGCGACGTGCTCCTTCTATGGGGAAAAAGCGGCTCCTTGCCTAGGGAGGTTTCACGTTTTCGATGCTTTATAGTGTCATCAACACACTAACCATCGGTAGAGAGACAGGGGCACTATGGAAGACGATTTCCTTATAGAAAGGTTGCTCTACAGCGGCGAAGGCGATGCGCTGGACTTCAAGCTTCAGCAGTATCCGTTCGACAATGCGGATGACGATAGCAAGTCTTCCTTGCTGAAAGATATTTTGGCGTTTGCGAATGCATGGAGGACAACGACAGCATATATCGTGATTGGCGTCCGTGATGGGTCAAAGGAGATCGTCGGCTTAGACAATGATATCGACGACGCTCGACTGCAGCAGTTCGTGAATGCAAAAGTCAACCGCCCGATACAATTTGCATATCGCTCAGTTGACTTCAGAGGGAAGACTCTCGGAGTTTTTACGATTCCACCCCAGGCTCGGCCGTTTTATTCGCCGAAAGGTTTCGGGAAGGTGAAGTCCGGGACAGTGTACGTACGGCGCGGATCTTCTACCGCCGAAGCGCGTCCAGAAGAGATCGCAAAAATGGGCGAATCTGATTCGGCGCAAGCCCGCGTAAATTCAGTACATAAGCTTTCTATCTTGATTGGTAAGGATGGTCGCTATGTTGATGCTCAGAAACACAATGCCGTCAATATTACGAAGACGGCACTGGTTGGGATAAAAAATACTGGAAACTCGTATTTGACGAATTGCAAGATTCACTTCGAGGCAACGGGCGTGAATGCTGTCGGCCCCGAAAGATGGCTTCGCGTGGACGCGTTCAGTCTTAACCCGGAAGAGGAAAGGCTCGTTAGTTTGGCCATGTACGGAGAACCGATATCATCGGAGCAGGCCGGGATGGATTGGATAAGCTTGTCTGCGCCACCTAGCGGAAATTTCTGGAGACCTCCGGCGCTGCCCAAAGATGGCGGTGTTGTCACCATTACTGCCACGTCACTTGAATGCGCGCCATGCACGGCTTTATGCAAGCTATGGATAGACGGAAGTAAGCTGAAGTGGGAGAAGATCTGACCTTGTAAAAAGTATCCTCAGCACTACGCTGTTGAGATCGATACGATAGGTGAGGCATCATCTCGGTGTCGACCATTAATCTACGGTCTAGGTGGTTCCGGTATCTGCATTCCTAATTTGACGTACAGATTATTATTCAATAGAGTCCGGATACCTTTGTGTGCGATATTGAGATCAATGTTCGTGTAGTGCGTGGGAAATGCATTTGAAAGATGGGCTAGCCCTTTGTTGGTGAGTTCAAAGATAGAGACCAGCGATCGCTCAGCTTCGGCTTGGGGGCCATTATAGGTGTCTAATGCTACAGTTGGCGTAACCTTTTCCAAAGCCACGCCGTTCATTTCGAAGTGCTCGATAGCAATATCGTCCCGCCGGCGATTTTTTGCTGCAACGAGCTTTCCTTTTTCGGCATTCAAACCCAAAAATTCTAGTAAGGATCTCGCGTGAATGAATCCCACTTCGATCATGGGGTTTAACAGAGCGTTCACGTTGCCTTGGAGGATTTTCTTGCCGTCGACGAAAACTTCCATTTCTCTCGGCAAGTTGAGTTCATCGTGTATGTTGTACGCCCACATCATGCTATCGATGGATTGAAGTCGGTAGGGAATCCATTCATAGAGGATTTTGTTCTTATCCATCAATCCGCCCCTTATTGTCAGATGTGGCCGCTGCCGCCCCCAACCCATCCTAGCACTCTGCTGAACTTACCCTGATCGTTCCATTCCGGCCGGGCACCATCGTTCCAGATGACGGTTCGATTTCGATCGATAGGGGCCAAAGTCTAGGAATTCTACAACGGCCATTACGCCTTGAAGGCGGTCATTGCGCGCGCATCGGTTCGAAGGGCGGAAGTGGGTCGGCAACCGACATCCCCGAAAACCCAAGAAGAACCCGAAAAAAAACCCGCCGGCATCCGCCAGCGGGCTTCCACATCCAACGGCTTGAACGACGCTTAACGCGCCGGATTCAGCAACAGGTTCATGTGGCGGTTCACATCTTTGTACAGCAGGTAACGGAAGCGGCCAGGGCCACCCGAATAGCATGCCTGCGGGCAGAACGCGCGCAGCCACATGAAGTCGCCCGCTTCAACCTCGACCCAATCCTGATTCAGGCGATACACAGCCTTCCCTTCCAGCACATACAACCCGTGCTCCATCACGTGCGTTTCAGCAAACGGAATCACGCCGCCCGGCTCGAACGTCACGATGTTCACGTGCATGTCGTGGCGCATGTCGCTCATGTCGACGAAGCGCGTCGTCACCCATGCACCGTTGGTGCCCGGCATCGGGATCGGCTCGACGTCCTGCTCGTTGGTCACGAAGGCTTCCGGCAGCGGAATGCCGTCGACGGCCTGGTAATGCTTGCGCACCCAGTGGAAACGCACCGCGGCATCGCTGACGTTGTGCAGCGTCCAGTCCGCGCCCGGCGGAATGAACGCGTAGCCGCCCGGCTTCAGCACGTGCTTCTTGCCTTGCAGCGTCAGCTCGGCTTCACCTTCGACGACGAACAGCACGGCTTCGGCGTTCTTGTCCTGCTCGGGCTTGTCGCTGCCGCCGCCCGGGTTCACTTCGACGATGTACTGCGAGAAGGTTTCCGCGAAGCCCGACAGCGGGCGAGCGATCACCCACAGGCGCGTGTTCGTCCAGAACGGCAGCCAGCTCGTGACGATGTCGCGCATCACACCCTTCGGGATCACCGCGTACGCTTCGGTGAACATCGCGCGATCGGTCAGCAGATCGGTCTGCGGCGGGTGGCCGCCATGCGGCGCGTAATACGTTGTCTTAGACATAGTGCATCCAGGCAATGGGTTGGTCCGGCCCCGGACGCAAACGGCATCGGGCGGCACGTACGCGCGTGGGGCACGCATGCGGCGGCGGGACATCGTTGCCGGGGTGGCTTGAAGGCGCACGCGCCTTCGTTCGGTCGGCCAGGCTTCGCGACGGGTTCGTCCGGTTCATCGGACGCGGCGGCCCATGCTTGTGGGGCCGGCGGCCGGGCCGCGGCGCTCGCGATCATGCGGCGAGGCCCGGCCAGCGGCACGGTGCGATGCCGTACGCGAGCCTTGCCGACGATAGCGAAGTCGTTCGCAATCGACCAATTAAATGTTGCGATGGATTCCATTCGATTTCCCACTACCGGCGGGCACCCGCGATACGCGGTGAGGAAGCGTGGCGCGACGGTCTGGCTATCAGGGAAATCCTGACGGGCGCGGCAACGCGCACGGCCGCCGGGACGCTAGAAGCGCAAGCGAGTAACCACAGTCATGCCGGTCGCGCACGCGGGTCGCGATACATCTGGTTACGCAGATTGGAAAACGACGACACGCGTACGGCAGCAAGGTGCACCACGCCGATCATGACTCGCCATCAGGCCGGAACGGGCCAACGGGAATCGAACGAAACGCGAACGGGTTCGACGCTGCCCGGACGCATTCAGTCGCGAAAGGCGGTGTAGTCGGGAAACGGGGAAATACAGCGAGGAGGGAAACTTGCCGGCCCGTCGATCGGGCATCTGGCGGCGGCTAATGAAGCCGGAAAGTGTTCGCCGGTCTGGCCGGCGATAGCGGCCCGGCAGGCCGCCGGGCCGAATCTCGCGTCGGGTGCCGACGCCGTCGGCGCGCCGGTGCGCCATTCGCGCACCGTGCCGCGCCAGCGGCGATCAGTCCCAGTCGCGGTGATGGCGATGCTTGCGGTGACGGTAGCCACGATCGCCATGATCGCGTTCGTACGAGCTGCGCGACATGTTGCCGCCGAGCGCCGCGCCGGCGCCGCCGCCGACCGCCGCACCCAGCAGGCCGCCCGTGCGGCCGCCCATCGCGTTGCCTGCCGCGGTACCTGCGCCGCCGCCGAGGGCGCCGCCGATGATCGCGCCGGTGCGCTCGCGACGGTTCGACGTCACCGCGCCACCCGCGCCGCCGCCGATGGCGCCGCCGATCACCGAGCCCGTGCTGCCGCCGAGCGCACCGCCGACTGCTGCGCCGGCTACCCCGCCGAGCGCGCCGCCAAGCGCGTTGTTCATGTCACCTGCCATGGCCGGCAGTGCAGTCGCGCCGGTCAAAGCGGCGACGACGAGAGCGGGGGCGATTTTCTTCCACATTCCCGTATTCTTCCTTGTTCGCAATCTGGTTATTGAAGGTCCGCTCGGTACGACGATCTGAATCGATCGACGTCGGGTCAGGCATTGTGCCGAACCGCGGACCAATTCATTTCAATGAGCTTGCGGCGAAGAATAGCACCGGTCCCACATCCTTGCCGTGGACATTCTGGTAACAAGTTGTTTACGAATACGCGACGTCGATCACGCATGCCGGAATGCCGGCAAACCCGCGCCGGCATTGGCTTCGCCGAGGGTCCGGCCCGGCGGAAATACAAACCGGCCATGCGCGGCGTCGCACGTTTGCGACACACGTGGCAACACATCGGGAGCGAATCGTGGGCGGGCCCGGAAATGACGGCCGCGAAGAAATGAAGAGGGTCAGTACACGCCGGGCAGCAGACGCCAGGTTCGCGCACAGTACGCGTCGTATTCGGCGCCGAATTGCGCACGCAGCAGCGCCTCCTCGGAGCGGATGCGCGCGACGAGCGGCACCATCGTCAGCGCGACCAGCAGCACGCCGACGCCCGAACGGAATGCCAGCGCCCAGCCGAGCGAATTGACGAGCAGGCCGAGATAGCTCGGATTGCGGATGCGGCGGTAGATGCCGTCGGTCACGAGCGTATGGCCCGGCTGGATCGCGACGAGCCCGCTGAAGCGCTTGCCGAGCACGAATACGGGCCAGATGCGCAGCACACCGCCCGCGATGTACAACACGACGCCGATCCAGCGCACCGCATCGCCGCCGAAGGTCCAGAAGTCGAGCCGGTCGGTCAGCGCGGGCAGGTACGCCAGCAGGAGCCCGGTCACGCCGAACGCCGCGAGCACCCAGCGGTTGTCGCGGTTCTCGCGCTGGCCGCTGCTCAGGTTGGCATCGGTGAACAATGCCGCGACGGCCATCACGAGCGTAGCGACGACGGCGACGGTCAGCGGTGGATGCGAGAAGAAGGCCGCGAACCCACCGAAACCGAGCACCGCGAGCCCGAGATAAACGAGCGTGGAGATGCCCGACAGGGCTGCGACCTTGCGGGAAACCGTCATGGCTGCCTCACCGAATGCGCTTTCCTGTGAAGTATAGGAACCGCGCGCACGCCGTGCACTGCACCGCCGTCATGCGGTGCGCGAATCCGCGCGAGTCATCCGGCGCAACGCATTGGCGCTGACCGATGGGGCCAGCGCCCGCGCCCGGTGCCGGATCAGCGGATACGGAAGTTGCCGCCGATCCCGACGCTGACGGGCGGCGCGTAATACGCCGGCGCATAGCCGTAGTAGGCCGGCGCCGGCGCGTAGCCGTACGGCGGCGCGACGTAGCAGCCGGACAGGCCGCCGATCAGGGTAAGCGTGATGAGAAGTCTGGACATGGCTCGATTCCCGGCGCGAAAGACGAATGGCACCTCGCGAAAGCCGCGCCGCCGCGTGGTGCGGCAGCCGGCACGAAGAGGCGATCCGCCCTTCCTGTCGCTCGATGAAGCAATGCGCGGAGTCTAGCGCCGGGTGGGCCGGGCCGCGTTTCGCCGGCGGTTACACGTGTTACCTCGCGTGACCGCTGAAACAGGCGACGGCACGGCGGCCGGCCAAGGCGCCGTGCCGTGCCACGCCGCGTGCAATCGACGCGTTACACGAAGCGTGCGCGAATGCGCTGTGCGAGCGCTTCGAGCGTCGCCGCGTCGGCGATCTCGCGCGCGTGCATCCGCAGCTCGGCGCCTTCCCAGCGCGGAATCACGTGGAAGTGCACATGCGGAACCGTCTGGCCGGCTGCCGCGCCGTTGAACTGGCCGATGAACACGCCGTCCGGCTCGAGCGCCGCGCGCACCGCCGCCGCGACCCGCTGCGTCATGCGGATGCCGGCCGCGGCGCCGTCGCCGGACAACTCGAAGATCTGCGCGGCCGGCTCCTTCGGGATCACGAGCACGTGGCCGTCGGCCTGCGGCATCAGATCCATGATCGCGAGGGTCGCGTCGTCTTCCGCGACCTTCACGCACGGCAGTTCGCCGCGCAGGATTTTGGCGAACGGGTTGTTGTTGTCGTAGGACATGGCGTTTTCCGATAACGGTTGGACTGGGAGAGTAGGAAAGCGATGCCGGACGATTATCGGCCGATGGCGGGTCGGATTTCAACTTGTCAGGCCGAGTCCCCGTTGCGGCGAACAATGAACGCCGGCTCGCATGCAACGGGCGTAACAGAATGGAATATCCGGCCGTCGCCATCCGTTCATTTCGAGCGCGGGTTCGCGTGGCAAGCGCATAAGCACGATCGCGAACCCGCGCCGGACACCCGTCGGCTGCGCAGGCCGGCAGCCGGGATGACTGATCGCGATCATCAACCGGAGTCATGCCATGGACCCTCTCCCCTCCTGTCGCTCCCCCGCCGCGCCCGTCTTTGCGGTTGATCCGCCAGCCTTCGCGCGCGTCCGGCGCACGCTTGGGCACGCGCTATGCCGCGCGGTTTGCGGTGCCGGGCTGGTCGCGTTGTCGTCGGCTTTCGCGTGGGCCGGCGGCAGCGACATCATCTTGCCGATTCCATCGTTCACCGCTTCGACGGTGCCCGCCAACGGCGATCTCAACCCATACGGCATCGCGTTCGTGCCGCGCGGCGTGCCGGCCTGGAGCACGCTGAAACCGGGCGACGTCGTCGTGTCCAACTTCAACGCGGCGTCGAACGCGCAAGGCACCGGCACGACGATCGTGAAGCTGACACCCGGCAAGACGCCGGCGACGACGTTCTTCCAGGGCAGCAATCTCGGCCTGACGACCGCGCTCGCGGTGCTGCGCAGCGGCTTCGTACTGGTCGGCAACGTCCCGACGCCGGACGGCAAGATCGTCACGCCACCGGGCTCGCTGCTCGTCATCGGCCCGCAAGGCAATCTCGTCACGCAACTCAGCAGCGCGGCGCTGCTCGACGGGCCGTGGGACATGACCGTGATCGATCGCGGCCAGCGCGTGACCGCGTTCGTGTCGAACGTGCTGAACGGAACGGTCTCACGCATCGAACTGGCAATCAGCGACAACGGCGTCACGATGCTGCCGGGCTCGCGCGTCATCGCGTCGGGCTACGTGAATCGAACCGATCCCAATGCGCTCGTCGTCGGCCCGACCGGCCTCGCGTACGACCCGAACATCGACGTGCTGTATGTCGCGTCCACCGGCGACAACGCGGTGTTCGCGATCCAGAACGCCGCGTCGACGAATCGCAACGGCGGCGTCGGACGGATGATCTACTTCGACGCGGCGCACCTGCACGGCCCGCTCGCGCTGGCGCTCGCACCGAACGGCCATCTCGTGACCGCGAACGGCGACGCGGTCAACACCGACGCGCAGCAGCCGAGCGAGATCGTCGAATTCACGGTGGACGGACGTTTCGTCGCGCAAATGCAGGTCGACACCGCTGCGGGGGCCGCGTTCGGCCTTGCGTTCGGGCACGGCAGCAAAGGCCAGCTGCAATTCGCGGCCGTCGACGACAACACGAATACCGCGTCAGTCTGGACCCTGCGGTTCGACAACGACAACGCGCAGTGACGCGCCACCTGGACGGGCCGCGCGCGGCCCGTTCGACCTGGGCGATCGACACACACGATTCACACACGCCGGGCAACGTGCGCCCTGTCGACACCGCCCGGCGCCTCACGCGTCCGCGATTGCCACCGCCGGCCCGAACCTGCGACACTGCCGGTTCATGTTCTGCCTGCCGACAACCGAGGACGCTCGCGCATGACGATCCCCTTCAAGAAGCTGATCCTGCGCGGCGTCGCGCTCGCGGCCGTCGCCGCGATCGGCTACACGGGCACCATGCTGTCCCGGCTCGCGCCGATCGCGACCGGCTATGCGGCGAAGGCGCTGTGTTCCGGCGTGTACGTATCGGGCCGCCCGGCCGCGTCCGTGATCGACGTCGACATCATGGCCGGCGTGCATCCGCTGCTGAAACTGGTGCACCCGTCGATCGATCCCGATCATCATCGCGCGACAGCGACCTTCGCCGGCTTCGCCGAACGCGAAGCCGACTTCCGGCCTGGGCTCGGCTGCACGCTCGCGATCGGGCCGCCGTCCGGCGCGTTGCCGGCCGCGCTGCCGCCCCTCCCCGATCCGCCGCCCGTGCAGCCGGCACCGGCCACGCTGCCGGCCGGCATCGACGCGCACAAGCTGCAGACCGCGCTCGACCGCGCATTCGACGAGCCCGATCCGGCACGGCCGCGGCGCACGCGCGCGGTCGTCGTGATGTGGCGCGGCCAGGTGATCGCCGAACGCTATGCGCCCGGCTTCACGGCCGACACGCCGCTGCCCGGCTGGTCGATGACGAAGACCGTCACCGCCGCGCTGGTCGGCACGCTCGTCGCGCAGCACAAGCTGTCGCCCGATACGTCGGCGCTGCTGCCCGAATGGCGCGGCAGCGGCGATCCGCGCGCGGCCATCACGCTCGACGAGCTGCTGCGGATGACGAGCGGCCTGCAATTCAACGAGGACTACGACGACCCGCTGTCCGACGTCGCGTTGATGCTGTACGCGCAGCCCGATACCGCGCGGTTCGCGTCGGCCAAGCCGCTCGCCGCGACACCCGGCACGCGGTGGTCCTACTCGAGCGGCACGAGCGCGATCGTCGCGCGCGTGATGCGCGAAGCGCTGGGCGGCAGCGAGGACGACTACCTCGCGTTTCCGCGCCGCGCGCTGTTCGCGCCGCTCGGGATGCGCAGCGCGGTGTTCGAGCCTGATGCATCCGGCACGCTCGTCAGCCCGTCGTACATGTATGCGAGCGCGCGCGATTGGGCGCGCTTCGGCCAACTACTGCTGCAGGACGGCGTATGGGACGGGCAGCGGCTGCTGCCGGAAGGCTGGGTGCGCTACCTGACGCGCACGACGCCGCAGTCGGAGCGCCAGGAGTACGGCGCGCAGCTGTGGGTCAAGGTGCCGGAGCCATTCAACGATCGCGATCCGCATGCGGTCGCGATGCCGGCCGACGCGTTTCATGCGGTCGGTCATGAAGGCCAGTTCGTCAGCGTAGTGCCGAGCCGTCAACTGGTGGTCGTGCGGCTGGGGCTGTCGCGGCCGGAATCGGCGTGGAACCACGAGGCGTTTCTCGCGCGCGTGCTCGACGCGGTGCCGGCGCCCGGCGCGTAAAAACGGGCCCGCGGGCCCGTGATGCCGGTCATGACGCGGACGCGGCGGCAATTGCCACGCCGCCGCACCGCGCGCTACCTGCGATGGATCACGGGTTCGCGCTGCCCGCGTACTTCTGGAAGCCTTCGCGCGTCGCGAGACGTTCGATATAGCGCGACACCGCCGGAAAATCCGGATGCTCGATCGGCGTGCCGAACCAGCGGTTCACCGACAGGCCGATCGGAATGTCCGCGAGCGTGAAGCCGTTGCCGGCCACGTACGCACCGGTCGCTTCGAGCTGCGCGTTCAGCACCTGCATGTGCTTCGTCCACCCCGCGATCGACTGCGCGATGCCGGCCGGATCCTGGTGATCGGGCGATTTCCGCACGAGGCCGAGGAACGCGCCGACCCACGAGCGGTTCAGGTCGGCACCCTGCCAGTCGATCCACTGATCGACCCGCGCGCGCGCCTGCGGCTCGGCCGGATACAGCGCGTCGCCGCCATAGCGGTTCGCGAGGTAGCGGATGATCGTGTTCGATTCCCAGAGCACGAAATCGTCGTCCTTGATGACGGGCACGAGACCGTTCGGATTCAGCGCGAGATAGGCCGGATCGTTGGTCGTACGGAAGCCCGCGCCCCAGTCCTCCTGTTCGAACGGCACGTTCAGCTCGGTGCACAGCCACAGCACCTTGCGAACGTTGATGGACGGGATCTTGCCGAGGATGTGCAGCATGCAGTCTCCTTGTGAGGTCGGATGCGGAGCGCCCGGGACACACGACACGTCCCGAACGCGTTCACGCCGAGTTTATACGCGACCGCGGGGCAAACGACAGGCCGTCCGCGGAAAATCCGCATGCGGCCGATTCGTCAGGTCACGCAGCGCATGCTCGGCCGTCGGGAACCGGAACATGAATCCGTCCTGATGCAGCCGCGCCGGCATCACCCGCTGCCCGTCCAGCAGCAGCTCGGCCATCTCGCCCATCGCGGCGCGCAGCGGCGCGGCCGGCACGTGCAGCCAGGCCGGGCGGTGCAGCACCTTCGACACGACCTGCACGAACTCGCGCTGGGTCAATGGCGCGGGCGCGACCGCGTTGTAGACGCCGTGCATGCCAGGATTCGCCATCGCGCGCGCGACGATCCGCAGCACGTCGTCCCGGTGGATCCAGCTCATCACCTGCGTGCCGTCGCCGAATCGTCCGCCCATCCCGAAATAGTGCGGCAACAGCATCGAGCGCAACGCGCCGCCGGGGCCGAACACGACGCCCAGCCGCAGCACCACCGAGCGAATACCGTAGCGCTCGAGCGGCTGCGCGGACTGCTCCCACTGCCGGCACAGCTCGGACATGAAGCCGGTGCCGGCGCTGCTGCGCTCGTCGAGCCGCTCGTCGGCAGCACGCACGCCGTAGTAACCGATCGCCGACGCCTGGATCCACGTGCGCGGCTTGACCTCGGCGGTCTCGACCCAGCGCATCAGCGATTCCGTGACGCCGACCCGGCTGGCGAGCAGCACCGCCTGCCGGCGCTTGCTCCAGCGCGCGCCCAGCACCGGCGCCCCCGCGAGATTGATGACCGTGTCGAAACGCTCGTGCGGCTGCAGCTGTTCGACGGAGGTCACGCTGCGCACGCGGCCGTGAAACTGATAGGCCGCGCGCAGCGGATCGCGCGCCAGCAACGTGACCGTATGCCCCGCATCGAGCAGCCCGTTCACGAGGGTTTCGCCGATGAAGCCGGTTCCGCCGGTCACGAGCACGTTCCCCGGCAGTTGCCCCGCGAATGGGTTGGCGACCGGCGCGCGTCGTGCGATCCGGCAGGCCGCGATCCCGTCGCGGATCCCCGATACCGTCACGCCGACAGCAAAAAGGCTCAGCACCCAGCCGCGCCAGCCGAGGTCGAGCGCCTGCAGCGCGGTCGGCTCCTGCACCCACGCGGCCAGCTGCATTGCGACCATTCCGAACAGCGCGCCGCCGTTGACGGCCAGCAGCGTGTGCAACACGCGCTCGGTTGACGGCAACTTGCGGCTCTGGTCCTCGACGACGAAATCCCACAACGTCAGCACCACCTCGACGACGACCACCGCCGCGAGGGCCGCGACCCACGCGCCGTGAAAGGCAACGTTCGCGATCGATGCGAACACGAGACCGTAAAGCACGGAACGCACCGCGTGAATCGCCAGCTCGAGCCGCGCGCGCGGGCTGTGCGGCAGATCCTGCGTGAGTTCGTGGTGATAGAGCGTATCGAATGCGCCCATCGCGCCCTGCACGATCAGCAGGTTGAGCGCCCAGTCGTAAGCAGCCAAGGTGTTCATATCGTGTCCCTCCTCCACAGCCAGACGAGCGGCGGCACCATCGCGACGAGTGCCGCCGCGTCGATCGCCACGTGCCCCGATACATGAGCCTGCAATGAAAACAGCATGTCCTGCGGCGCCCAGATCAACAGGCCGGCCAGCAGCCATCCCCACACTTCGCGGCGACGCAGCCGGTTGCCAAGGTGGATGAGCGCGAGCATCCAGACCGACGCGCATTGCACCGTCGCGCCGATCAGCGACATCCACCAGATCTGCTGCGCACGCGCCGGGTCGGGCGCCGTTCTCGCCCAGAAATGCAGCTCGATGACGCGGTGATACGCGTCGAGCCACGGCGCGTCGGCAACCCACGGAACGGCAATGCCGACGAGCAGGTGCGCGATCGCCGCGCAGTACATCCAGGTCACGACGATGCGGCGCGCCGCGTCACCCGCCGGACCATTCGCCGTAGGTTCGTCGACTCGGCCACTACCGCATGTCGCCCCGTCGCACTGCGCTTCGGCGTGGTAGCCGAGCCAGCGCGATACCGCATGCCGGTTGCGCGCGAAGCGGCGATACAGCGGCGCCAGCGCACTGCGGACGACCGGCTCGCGAAGCAGCCCGACGAGCCAGCGGCGCCCGGTCAGCGCATGGGCGGCCAGGATGCTGTCCACGCCGGTCAGCATGCGTCCGTCGGGCAGACGCGCGTGCAGCTCGCGGTTCAGTGCGGCCAGATCGACGCCCAGCGGCGCGGGATCGAAACCCGGCGCGGCGATATCGACGAAAGCCAGCCGCTGCCGCGTATCGCGGGCGCCGAGACGATTGATCTCCGCCACGCATAATGGACATCGTCCATCGAAGTACAGCACCAGTTCATTTGAGTCCATGATTCGCATTCCTTCTTTTTTCTGCCGCATGCCTGATGAATCGATCGACTGCTTTCCGCCATGCCATACCGCCACCCCCGCGCGGTGGACGGCGCGCTTACATCGGCTTGATCACCATCAGGAAGTAGACGGTCAGCATCGCGAAGAACGCCGGATAGCCGAGCAGTTCCCAGCGCTTCGCATAGCGCCAGTACCGTTCCGGCAACGCGGCAGCGCCGTTCACGTGCGCGAGCTTCGCCATCGAGGCCAGTTCGACCTGCAGCCACACGACCGGCAGCCAGCACGCGCCGGCGATCGCATACAGTACGATCGACGCGAGGAGCCACGGCGTATCCCACGGCCAGCCGGCCGTGTGCGCGAGCCAGAGCCCCGAGGCCGGCTGGAAGATCACGGCCGGCGTCGTGAACCACCAGTCCGCGCGCACCACGAGGCGCGACACGGCCGCGATCGCGGGTACCGAGCGCGTGCGGTTCGCGAAGAACAGGTAGAACGCGGTGCCGAACCCCGTGCCGACCAGCAGCACCGAGGACAGGATGTGAAGCGCCTTGATGACGAGATAGGTATTCATGCGCTGTCTTCTTCTGAAAAAAGGATCAACAGGATGGCGAGAATCGGTACGTTCTTGAGCACCGGGCCGAACGGTTCAGCGAGCAGGCCCGGCATCGTGACCGCGATGACCGCCGAATACGCGACGATCAACGCGGCTTGCGCGACCCACAGGCGGCGCGACGGCGCCACGACGGTCGCGATGCCGAACCCGAAGTCCAGCGCGCCGGCCGCATAGAGTGCGATCAGCGCAGGCAGCCCGGTCAGGTGCGCAGGCGCGAGCAGCGCGAGGCTCGCGTGCAGCGGATGGATGAACGCGCTGGCGATGGCGGTCCAGATCCACACAATCGCAAGCGCGCCGCGCAGCAGCGGGCGACGCCACATCGCGAGTGCGTCGCGACGCAGCGCGGCGGCTGGCGCGCCGATGAAGCCGTCGATCCCGCGCGGCGCCCGGCCGAGCAGGGCCGTGGTCGCTGCCGGATCGCCGGTGTTCCCGCCGCGCAGCATCGTCCACGTGTCGCGCGTGAACATCGCGCCCGGCAGCGTGCCGAACAACGTGGCCGTCGCGCCGGCCAGCGGGCCCGGCAACGTCACGCGGGCAGCCGGCGGAAACCCCAGCGCGGCACGGTAGCGGGCCAGCATCTCGCGGTATTCGACTTCGTCGTTGCCGACCACGTCGATCACCGGGTTGCCCGCCGCCGGCGCATCGACGCATCGTGCGACGACTTCGGCGAGATCGTCGACGTGCACGGGTCGCAACCGCTGATGGCCGCCCGCCGGCAGCACGTGCACGGGCAGGCTCGCGAGCATCCGGAAAAACCGCGCCGACGCACCGTCCGTGCCGTAGACCAGCGCGGGACGCACGATCCGGAAGTCGATCGGCAGCGTCTGCAGGAAGCGGTCGGCTGCGACCTTGCTGGAGAAGTAGCGCGTATCGCCACGCTCGACGCCAAGCGCCGAGATCTGGATCACGCGCCGCACGCCGGCGCGGCAGCACGCGATGAAGAGTGCGCACGGCGCGGCGCGATGCACGGCGTCGAGCGTCGCGCCGCGTCGATCGGCGAGGATGCCGACCGCATTGATCACCACGTCGACGCCCGCCAGCCGCGCGAGCCACGCGTCGGGATCGATGTCCTTCGCGAAGTCGATCGCGACGTCGGACGGACCGGCCGCACGATGCACGCCGCGCAGCACGCGATGGCCGCCAGCTTCGAGCTGCGCGCACAGTGCCCGCCCGATGAAGCCGTTCGCACCGCACACGAGGACGGTCATGCTGCGCGTACCGGTGCAGCCACGCAGGCTGGTCGACGGCAAGACAGTGTTCATTTTCATCCTCTATTTACAGTCATTTCTGTACAGACAGAAATAACAACCCCGAAAAAAGCGGGCTGTCCGCCCGCATTGCGCGCCCCGCTTACTTCGACGGCTTGCGCCTGACCGTCTGGCTGATCTTCGCACCGATGCCGAGCGCCTTCATCAGCGTATCGGGCTTGAGCCGCAGCATCTCGTCCGACCAGGTCGTGAGCGTCTCGACGAACTGCAGGGTGTCGCGGATACGCTGCTCGGTCTCGCGGCTCTCGTTCGCGATCTCGGGATTCGTCAGGCAGTCGCGCAGCACCGTGAGCGTCGGCTCGATCTCGCGCTGGCGCCGCCCTTCGACGATCAGCTTGAACAGTTCCCAGATGTCGGTCGACGTCTCGAAGTGGTCGCGGCGGTCGCCCAGCACATGCACGACCTTCGCCAGCCGCCACGCCTGCAGCTCCTTCAGGCTCGTGCTGACGTTGGAGCGCGCCACGTTGAGCGTCTCGGCGATCTCGTCGGCCGCGATCGGCCGGCCGGCCAGATAGAGCAGCGCGTGGATCTGCGAGACGGTGCGGTTGACGCCCCACCGCGAGCCCATTTCGCCCCAGTGGAGAATGAATCGTTCGGCAATCGGTGTGAGTTCCATGTCGTGCAATTTAGGCATTTCAGTTATTTCTGTCAAGAGAGAAATAACCGGGCGATCCGCCAGGTTCCGGCGGCGTCCGCCCGCGATCTGCCGCATCCTTTACAATGCGCGGGATTTTCCCGAATTCAGGCCGTTTCTGCCTTTCAGACAAGAGGTTCCCATGATCATCAAACCGCGCGTGCGTGGCTTCATCTGCGTGACGACTCATCCGGTCGGCTGCGAAGCCAACGTCAAGGAACAGATCGACTACGTGACTTCGCACGGCCCGATCGCCAACGGCCCGAAAAAGGTGCTCGTGATCGGCGCGTCGACCGGCTACGGCCTCGCCGCCCGGATCTCGGCCGCCTTCGGCTCGGACGCGGACACGCTCGGCGTGTTCTTCGAGCGCGCCGGCAGCGAAACGAAGCCGGGCACGGCCGGCTGGTACAACAGCGCCGCATTCGAGAAATTCGCCGCCGAAAAGGGGCGCTATGCGCGCAGCATCAACGGCGACGCATTCTCCGACAAGGTCAAGCAGATCACGATCGACACCATCAAGCAGGATCTCGGCAAGGTCGATCTCGTCGTCTACAGCCTCGCGGCACCGCGCCGCACGCACCCGAAGACGGGCGAAACCATCAGCTCGACGCTCAAGCCGATCGGCAAGACGGTCACGTTCCGCGGCCTCGACACCGACAAGGAAGTGATCCGCGAGGTCACACTGGAACCGGCCACGCAGGAAGAGATCGACGGCACCGTCGCCGTGATGGGCGGCGAGGACTGGCAGATGTGGATCGACGCGCTCGATGAAGCCGGCGTGCTGGCCGACGGCGCGAAGACCACCGCGTTCACGTATCTCGGCGAGCAGATCACGCACGACATCTACTGGAACGGCTCGATCGGCGAAGCGAAGAAGGATCTCGACAAGAAGGTGCTGTCGATTCGCGACAAGCTGGCCGCGCACGGCGGCGACGCGCGCGTGTCGGTGCTGAAGGCCGTCGTCACGCAGGCAAGCTCGGCGATCCCGATGATGCCGCTGTACCTGTCGCTGCTGTTCAAGACGATGAAGGAAGCCGGCACGCACGAAGGCTGCATCGAGCAGGTGTACGGCCTGTTCAAGGACAGCCTGTATGGCGCGAAGCCGCACGTCGACGAAGAAGGCCGCCTGCGTGCGGACTACAAGGAGCTCGATCCGCAGGTGCAGGCGAAGGTCAGCGCGCAGTGGAACCACGTGACGAACGACAACCTGTACGAACTGACCGACTTCACCGGCTACAAGACCGAGTTCCTGCGGCTGTTCGGCTTCGAGATCGCCGGCGTCGACTACGACGCGGACGTGAGCCCGGACGTGAAGATCCCGGGCATCATCGACACCACCGCCTGACGGTACGGCCCGCCGCCCACGCTGCGCGTGCAGCGGAGGCGGCGGGTGCGAGATTCCGGCGGCGTCAACGCGGCGCCGGTTCTTCCAGATAGACGCCCGACGACAGCGTGGCCTTCACCTGCCGCGTGAACTCGTCGGTCGACACTTCTTCCTCCCCCGCTTCGATCGCTTCGTACGCCTGGCGCACGACGTCGGCCGGCGTCGCCTTCGGCACGTCGAGGCCGGCCGTCAGGTCGGTATCGATGAAGCCGGCATGCAGCCCGACGACCTGCGTGCGCTGCTCGCGCAGCGAATGGCGCAGGCCGTTGGTCAGCGCCCATGCGGCCGATTTCGACACGCCGTAGCCCGCCAGGATCGGCCGGTTCACCCAGCTTGCGACGGACAGGATGTTCAGGATCGCGCCGCCGCCATTCCCGGCGAGGATGCCCGCGAACGCGCGCGACATCGCCAGCATCCCGAATACGTTGGTTTCGAAGTGATCGCGCAACGCGTCCTCCGCGCCTTCGTCCGTCAGGCTGCCGAGCCGCGCGATGCCCGCGTTGTTGATCAGCAGCGTGACGTCGCGTGCGGCATCGGCTGCCGCGGCGACGGCCGCCGGATCGGTCACGTCGAGCTTCACCGGCACGACGCCCGGCAACGTCACGGTGGCCGGATCGCGCGCCGCCGCGTACACCTTGCGCGCCCCTCTCGCGAGCGCCTGCTTCGCAAACTCGAGCCCGAGCCCGCGGTTTGCACCCGTGACGAAAACGACTGCCCCTTCGATCTTCATGTTCGTTCCTTTCGCGTGATGAATCGCATGCGCGCCGGCTCGCCGCGCGCGTGAGATCCGGTGGAAAACCAGGCTGCCATTGCTCGTCGAACCGTTGCGCCGCCGGGCGGTGGACGGTGAACGTTCCGCTGCCCTTCCTGCCCCTGCCGCGCCAAAGACGCCGACCGATTGCCATCCGATGTTCCGGCCTTGGCTTTGCACCCTCCGCCAAGTCGGCTACACTCGATGTCAATGTCGATCACCCTTGTCTTTGCGATGCATTGTGTTCGCGCAAGTCGGGCATGTCAATGGTGATCGCCATTGTGCTTTCCAATCGACGCAATCGGCAAAAAAAAGGGTGGATCGATGGGTGTGTCAAGACAGCAGGCTGCCGAGAACCGGAGCGCGATCGTCGCGGCCGCCGAGCGGCTGTTCCGCGTGCGCGGCGTCGACGCGGTGGGGCTCACGGAGCTGATGAAGGAAGCCGGCTTCACGCAGGGCGGCTTCTACAACCACTTCAAGTCGAAAGACGCGCTGGTCGCCGAGGTAATGGAAAAGGCGATGCAGGACCGCGCGGATTCGCCGAACGCCAGCAGTCTCGATGCGCAGGTGGCGCTGTACCTGTCGGCCGCGCATCGCGACAACGTCGAAGCCGGATGCCCGTTGTCGGGTTTCGCGGGCGATGCGCCGCGACTGACCGATGCGGCGCGGGCGTGCTATGCGCACGGCCTCGCCACCTATCTCGACCGGCTGGAACGGATGGTGGCCACGGAAGGCGCGACGCCGGCGCAGACGCGCCGCGACGCGATCGCGGTCTTCAGCCAGATGGTCGGCGCGCTCGTGCTGTCGCGCGCGATTGCGGGCACCGACCCCGCGCTGGCAGACGAAATCCTCGCAGCAGGGCGGGACACGCTCGTCGCCGGACGGGACGATCCGGGCGCATCGGCTTAGTCGCGCCAGAACGTCACGGCGCGTCGGCCTGCGCGGCCTGAGCGGCGTGTTGGCGTGCCGACGTGCGCGGCGGTATTGCCGCGTCCTGCCGCGCTATTCGACGCCCCGTGCGGCATCCCACAACGGCTGCGCACCGCGCGCCGCATTCCAGGCGGCAAAACGCGTGCGCCACGATTCGAACGGCTCCGCCAGCGGGTGGCGCGGATCGTCGCTGAGCGAATACGCCATCCCTTCGATCAGCCAGCGCGGCTTGGTCGCGACGGCCAGGTTGCCGAGCACTTCCGCCTGCCGGTGATGGATCAGCTCGTGCGCGAGAAAGTAGGTCTGCCAGCCGCGCGGCGCGACGACCACGCCGAAATTCCCGAGCGTCAGCGCCGCACGCTGGCCGACGCCGAATCCATCGGCGCACGCGCGCGTCGAACAGAACACGACGCGCGGCGCCGCCTGGAACGGGCCGACGGCCGCCGCCGCGCGCGCATAGCCGTCGCGATAGAGCTGCCGCGCGTCGTCGAGCTTCGTGGCATCGTCCGTGCAGAGATCGGCGCTCGGGCACGACACGCCGGGAACCAGCGCGGGCGCGACGACGCGCAGCGGCTTGACGAGCGCATACGCGGCAATCGGCAGCGCGACGAGCAGGCCCGTGAGGGCGAAAGCGACATAGGAGCGTTTCATCGAGGCGGCGGTTCCGGGGCAATCCGTTGATGTTTTCCTGCGTGAATATATCGGACTGGCGACGTCACCGGCCCTGTTTCATTCACGGCCGAAACCCGACGGACGGCCTGGGCTCGCCACGACTGGCGAGACGTTCCGGCGCTCGCCATCGCGATCTATCCCTCTGTCCACACAAAGACCTTTTACGACCTAATTGCGCCTGAATAATATATTGGACGCATTACCGGGCGCACCGCATCCTTGCCCTCTACCGGCTCGCAACGGCCGCACGACCAGGACAGGACATGAACGGAAACGAACGGCTCGCCGGCATCGGCTACGGATTGCTCGCGGCGCTCATCTGGGGCGGTTTCCCGGTCGTCACGCGCCTCGGCGTCACGCACTCGGCCCTCGATGCGTACGACATCGCGTTCATTCGCTTCGTCGTCTCCGGCACACTGCTGCTGCCCGTCCTGCTGCGCCGCGGCCTCGGCACGCTGCGCCCGGCGTCGGTCGCGCTGATGGTCGCCGGCGCCGGCGCGCCCTACATCCTGACCGTCGCGGCGGCGTTGAGCCGTGCGCCGGTCGGCTACTTCGCGCTGACGCCGGGCAGCATGATCGCGTTCACGGCCATCCTCGGCAGGCAGATCGCGCACGAGCGGCTGAGCACCGCGCAGGTCGCCGGCATCGTCACGATCCTGGCCGGCATCACGCTGGCCGCGTCCGATGCGCTGCGCGGTGCGATCGGGTTGCCGGCTCTCACGCTGTTCATGCTTGGCGGCCTGCTGTGGGCCGTCTATAACGTCACGACGAAACGCGCCGGCGCCAGTGCGCTGCACGCGACGGCCGTCGTGTCGGTCGGCTCCGCGGTGCTCTACTGCCCGCTCTATCTCGCCGTGCGCGGCGGCGCCGTGCTGCATGCGCCGGTCGCGGCGATCGCCACGCAGGCGATCTACCAGGGCGTGCTGATGTCGGTGCTGGCGCTCTACTGCTTCAGCCGGGCCGTCGTCGCACTCGGCCCGGCGATCGGCGCGACCTTCGCCGCGCTGATGCCGCTGCTCGCCACGCTCGAAGCCATGCTGCTGCTCGGCGAACGGCCGCACACGCCGGCGCTCGCGGGCATCGCGATCGTCACGGCCGGGATGGGGTTGAGTCTCGTCAGCCGGTGGCGAATGGGCGATGCGCCGGCCATCCGGCGGCCGAACTCCGCTGCAAACGGCTGAACCGAGCCCTGCCCATCAGGCGACGTGCCTCGTACTCGTGTCGCCGGCACCCGTCGTCCGGCGGCTCCAGCGCCTGCCCAGTAACAGGAGCGCAACGCCGGACACGAACAGGATCGCCTCGACCAGCACCGTCTCGACATGCCAGTACCGCGTCAGCAGCACGGCAACGAGGTCGAACATGAAATGGAGCGCAATCGCATACGCGAGCCAGCGTTTCGTCCCGCGCACGAACGTCTGCAGCACGATCAGCGACAGCCCGACATGCGCGGCCAGCGCGCTCGCGCGTTCGAGCAGCGCGAGCAACGGCGATGCGAGCGTCATGCCCGCGAACTGCGACCCGATCAGCGACTGCACGCCCTCGGGCACAACGACGCCCGCGTGCGCGAGCAGATAACCCGTGCCGAGCGCGAGAAACCCGACGCCGACCAGCAACATCGCCTCCAGCCCGCCGTGCCCGAGCCCGAGCATCACGGCCGTGGGCGCGTCATGCCGCTTCGGCAGCAGATACCGGAACGCGACCCAGCGCCCGCCCTCCTCGAAGAGCCCGGCCGTCAGCGCCGCGAACACGAGCATCGGCAGGTGCCAGCGCGGATCGTGCGCGAGCCAGCGGTACAGCGGAATCTGCCACGACATGCGCAATACCGGCTGGAACACGAAGAAGGTCAGCATGCCGTAGAAAAACACGCGCCACGGCACCTGCGTGCGGCGCCGCCACGCGGCCGCGAGCCACGCAGGCGCGAGCAGCGCGGCGAGACCGGCCGCGAGCGTGAGGAACAGGAGCGCCGGCGCAACGGGATGCACGGCGCGCCCGGTTACGCGAGCTGCTTGTGGAAATACGTGGTCGCGCAGAGCGTGCCGTCGGGCATCAACGCAAAGTTCGGCACGACACCGACGCGCTGCCAGCCGGCCCGCTCGTACAGCCGCTCGGCATCGCCGCCCGTCACCGTGTCGAGCACGAGCACGGTCTTGCCGGCGTCGCGCGCGGCCGCGTCGGCCGCCGCCATCAGCCGCGCGGCGATGCCCTGCCGGCGCGCATGCCGCGACACGAGCATCTTCGAGATATCCGCGCGATGCGGCTGGTTCTCGGGCTGCGCGGTCACGACCTGCACGGTGCCGAGGATCCGGCCGGCCGCATCCTCGGCAACGAGCAGGATGCGCTCGCCGTTCGCGACGCCGTCGGCGACGCGGGTCCAGAACGCGACGGCGGTCGGCCTGGCGATCGGCAACATGAAGCTGACGGACGCACCGCCCTCGACGCAATCGATCAGCACGTCGGCCAGCGCATCGACGCAGGTCATCGCTTCGCCCGCGTCGACGCGGCGGACGGTAACGGATTCGGTCATGCCATCTCCGGTAGTCAGATAGGCCGCACGCGCAGGTTCGGCGTGCGCCCGGATCGGAAGGAATCCCGGCCGGCCGTCGCGGCTCGCGCAACGGCGGCAGGCGCGCGGCGACGCCGCGCCCGGTCGGCGCGTGTTACCGCCCCAACATCCTACGCGACGAAAATTTCCGTTGCATCGCCGTTCAGCTCCCCTATACTTAGCCACATGGCTAACTTTCAACCCGGCATCAGCGACGTCTTCCACGCCCTCGCCGATCCGACGCGCTGCGCGATCGTCAGTGCGCTCGGCCACGGCGAACGGACCGTCTCCGCGCTGGCCGCGCCGTTCGACATGGCGCTGCCGTCGTTCATGAAGCACGTCGCGGTGCTCGAGCGCAGCGGCCTCGTGCAGACCCGGAAAGCCGGCCGCTCGCGCACCTGCACGCTGGTCGGTAGCCGGCTGAGCGAGGCCGAGGCATGGCTCGCCGAGCAGCGCGCGCTGTGGGAAGCCCGATCCGATCGTCTCGTTGAATTCGTCGAACGCCGTTACCAGGAGGAGCAAGATGTCCGCAAGCCCCGTCGAACCCGTTGAAACCCTCGATCTCGTCATCACGCGCACGCTGCGCGCGCCGCGCCACGCGCTGTGGCGCGCGTGGACCGACCCCGAACTGCTGAAGGAATGGTGGTGCCCGAAACCGTGGACCACCGAAGTGCGCGCGTTCGACCTGCGGCCGGGCGGCGCCTTCCACACGTTCATGCGCGGCCCCGACGGCGGCACGAGCGACAATCCCGGCTGCTTCCTCGAGATCGTGCCCGAATCGCGTATCGCGTTCACGTCGATGCTCGCGGGCGGCTGGCGCCCGCAGGCGCCGTGGATGGGCTTCACGGCGATCATCACGATGGCCGACGACGATGCGGGCACCCGCTACGAAGCGCGCGTGATGCATCCGGACGCCGCGACACGCGAGCGTCATGAAGCGCTCGGCTTCTTCGAGGGCTGGAACACCTGCATCACCCAGCTCGACGCCTTCGCGGCCACGCTGCGCTGAGCGCGGCCGCGTGTGCGGTCATTGCATGCCGCCTCCCGCGCGCCTAGGATTCCTGAAGGAAGCATGACGACACGCCGGCCTCCGGCGTGCACCGTCGCGCGCGCTCCGCGGGAGGCAACATGTTGCACACGCACACGCATTCGACCCGGGTCAGCCGGCACCTGAACGCCCCGCGCGGGCGCGTCTACCGCGCGTTGCTCGATCCGCACGCGGTCGAGCAATGGAAGGTGCCCGACGGCATGACGTGCCGCGTGCATGCGTACGACGCGCGTGAAGGCGGCGCGCTGCGCGTGTCGCTGAGCTACGACGCGCCGTCGGCCGGCACCGGCAAGACCGCCGCGCACACCGATACCTATCACGGCCGCTTCGTCACGCTCGTGCCGGACGAGCAGATCGTCGAGATCGACGTGTTCGAGACCGACGATCCGATGCTGCGCGGCGCGATGACGATCACGATCACGCTGTCCGACGAAGCGGGCGGCACGCGCGTCGACGCCGTGCACGACGGGGTGCCGCCCGGCGTGCCGGCCGCCGACAACGAGACCGGCTGGCAAATGGCGCTGGCGAGACTCGCGGCGCTGGTGGAGGCCGCGTAGCGGCCGTTCGTGCCGGCGGCGGGTGAGATGCGGCAGCGCAAAGCGCCGCCGCGTGCGACACTGGCCCGCACCCTATCCATCCGGACCCGCACGAGGAGACGCTCGCGATGAACGCCGCACGCACCGCCACCTGGTATTTCGATTTCGTTTCGCCGTTCGCCTATCTGCAGCAGGAACGGTTCGACCAGCTCCCGCCAGCCGCCGCCTTCGAGCCGCGGCCCATCGTGCTCGGCGCACTGCTTGCGCACTGGGGCCAGAAAGCACCGGCCGAGATCGCGGCGAAACGCGTCTTCACCTATCGCCACGCGCAATATCGCGCGGACAAGCTCGGCATTCCGTTCCGGATGCCGCCCGCGCATCCGTTCAATCCGATCAAGCCGCTGCGCCTCGCGATCGCGATGGGCAACGCGCCCGACGCGATCCGGCGGATCTTCCGGCATATCTGGCGCGACGGCCAGGACGTGTCGACACCGGAAGGCTTCGCCGCGCTGTGCGAAGCCGTCGGCTTTCCGGAAGGCGTGACGGCCGTCGACGCCCAGCCGGTGAAGGACGCGCTGCGCGCGAACACCGATGATGCGATCGCGCACGGCGTATTCGGCGTGCCGACCTTCGAACTCGACGGCGACCTGTTCTGGGGCGAGGACGCGACCGACATGTTCGCCGACTGCGCGACGTCGCGCGCGTGGCTCGATTCGCCCGAGGTGCGCCGCATCAGCGCGCTGCCCGAAGGGATCCGGCGCGGCTGACGGCGTCGCAGCCGCGCGGCGCTCGCGGCGCATTCCGCATCCCGCGTCAGGCGTCGCGCCCTTCGACGAGCCCCGGCACGGCCTCCCGCATCATCGCGGCAAACCGCACGAGCCGCGACGGATAGAACTGCGCATGCGGGTAGGTCAGGTAGACGGGCAGCGGCGCGGCCTGCCACGCGGGCGCGAGATGGACGAGTTCACCACGCGCGAGGTGGTCGGCCAGCATCCATGACGAGCCGACGCACGCGCCCACGCCCAGCAGCGCCGCGCTGCGCAGCGCGTACAGGTTCGCGGTCGTGAAGCGCGGGCGGATCGCAATGCGCCGCGTCTCGCCCGTGACCGAATGCGTGAGCGCCAGTTCGGTGCGGTAGTACGTGCGCAGCGACAGCCACGGCAACGCGGCCAGCGCGTCGGGGTCGGCCGGCACGTCCGCACCATTCAGCACGGACGGTGCGGCAACCACGAAGCGCGGCACCTTCGAGAGCCGGATCGCGACGACGGCCGGATCGGTCGGCTCGCCCACCTGGATCGCGCAATCGATGCCGCTGCCGACGAAATCCCGCACTTCGTCCTGCAGCAACCATTCGACCGACACGCGCGGATAGTCGCGCAGGAACCGCGCGATCGGCGCGACGAAACGCTCCTGGCCGAACGCGTGCGGCACCGCGACCCGCAACAGCCCGTCAGGCTCCTCCTGTGCACCGCGCAGATCGGCCTCGAACGCCGCCCAGTTCGCCAGCAACTCCTTCGCGCGCTTGAAGCAACGCTCGCCGTCGACGGTCAGCCGCATCGTGTGCGTCGTGCGCTGCAGCAGCCGCATGCCGAGCGAGCGTTCGAGCGCCTGCAGCCGCCGGCTGATCGTCGGCTGCGTCGTATTCAGTTGCGCGGCAGCGGCCGACAGACTGCCGGCCTCGACTATGCGCACGAAGGTTTCCATCAGCTCGAAACGATAGCCGGCGCCGTCCACCGGCACCGCCTGAACGCGCGAAGACCCGCCAGCAGCACGGGAGAAGGGGGATTTTTCGGTCATGCGTGAAGCGTATAACAAATCTGCGCAGGGCGGCACTACCGTGGCCGGCCGCGTGCCGCCACACTCGCGTCCATCCCTTCATCGCACCCAGGATGCACGCCATGTCCACCCCGTCCCGTCTCGATGCCGCGCCCCGCGCGGAACACGCCCCGGCCCACCCGGCCGCCCATTCGATGCCCGATCGCTGGCTCGTGCTGCTGCTCGCCGCCGCCGCGGGCCTCGGCGTCGCGCCGCTCTACTACGCGCAGCCGATGCTCGGCGCGCTCGGGCCCGATCTCGGCGCGTCGGCGCGCGCGATCGGCTTCGTACCGACGCTCACGCAGTTGGGTTATGCGCTCGGCATCCTGCTGCTCGCGCCGCTCGGCGACCGCTTCGACCGCCGCCGCGTGATCGTGACCAAGGCCGCGACGCTGGTCGTCGCGCTGCTGCTCGCCGCCATCGCACCGTCGCTCGGGCTGCTGCTCGCGGCGAGCTTCGCGATCGGCCTCGCCGCGACGATGGCGCAGGACGTCGTGCCGGCCGCCGCGACGCTCGCGCACGACGCGCATCGCGGCCGCATCGTCGGCACGGTGATGACGGGGCTGCTGCTCGGCATCCTGCTGTCGCGGGTCGTGGCCGGGTTCGTTGCGGAGACGGCCGGCTGGCGCGCAATGTTCGCACTCGCGGCCGCCAGCGTCGCTGCGATCGGCGTCGTGGCCGCGCGCGGGCTGCCGCACTTTGAGCCGACCACACGCCTGCCGTATCGCGCGCTGATCGGGTCGCTCGGCGCGTTGTGGCGCCAGCATCCGGCACTGCGCCGCGCCGCACTCGCGCAGGGGCTGCTGGCCATCGGGTTCAGCGCGTTCTGGTCGACGCTCGCGGTGATGCTGCACGGCGCACCGTTCCACCTCGGCAGCGCGGCCGCGGGCGCGTTCGGCCTTGCCGGTGCGGCCGGTGCGCTGGCTGCGCCGATTGCCGGGCGCCTGGCCGACCATCACGGCCCCGAGCACGTTACGCGCTTCGGCATCGGCATCGCGACGGTGTCGTTCGCGTCGATGGCCGCCGCGCCGCTGATGTCGCCGCACGCGCAGCTCGTGCTGCTCGCGGTCGCGACGATCGGCTTCGATCTCGGCGTGCAGGCCACGCTGATCGCACATCAGGCAATCGTCTACCGGATCGACCCCGCGTCGCGCAGCCGCCTCAACGCGGTGCTGTTCGTCGGCATGTTCATCGGGATGGCGGCCGGCGCCGCGATCGGCAGTTTGTTGCTCGCGCAACTGGGCTGGAATGCGGTGACCGCGCTGGCTGTCGTCACATCGCTGGCTGCGCTCGCCGTGCGGATCTGGCGCAACTGAATTTCCGCATCGCACGCACCTGGCGGGCAGGCCCACAGGGCTAGCCCGCCTTTTCTTTTATTTTCGACCGGCGCACGCATGACGCTGCGCAACCTGGCAAATTCGTGCGCATCCGGCACGAAAAACATCCATCCCGTGCAAGGTCCGCACCAGCTCGAACGAATGTCCAGTTTAACCAATTATTTCTCCGGCAGCCTTGCACGTCGATGCAAAACGTCGGACGAATCGGATGCGCCCCGCCACACGGCGCTCACCCATCCGGCCCCACCGCTCGACCCCGTTTTATCAGGGGATTCCCGGTATTTTTTCGCATTTTCTTCGAAATAACGGGTGACATACTTGCCCCCCGTTGCGCTCAGGTACGAGCGCGCTTTTCGATCCTGCCGGCCGCATGTCATGCGCTGAGCGTCCGCCCGGGTCGCACAGAACATGAACGATTTCGACACCACAATCCAGATCTTCCTCACCCACATCACGTTCGGCCCATTGATGAATCACGCGATCCGCGTGATCGCGGGCCTGTACACGTTCAAGGGCTTCGTGCTCATTCCCGTGCTGTGCTGGCTGTGGTTCCAGCCGGGCCCGAACCGCGAGCGGCAGCGCGAGCTGGTCGTCGCGACGATCGCGAGCGGCCTCATCGCGCTCGCGTTCGGCCGGTTGCTCGCACACGTGCTGCCGTTCCGCGTGCGGCCGATCTACAACCCCGACCTGCACCTGCATTTCCCGTCGGCAGGATTGCGAGCGGCCACGCTGCAGGCATGGAGTTCGTTTCCGAGCGATCACGCGATGCTGTGGATGGCGATCGCCACCGGGATCTTCATCATCGCGCGCCGCGTCGGCGTGTTCGCGCTGCTGTATGCGGTCGTGTTCATCTGCCTGCCGCGCGCGTATCTCGGCTTTCACTACCCGACCGACCTGATCGCGGGCGCCGCGATCGGCATCGCGCTCGCGTGGCTGCTGACGCGCGACACGATCCGCTCGCGCTTCGCGCCGCAGGTGCTGGCGATGATCCGGCGCTTCCCCGCACCCGCCTATACGCTCGCGTTCCTGCTGTGCTTCGAGCTGATCACGCAGTTCGACGAACTGCTGACGCTCGCGCAGTCGGCCACCCACACGATGTGACGGGGAGACGCCGCGATGCTGCCGCTGCTTTCGTTCCGCCGCCGCCCCGGCACGCGCTGCCGGCCATGCGCGGCA
Source organism: Burkholderia sp. AU45251 (assembly GCF_030482905.1). Taxonomy (NCBI): domain Bacteria; kingdom Pseudomonadati; phylum Pseudomonadota; class Betaproteobacteria; order Burkholderiales; family Burkholderiaceae; genus Burkholderia; species Burkholderia sp. AU45251. Next base: position 239,095 of record NZ_JAUJQH010000003.1, on the reverse strand, counting down.
ACCGCGCGCCGCGCGACGGCCGTGCCGATCAGTCGCGATCGGGCGCACCCAGCGGAAAGAACGAGCGATACGGCCGCGCCTCGTCGACCGCGCGCGCGAACGACGGCCGCGCCAGCAGACGATTGCGGTACGCGATCACGTTCGCGAACGACGGATCGATCCGGTGTGTCCAGTCCGCGTAGAACAGGAACGGCGCCGCGCCGCAGTCGGCGAGGCTGAAGCGGTCGCCGGCCGCCCATTCGCGATCGGCCATCTTCTGGTCCAGCCACGCATAAGACGTGTCGAGCATCGCACGCGCATCGGCGACACCGCGCGCGTCGCGCTCGGCTTCCGGCCGCAGCGCGTCGAACACGACTTTCTGCTGCGGCGTCGACACGTAGTTGTCGAAGAAGCGATCCATCATCCGCACCTCGAGCGCCGCGTGCGGATCGTCGGGCAGCAGCCGCACCGGGCCCGGATGGTTCAGGCCGAGATACTCGATGATGATCGACGCCTCGACCACCGTGCGGCCGGCATCGACGAGCACCGGAAAGCGCTTCAGCGGCCACAGCGCGGCCAGTTCCTGCATCGGCTTCGGATCGTCGTGCGCGAGCACGCGATACGCGAACGGCGTGCCGTTCTCGTACAGCGCGGTCAGCACCTTCTGGCAGTAGGACGAAAAGGGATGGGCGTAAAGCGTCGGCATCATCGTACGGTCTCTCAGGGTTTCGGCACCGCGTGATGCGGCACCACGTGATCGGATACCTTGACGACGAACGGCACCCGGCCGTTTCGACAGCGATCCGGATTTTTTTTGGCGCGACTCACTCGGGCCGTTACGACCGGCCGTCCATTACGACACGCCCTTCGGCACGCCAGCGCAGCATCCCGCCGCCGAGATTCGCCACCGTGTCGAAGCCGGCCTTCAGCAGAATGACGGTCGCCTGCGCGGATCGCCCGCCGGCCCGGCACACGGTCACGACCGGCCGGTCGCGCGCGATCTCGCCGGCGCGCGCAGCCAGTTCGCCGAGCGGAATCGGCGTCGCGCCGGGCAGGTGGCCGAGCGGGCCCGTGAATTCGTCCGGCTCGCGCACGTCGACGACCTGCACCGCCGGCAGATGATCCTCGAGCCATTGCGGATCGATTTCCCAGAACCCGGCGAACGTATAGACGAGCGGCGCCCAGTCGGGCGCCGCCTGCACATCGGGCGCATTCGCGGCAACGCCGCACTGCAGGTTCGCCGGCACCGCGACGTCGATCTGCCGCGGGTGCGCGAGCCCGAGGTTGCGCATGTAGCCCGCGAAATCGTCTTCGCTCAGATCGCCGCCGAGGCGCGGATTGAAACGCCGCTCCTCGCCGACGCTCGTCACCGTGAGCCCGCGATAGTCGTGCGCCGGATACAGCAGGCACGCGGCCGGCAGCGTGAAGAGCCGGCCGTGCACCGCGCGATACAGCGCACGCGGGTCGCCTTGCTGGAAATCGGTGCGGCCGGTGCCGCGAATCAGCAGGCAATCGCCGGTGAACGCCATCGATTCGTCGTCGAGTACGAGGCTGATGCAGCCGTTCGTGTGGCCAGGTGTTGCGCGCACGGTCAGGTAGCGCGCGCCGAACGCGCAGCGGTCGCCGTCGTTCAGATAGCGATCGGCGCCTTGCGCGCCGCTCGTGGCCGAGATCGCGATCGTGCTGCCCGTGCGCTGCTTCAGCAGCCACGCGCCCGTCACGTGGTCGGCGTGCACGTGCGTATCGACGGTCGCAACGAGCCGCAGCCCGAGCTCGTCGAGCAGCGCCGCGTCGCGGCGCACCTGCTCGAACACGGGATCGATCAGCAGCGCTTCGCGCGACGCGCGGTCGGCGAGCAGGTACGTGTACGTCGACGATTGCGGGTCGAACAGTTGCCGGAAGATCATCGCGAAGTCGCTCCGTCGCTGGTGGATGCCTGTTTGATGCGTGTTGATGCGTCTTGTCCGGCCCGCGCCGCCGCTGTCGCTGTCGCGCGGGCCGCCCCGTCGTGGTCCTGCAAGGCCGGTATCCGGCCGGCCCGGCGCGTCAACTCGGCTGCGCCACGTAGCGCAGGTACGGCTTCAGCGTCCGGAAGCCTTCCGGATACTTCTGCTTCGCCGCATCGTCCGACACCGACGTCGGAATGATGACATCGTCGCCGGGCTTCCAGTTCACCGGCGTCGCCACCGTATGCTTCGCGTTGAGCTGCAGCGCGTCGAGCAGGCGCAGCACCTCGTCGAAATTGCGTCCCGCGCTCATCGGATAGACGAGCATCGCCTTGACCTTCTTGTCCGGCCCGATGACGAACACCGAGCGCACGGTCGCGTTGTCGACCGCCGTGCGCGGGCCGCCGCTCGCGTTCGGATGAATCATGTCGTACAGCTTCGCGACCTTCAGTTCGTCGTCGCCGATCAGCGGATAGTTGACCGCATGGCCCTGCGTTTCAGCGATATCCGCGACCCACTTCTGGTGATCGCTGACCGGATCGATCGACAGCCCGATGATCTTCGTGTTGCGCTTGTCGAATTCCGGCTTGAGCCCGGCCATGTAGCCGAGTTCGGTCGTGCACACCGGCGTGAAATCCTTCGGATGGGAAAACAGGATCGCCCAGTGGTCGCCGATCCATTCATGAAAGCGGATCGTTCCCTCGGTGGTCTCCGCGGTGAAATCGGGCGCGTCCTCGCCTAGTCGAATCGACATGTTCATCTCCATCAAGTGGGAATCGTCACGACGCCCGCGCCGCGGCTTGCGCGCGACGCGCGATCGTCCGCGCGCGAAGTGCCGGCATGGCACATGCCGGGTTCCGCGCGTTCATATAGCCTAGTTCAAAATGCGCGCGCCACCGGCATGCGGCGTGCGGCATACCGTCATGCCGTGGTCGAGTCCGACGACGAATGCCGTGCCGCAGGGCGTTGCGCCACACCCGGCCGCTGGTACGCGCTGACTTACACTACCGGCTGTTCTCGTCTTACGTTCACAGGAATTCCACCGACATGTCGATGACGATCGATCCGAAGCAGGCCGCCGCGCTGCTGGCCGTCGCCGACACCGGCAGCTTCGAGCAGGCGGCCGTGCGCCTGCACGTGACCGCGTCCGCCGTCACGCAGCGGGTCCGCGCACTGGAGGCGAGCCTCGGCACGCCGCTCGTGCTGCGCACGCGGCCGTGCCGCCCGACGGTGGCCGGGCAACGCGTGCTGCAGCACCTGCGCCGCGTCGCACTGCTGCAGGCCGACCTGCAAAGCACGCTCGCGACCGAGCGCGAATCGCCGATCTCGGTCACGATCGCGCTCAATTCCGACAGCCTCGGTACGTGGTTTCTGCCGGCGCTGACGTCGGTGCTCGCGGGCGAGCGCATCCTGTTCGAGCTGATCGTCGAGGATCAGGACCATACGTTCGCGCTGCTCGAAAGCGGGATGGCGGTCGGCTGCGTGACGACCGAGCCAAAGCCGATGCGCGGCTGCCTCGCGACGCCGCTCGGCACGATGCGCTACCGGCTGCTCGCGGCCGCCGCGTTCGCGGTGCGCTGGTTTCCGCGCGGGCTGAACCGCACGAGCGCGCGCAAGGCGCCCGTCGTCGCGTATTCGCGGCGCGATACGCTGCAGTCGTCGTTCCTGAAGGAGAAGTTCGGGTTGCTCGAGGGCGCGTACCCGTGCCACTACGTGCCGGGTACCCATTCGCACTTCGCGGCGGTGCGGCACGGGCTCGGCTATGCGATGGTGCCGGAGCCGCTGATCGGCAGTGCGCCGCTCGACACGCAGGGGCTCGTCGATCTCGCGCCCGCGCATCCGACCGACATCACGCTGTACTGGCACGCGTGGACCGTGCAGTCGCCGACGATGGCGTCACTGTCCGAGCGGGTGGTCGAAGCGGCACGCCGGCTGCTCGCGCCGCTGCCTTGACGCGCGTTTGAGCGGCACCGCCGCGGTGTGCGGTGTGCGGTGTGCGGTGTGCGGTGTGCGGTGTGCGGTGTGCGGTGTGCGGTGTGCGGTGTGCGGTGTGCGGTGTGCGGTGTGCGGTGTGCGGTGTGCGGTGTGCGGCGTGCGGTGTGCGGCGTGCGGCGTGCGGTGTGCGGTGTGCGGTGTGCGGCGTGCGGTGTGCGGTGTGCGGTGTGCGGCGCGACATCTGGCGACGAGAATCCCCGCCGCGCCGCCTATACTTTTTCCATCGGTCTCGCGAACGCGCCGCGCGGCCGATCACGCACATCCGGCCGTTCCCTTTTCCGCAAGGAGAACATCATGTCTCGCCGCTATATCGATTGCCGCGAGTTTCCCAGCGCGATGAATTGCTCGGTCGCGATTTCTGCCGACTCCGACAACGAACTGCTGGAGGCCGCCGTACAACATGCGGTCCTGGTGCACCAGCACACCGACAGCGCCGAACTGCGCACGCAGTTGCAGGCGCTGTTCCGCGACGGCACACCGCCCGCCGACGCACCCCGGCAAGCCTGATCCGCCGGCACGCCCGATATCGACAGACGGGTTGCCACGGCGCCCCCGTCGCCTCTCCGCCCCCTGCTTCGCGCCATATTGGGCCGGCGTCCCAGCCGGCCGGCGCATTCCCCCTACGCGCGGCGCTGCGCGAAATACGCACCGACCGCGTCGATAAACGTATCGATATCCGCGCGCGACACGTCGCAGTGCGTGACGAAGCGCGACGCGTACAGCATCTGCGTGAGGATCCCGCGTTCCTTGAGCCATGCCTCGAGCGGCGCGCAATCGGCTTCGGGGAATTGTGCGAACACCATGTTCGTCGCATGCGACAACACCTTCACGGTGTCGATGCGTGCGAGGCCTTCGGCAAGATGCACGGCATTCGCGTGATCGTCAGCGAGCCGCTCGACGTTGTGGTCGAGCGCATACAGGCAGGCTGCGGCGAGAATGCCCGACTGCCGCATCCCGCCGCCGAGCACCTTGCGCCAGCGCTGCGCGCGCTCGATCAGCGCCCGGTTGCCGACCAGCACCGAGCCGACCGGCGCGCCGAGCCCTTTCGAGAAGCAGATCGACACGCTGTCGAACGGCGCCGACAGCTCGGCGACCGAACGGCCCGACGCGACAGCCGCGTTGCACACGCGTGCGCCGTCGAGGTGCAGTGACAACCCGCGACTGCGCGCGAACGTGGTGGCTTCCTGCACATAGCCTTCCGGCAAGACCTGGCCGCCGATCGTGTTTTCGAGCGCGAGCAGGCGTGTGCGGGCAAAGTGATTGTCGAGCGGCTTGATCGCCGCGGCGATCTTCGCGAGCGGCAGCGTGCCGTCCGGCGCGTTCTCGATCGGCTGCGGCTGGATGCTGCCCAGCACGGCCGCGCCGCCGCCTTCGTACTTGTAGGTGTGCGCGAGCTGGCCGACGATGTATTCGTCGCCGCGTTCGCAATGGGCCATCAGCGCGGCCAGGTTGCTCTGCGTGCCGCTCGGGAAGAACAGGCCGGCTTCCTTGCCGGCCCGCTCGGCCGTCACCGCCTGCAGGCGCAGGACGGTCGGGTCGTCACCCCATACGTCGTCGCCGGTTTCGGCGGCAGTCATCGCGGCCAGCATTGCCTGGCTCGGACGTGTCACGGTATCGCTGCGTAAATCGATCATCGCTGAGTCCTGGGTAAACGCGGACCGGATCCGATGCGCCCGGCCCTGCCGAAACGAGACTCAGAGTGTACGCAATTCACACAGCGTGTGTGTACCGACGGTCGATGCGCACACAGGGCGCGGCGCACTTGCGCGTCACGCCGCACGGCGGCGACGAGGCGGCCGTCAGTAGCGCGGCGGCGGCGGCTGAACGCCCGCCGGCGGCATGGGTGGCGCCGCGCGCGGTGCGCCGCCATATCCGCCACCGCCATACCCACCTCCCCCGCCGCCGCTCATCCCGCCCGGTACCGGCACGCGGTTGCCGGTCGCGTACATGCATTGCAGGTAGCCGTAGTCGTAGCGGCGCTGGATGTCGTAGGCCGAGCCTTGCGCCGCGCCGGCACCGACCACGCTGCCCGCGAGCAGCCCGGCGCCCGCGCCGACGGCCGCCCCCGTGCCGCCGTTGAACGCCGCGCCGGCCGCCGCACCCAGCGCGGTGCCGACGGCCGCGCTGCCGACCGCGCTCGCGGTCGACGCCTGACCCGCGCTCACGCCGCCCGATTGCTCGAACGCGTATTGACGGCAGTTCGCATCGTCGGCGCGGAACTGGTCGAACGACTTGCCGGTGCCGGGCAGCGCCATCACGCTCGGCCCGGTCGGCATGTACGCGCACGCGCCGAGCAGGCCGGCCAGCGCCAGCGCGGCCGGCATGCGCAGAAGTCGAGATACGGATTTCATCGTCGCGCCTCCGTCATTGCGGCCGAGCCGGCACCGATCGCCAGCCCGACTTGCAGGTCTTCACATACGGGTAGTAGTGCTTCGACGCGTCGCAGTAGTACCAGAGGTTCGCATCGCCGTCGTCCTGCGGCTGTCCCTTCTCGACGTACTGAGGCGGCGGCCCCGGATCGACGGGCACCGCGACGACGGGCGGCGGGTAGTAGTAAGGCGCGGGGACGACGGGGTAGTAATACGGGTAGCCGGGGCCGACATAGACCCCGACCCGGGCAGCATGCGCCACGCCGCCCGTGGCGATCGCCACGGCGGCCGCCGCGCCCAGCGCGAGCTTCAATCCATTCACGTCACGTTCTCCGGCTGGCGGTTCGTCGATGCGAACCCGACATACCGAACGCTACGCCGCGCGCGATCCGTCATCCATTACGGGCGCCCGCGCCAATGTTGCGCGGCGTTACCCATGTGACAGACCCCATCCGCCGCGGCCCGCCGGCACGGCCGGACGCGTTACGCGATAACGCAACGCAACGGTTCGGCCGCACACGCGTGCCGCGCCGCGCGGTGTCACGCGGCGTTTGCGGGCGCGTCGAACCGTTCCAATGACGCGACGCGCCATATTGACGCACGTGCGTCAGACCGCCACGCCACGGCTGCACGCGCCGCAAGCAGCCTTCTTGATACGAATCAACGATTTACCCCGGAAATGCGCGCGACGGGCTGGACATCTGCGACGAGTTGGCACATTTCGCGGTGCAACATCGCGGCACATACTCCAGCCAACCCCGACGCCCGTCCGCCGGGGTCCGCCGGCACCCGCCGGCGGGTATCGTCAGCCTCGGTCAACTGGTATGGACACCGCTCTTTCGGCCCTCGATCTGGCCCGCCTGCAATTCGCGTTCACCGTCTCCTTTCACATCGTCTTCCCGGCGCTGAGCATCGGCCTCGCCAGCTTCATCGCCGTGCTCGAATATCGCTGGCTGAAAACCGGCAAGCAGTACTACAAAACCCTCTGTCTGTTCTGGTCGAAGATCTTCGCGGTCGCGTTCGGGATGGGCGTCGTCTCCGGCGTCGTGATGAGCTACCAGTTCGGCACGAACTGGTCGGGCTTCTCGAGCTTCGCCGGCGCCGTCACCGGGCCGCTGCTGATGTACGAGGTCATGACTGCGTTCTTCCTCGAGGCTGGCTTCCTCGGCATCATGCTGTTCGGCTGGAACCGCGTGAGCCCGCGCGCGCACTTCGGCGCGACGCTGATGGTCGCGATCGGCACGCTGATCTCGACGTTCTGGATTCTCGCGTCGAACAGCTGGATGCAGACGCCGCAGGGCTTCGAGATCGTCGACGGCCGCGTCGTGCCGACCGACTGGTTCGCGATCATCTTCAACCCGTCGTTCCCGTACCGCCTGTTCCACATGGCGATCGCCGCGTTCATCGTCGCCGCGCTGGTGGTGGCCGCGACCGGCGCATGGCATCTGCTGAAGGGCCGCCGCGACAAGGGCGTGAAGAAGATGTTCTCGATGGCGCTGTGGCTGCTGCTCGTGCTCGCGCCACTGCAGGCCGTGATCGGCGACCAGCATGGCATCAACACGCTGAAGCACCAGCCGGCGAAGATCGCCGCGATCGAAGGGCTGTGGGAAACCGAGAAGGGCGGCACGCCGCTCAACCTGTTCGGCATCCCCGACATGAAGGCGGAAACGACCCGCTACGCGGTGAAGGTGCCGCACCTCGGCAGCCTGATCCTCACGCACAGCTGGGACGGCGAGATCCGCGGGCTGAAGGAATTCCCGCCGGAAGACCGCCCGAACTCGACCATCGTGTTCTGGAGCTTCCGGATCATGGTCGGCCTTGGCTTCGCGATGATCGGCCTCGCCGCGCTCGCATGGCTCCTGCGCCGCCGCGGCCGTCTGTATGAATCGAAGTGGTTCCAGCGCTTCGCACTCGTGATGGGCCCGACCGGCTTCGTGTCGCTGCTCGCGGGCTGGGTGACGACCGAAGCAGGCCGCCAGCCGTGGGTCGTATATGGCGTGATGCGCACCGCGAAGGCCGTGTCGCCGCTGTCGGTACAGCAGGTCAGCCTGTCGATGATGACGTTCGTGATCGTGTACTTCCTCGTGTTCGGCACCGGCGTGTACTACATGCTGAAGCTGATGAAGGCCGGCCCCGCGCTGCCCGACGTGAAGCACGACGACACCCCCGACACGCGCCCCGACCACACCGCGCGCCGCCCGATGTCGGCCGTCGACGAGCCGCTCGAGACCGTCTGAGCCCCACCCTTTCCGCATACGAGAAAACCTATGGACGTCACCGTAATCTGGGCCGCGATCATCGCATTGGGGCTCTTCATGTACGTCGTGCTCGACGGCTTCGACCTCGGCATCGGCATCGTCTTCCCGTTCTTCCCGGACGAGAAGGAACGCGACCTGATGATGAACACCGTCGCGCCCGTGTGGGACGGCAACGAGACGTGGCTCGTGCTCGGCGGCGCCGGGCTGTTCGCGGTGTTCCCGGTCGTCTATTCGACCGTGTTGTCGGCGCTGTACTTGCCGCTGATCTTCATGCTGGTGTGCCTGATCTTCCGCGGCGTGTCGTTCGAGATCCGCGCGAAGGCGCGGCGCACGAAGCAGCTGTGGGACCTCGCGTTCATCGGCGGCTCGGCCGGCGCGACGCTGTTCCAGGGGATCGCGCTCGGCGCGTTCCTGCAGGGCATCAACGTGAAGGACGGCGTGTTCGCGGGCGACGCGTTCGACTGGCTCACGCCGTTCAGCCTGCTGACGGGCCTCGGCCTGATCGTGACCTATGCGCTGCTCGGCTGCTGCTGGCTCGTCGCGAAGACGGAAGGCGACCTGCAGCGCCGCCTGCATCGCGTCGTGTGGCCGCTGACGGTCGTGCTGCTCGGCTTCATCGCGGTCGTCAGCCTGTGGACGCCGCTGCAGGATCCGGCCATCGCGCAGCGCTGGTTCGATTCGGGGCTGTTCTGGCGCCTGTTGCCGGTGCCGTTCCTGGTCGCCGGGTGCGCGGTGTGGATGCGCCGCGCAGTGCGCGGCCGGCATGACATGACCCCGTTCGTGCTCGCGCTGGCGCTCGTGCTGCTCGGCTACGTCGGCCTGCTCGTCACGCTGTTCCCGTATGCGATTCCTCAGACGATGACGATCTGGGAAGCTGCGGCGCCGCGTTCCAGCCAGACCTTCACGCTGGTCGGCGCAGCGGTTATCCTCCCGATCATCATCGCCTACACGACGATGGGTTACTGGGTATTCCGAGGCAAGGTGCGCCATGAAGACCAGCATTACTACCACCACTGATTCCGCCGAACGCCAGCCCGCTGCGCCGAAGCCGCGCATGCGCGGCTGGATGTGGTTCATCGTCCTGTGGGCGGGCGGCGTGATCGGCGCCGTCACGCTCGGCTACGCGTTCAAGATCTTCATGAACCTGACGCTGTTTGCGGTGAAGTAGGCGAAGCGGTCGCCCGGGTCGAACGACGGTCCGGGCGGCCGTTTTCTCGTTGACGGCTGCGGCTTCTGCCGCGCCGGATGCACCGGGCGCCGCGCCCGGCTGCCATGCCCCGACGGGCTGCAATGCGCCCTTCGCTCCCGCTTCTTCAAGTCTCCCGCATCGGCGCGTGCGCGCCGGTCACCGCTCGCACGACGTCGTGCACATCGCCTTGTCCATCGCGCTGAAGAAGGTCTGGTAGTAGTCAGGCTCGACGACAGTCTTCATGCGCGAGTCGCCATTGCTGTCCCACACCGTGCGGTCGAACCGCGCACGCACGATCGTGTCACGCGCCGCCGTTACGCGGACCGTGACGATGGCAGCCACGCGCTCGTGATCCGGTTTCGCGGGCAAGCCGCCGATCTTCGCCTTCAGCGCGCCGCGCAGCAGTTGCCGCCACTTCGGAATCAGCGTGTCGCTGCGACCGCCTTCGATCAGCCCCACGTCCCGGTCGACCGTCACCGGCGCATAGCCCTGCGTGCGCAGCACGGACGCGACCGCGTCGAGTGCACGCGCCTGCGACGCACCCGCGTAGCGGCGATCGGTCATCATGCGCAGCGTCTGCTGCTCGGTATCCGTCAGGTCGACTTCGGTCTGGCTGGAGCTGTAGCGCACCAGCGAGCCGCCGTCGCCGATCTGGCGTTCGTTTTGCGGCTTCGCCGCACACCCGGTCAGCACCGCCAGCAGCCCGGCACAGGCGAGCGCCACCGCACCTCGGCCGCGCACCGGCGGAACCGCTGCGACGCTGCGCATCGCGCGCCGCGCCGTTCGCCGGTCGCGAAGACGGCGGCGAATTCCGGTTGATCGGCTATCGGGGGGCGCTATGATCGTCATCGGGGCGTTTTCTCCTGTCGGCGCCATGATAGGGAGGCGCTCCGGCCGCCACAAACGACATTTTTTGACCCACTGTGTAGCTTTTCTTCGCGACCTCACGATGCGCCGATTGCCGCCCCTGAACGCGCTGCGCAGCTTCGAAGCTGCCGGCCGCCTGCAGAGCCTCACCCTCGCCGCCGACGAGCTGAACGTAACCCAGAGCGCAGTCGCGCAGCAGATCCGCGTGCTCGAATCGTTCTTCGGGCAGAAGCTGTTCGAGCGCGACGGACGCTCGATGCGGCTCACGCCGCGCGCGCGGCATTACCTCGTCGACGTCGCGAGCTGCCTCGGCCGGCTCGCGCAGGCGACGGGGCAAATGTTCGAACCCGGCAGCGGCCATCCGGTGCGGATCAACACGTCCGTATCGTTCGCGCACGGATGGTTGCTGACGCAACTGGCTGCATTCCAGGCCGACCATCCGGACATCGACGTGCAACTCGTCACGACGCCCGACAACGAGCGCGACCAGTTCGACGAAACCTGCGACATCGTGGTTCGCCGCTATACGCCGGAGCTGCGCCGCAAGGGGTTCGTGTCGCGGCCGCTGCTCGCGACCGTCGCGGTGCCGGTGTGCGCGCCCGGCCACCCGGTGCTCGACCAGGCGCGTACGCCGGCCGACCTGCGCAACGCGCCGCTGCTGCATTACGCGGGTTTGCCGCAGGCGTGGCAATACTGGTTCCACCAGGCAGGCTCGGTCGTCACCGAGACGCTGCGCGGGCCGTTCTATCGCGAGTTCTTCCTGATGACCAAGGCCGCCGCGAGCGGGCTCGGCGTGTGCCTCGCGCCGCGCGCGGTCGTGCGCGACGATCTCGAGCAAGGGCGGCTCGTCGCGCTGTTTCCGGAAATCCACCTGGAAGCGCCGCCGTTTCATTGCCTGTATCGCGACGACGACGATCCGGCGCTGCGCACGTTCGTCGACTGGCTGTTCGCGCGGGCGGAGGCGCTGGAGGGGGCGCCGCCGGGATAGCCGGCGACGGGCAGGGAAGCAGAAACCGATGAAGCAGCCCAATGCAGCTGCGCTGACGACGACCGAACGAATGCGGCGTCACGTCCGGCTACGTGCTCTGTCGCACCACGCCGAGCTTCAATCCCAGCATGCCGAAGATGCGGTTCATCGTCTGCACCGTCCCGTCGCTGCGACCTTGTTCGATATCCTGAATCGTCTTCGTCGACACACCTGCGAGCTTGGCCATTTCCGCGCTCGTCAGTCGCATCGTCTTCTTCAGATGACGCACCGATTCGCGCAGCGACCATTCGGGATGCGCGAGCACGTCTTCGATCGCTTGCCGTCGGAGCGAAAGCTGCTCGGGGAGTGGCAGCGCGTTATAGCGTTTGTCCATCGTGTCCCCCTGCCTAGCGCAACGCATCCAGCTCGCGAGCCAGCCGCTCGAGCCCCGGCTTCAGAAAGGCATGGACATCGTGCTCCAGCCCGAGATCGACACCATGATCGGCGATCTCCCGCAAACCCGGCGACATTGCACTTAGCCGTGCCCGCAACGCATCGCGATCCAACGCGACATGCGCCTCCCCCGCTAGCGGCTCGCTGGTTCGAACGATGGTATCCAGTACCCGCGCCCAATCCGGCTGCCCGCCGTCATTGCCTTCCCAGCGGATGCGCCGCGCAATGCCATCGGGGTGCAGATACATCGGCGCGAAGTCGTAAAGCGGCGTAAGGGCGACGCGCCCATCAAAGTCACGTTGCAAGGCGGTGTTTCTCGCATGATTGTCCTTGTTGCCCAACGCGAGATTCGCGACATCGCGGCACAGGTATTCCGCCACCTCGACCTGCGCGTCCGTGCATTGACGCACGAGACGCCAGCACACCTCGTCGTGGCTCGGCGCGACACCAAAGCCGGCCTTGTCCGTCAACGACGCAATGCTTTCCTGGGCAAACCGGACTACACGACCGTCGACATGCGCTCGATCAAAACGCCGAATGAACAGCGAGCGTTCATGCAGCGCCAGTGGTGCATGAACACGCAAGCCGAGACGCTGCGCCAATGCCATGTAGGGCGCCTCGTGGCGCAGGATCTGTGCAAGGCGCGCGTTCGCGCCGCGCCCGAACTTGACGATGTAGTGCTCACGCGCACGCTCGTCTGGCAGCGTATGGTCCAGATAGAGCAAACCGTCGTCAGCACGGGTCAGCAGTAGCTTCGGCCACTCGCCCTGTACACCCGAGGAGCCCGCAACGAAGAAGCCATGTGTGGCGAGATATTCGCTGAACGCGTCGCCTCGCGCGACAACCTCCTCGTCGGTAAAGCCCTGCTGTGGCCCCTGACGTTCAGTCAACCAATGCACGGCCTCCTTGACTCGCAGATTTCCGATCGAATTTGCGGCCCCTGCTAGCAGCAATGGCCAGTCGGCGCGTTCCTCGGCGGTTTCCGGCAAACCGAGACGGCGCAGCAACTCCGCGCGGCCGAATCCTTGTGGCAACAGATCGATCAGAAAAACAGGCCAATGCGGCGTTTCCAGCGGCTCAAGACCCACCGGAAATCGGCAGGTCATGGCGTGGGCATCGCGGGCGAGCTGATGCCGAACGGCCCACTCGACGTCGTAACCCGTATAGGCACGCGCACGCCAGCCTTCGTCGGGCATGCCGAACAAGGTGACAACACCGATGTCGTGCCAGGCACCGTCGGCGTGGAGTTGAATCGTACAGGAGTCTCTCATTTCAGCAGAAATCTACATAAATTATCCGGATCGTTGCAGATAAAGTATATATATTTCCGCCGAAATAAGAACTGTCGCCGTTGGGCTAACAAAGCTCAACGTGCGGGGAATCGCCCCTGGAGTTTACTTTTGCCCCCGCAGCGCCGCCTCGATCTTCCGATCGGTTTTGTACTGGCTCAGCGCATACACCGACCAGATCGCGGCCGGCAGCCAGCCGATGATCGTGATTTGCAGGATCAGGCAGATGATTCCGGCGATCGGGCGGCCGATCGTGAAGAACTGGAACCACGGCAGCAGCAGGGCAAGCAGAAGGCGCATGAACAAACCTCTCGGTGCGTCGTTGAACGGGTGATGCGTGGCGAATATGCCGGTGCATGCTCCGGAATTCAAGCCGTCCGCCGCGATGCGTGCCTGCTACACTCGCGCGTCTTCAAACGAAGCACGATCAGAACAACAACGGAGAGAGAGGGCAATGAACACCCCATCATCACACTGCGGCCGCAAGCGGCCCGCCATCGCGCACCCGAAGCAAACCTGGCGCCGCTGCGCGGCGATCACGCTCGCCGCCTTCACCGCCGTCGGCGTCGCGCACGCCGGGACGAAGCCGACGACGCACTATGCGATCAACCTGACCCGCGACAGCGGCAGCGAAATCCCACTGAGCAACGAGCCCTACAGCTGGACCACGCACGACGGCAAGGTGCTGGCCGAGGGCGTGACCGACGACAAGGGACGTGCCGCCGTCGCACGGCAGGCAGGCGAGACGCACTATGTGCTGGAGACCGTCAACACCCGCTGGATCTATACCGTCGACAACGCTTGCTGGACGCGCCGCGACGACACCTTCGCCCGCTGCGCGAAGCTGACTGACGCCGTCAACCTGGTCGCACAGCGCATGGCCGATAACGCGCGCGACGAGCAGGCCGCCGCCGCCAAGCGCCGCGATGCCGCGCTCGCCCGTTACCGCGCGGCCGCGGCTGCCAATGACGACGAACTCGTGTGGCTGGGCCCGCTGCCGGCCGAATGGTCGAGGGACGACGTCCAGAAACAACTCGACGACGTGTACGGCAAGATCAAGCATGAGCTCGACCATCTCGGCGATGCCGACATCGACGTGTCCCGCTTCGTGTGCCGGTCGCCCGACCAGATCGGCCCGGCACCGGACCAGCAGGCCGTGATCGACTACATGAGCAGCCTGCGCGAACCGGGTTCGACGACGCCCGCGCAGTGGACGGCGCTCGTCGAGGCCGCGCGCAAGGGCAACTGGCTCGCGCGGTTGCAGATCTTCGTCGCGCTCGGCTCGCGCCCGAAAGACGATCTCGTATCGGTCTACCGGCGTATCCAGCTGATGGCGTGGCTGCAGGCGAACCACGTCGGCGCGCTGTACACCTACTACCTGGGCGAACTCGCCGCAACCGGCTATTTCGAAGGGCCCAGCCCCGATGCCACGTCGCCGATTCCGTTGTATGCGGCGATGCGCGGCAGCTACGCGGCGATGAAGCGCGCGGGCGATGCGCTCATGGCTCAGGACGAACCGGAAGCGCAGGCGATCGGCAAGCGCATGCACGATTGCGCGGTGCAAATGATGCCGGTGCTGTTCGCGAAGTAGGCGCGCACAGCCCCTCACGCAGCGCGCAACCGGCCCGCCGCACGGCCGGCGGCGGGCAGTCCTGCGGCGTCGCGTCGCTCAGCGACCGATCCCGAGCCCCGGCAGCACGCCGGTATTCTCGGCCACCACCGCATGCAGCAGGCGCGGGTTCGCGCCGAGCAGCCCGAGGATCGTCGGCGCGACCTGCTTCGTGCCGACCGTGTCGGTCACCGTGCGTGCGCGATGCAGGCCCGGATACGACACGAGCAGGCCGAGGTGGCTGTCGTCCGGCGCGTTGCCGCCGTGCTCCTCGTCCTTCTTCGTGCTCGACGTGTAGATCACGCCCGGATTCGGCTGGACGATGATGTCCGGCGTGCGGCCGTTGGCCGGATCGCCGAAGCGGTCGGCGAGCGCCGCGCCGTACAGGATGTAGGCCTGCGAGCCATCCGCGCAGATCCCCGGCGCGTTGCAGCTCAGGTTCGCCTTCAGCGTCTGCACCACGGCCGTGCGCTGGTTGCGGTCGCGCAGCCAGATCAGGCCGACGTCGTCGGTCTGCACGAAGCCCGTGTCGACCAGGCCCGAACCGTCGTTCAGGTTGCCCGTCGTCGTGTTGTTCTGGCCGAAGTTGCCGTTCGGGTCGATGTAGTTGTTCGTTTCGAGCAGCTTCGTCAGCGTGTCGCCGTTCTTCACGAGCTTCGTGCGGTCGGTCGGCGACTGGCCATGCTTCGACGTGACGATCACGGCCGTCGACGAATACAGGTTCGCCTGTTTCAGCGCCGCGACGATATGGCCGATCGAGTTGTCGACATACGTGATCGCGTTCGCGACCTGACCGTTCGGCGTGAAGTTCGCATCCATGTAGCCGCCGCCCTTCGTCACCACCGCCTTCTGCGCGACGCTCAGCGTCTGGAAGTCGGCGCCGAACAGCGTCGGCACCGGCGCGCTCTTCGTGCCCGTCGAGTCGCGGCCGTTGATCTGATTGATCAGCGCCTGCACGTGCAGGTTGTCGAATTGCGCGGTGTGCGAATAGACGTCCGTGTAGTCCGTCTTCGTCGTCGGGTCGATCGAGTTGATCTCGGTGCGCATCAGATCGTCGACGCCGGTACCCGACGGCCCGTTCAGCCAGTCGTAGCCCCATGCGTGCTTGTCGGCCCACGCGGTGTAGGCGTTCGGGATGCCGGCCTTCACGGCCTCGAACACCGTATTGGTCTTCACGTAGTTGTGCGGATAGACCGGCACGCACTTGCCGTTGACCTTCGCGTTCGGGATCGCCTGCGGGTTGAACGCGCCGCCGCCGTTCAGGTGGACGAGCGCGCCGCCGTTCTGGGCATCGATGCCGGTCGTCTCGTCGAACACGACGTTCCAGCCCTGCTTGCCCGAGCAGCTCGTGTCGCCCGGCGCGTACAGGTTGCGGTCGTACGACACGTCGTAGAACAGGCCGGCCGTCTTCGGCGAGCCGCCCGTCACGAGCGCGGCGAGGCCCGGGAACGAATCCGACAGGCCCGGCGTATAGGCATTCGTGTACGTCACGCCGTGCTGCGCGAGCACCGCGATGTTCGGGCACGTGTTCGCGCCGATGCAGCGCGCGAGATCCTGCTCGTGCAGGCCGTCGACGCTGATCAGCAGCACGTGCTTCACGACGCGGCTCGCGTGGCCGCGGTCCTCGCCCTGACTATCGCCGTCCTGCTGCGCCGCGTGCGCACCCGCGCCTGCGAGCGCCAGCGCGCCCGCCACCATCGCCACCAACTTCCGCTGCTTACCAAGGAAAAACATGATCACCCCACCTCATCGATTGACGTTGAACTGCGTGACTTGCCAACAAGCGCGCAAAATATCGCCGCGTCGTGGGTCGCTCGCATGAAGCAAGGCTTTCTGTTTTCTATCAAACGTAACCAATCGCAAGTGACACGAAGCGGTCGCAAAGAAAGGTGACCTAGCGCACATTGCGACGCGCGCTTTCACCCGCCGGCACCGCGCCGGTGCATCGGTCAAACCGCCCGCAGCGTTACGCGCCGCGCGATTTTTTTTCCGGCTTGGCGCATGACTATTGGCGTGTGATAAAGGGTTTTCCCTGACCCGGAGCACGAGTATGTCGACCCTGGAAGCTCTCCGGTTCGTGCTGGACGATGCACGCACCCCCGAAATCATTCGCCACCACGTCGTCGACGCGTTGCAGTACGCGTTGCGCAACTACGGACAGGTGTTCACCGCGAAAGAGGTCGAATGGCTGGCGCAGTGGGACGATGCGCGTCTGCCGCTGGCCGCGAAGAAGGAATTGGGCAAGCGCGAAGAACCGGCGATCGCCGCGCGCTGAAGGAAGCACGCCGCCGCGCCCGAACGGATGAACGGACGCAGCGGCGGCGGATGGCCTGCTTACTGCAGGCCGAAGTCGACACGGGTCGTCGCGCCCTTGTCCTCGATGCCCTTCGCGTCGAGCTTCGGCGCGACGACGAACACGCGGCTCGAATCGATCTTGCCGTCGAGGTACTGGCGCACGGCCTGCGCGCGCTGCTGCGCGAGCGCACGCAGCGCGTTGTCGTCGGCCGGCGCGTGCTCGGCGAGCGCCTTCTTCATGTCGGCGTCGGGTAGCGTCTTCTGCAGGCCGATCAGGTTGCGCGGCTTCTTGAAGTCGGCGGCCTTGTACGCGCGCGTCAGGTACTTGCTGTACTCGGCCGGCTCGACCTTCACCGACATCGGGTCGATGCTCTCGCCCTGCCCGACCACGTCCTTCAGCTTCTGCTGGCGCACCAGCCGGTCGACGTACGCATCGCCGAGCCCCGACGTGTCCTTCGCCGGATCGACGCGGCCGATCAGGTCGAGGCGGATCGACGGCTTCTCGGTCAGCATCTTCACGACGGTGTCGAGCTTCTTCTGCTGCGCATCGTCGAGCTGGTACGAGCCCGGCGCGAATTCGACATAGCCGAGATCCTCGCCGCCGCTGCCGAACGCATGCGCAAGCAGCGAGAACGGCGACGTGACGGCCTTCGCGATCAGGTTCAGCACCGCGCGCCAGATCAGCCCGCCGACGCTGAACTCCGGATTCGACAGCGAACCGGACACCGGCAGGTTCACGTCGATCTGGCCGCGCGTGTTCTTCAGCAGCGAGATCGCGAGCTTCACCGGCAGCTTCGTCGCCGTGTCGTTCTCCACATGGTCGCCGAACGTGAGCTGGTCGATGAAGATGTGGTTGTTCGCCTTCAACTGGTCGTTCTCGAGCGCGTAATGCAGGTCGACGTTGAGCTTGCCCTTCGTGATCGGGTAGCCGGCGTACTTCGCCGAGTACGGCGTCAGGTTGGTCAGCTCGATGTCGTGCGCGGTCGCGGTGAGGTCGAGCGCCGGCTTCTCGATCAGCGGGTTCACCGAACCCTTGATCGAGATCGGCCCGTTGCCCGCGAGGTTCGCGGCCACGTCGACCGGCGCGGACGTCGTCGAATCCGTGCCGAACGCGCCGACCGTGCCCTTGATCGCGACGAGGTTCGCCGTGTAGTTCGGCTTGATGAAGTTGTCGGTGTACGTGACACGGCCGTTCTGCAGCAGCAACTCGCCGAAATGCATCCGCACCGGGCTCTGCGGCGGCGTCGCCGCCTTCACGACCACCGTCGCGGATGCGGCGGCCGGCGCCGACGCCTGCTGCGCGGCCGCAGCCGATGCAGCCTGGGTGGCGGCCGGCGGCGTCATGCCCGGCGACAGCGGCACCGGTTCGCTCTTGCTCGCATCGCGCGTGAGCGACTGCGCGGGGCCCGACTCCTTCGCGACGACGTCCTTCAGGTTCAGCCGCCCCTGCGCATCGAGCAGCACGCGGCCGTAGAAGTTCGAGAACGTCACGCGCGACGCATCGACGTCGGTGCCCTTCTCGTCGTAGTTCGCCTTCAGGTTCGTCAGCGCGAGGGAGCGCCAGCCCGCGAACGGATCGGAGGTCGCCTTGTCGAGCATCCTCACGTCGACCAGCGCGACGTCGCCGCGGTAGGTCGCGCGCGGCGTGTCCTTCACCTGCGCGAACGTCAGGTTGCCCTGCGCGTTGAGCAGCGCGCTGGCGATCGTCGCGTTCAGCGCGCTGCCGAAGTACGGCTCGAACGCGGCCGCGTCGAGGCGGTTGCCGTTGATCTTCAGGCCGAGTTTCAGCGGCTGCGCGGTCACGTCGCCCGTCACGTTCAGCGAGCCCTTGCGGTTCAGCGTCGCCTTCAACTGCACGGGCAGCGGCTTGGTCATGTCGTCGCTGATCTTCTGCACCGACAGGTCCAGCGGCTTGATCGCGAGCTTCACCGGGCGCGGCGTCGACAAGTCGGTGAAGTTCGCGGACGAATCCTTCACGTTCAGCGCGTCGATCCGGTAATGCCACGACGGCGCGGCGGCCTCGGCCTTGCGCGCGACCGTGCGCTTCGGCACCGACGCCTGCGCGGGTTCGGCCAGCGCCGCGAGGTCGATCTTGCCGTCCTTCAGGCGCTGCACGTCGAGCGCGAGCCCGCTGGCGTCGACGCTCGCGATCTCCGCGGTGCGCGCGGCCACGTCGACCTTCGCGATCTTCGCGCTCGCGTCGGGCAGCACGATCGCCGGCGCCTTCGCGTCGGGCGTCGCGATCTTCAGCGACTTCAGGCTGATCGTGCTGTCGGCAACCTGCGCGGCGAGCGGCGTCTTGCCCCAGTCGGCCTTCGCGTTGACGGTCGCGCCGAGCGTGCCGTCGAGCACGCGCGCTCGCGTCGCTTCGCCCAGGTACGGCTGCAACGCCGGCAGCGCGAGCGCGGCGACCGTCAGCTTGCTCTCGGCCTGCTTCTCCGCGAGATTGAAGGTGCCTTCGGCCGTCACGTCGCCGCCGCGCGACAGCGACGTCGACAGCGTGTATTTCGCGGGCGTCTTGCCCTGCATCGAGAAGCCGTCGAGCGTCGCGGCGAGCTTCGTGAGCGACAGCGCGGTCGCCGTCGCCGGCACGCGGTCGTCGACGTTGACCGTGCCACCGTCGATCGCGAAGTGACGGATCGTCAGGTCGAGCGGCGGCGCCTCCTTCGCGCCGGCTTCGGCCTTCACGCCGCTGGCGGCGGCAACGGCCGCGTCGGAAGCGGCCGTGGCGCCCGACGCCGCCGGCTTCTCGGCGGCCTTCGATGCGGCGGCCGGCTGTGCGGCAAGCTTCTCGACGTTCAATACGCCCTGCTTGTCGCGCGACAGGTCGACCACCGGCTGGTCGATCCGGATCTCGTCGAAGTGCATCGCGTTGCGCAGCGGCTCGAGGCTGGCCGCCGCGACGTGCACGCTACGCGCGGCGAACAGCGGCGCGGATGCATGATCGGTCACCTTCGCGTCGTTCAGGTCGACGGTGCCCGATACGCGCAGCGCGGGCGTCTCGCCGCTCATCACGAAATTGACCTTGAGGTCGCTGCTCAGCAGGCCGCTCGTCACGGCCACCGGCAGCTTCGCCGGCACGTACGAGATCAGCTTCGGCACGTCGAGGCCGTCGAATTTCAGCGCGATCTCCGATTCGCGCGACTGCGCGAACGGCTTGGTCTTGCCGTCGATCGCGATCGGGCTGCCGTCGAAGCGTGCGCGCAGCTTCGGTTCGACGAAGATGTCGGTCTTCGATGCCAGCGTCGCGATATACGGAATGCCGAGCGTCCAGTTGTCGACGACGTGCTTTTCGTTCAGCAGGCGGTCGTCGAAATCGATCCGGCCGTTGTTGACCTGGATGTTCGACACCGAGAACTGCGTCGGCTTGCTTTCGGGTTTCGGCGACGGCGTCGAGAACTTCTCGATCAGGTCGGTGAAGTTGAAGCGCTGCGCGTCATAGCGGACGATATGGAAGCGCGGCGAATCGAGACGGACTTCATTGACGATCGGCGCGCCGCGGAACAGCGACGACCACGACGGCCGCACGACGAGCTTCGCGATGTCGATGAAGTCGCCCTGCCCGCCTTTGTCGCCGAGATGAACGCCGTCGGCTTCGAGGTTCAGCGTGTACGGGTTCAGCGCGATGCGCTGGATCGTGGCGGGCCGGTCGAGCTGCTTGCTCAACTGCTGTTCGGCGATATGGCGGATCAGCGGCGGCGCCGCGAAGAACCCGAGCAGTCCGAATAAAACGATGAAGATCAGCAGGCCGATGCCGATGCGCCGGGTCCGGCGCGAGCGTGCAACGCCACCGAGGGCATGGAGGGTCGAGGATACGGTTTCTTTGTCTGCGCTTGCCATGCTTGAATGCCTCGGGATGGAATGCCGGGCCGCACCGGACAACCGGGCGGCCGCGCACGCTATCCCGAAAGTATAGGCTCAGGAGGTGACGGTACGGGGTTCGGGCGCCGCTGCGCCCGCCGGTCGGACAACGCCGCCGGTCATCCGTTCATTTCCGGACGATGGCGGGCGGCATCCACGACCCGTCGCTCGCCTGCGGCTTCGGTGCGTACAGGCGCAATGCGAGTGCGAAATCGGCGCGCGGCGCCGGCAGCCAGTTGGCCGCATGCGTGCCGCCCGGCGACGCCGACACGACGATGTCGATCGAGCCGTCGTGGTTGCGGCGCAGCCGGTCGCGATCGCCGAGCGAGCGGCGCGCCGATCCGACGTCGGGCAGCGCGCCGTTCGTCGAATAGGGCGTGAGCGTCCAGAACGCGCGCACCGGCGGCAGCGCGCCCGGCGCGAAATGCAGCATGTAGCGGTTCGCACCGTTCAGCGGATGGCCATCGCTGTCGACACGGACGACCGCGAGCGTTTCGTCGTCGCGCGTCGCGGTGCCGAATTGCGTGTAGGCCGCGTATGCGCGCAGCGTGTAATCCTGGCCGTACTTGCCGGCCGTATCGCCAATCCAGCTCCAGCCGTTCGCGTTCAGCAGGTTCGACGGCGGCGTCGCCAGCCGCGCGCGCGCCTCGGCCACACCAGCCGTCGCGGCCGCAAGGCGATCGCCCGTCCACAGTACCGGGTAGCCGGCCAACACGCCGATGTCGCCGAGCGACGCCTGCGCGTGCGCGTCGTCAGCCGGTGCCGGGTTGTCCTGAAGCGCCTGCGCGAAGCGCGTGAAGAACGCCTTCGGGTCGAGCGCGGCCACCTGCTCGGCCGGCGTGCCGCCGCCCACCGCTTCGGACGGCGCGCTGCCCGCATGGACCGCGACCGACGCGCCGCGCGCCGCGCCCGTGTAGACCGACAGCGGCACCACGCGGATCGCGCGCTGCAGTTTCTTCACGTTCGTCAGGTCGCGCCCGCCGCTCGTCTGCAGCCGGACTTCGAGCCACGCGTTGGCCGACGGAACGTCGATCCGGACCGCGCCCTTCGGCAGCGTGCCCTGCCAGTCCTTTGCGGCAAAGGCAATCGTTTGCGATCGCGCGCCGCCGCGGGCACCGCGTGCCGCCACGCTCGACCCCGACCACAGCACGTTCGTCCACATGTCGAGCGCGCGCGCGTCCCAGTAGCGGCCGCGCGTGTCGGGCAACGTGACGATCACGGGTTCGGCGGCGACGTCGAGCCAGCCGGTCGAGTCGAGCGTGTCGACGCCCGGCAGCGGCGGATTGACCGCGCCGACGGGCGGCAGCGCCTGCGCGTGGCGCAGCGTGTTGAGGGGCGCCTGCCCCGGTTGCGCGCCGTCGCCGCCCGTCGCCGCTTCCTTCGCAACGTCCATCAGCACGAGCGGATACGCATAAACATAGGAGTCGGCGACTTCCGCGCGCATCCAGCCGGTTTTCCGCTGGATCGCATCCGGTTGCGACGCGCACCCCGCCAGCAGCGCCGCCATGGCCAGCGGCGCGCACGCGCGCCGCAGGGCAACGGATTCTCGTAGGTTTTCAATCATCGATTCTGGCCGAATATTCTTTCTTTTCAGTCAACGCCCGGTTCGGCTCGAAAACGGCGAACCCGGGCACCTCAGCTCGCCCGGATGGCCGTTTCGTCACGTTTCGCTACGGTGGGCGCTGATGTCAGCGCCGGTATCATAGCGCCTAAGGGCATCCCCCAATATGCCGAATAACAGGCGGGGCCTAGCTGCGGCATGGGGACGCCGCCGATATGTCGTCCGAGCCGCTCAATAAATCGGGGCGAGATCGCATCGGTTTCGGCCTGTGCGGGACCGATCCGAACGCGAATCGAACCGCCGCCCGGACTGACAGATGGTGTCACTATTGACACCATTCGGTATGACACGCGAATGGAAGATCCTCGAGCAAATGAGATGCGAGCCCGCGAATGTGCGATTCAACGATCTATTCAAGGTCTGCAAGGCGCACTTCGGACCGGCCCGCCAATCCGGTTCAAGCCATGCCATTTTCAAGACACCGTGGCAAGGCAACCCCCGAGTGAATATCCAGAACGATCAAGGGAAAGCAAAGGCTGATCCGGTGCGGCAGGTTCTCGACGCGATCGACTGAAGGAACAGAAATCATGAACCAAGACCACTTTACGTACCGCGTGACGTGGTCCCCGGAGGACGGGGAGCACGTCGGCCTGTGCGCGGAGTTCCCATCTCTTGCGTGGCTCGACGGAACACCGGAAGGCGCGCTGGCCGGCATTCGCCGGCTCGTCGCCGAGGTCGTGCGCGACCTGACCGCGAACGGAGAGAAAGTGCCCGAGCCGATCGCCGACCGAACCTACAGCGGCGAATTCAAGGTTCGCCTCCCGCCGCAGGCGCACCACGCGCTGGTGATCCAGGCCGCCGAACAAGGCGTCAGCCTGAATCGTCTCGCGAGCGCCAAGCTTTGCGCCTGACCGCGCCATCGCGCTCGCCAATATGAGTTGCCCGGCTTTCCGTCTGGAGGCCGGGCATCTGACTTTTCGGGACCGTGGCACCCTGTGTGCATCGACGACCTCGCACCGAACCGCTCGACCTGCGTCACATCGTCATCGCCGCTTGACCTTACCATCATGGGAATGTTGATACTGGAACCATTCGCGGCATGAACCGCGCATTTGGGGAATCCGACATGACTGAACCACTCGCCTCCGCCGCACTGCAAACCATCGAACTGAGCGTCGACGGCATGCATTGCGGCGGCTGCACAGGCCGCGTGCAGCGCGCGCTGGCCGCCGTGCCGGGCGTCGTCGACGCGACGGTCGATCTCGATGGCCACTCGGCGACCGTGACCGCGCAGGAAACGATCGACGCCGCGCAACTCGTCGATGCGGTCGGCGCTGCCGGCTACCGTGCGGCCGTGCGCGAGCCGGCGCTCGAAACCGCTGTGCCCGTGCCTCGCGCCGAAACGTCGCCCGTAGCCGCTTCGACCACCCACCAGCCGCTTCAGGCTGAAACCACGATCGAACTCGACATCGACGGGATGACCTGCGCGTCCTGCGTGTCGCGCGTCGAAAAGGCGCTGGCGAAGGTGCCGGGCGTCACGCGCGCGTCGGTCAATCTGGCAACCGAACGCGCCACCGTCGATGCCACGGCGGAGGTTTCCGCCCTGCAACTGGTCGAAACCGTGAAACAGGCCGGCTACGGCGCAACGCCGACCATAACGGATGCCGGCGTCGCCTCGTTCGACTCTTCCTCGCCTGCCGCGCCCGCCAGCATCGAACTCGACATCGACGGGATGACCTGCGCGTCCTGCGTGTCGCGTGTCGAAAAGGCGCTGGCGAAGGTGCCGGGCGTCACGCGCGCGTCGGTCAACCTTGCGACCGAGCGAGCCACCATCGACGCGACACCCGACGTGACCGCCGCACGGCTCGCCGAAGCCGTGACACAAGCCGGCTATGGCGCGACGCCAGTGACCACCGCGGCCATCGCGCCGGCAGCCTCCACGGCCTCCGCCGATCTCGAACTCGACATCGGCGGGATGACCTGCGCGTCCTGCGCCGGCCGCGTCGAAAAGGCGCTGGCCGCCGTGCCGGGCGTCGCGCGCGCTTCCGTCAACCTCGCGACCGAGCGCGCATCGGTGCATGGCGCCGGCGCGCTCGACGCCGCCACGCTGATCGCGGCCGTCACCACCGCCGGCTACCGCGCGTCGCTCGCCGCCGCGTCATCGGCCGGCACCACGGCCGGCGCTGACGCGCAACCGGCCAGCGCCGCGCAGGACCCCGATGCGCGCAAGCGCCGCGAAGCGGTTCGCGAACGCAACCTCGTGATCGGGGCCGCCGTGCTGAGCGCGCCGCTCGTCGCGCCGATGCTCGTCGCGCCGTTCGGCGTCGACCTGATGCTGAACGGCTGGCTCCAGCTCGTGCTCGCATCGATCGTCCAGTTCGGCTTCGGCGCGCGCTTCTATCGTGCCGCCTGGCATGCGGTGAAGGCGCGCGCCGGCAACATGGACCTGCTCGTCGCGCTCGGCACGTCGGCCGCGTACGGGCTGAGCCTGTGGATGCTGCTGCGCGACCCCGCAGATCCCGGCCACCTGTATTTCGAGGCGTCGGCCGTCATCGTCACGCTGGTGCGCTTCGGCAAATGGCTCGAATCGCGCGCGAAGCGCCAGACCACGGACGCGATCCGCGCGCTGAATGCGCTGCGGCCCGACCGGGCGCGCGTCGTCGAGCACGGCGTCGAGCGCGACGTGCCGTTGGCGCAGGTGCGCGTCGGCACCCGCGTCAGCATCCGCCCCGGCGAACGCGTGCCCGTCGACGGCCGGATCGTGTCGGGCCGCTCGCACATCGACGAATCGCTGATCACCGGCGAAAGCCTGCCGGTACCGAAGGACGACGGCGACCCCGTCACGGCCGGTTCGATCAACGGTGAAGGCGCGCTCGTCGTCGAAACCACCGCGATCGGCGCGGAGACGACGCTCGCGCGCATCATCCGCCTCGTCGAATCCGCGCAGGCCGAGAAGGCGCCGATCCAGCGGCTCGTCGATCGCGTGAGCGAGGTGTTCGTGCCGGCGATCCTCGGCATCGCGGTGCTGACGCTGGCCGGCTGGCTGATCGCCGGCGCCGGGACTGAAACCGCGATCCTCAACGCGGTCGCGGTGCTCGTCATCGCGTGCCCGTGCGCGCTCGGCCTCGCGACGCCCGCCGCGATCATGGCCGGCACGGGTGTCGCGGCCCGGCACGGCGTGCTGATCAAGGATGCGCAAGCGCTCGAACTCGCGCAGCGCGCGACCGTGATCGCGTTCGACAAGACCGGCACGCTGACCGAAGGCAAGCCGTCCGTGACGGCGTTCGAAGCCGTCGGCGTGCCGCATGGCGAAGCGCTCGCGCTCGCGGCGGCGGTGCAGCGCCAGAGCGACCACCCGCTCGCGCGCGCCGTGGTCGCCGCGCACGACGCCGACGTTGCCGCGGGCGGCAATGCGGTACCGTCGGCCGTCGCGGCCGATGCACGCGCGGTGGCTGGACGCGGCGTGGAAGCGCGCGTCGGCGGGCAGTTGCTCGCACTCGGCAGCACGCGCTGGCGCGACGAACTCGGCATCGCGGTGCCGCCCGCGCTCGACGCCCGCGCGGCGGAGCTCGAACGCGCGGGCAACACGATCTCGTGGCTGATGCGCGCCGATGCGCCGCGCGCCTTGCTCGCGCTGATCGCCTTCGGCGACACCGTGAAGCCCAGTGCCCGCGACGCGATCGCGGCACTGTCGGCGCGCGGGATCGCGAGCGTGCTCGTGACGGGCGACAACCGCGGCAGCGCGGCGGCCGTCGCGGCGGCGCTCGGCATCGGCGAGGTGCATGCTCAGGTGCTGCCCGACGACAAGGCACGCGTCGTCGCCGAACTGAAGCGCACGCACGGCGGAATCGTCGCGATGGTGGGTGACGGGATCAACGACGCGCCCGCGCTCGCCGCGGCCGATGTCGGCATCGCGATGGCGACCGGCACGGACGTCGCAATGCACACGGCCGGCATCACGCTGATGCGCGGCGATCCGGCGCTCGTCGCCGACGCGATCGACATCTCCAGACGCACGTACCGGAAGATCCAGCAGAACCTGTTCTGGGCGTTCGCCTACAACCTGGTCGGCGTGCCGCTTGCGGCGCTCGGCTGGCTGAACCCGGTGATCGCGGGCGCGGCGATGGCGTTTTCCAGCGTCAGCGTCGTGACCAACGCGTTGCTGTTGCGGAGATGGAAGGGTCGCGCGCGGTGACGCGTGCAGTTGGCGTGTGCCGGTGACGTGCGCCGGTGACGTGTGCCGGTGACGTGTGCCGGTGACGTGTGCCGGTGACGTGTGCCGGTGACGTGTGCCGGTGACGTGTGCCGGTGACGTGTGCCGGTGACGTGTGCCGAACGGCCTGATGGCCGTTCGGCGCTTTCGGCAGGCGGAAGAAGCGGGAGGGTTGGCCGGTGTTGGCCGATCGCGGCGAGTCGAATCGCCAGCGCATGACGACGCCGCGCCAGCCCGTGGCTTCAGTCCGAAATGACCGGCTTGATCAAGGTCGTCGTGATTGGCACGAAGCCGCATGCCCGATACAGCGCACGGGCCGCCGCGTTGTGATTGAACACCGACAGCCCGATCTCGGTGACGCCATACTGGCGTGCTTCGGCGTCGAGCGCCTCGAGCGCGCGTGTGGCCCAGCCCTGGCGGCGCCGGGACGGGGCGATGTCGAGGTCGTAGATGAACAGCGTGCGGTTTGGCCCTTCGGGCACGATCGCGTACCAAAGGTCGCCCACCGCGTCGCCGCTGGCGCCGTCGATGAGCACGACGAGGGTCTGGCCGGAAGTACGCAGGCCGTCCGGCAGCAGCGTGTCGAAACAGGCGCGCGCCCGGCTGGTCGCGTCTTCGACAGCATTTTGTCCGGATGAGACGAGATCGCGCGCGTAGCCGTCGATGGCTCGCGTGCGGTACGCGTGGAATTCGCTGGCCGTCATCGGCCGCATCTGCAGCATGGCCCGGTCACCGTGAACGGAATCGGACTTCCAGTGTAGCGGGACGGTCGCGCCGGCGCGCGATGCGGCGGCGGAAAGCGGGCGGGCAGGTGCGGCGGGCGCCGCGCCGAATCAGCGAATCAGCGAATCAGCGAATCAGCGAATCAGCGACGATACAGGACGATCGGCACGAGGTGCGCACGGCGCACGCGCTCGGCTTCGGCACGACGCGCAGCGTACGAGTATTCGGCGTCGAGCGGCAGGTGCGGGGACACGAAGAGGTCGTCGATCTTTTGCAGCAGGGCGAGGATGAAGCTCATGTGAGACTCCTGACAGATGTGGCTAGGGTTTTCCCTTAGATGAACTCCATTCTAAGGGTTTTCCCTGAATTCTGCCAGCGCACCGCATCAGTTTGCCGCATGCGCGCGACGGCCGATCGCCGATGCAGAACGGCGATCCTTGCTCCGTCTAGCTTCCAGGATAGGGTCGAAACGATTAACGCGCGCGGCGAGCACGCTTCGCGACGGCCGCCTCGCGATTCGCGTTGCGCTGCAGCCGGTCGACTTGCGACAGCAGCGCGTCGTGATGCTCCTCGAGCGTCATCAGCGTTGCCTGCTGTGTCGACAGATCGGCCGTGAGGCGATCGATCCGCTGCTGCTTCGTGGCCACGTCCTGCTTCAGGTGCGCGATCTGCCGCGTCTGCATCACCAGCGCGACGAGCCCGGCCAGCACGACGACAGCCAACGCCAGCAGCAGGCGGTTGACGCGACGCATCTCACGATCGGCCGTGCGCGTCAGCCCGTCCACGTCGGCTTGCAGGGCGGCGAGCCGGTCGGTCAGCGGGCGCAGGTGCGTATCCGGATCGAAGGCTGGCGCGGCCGGCTGCGCGCGTTCCGCCGACGGCTTGGTGACGAAAGATGCAGAGGAAGCCACCGGCTGCGTCATCGGGGATACGCTGGCATCGGCCGACGGTGCGGCGTCATGGGCCTTCGCGGTGTTCGCGGTGTTCGCGGTGTTCGCGGTGTTCGCGGTGTTCGCGGTGTTCGCGGTGTTCGCGGTGTTCGCGGTGTTCGCGGTGTTCGCCGGCTGCGCCGACGTCTGCGGCTCGACCGCCGACACCACTTCCGGTGCCGGGCCCGCCTCGCTCGATTCAGCCACCGTGTCGACGCTCGTCACGACCGGCGAGGCTTGCACCGCTGTCGCGTCGCTTGCACCGGCAGCCGCCCGGCGTTTGCCGCCAGACGATGCACGACGCTCTTTCACGGCGTCACCGGAAGATCGCCCGGCGCGGGATTTGACCGTGGTGGCGTCGACAACAGGCTTCTCGACTTCACCGCCAGCCGCTTGCGATTCGATCGCCTTCGCCGCAGCACCATCGGCCGCTTGCTGTTCGGTCGTCACCGTCGTGACGCCGTCGACCGCAGGCACATCAGCGGCCTTCGCTGCAACGCCATCGGCCAGAGGAACATCGACTGCCTTCACCGCAACTCCGCCAGCAGCCGGCGCAACATCAGCGTTCGCGACATCCCCATCTTCAGGCACCGAAACACCGTGCACCACCGTCGCAGCTTCCTGCGTCACCGCGCCGTCAGCCGCTTCCGCATGCCCTGCAGTGGTCGCCCTCCCGCGCGCATCGAACCCGTCCAGCGCGGCCTGCCGCCCGGAGGCCACGTCGTCCGCGATATCGACCGCCGCATCGGCTTGCGCGCCCGCTTCGTCGCGCGCTGCAACCGCCGCGCGCTCACCCGGCTCGAGCACCGGATCGCCGAACAGGTCGAGCGTCCGTTCGTCCCGCGCCCCCTCGCCGGCCGGCGCACTGCCGGACCGCGCCGTCGCCCTCGCGGACGTACTGCTCGCGGCAGCAGCCGAGCGCTGGCGGGAACGAGTCGACAAACGATTGGAGCGGGAGCGAGGCGAGGAAACGGATTCGGTCATGGAAATCGGATGGCGGGGCCCGCGAGCGCGGAACCGGATGTCGAACGGAATCGGTACTCGGTCATTGTCGCATGCCCCGATGACGATTCCGCCTATTCGTCGCCCGACAACCCATTGCCCTCTTCGAAACGCGTCACGCCCTTCAGCGCGCGCAGCTTGTCGCAGATCGCCTGGTATTCGAGCTCCGACACCCGCGCGAGTGCGATGCGCACCTCGTCGTGCTCGCCCGTGTCGTCGGCGCGCTGCACGATGAACTGCTTCACGCGCGCGCTGTCCGCGCCGAGCGCCGCGTGCAGCGAATCGAAGTTCAGCGTGCCGCTCACGACCGTCAGCGCGAGCTGGCGCCGCTGGCGCACCGTGAAGTAGCGCCGCTCCAGCGGCTTGATGCCGGCCAGGATGATCAGGATGATGATCGTCGCCGAAATCGACGCGACGTAGAGCCCGCCGCCCACCGCGAGGCCGATCGCCGCGACCGACCACAGGCTCGCGGCGGTCGTCAGCCCGCGCACGATCTCCCCACGCAGCAGGATCGACCCCGCGCCGAGGAAGCCGATGCCCGACACGACCTGCGCGGCGATCCGCGACGGATCGAGCACGATGTGCTCACTGCTGCCGAGTACGTCGGCGAAGCCGAACGCCGACACGATCATGATCAGCGTCGAGCCGACGCATACAAGCATGTGCGTGCGCAGGCCGGCCGCCCACGACAGGCGCTCGCGCTCGAAGCCGATGACGCTGCCCAGCGCCGCCGCGAGAACGAGCCGCATCACGAGTTCCAGGTTGCTCAGCATGCGATTTATCTCCTTTTTTGGTGCCGGCCGTGCGGAATGTTTTATCCTTGGCCCCGGCCGCGCCGATCTTCCGGGCCGCGCCGACACGTTTCGAACCCAGCGCTCAACCCCGTCATGTCCGTTTCCGACTCCGCTTCCGCCCAGGCCGCCCAGCTGCGCCACCATTTCGCGCACGTCGTCTTGCCGATCTGGCGAGGTTCAGGGTTCGACCAGACATTACAGTTGCCGTTCGAAGCCGTCGATCCGGCCACCCACGCGCCGCTGCCCGTGACCCGTTATCGCGCAATGGCCTGCGCGCGGCAACTGTTCGTGTTCGCGCAGGCCGGCGACACCGCGCACGCGGCCACGCTGTTCGACGCACTGGGCCGGCGCTTTCGCGACCCGCGCCACGGCGGCTGGGTCTACAGCGTCGACGCGCAGGGCGCGCCGCTCGACACGACCAAGGATCTCTACACGCATGCATTCATCGTGTTCGCGTGCGCCGCGTGGTATGCGGCGTCGGGCGACGCCGCCGCCCGCCAGGCGGCCGAGGAGACCGCCGCGCTGATCCAGGACCGCTTCGCGCCGCGCCCCGGCGACGCGCGGCTCGATGCGGCGCGCCACGCCGATTTCTCGTCATCCGGGAGCGGTGCGCTGCAGAATCCGCTGATGCACCTGACCGAAGCGTGGCTCGCGGCTGCCGATGCTTTCGGCGACGCGGCGTTCGACGACGCGCTCGCGCGCACCGCGCAGGCCATCGAGCACACGTTCGTCGACCCGGCGACCGGCTGCGTGGCCGAGTTGCCGCTCGGCTCCGCCGACAACCGTTTCGAGCCCGGCCATCAGTTCGAATGGTTCTACCTGGTCGATGCGGCCGGTGCGCGGCTCGCGCAGACCGAGCTCCCCGGCGCGCTGGCGCGCGCGTTTGCGTTCGCGGAGCAATACGGCGTCGATCCGCAGACGGGCGGCGTCTGCGCGGCACTCGACGCGCAAGGCGCGTGCGTCGACGGCACGCAGCGGATCTGGGCGCAAACCGAGTACCTGCGTGCGCTCGCGACGCACGGCGGCACGCCGGCCTCCGCGCCGCTCGCTCGGCAGATCGAGCACTTCGCCGCGCGCTTCCTGCATCCGCGCGGCTGGTTCGAGTGCAAGACGGCGGACGGGCAGGTGTCGCGCGCCGACATGCCGTCGACGACGCCCTACCACCTCGCGACCGCCTACGCGGCGCTGCCCACCGGCGCGTAATCCGTCTCGGCGAACGACGGCGCCGCGCGCTCGCCGCGTGCGGCGCGTCCATCGCCGAGTTCGAACACCGACACCGCCTGCATCAGGTGCGCGGTCTGGTCGTTCAGCGACGCTGCCGCCGCCGCGACCTCCTCCACCAGCGCCGCGTTCTGCTGCGTGAGCTGATCCATCTGCGTGACGGCCTGGTTCACCTGCTCGATCCCGACACTCTGCTCGACCGACGCCGACGTGATCTCGGACATCGTCTGCACGACGCGCGTGATCGACGTCGACACCGTCCGCATCGCGTCGCCGGCGCGCTCGACGAGCTCCGCGCCGCCGTTGATCTGCGCGACCGAATCCTCGATCAGCGCTTTGATCTCCTTCGCCGATTGCGCGCTGCGCTGCGCGAGCGAGCGCACTTCGCCCGCGACGACCGCGAAGCCGCGCCCCTGTTCGCCGGCCCGCGCGGCCTCCACCGCCGCGTTCAGCGCCAGGATGTTGGTCTGGAACGCGATGCCGTCGATCACCGAGATGATCTCCGCGATCCGGCCCGAGCTCTGCGCGATGCCGCGCATCCGGTCGATCACGCTGTCGACCACGCCGCCGCCGTGGCTCGTCGCATCGAGCGCCGCATCGGCCAGCGCGCTCGCCGCGCGTGCGCTGTCGGTGTTCTGCCGGACGGTCGCCGTCAGTTCCTCCATGCTCGCGGCCGTTTCCTCCAGCGACGCGGCTTGCGTACCGGTGCGCGCCGACAGGTCGGCGTTGCCGCCCGCGATTTCGCCCGCGCCGAGGTGGATCGCGTCGGACGCGTGGCGCACCGTGCGCACGGTGCCCGCGATGCTCGTCTGCATCGCCGCGAGGCCGCGCAGCATCCGGTCAATCTCGAACACGCCGCCCGCCCGCACGACTTCATCGAGCCGGCCCTGCGCGATCCGCTCGAAATGGCGGCCGGCTTCCTCCAGCGGCGCGACGACCGCGCGCCGCGCGGCCGCGTAGATCGCCGCACTCGCGACGAGCATCGCCACCAGCAGCACGATGCCGACCGACTTGAACCAGAGCATGCCGCCGTCGATCGTATCGAGCGCCGTGCGGCTCGATGCGCCGCCATAGTCGGTGAAGCGGTGCAGCTCGGCGATATAGGCGTCCTGGATGCTCTGCGTCGGCTGGTCGAGGAAGGCCTGGATGTTGTCGGCATCGAGGAACTGCACGAGTTCGCCCAGCGCACCGCGCAGCGCGCGATAGCGCTCGGCGAGCGCCGCGACGCGCGCACGGTTGGTATCGTCGACCGGCTGCGCGACCGTCAGCGCGGCGAACGCCTTGTCCGCCTCCGCGAGCGAAGCGCCGGCATGGCGGATGATGTCTTCCGGCTTCGGGCCGCCGCGCACCATCCGCGTGCCGGCGCGCGACAGGTTGATACGCGCGTCGAGCAGCTGCTGGGTCGCCTGGCTGGCCGCGTCGACCTGCGCGATCGCGACGTTCGACAGATCGTCGACCCCGCTGCGCGTCGACTTGAGCGCCCAAAAGCCGAGCGCCTCGATCGCGAACAGGAAGAGGCAGAACACGGTCAACACGCCGAGCAGACCCGACGCGAGCTTGATTTTTCCGAACATGGGGGAATTCCTGAAAGCGGACGATGAGGCAATGCCCCGGCATTAGCGGCATTTCTTCGTCGGACTTTAGGAACGGACAGTGACGAAGTGCGCGTTGCCCGCGCATTCCCGCCGAATGTCCCGCAAACGGGGAAATCTACGGCATTCGACGCAATAATCGCGTCGCATCGCACCAGAATTCGCACGAAACGCGGACGAATTTCCTTGCTTATCCGCTGCCCCCTTCCTAGAGTTCAGCGCAAGCGGGCACTCATTTCGAGGAAAGTCGATGACCGACATCACGGATCACGCGCGCGGCGCATTGCGTGCGCAACCGTTCAGCATGCTGCTGGGCACGGAGCTGATGCATATCGGCGACAACGAGGTGTCGCTGTGCCTGCCCGTGCGCGAAGAACTGCGGCAACAGCACGGTTTCGTGCACGGCGGCGTCATCAGCTACCTCGCGGACAACGCGCTGACGTTCGCCGGCGCGCTCGTGCTCGGCCCGCGCGTGATCACCGCCGAATACAAGATCAACTACCTGCGGCCGGCCGTGAACGGCACGCTCGTCGCTCGCGCGAAGCTCGTCTATGCGGGCCGGCACCAGGCGACCTGCCAGTGTCATGTGTTCGTCATCGATGGCGATCACGAGCGGCTCGTCGCGATCGCGCAGGGCACGATCAACCGCGTCGGCGACGGCAAGATGCCGGATGCGCCGGAGGAAACGGCGTGAGCGGCCGGCAGCCGGTTTCGCGCTAACCCGCCCCGCCCCCCGCCAGCGGCAAAAACCGCGGCGCCACGCGCGCCCGCACGTTGCCGTTCTCATCCGTCCGATAGATCCCGCGTGCCGCGTTGTGCGGATGCGTAGCCGCGTCGGCCACGCTCAGCACCGGCGCAAAGCACACATCGGTACCCTCCAGCAACGCGCGCCAGTGCGCGGACGGCTGCTGCGCGAATACCTCGGCGAAGCGCACCTTCAGCGCAGGCCAGCGCGCGCGGTCGTACTGCGACGCCGGATCGACGTCGGTCAACCCGAGCCGTTCGACCAGCAGCGCATAAAACGGCGGCTCCAGCGCGCCGATCGTCACGCATTCGCCATCCGCGCAGCGGTACACGTCGTAGAACGGCGCGTCGTGAAAGAGGCTCGGCTGTGCGCCGTCGAGCTGCCCGTTCGCGCGCGCCCACAGCGCGAGCGAACCGAGCATCGACACGATGTCGACGATCGCACCGTCGACCACGCGCCCCGGCCCGCCGCCACGCACGTCGAACAGCGCGCAGACGATCCCGAACGCGAGCCCGAGCGCGCCGCCCGCATCGCCGACGACGGTCGGCGGCACCCCCGGCCGGCCGTCGCGCGGTGCCGATAGCGACAACAGCCCCGTCAGCGCGACGTAATTCAGGTCGTGTCCGGCCGCAGCCGCGAGCGGACCACGCTGCCCCCAGCCGGTCATCCGCCCATACACGAGCGTTGGATGGCGGCGTGCGCAATCGTCGGGCCCGAGGCCGAGCCGCTCCATCACGCCGGGCCGCAGGCCCTCGATCAGCGCATCGGCCTGTGCGATCAGGTCGAGCGCGGCGTCGCGGCCGGCCGGCGACTTCAGGTCGAGTTCGACGATCGTCTTGCCTTCGCGCAACAGGTCGCCGTCGCCTGACTTCAACGCGTCCGGCGCGCTCGTGCGGCCGGCCGGGCGCGCGATCAGCGTGATCCGCGCGCCCATCCCGGCGAGGATCCAGCCCGCAAGCGGGCCGGGGCCGAGCCCTTCGAATTCGATGATGTGGATGCCGGAAAGCGGCGTGTTCAATGGCATGGCGACCTCGCTGAAATGCAGCCGGGACAGGAGCAACGAAACCTCCCGATTCTATGCGAATGCCTGCGCGCGCCAACTTCAGCCGGCTAGGGCCTGTTCACGCTAATAACGGGCTTGCGCTGGCCCCACGAATGAATTTTCCCGAACAGGCCCTAGCCCGCCGAGGCATCCGGCCCCTGCCCGGCCAGCACCTCTCGCATCGCCTGTACGATCGCGTCGCGCCGCGCGTCGATCCGCTCGACCGGCCCGGCCACGCCCATGGCCAGCGGCAGGCCGTTCCAGCCGTCCGCGATCACCATCGAGATCATCGCGGCGCCCTGCGTGACCGTATGCGCCGAATAGGAATACCCGAACCGGCGCGTCTGTTCGACCTTGTCGAGCACGACATCCTCGTCGATCGTCCGGCCCGACTTGCCGAGCCGGCGGATGCTGCGCGACACGAGCCGGCGGATCACGCTGTCCGGCTGGAGACTCAGCAGCGCCCAGCCGAGGCTCGACATGCAGATCTCGCGACGCGTGCCGATCGGCGCGTAGAACTGGATCGGAAGCGTATGCGCACCCTCGACCGCATCGATGTACTGCACGTACAGGTCGCTCTGCACCGCGATCACGACGGCCTCGCGCGTGCGGACCGCCAGCCGCTTTGCGACGGCATGCCAGTACCGCCGGCTGCCTGCCGTCGAATCGACGAGCGCTTCACCGAGATTGACGAGGCGCGCAGTGGGCGCATACGTATGGGTGGCATCGTCGTACGCGAGATAGCCGAGCGCCTTCATGCTGGTCAGCAACGCCGCCGCGCTCGACCCCGGATAGCCGCAGCGCGTCGAGATCTCCCGCACGCTCAGCGGCCGCTGCAATGCGCTGAACAGCTCCAGCACTTCAAACACGCGCGCCGCGCTCTTGACCACGTTTCCGCTCATCCCGCCGTCTCCTCACGCCACCGGGCGAGCCTTCCACATATGTGGAACGGAATTTCCCGCCGCCAACCGTCGTGACGATACTAGGCTTCGGCCGGCGGCGTGAAGTCGCGCGGCACGGAATACTCGGAGACACCATGACAGCCTTTCTGATCCGTGAACGGCAGGGACCGATCCTGACCGTCACGATGAACCGTCCGGAAACACGCAACGCCATTTCGGACAACGATGCGATCGACGCACTGACCGAATGCTGCGACGACGCGAACCGCGACGAATCGATCCGCGTGCTGGTCCTGACCGGTGCCGGCACGACGTTCTCGTCGGGCGGCAACGTGAAGGCGATGCGCGCGTTCATGGAATCGGACCCGCACGACCTCGCCGCGATCCGGACAAGCTATCGCCGCGGCATCCAGCGCATTGCGCACGCGTTCCAGCACCTCGAAGTGCCGGCCATCGCGGCGATCAACGGCCCGGCCATCGGCGCCGGCACCGATCTCGCGTGCATGTGCGACATCCGCATCGCCGCCGAACGCGCCCGCTTCGCCGAAAGCTTCATCGCCCTCGGCCTCGTGCCCGGTGACGGCGGCGCGTGGTTCCTGCCGCAGATCGTCGGCAGCGCCGTCGCTGCGGAAATGTCGTTCACGGGCGATGCGCTGGACGCACAGGCGGCGCTGCGCTGCGGGCTCGTATCGCGTGTCGTTCCCGATGGCGACCTCCTTGCGCACGCGCTTGAACTGGCCGGCCGCATCGCCCGGCACTCGGGCACCGCGTTGCGCCTGACCAAGCGGCTGCTGCGCGAAGGCCGCCACGCGAGCCTCGACACGCTGCTCGACCTGTCGGCGTCGTACCAGGCGTTCGCGCACGCCACCCCCGAACACCGCGAAGCCGTGAACGCACTGTTCGCCGCGCGCGGTTGAATCCGCGCCGCATCGCATGCCGGCGTGCCGGCCCGCCGAATCCCACATCGAAGGAAACATCGTCATGACAAGCAGTACCGAAGGCGCACTCGCAGGCGTGCGCGTGGTCGACCTGAGCCGCGTCTACGCGGGGCCGCTCTGCGCGCAGACGCTCGCCGACCACGGCGCGGACGTCATCAAGATCGAACCGCCGCAAGGCGACGAAACGCGCGACTGGGGGCCCGCGATGCCGAGCGGCATCTCCAGCTACTACTGGGGGCTCAATCGCAACAAGCGCAATCTCGCGCTCGACCTGTCGCACCCTGACGGGCGCGACGTGCTGTTCCGCCTGCTCGACACGGCCGACGTGCTGATCGACAACTTCAAGCAGGGCACGCTCGAACGCTGGGGCATCGGCTACGAAGGCTGTCTGCGCGAGCGCTTCCCGCGCCTCGTCCACTGCTCGATCTCCGGATACGGCACCGACGGCCCGCTGGCGCGGTTTCCGGGCTACGACGCCGTCGCGCAGGGTCTCGCCGGCTTCATGTCGATCAACGGCGAGCCGGGCGGCATGCCGCTCAAGGTGCCGTTCCCGGTCATCGACTACGCGGCGGGCCTGAGTGCCGTGTCGAGCGTCCTGCTCGCGCTGGTCGAACGGACCGGCTCGGGTCTCGGCCAGCACGTCGACATCGACCTGTTCAGCACCGCGCTGTCGATGCTGCATCCGGTCAGCACGACCTGGATGGCGACCGGCGACGTGCCCGTCGCGACCGGCAACGTGTATGCCGCGATCGCGCCGTACGGCGTCTATCCGTGCAAGGACAAGCCGATCTCGACCGGCGCCGGCAACAACCGCACGTTCGCGCGGCTCGTCGAAACGCTCGGCGTGCCCGAGCTGGCGCGCGATCCACGGTTCACGACCAACGCGAAACGCGTCGCGCATCGCGATGCGCTCGATATGCTGCTCGGCCAGCTGACCGCCGAATTGCATGCCGACGACATCGTCGAGCGGTTGCTGAACGCCGGCGTCGCGACGGGCCCGGTGAACACCGTCGCCGATGCGTTCGGCCATCCGCAAGCCGCGCACAACGCGATGTTCGTCAAGACCGACACGTACACCGGCGCGGGCGTCCCCGCCAAACTCTCCCGCACGCCCGGATCGATACGCCGGCCGCCCCAGCCGTTCGCCGCCGACACCGACGCCGTGCTCGACGCGCTCGGCATCGACGCGGCGCGCCGGGACGCGCTGCGGCAAGCGGGTGTGCTCCACGACACGCGTGCAGACGCCACCGGGAGCGCGTCATGACCCCATCCGGCTCGTTCTCTTCGCTGACGGGCGACAACGCCCCGTCGATCCTGCGCAACGACGACAGCGGCATCGCGTGGCTGACGATCCATCGTCCGCACGTCGCCAATGCACTGTCCGCCGAAGCGATCCGGCGGCTGTGCGACGAACTCGTCACGCTCGACGACGACCCGTCGATCCGCGTCATCGTGATCCGCGGCGCGGGCGAACGCGCGTACAGCGCGGGCGTCGATCTCGGCGATCCCGAGATGCGCGGCATGCAGCCGATGCGCGGGCTCGCACGCAACGTGCACGAGTTGATCCTCGAGCTGCGCAAGCCGACCATCGCGGCGATTAACGGCTACGCGATCGGCGGCGGCTTCGAGATCGCGCTCGCGTGCGACCTGCGGATCGCCGCCGATCACGCGACCTTCGCATTGCCCGAAGCACGCGTCGGCATGGGCGCGAACTTCGCGAGCGTGCTGCTGCCGCGCTTGCTGCCGCGCGCGATCGCGATGGAGCTGCTGTTCACGGGCCGCCGCTTCGACGTGGACGAGGCGCAGCGCGCCGGGTTGCTGAACCGCGTCGTCCCCGGCGCCGCACTCGACGACACCGTGCGCGAACTGGCGCAGACGATCGCCGGGAACGCGCCGCTGACGATCCGCCGCATCAAGGAAACCGCCACCCGCAGCCAGGGGCTGCCGGTGGCCGCCGCGCTGCGGCTGGACGTCGGCCCCGACGTCTATGCGAGCGAAGACCGGATCGAGGGCGCCCGCGCGTTCCTCGAGAAGCGCAAGCCGGTATTCAAGGGGCGCTGAGCCCGACGCGACACGGCGGCATCACGCGCGCAACCGCTCCCAGAACGCGGGCGCGCGAAAAAAACATGGAACGGAGACACCTTCATGCAACAGAAAGCATTCCTGGTCGGCGCGTGCGTGCTATGCGCCACATCGGCGCACGCATCGTCGGTCACGCTGTACGGGATCGTCGACAGCTACATCGAATTCGATCGCATCGGCAGCCTGTCGAGCATGCGGCAAAGCGGCAGCGGATCGTCGACGAGCCGGTTCGGGCTGACGGGCGTCGAGGATCTCGGCGGCGGCACATCGACGAAGTTCGTGCTGGAAAGCGGCTTCTCCCCGGCCGACGGGTCGTTCCAGGGCGGCACGCTGTTTTACCGGCAGGCCTATGTCGCGCTGCAGAACACGCGCTACGGCGACCTCCGGCTCGGCCGGCAATACACGCCGTCGTTCTACATCGTCTATGACGGCGATCCGTTCGGGCTCAACGAACGGCTGTCGCCGCTCGCGCTGCTCGCGACGTCGACGGACACGATCACCCCCAACACGACGCCGCCGATTCCGCGCTTCAACCAGGCGGTGTCGTACCTGAGCACCGACTGGAACGGCCTGCGCGTGATGGCCACGTACGGCTTCCCGACACCGAACGCGCTGTCCACGCAGGCCGGACGCAACTACGGCGCGGGGCTCCAGTACCGGATCGGCGGGCTCTACGTCGGCGCCGGCTTCCAGGGCGACACGTCGGCCGGCAACCTGTCGCCCGTCGTGTCCCCGTCGACGACCCGCCACTACGTGTTCGCGGCCAACTACGCATTCGCCCGCGTCAAGCTGTACGCCGCGTTTCTCTATGGCATCAGCACGGCGCGCAACCTGCCCGCGTTCTCGACCGCGAGTGCCGGTGCGTCGATCAACGTCGGCGCGCTCGATCGCGTGCTCGTCTCGATCGTACGCCGCGACGTGAAAGGCTCGGCGAACGACGCGACCGCGCTCGGCATCGGGTACGACCACCCGCTGTCGAAGCGGACGTCGCTCTACGCACGCTATCTCTACATGAAGAACGGCGGCGACGCCCGCAACACGGTCGTCGTCGGCCTGCAGCCGCAACCGGGCGGCACCGAGCAGGTGTTCGCGCTCGGCCTCGTTCACCGCTTCTGACGGAGTGCTCATGACCCCGACCCTTTCGACCCACCCGGCCACGGTTGACGATGGTGCGACGCCGGCGCTCTACCGCCGGATCTCGCGCCGGCTGCTGCCGTTCCTGATCCTCTGCTACACGCTGTCGTTCATCGACCGGATCAACATCGGCTTCGCGCACGCGCAGATGGCGGCCGAGCTGCACTTCTCCGACGCCGTCTACGGCCTCGGCGCGGGCATCTTCTTCATCGGCTACATGGCGTTCGAGATTCCGAGCAACGCGCTGCTTGCGCGGATCGGCGCGCGCAGGACGATCGCCCGGATCATGGTGCTGTGGGGGCTCGGCTCGGCCGCAACGATGTTCGTCACGACGCCCGCGCAGTTCTACGCGTGCCGCTTCCTGCTGGGTGTGTTCGAGGCCGGCTTCTTCCCCGGCATCCTGTTCTATCTCGGCGCATGGTATCCGCCGAAGCAGCGCGCGAAGGCGTTCGCGCTCTTCATGACCGCGCTGTACCTCGCGGGGATGATCGCCGGCCCCGCGTCGGGCGCGATCCTGTCGTACTTCGACGGCGCCGCGGGCCTGAGCGGCTGGCAATGGCTGTTCCTCGTGGAAGGACTGCCGAGCAGCGTGCTCGGCTTCGTCGCGCTGCGGTTTCTCGACGACCGGCCGGACGACGCACGCTGGCTGTCGGACGCCGACAAGGCCGCGCTGCACGCCGCGCACACGCAGGCCGAAGCCGGCACGCCGGAGGCGAACATGGCCCGCCCGCTGCTCGCGCACCGCGATTTCTGGCTGCTGTGCACGACCAATTTCGCGATCGCGGCCGCCGGCTATGCGCTGGTGTTCTGGATGCCCGTGATTCTTCATCGCGGCGGCCTGCATGGCGCGATGCAGATCGGGCTGCTGTCCGCGCTGCCCTACCTGTGCGGCATCGTCGGCATGCTCGGGATGGGCTGGCGCACCGAACGCCGGCGCGAATGGCGCGGGCACGGCGCCTTCGCGATGATCGCGTGCGCGGCGGCGCTCGCCGGATTGGCGCGCGTCACCGGCACGACACACATGATGATCGCCCTCTGCGTCGCGGTCGCGACGCACGCCGCGACGTTACCGGCGTTCTGGGTGCTGCCGGGGCTCGCGCTGCCGAAGCGCTCGATGGCGGTCGCGATCGCGGCGATCACGATGTCCGGCGCGATCGGCGGGTTCGCGAGCCCGTTCCTGATGGGCGTGCTCAACACGGCCACCGGATCGATGCGCGGCGGACTCTATTTCAACGCCGCGCTGCTCGCAGCCGGCGCCATCGCGTTGCTGTTCACGCTGCGCGCCCGCGCATCGTCTCGTCCGGACGCGGGCTGACCGCGTCGGCCTTTCCTCCCTCACTCTCATCGACTCTCATGAATTTCGAACTCGAACTCGACCACCGGATGATCCGGGACCTCGTCGCACGCTTCGTGAAAGACGAACTGATTCCACTCGAAGCGGCCGTGATGGCGCGCGAGGCCGACGGCCAGCGCTTCGGGCTGCTCGACGACGAGCGCGCGCACCTCGACGAGCGCTCGCGGCAGCTCGGCCTGTGGGGGCTCGACGCGCCGCTCGATGCAGGCGGCGCCGACCTGCCGGCGGTCGCGATGGTCGGCGTAAACGAAGCGATCGGCACGACCGTGACCCCGTACATCCTGCCGCCGGACTCGCCGAACCTGCGGATGCTGTGCGAAGTGGCCGACGACGCGCAGCGCGCGCGCTATCTCGATCCGTACGCACGCGGCGTC
This sequence comes from Burkholderia sp. AU45251, assembly GCF_030482905.1. Taxonomy (NCBI): domain Bacteria; kingdom Pseudomonadati; phylum Pseudomonadota; class Betaproteobacteria; order Burkholderiales; family Burkholderiaceae; genus Burkholderia; species Burkholderia sp. AU45251. The sequence continues at coordinate 197,412 of NZ_JAUJQH010000003.1, read as the reverse complement.
ACGCGTGCCGCGATGGCGATCTCCGAGCCGGGCGCCGGCTCGGATCCGGGCGCGTTGTCCACAACGGCCGTGCGTGACGGCGACAGCTGGGTGCTGAACGGCCGCAAGATCTGGATCAGCCATGCGACCGAAGCCGACTGGACGATCGTGATGGCGCTCACCGATCGAAGCAAGGGCAAGCGCGGCGGCATGTCGGCGTTCATCGTCGACCGCGATACGCCGGGCTTCATCATCGAACGCCGGATCCCGATGATCGGCGGGCTGTCCACGTATGAAATCGTGCTGGAGCACTGCCGCATTCCCGCCGCGCAACTGCTGGGCCGGGAAGGCGCCGGTTTCGCGCCGATGCAGGCACGGCTCGCGAACCGGCGGCTGGAGATGGCCGCCTGGTGCATCGGCCGCGCCGAGCGCGCGGTCGCGATGCTGTGCGACCATGCGAAGCAGCGCACGACCTTCGGTGTGCCGCTCGCGGAACGTCAGGCTGTCCAGTGGTGGGTCGCCGACGCGCTCACGCAGATCCACGCGTGCCGCCTCATGACCTACGAAGCGGCCGCGCGCGTGGATGCCGGACAGGACGCGCGCACGCAGATCTCGATGGTCAAGGTATTCGCGACCGAAATGGCATCGAGCGTCATCGATCATGCGATGCAGACGCTCGGCGCGATGGGCATGACGAAGGAAATGCCGTTACAGCAGATGGCCAGCGAAGCGCGGTTGATGCGCATCTTCGAGGGCCCGACCGAGGTACACCGTTGGGTCGTCGCGCGCAGCGTGCTGTGATCGCGCGGCCCACTGTCACGATGGAGCCATGCGTTGGATACCCTGCATCTCGTCGATCCTGAAATCCGCCCGCTGCTCGCTGCCTGGCCGACCGTCACGCTCAGCACCGACAACCTCGCGCAGTCGCGCGAACGCGTGCTGCCGCTGCCGCCGCCCGACCTCGCCGGCAGTACGCTCGAACGCCGCACAGTGCCCGGCCCCGCCGGTGCGCCGGACGTCCCGGTCCTCGTCTATCTGCCCGAGGCCGGCGCACGCCCGCTCCCGGCGATCGCCCACATGCACGGCGGCGGTTACGTGCGCGGCGCGGCAAAGGATCTCGAGGCAGTGCACCGGTCGCTCGTGACGCAGCTCGGCTGCGCGCTGATCTCGATCGACTACCGCCTCGCGCCGGAAACCGTGTTTCCCGGCGCGATCGAGGACTGCTACGCGGTGCTCGCGTGGGTCTTCCGCCACGCCGATGCACTCGGCGTCGACGCAGCGCGGATCGGCGTGGCAGGCGAAAGCGCAGGTGGCGGGCTCGCCGCCGCGCTGGCGCTGCTGACACGCGACCGCGGCGAATACCCGCTCGCGTTCCAGCACCTGATCTATCCGATGCTCGACGATCGCACCTGCACGCGCACGCCGCATCCGCACGCCGGCGAGTTCGTCTGGCATGCGGCCAACAACCGGTTCGGCTGGAGCGCGTTGCTCGGTCATGCGCCGGGCCTCGACGGCGTGTCGCCGTACGCCGCCGCCGCACGCGCCACGCGGCTCGACGGCCTGCCGCCCGCATTCCTGTCGGTCGGCTCGCTCGACCTGTTCCTCGACGAAAATCTCGACTACGCGCAGCGCCTGCTTCGCGCGGGCGTGCCGACCGAACTGCACGTGCTCCCCGGCGGCGTGCACGGTTTCGACATCGTGCCCGGCGCGCGCGTGTCCGAAACGGCGCGTCGCCTCAGCCACGATGCACTGCGCCGGTTCCTGCACGGATGACAAAAACGACGCGGGCGGCCGAAGCCGCCCGCATCCGTACCGCTCAACCGGCAACGCTCAGAACGCGTCGCCCGGCACGCGCACCCAGCCTTCCATCAGCACGCGTGCGCTGCGGCTCATGATCGCCTTGGTGACGGTCCACTCGCCGTTTTCGAGCTGCGCTTCCGCGCCGACGCGCAGCGTGCCCGACGGATGCCCGAAGCGCACCGCGTTGCGTGCGCCGCCGCCCGCCGCCAGGTTGACGAGCGTGCCGGGGATCGCCGCGGCCGTGCCGATCGCGACCGCCGCCGTGCCCATCATCGCGTGGTGCAGCTTGCCCATCGACATCGCGCGTACCAGCAGGTCGACGTCGCCCGCATTCACGCGCTTGCCGCTCGATGCGACGTAATCGGCCGGCTTCGCGACGAACGCGATCTTCGGCGTGTGCTGCCGCGTCGCGATTTCATCGAGCGTGTCGATCAGCCCCATGCGCAGCGCGCCGTGCGCACGAATCGTCTCGAACTTCTCGAGCGCCTTCGCATCGCCGTTGATCGCGTCCTGCAGCTCGGTACCCGTGTAGCCGATCGCTTCCGCTTCGACGAAGATCGTCGGGATCCCCGCGTTGATCATCGTCGCCTTCAGCGTACCGACGCCCGGCACCGCGAGATCGTCGACGAGGTTGCCGGTCGGGAACATCGACCCGCCAGCGCCTTCTTCCTCGGCGGCCGGATCCATGAATTCGAGCTGCACTTCGGCGGCCGGGAACGTGACGCCATCCAGCTCGAAGTCGCCCGTTTCCTGCACCGCGCCGTTCGTCACCGGCACATGCGCGACGATCGTCTTGCCGATGTTCGCCTGCCAGATCCGCACGGTCGCGACGCCGTCGCGCGGCACGCGCGCCGGATCGACGAGCCCGCCGCTGATCGCGAACGGGCCGACCGCCGCCGACAGGTTGCCGCAGTTGCCGGTCCAGTCGACGAACGCCTTGTCGATCGACACCTGACCGAACAGGTAGTCGACGTCGTGGCCGGGCCGCGCGCTCTTCGACACGATCACCGTCTTGCTGGTGGACGACGTCGCGCCGCCCATCCCGTCGATCTGCTTGCCGTACGGATCGGGGCTGCCGATCACGCGCAGCAGCAGCGCGTCGCGCGCGGCGCCCGGCGCCTGCGCGGCGTCCGGCAGGTCCTGCAGCCGGAAGAACACGCCCTTGCTGGTGCCGCCGCGGATATAGGTCGCGGGAATCCTGATTTGAGGAGTGTGAGCCATGTGTGCGTTATCCCTGTGTGACTCGATCAAGCCGCCTGCGACGATTCGAGGAAGTCCTGTGCGAAGCGCTGCAGCACACCGCCCGCCTCGTAGATCGACACTTCCTCGGCCGTATCGAGCCGGCACGTCATCGGCACCTCGACGCGCTCGCCGTTCTTGCGGTGAATCACGAGCGTCAGGTCGGCGCGCGGCGTGCGCTCGCCGATCACGTCGAAGGTCTCGGTGCCGTCGATGCCGAGCGTCGTCCGGTTGGTACCCGGCTTGAACTCGAGCGGCAGCACGCCCATCCCGATCAGGTTCGTGCGGTGGATCCGCTCGAAGCCTTCGGCGGCGATCGCCTCGACACCCGCGAGCCGCACGCCCTTCGCGGCCCAGTCGCGCGACGAGCCCTGGCCGTAGTCGGCGCCGGCCACGACGATCAGCGGCTGCTTGCGATTCATGTACGTCTCGATCGCTTCCCACATCCGCATGACCTTGCCTTCCGGCTCGACGCGCGCGAGCGAGCCCTTCTTCACCGCGCCGTCGACGATCGCCATCTCGTTGATCAGCGTCGGGTTCGCGAAGGTCGCGCGCTGCGCGGTCAGGTGGTCTCCCCGGTGCGTCGCGTACGAGTTGAAGTCTTCTTCCGGCAGGCCCATCTTCGCCAGGTATTCGCCGGCCGCGCTGTCCAGCAGGATTGCGTTCGACGGCGACAGGTGGTCGGTCGTGATGTTGTCGCCGAGCACCGCGAGCGGACGCATGCCCTGCAGCGTGCGCTCGCCGGCCAGCGCGCCTTCCCAGTACGGCGGACGGCGGATGTACGTGCTCTGCGCGCGCCAGTCGTACAGCGGCGCCGCGCGCTCGCCCGCATCGGCGCTACGCGCGAACATCGGCTCGTAGACCTTGCGGAACTGCTCGGGCTTCACGCTCGATGCGACGATCGCATCGATCTCCTCGTCGGTCGGCCAGATGTCCTTCAGCGTGACGGGCTGGCCGTTCTGGTCGTGGCCCAGCACGTCCTTCTCGATGTCGAAGCGGATCGTGCCGGCGATCGCATACGCGACGACCAGCGGCGGCGACGCGAGGAACGCCTGCTTCGCATACGGGTGGATACGGCCGTCGAAGTTGCGGTTGCCGGACAGCACGGCCGTCGCGTACAGGTCTCGATCGACGATCTCCTGCTGGATCTTCGGGTCGAGCGCGCCCGACATCCCGTTGCAGGTCGTGCACGCGAACGCGACGATGCCGAATCCGAGCTTCTCGAGTTCGGGCAGCAGGTTCGCTTCTTCCAGATACAGCTCGACCGCCTTCGAGCCGGGCGCGAGCGAGCTCTTCACCCACGGCTTGCGCGTGAGGCCGCGCGCATTCGCGTTACGCGCGAGCAAGGCCGCGGCAATCACGTTGCGCGGGTTGCTGGTGTTCGTGCAGCTCGTGATCGCGGCGATGACTACCGCGCCGTCGGGCATCTCGCCCGCTTTCTCTTCCCACTGGCCGGCAATCCCGCGCGCGGCGAGGTCGGACGTCGGCAGCCGCTTGTGCGGGTTCGACGGGCCGGCCATGTTGCGCACGACGCTCGACAGGTCGAACGTCAGCGTGCGCTCGTACTGCGCGTTGGCGAGCGTATCGGCCCACAGGCCCGCCACCTTCGCGTAGGTCTCGACGAGCTTCACCTGCTCGTCGCTGCGGCCGGTGAGGCGCAGGTAGTCGGTCGTCTGGCCGTCGATGAAGAACATCGCGGCCGTCGCGCCGTATTCGGGCGCCATGTTCGAGATCGTCGCGCGATCGCCGAGCGTGAGGCTCGCCGCGCCCGGGCCACGGAATTCCAGATACGCGCCGACCACCTTTTCCTTGCGCAGAAACTCGGTCAGTGCGAGCACGACGTCGGTCGCGGTGATGCCGGGCTGACGCTTGCCGGTCAGCTCGACGCCGACGATGTCGGGCAGGCGCATCCACGATGCGCGGCCGAGCATCACGTTCTCCGCTTCGAGGCCGCCGACGCCGATCGCGATCACGCCGAGCGCGTCGACGTGCGGCGTATGGCTGTCGGTGCCGACACAGGTGTCCGGATACGCGACGCCGTCTTGCGCCTGGATCACCGGCGACATCTTCTCGAGGTTGATCTGGTGCATGATGCCGTTGCCCGGCGGGATCACGTCGACGTTCTCGAACGCCTTCTTCGTCCACTCGATGAAGTGGAAGCGATCCTCGTTGCGGCGATCCTCGATCGCGCGGTTCTTCGCGAACGCGTCCGGATCGAAGCCGCCGCATTCGACGGCGAGCGAGTGGTCGACGATCAGTTGCACGGGCACGACCGGGTTGACCTTCGCCGGGTCGCCGCCGCCGTCGGCGATCGCATCGCGCAGGCCGGCGAGATCGACGAGCGCGGTCTGCCCGAGGATGTCGTGGCACACGACACGCGCCGGGAACCACGGGAAATCACGTTCGCGCTTGCGCTCGATGATCTGCTTCAGCGAATCGGCAAGGATCGCCGGATCGCAGCGGCGCACGAGGTTTTCGGCGAGCACGCGCGATGTGTACGGCAGCGTGTCGTAGGCGCCGGGCGCGATCGCTTCGACCGCGGCGCGCGCGTCGAAATAGTCCAGCGACGTGCCGGGCAGGGGTTTGCGGTTGGCGGTATTCATGGTGTGGGGCGGGAATCGGGGTATGACATGCCGCGCGCCGGCTGCCCGCCTCGCGGGCGCCGGCGTGCGCGGCGGACGATCAGCGCTTCTCGATCGGCACGAACTGCAGGTCTTCCGGGCCCGTGTAGTTCGCGCTCGGGCGGATGATCTTGTTGTCGATGCGTTGCTCGATGATGTGCGCGCTCCAGCCCGACGTGCGCGAGATCACGAACAGCGGCGTGAACATCGCGGTCGGCACGCCCATCATGTGATACGACACCGCGCTGAACCAGTCGAGGTTCGGGAACATCTTCTTCGCTTCCCACATCACCGATTCGAGGCGCTCGGCGATGTTGTACAGCTTCAGGTCGCCCGCTTCCTTCGACAGCTTGTGCGCGACGCCCTTGATCACCTTGTTGCGCGGATCGGAGATCGTGTAGACCGGGTGGCCAAAGCCGATCACGACTTCCTTGTTCTCGACGCGGCGGCGGATGTCGGCTTCGGCGTCGTCCGGCGAGCTGTAGCGGCTCTGGATCTCATATGCGACTTCGTTCGCGCCGCCATGCTTCGGCCCGCGCAGCGCGCCGATCGCGCCGGTGATCGCCGAGTAGATGTCCGAGCCCGTGCCCGCGATCACGCGGCCGGTGAACGTCGACGCGTTGAATTCGTGCTCTGCGTACAGGATCAGCGACGTGTGCATCGCTTCGACCCACGACTTCGACGGCGTCTTGCCGTGCAGCAGGTGCAGGAAGTGGCCGCCGATCGAGTCGTCGTCGGTTTCCGTCTCGATGCGCTTGCCGTTGTGCGAGAAGTGATACCAGTACAGCAGCATCGAGCCGAGCGATGCCATCAGACGGTCGGCGATGTCGCGCGCGCCCGGCAGGTTGTGGTCGTCCTTCTCCGGCAGCACGGTGCCGAGCACCGACACGCCCGTGCGCATCACGTCCATCGGGTGCGCGGACGCCGGGATCTGCTCGAGCACCGCCTTCAGCGCGTTCGGCAGGCCGCGTAGTGCGCGCAGCTTCGTCTTGTAGGCGGCCAGTTCGGTCAGGTTCGGCAGCGTGCCGTGAACGAGCAGGTGCGCGATTTCCTCGAATTCGCACGATTCGGCGACGTCGAGAATGTCGTAGCCGCGATAGTGCAGGTCGTTGCCGGTCTTGCCGACCGTGCACAGCGCCGTGTTGCCGGCCGTCACGCCCGACAGCGCCACCGACTTCTTCGGCTTGAATGCGCCTGCGGCGGCCGGTGCTGCTGCGTCTTTCGTCTCGCTCATGTTTCTGCTCTCCAATGTGTATCGGGGGTATCAGCGGTCGGCCGGACTTGGCGCTTTAGCGCCTAGTGCGGCCCCATGCAAAGCTGTCGGTTGAACCGGCGCCGCGGCGCCGGGCCCGACCGATGCAAAGCTGTCGGCCGGACTTGGCGCTTCAGCGCCTGGTCCCGGCCCCATGCAAAACGCTCCGGAATCGAATCCCGGCGCGCGGGCACGTTACTTCTTGCCCTGCGCGAACAGCTCGTCGAGCTTGCGCTCGTATTCGTGGTAACCGAGGAAGTCATACAGCTCGGCGCGCGTCTGCATCGTCGGCACGGCGGCCTTCTGCGTGCCGTCGCGGCGCAGCGTCTCGTAGAAGTTCAGCGCGGCCTTGTTCATCGCGCGATAGGCGCCGCAGCAGTACAGCGCGATGTCGACGTTCGCCTCGCGCAGCTCGTCGAGTGTGAACAGCGGCGTCGAGCCGAATTCGGTCAGGTTCGCGAGGATCGGCACCTTCACGGCTGCCTTGAAGCGGCGGTAGTCGTCGAGCGACTTCATCGCTTCCGGGAAGATCATGTCCGCGCCGGCTTCGACGTAAGCCACTGCGCGCTCGATCGCCGAGTCGATCCCTTCGGCGGCCGCGGCGTCGGTACGCGCCATGATCACGAACTGGTCGTCGGTACGCGCATCGACCGCGGCCTTGACGCGATCGACCATTTCTTCGACCGGCACGACTTCCTTGCCCGGACGGTGGCCGCAGCGCTTCTGGCCGACCTGGTCTTCCAGGTGCACGGCCGCGACGCCGGCCTTGATGAACGAGCGCACCGTGCGCGCGATGTTGAACGCGCCGCCCCAGCCGGTATCGATGTCGACCAGCAGCGGCAGGTCGGTTGCGTTGGTGATCCGGTTCGCGTCGATCAGCACGTCTTCCATCGTGCTGATGCCGAGGTCGGGGATCCCGAGCGAGTTCGCGGCGACGCCGCCACCCGAGAGATACACGGCCTTGAAGCCGACGGCCTGTGCCATCTTGGCTGCGTACGCGGTGATCGCGCCCACCACCTGCAGCGGCTGCTCCGCCGCGACTGCCGCGCGGAATTTCGCGCCGGCGCTCTGAAGATGCGTATTGCTCATGAACGGCCTCCTGAAGGAACGACCATTAACAGCAAGGACCGGGCCAGCTCGCACAACGTCGCTAACCCACTGATTCTTAAGCAACCGGCCCGGGCGCCGCACTGTCCGGTGATTTCAATTCAGCAATTTCAAGTTTCAAAAATGAAATCGCACGCGCATAATCGACCGTCATGGACCTCTCCTCGACCAAACCCGTCGGCCCGGCCGATCGCGCGGCGCGCCCGCGCATCTGGGCGATGGGCATCAGCCGCCTGCGCGACCTCTTTCGCGAGATCGCCGGCGAATTCGACGAACGCGCCGACGTGCGCATCGTCACGCGCGCCTATGAGGATGCGCTCAGCGCGATCGCCGAGGCCGGCACCGCGCGGCCCGACGTGATCGTCGCGGCCGGCTCGAACGGCGGCTTCCTGAAGACGCGTGCGCAGGTGCCGGTGGTGGTCGTGTCGCCGACCGGCTTCGACGTGATGCAGGCGCTCGCGCGCGCCCGGCGCGACGCGTCGCGGATCGCGCTCGTCAGCGCCGGAGAAACGCCGCCCGAAGTGCGCCGCTTCGTCGCCGCGTACGGCCTCGACGTGCAGTTTGCGTCATATCAGTCCGCGCAGGAAGCGGAAGCCTGCGTACACGAGCTGCGCGACCGCGGCATCGAGACGATCGTCGGCCCCGGCCTCGTCACCGATCTCGCGGCCAGCGCCGGCATGGGCGCGGTGTTCCTGTATTCGCACGCATCGGTGCGCAAGGCCGTCGATACGGCACTCGAAGTCGCATATGCGACGCATGCCGAGGCATTCCGCCGCCAGCGGCTCGACAACCTGCTCCAGCACCTGCGCGACGGCGTGGTCGCACTCGACGCGCGCGGCCGCGTGGAAGCGATCAACGAACGGCTCGCGTCGGCGCTCGGGGTCGAACCCGCGGCGGCCGTCGGCCGCGCGCTCGTCGACCTGCGGCCCGAGCTGCGCACGCTGCGCGGCGAGGACGGCGACGCGCTCGCCACCGTGCGCGGCGTGCGCTATGTCGTGCATCGCGGGCCGCTCGTCGATCGCGGCGTCACGTCGGGCAGCGTGCTGACGTTCCAGGAATCGCGCGCGGTCGAACGGCTCGACCGCGCGTTGCGTTCGCAGCCCACCACGCAGCAGTTCGCGGCGCGCTACGCGCTCGACGACGTGGTTGGCGCGTCGGCGCCGATGGCGCGCGTGCGCGATCTCGTGCGCCGTTACGCGAAATCCGACGCGACCGTGCTCGTGCTCGGCGAGAGCGGCACCGGCAAGGAGATGATCGCTCAGAGCCTGCACGCGCTGTCCGCGCGGCGCAGCTACCCGTTCGTCGCGGTCAACTGCGGCGCGTTCCCGGAAGCGCTGCTCGAGAGCGAGTTGTTCGGCTATGAGGAAGGCGCGTTCACGGGCGCGCGGCGCGGCGGCAAGACCGGCCTGTTCGAAGCCGCCCACCGCGGCACGCTGTTTCTCGACGAGATCGGCGAGATGCCGCCGTCGCTGCAAAGCCGGCTGCTGCGGGTGCTGCAGGAGCGCGAGGTGATCCGCCTCGGCTCGACCGAGCCGATCCGCATCGACGTGCGCGTGATCGCCGCGACGCACCGTCCACTGCTCGCGGCCGTCGAGGCCGGCACGTTCCGCGCGGATCTCTACTACCGGCTCAACATCCTGAACGTCGGCCTGCCGCCGCTGCGCGAGCGCGCAGCCGACATCCCGGCGCTCGCGGCCACGCTGCTCGTGCAGGCCGCACGACGCGAACCGCGCCTCGCCGAACGCCTGCGCGACGCTACCGATGCCGCGCGCGTGCTCGGCACGACGCAGGCTGCGCTTGCGCGCTACCGGTGGCCCGGCAACGTGCGCGAACTGCAGAACGTGATCGAGCGGATCGCTGTGGAGCTGGCCGAGGAAGTCGACGAAAGCGACCCGGCCGCCGCGTGCGGCACGCTCGATCCCGGCGCGCTACAGGCGATCGCGCCCGAGCTGTTCGCGGCACCGCCCGACACGGCCGACAGCGACGATGCGCAGACGCTGCACGCGCGCCGCCGTCGCGCGGAAGCCGACGAGATCCGTGCGGTACTCGATGCATGCGGCGGCGACCGCGACCGCGCGTGCGCGATGCTCGGCATCAGCAAGACGACGCTGTGGCGGAAGTTGTCGGTGAAGTAGGGTCGGCTGCCGCGCAGTGACCGAGCCGTCCGTCAGCCGGCCTTGTGATAGTGGCGGTACGCCTTCGCGCGATTGCCGCACGACGACATCGAACACCAGCGGCGGCTGCCGTTCTTGCTGTCGTCGATGAACAACCACTGGCAGGCGTCGTTCGCGCAACGCTTGACCTTCGCGAGCCGCGCACCGCCGAGCAGGTCGATCGCCGACCACAGTACCGGGCTCAGCAGCCCGGCCAGCGTCGCACGCCCCTCCCCGACCCGCCACGCATAGCCGCCATCGATGCGCGCCAGCGCGGCGCGCGGCGCTGCTTCCGCCAGGAAGCCGCCGAGCAGCGCGAGATCGTCGGCGAGTGGCTCGCGCTGCTCGGCCTGCGCATGAAAAAGGCGGTACAGCGCCTCGCGCAATGCGAGCGCGCGCGTCAGCATCGCCGGTTCCCCCTCCTCTTCGACGTGCGCGCGGCACGCTTCCGCCAAGTTAGCCGGCACGCCGGCCTGCTCGCGACACCACGCCAACAGGTCGTCCATCGTGCCGAAGGTCTCCGTCGGCGGGTCGCTGCCACGCCAATACAGCGTGTTCGCGAAATCGATGCTCAGGGTCTCGGGCGGTGCCGGAATCAGGCAGTCCATCGTGACGGAAGGTTGCGTATCGCTCATGCCCGGATCGTATCTAACCAGCATGCCGGTTGACAAGCCCGCGGGCACTTTCTAACATAACCAGCATGGTGGTTAAAACAACGTTGCCGCACCGAAGTCCCCTCTCAGTCCAAGGAGCCAACAGATGATCGATCACCTTTCGTTCGGCGTTGCACACATCGGCCGCAGCCGGACGTTCTACGACAGCACGCTCGGCGCGCTCGGCTACAAACGGCTATACAGCGACGACGGCTCCATCGGGTACGGCACGACCGAGCCGGAGCTGTGGTTGCAGCACGCGGCTCGCCCCATCGCCGCCGATCCCGATTCGGGGCTGCACCTGTCGTTCAAGGCCGCGTCGCCGGTCGAAGTCGACGCGTTCTACCGTGCCGCGCTCGAGCACGGCGGCCACGACAACGGCGGGCCGGGCAAGCGCGAACACTATGGCCCTGGCTACTACGCGGCGTTCGTCGTCGATCCCGACGGGTATCGGCTGGAAGCGCACTGCGAACTCGACAACGTCGTCTGATCCGGCCCGCGTACCAACGCCAAGGGCCCGATTCCGCGCAATGCGGAAGCGGGCCCTTGCCTTTGAATCATCGGTATCCGGCGGTCGTTCAACGGGATCGCCGGATGCGCGGTTACCGCGCGTCGCGCGTGTGCTGCAGTTGCTCGCCGAGTCCTTCGACACCGAGCCGCACCATCTGGCCGGCCTTGAGGAATACCGGCGACGGCTTGATGCCCATGCCGACGCCCGGCGGCGTGCCGGTCGTGATCACGTCGCCCGGCTGCAGCGTCATGCAGCGCGACAGATAGGCGATCAGCTGCGCGACGGTGAACACCATCGTGCGCGTGTTGCCGCTCTGATAGCGGTGGCCGTCGATTTCGAGCCACAGGTCGAGACGCTGCGGATCGGGCACCTCGTCGCGCGTGACGAGCCATGGGCCGATCGGGCCGAACGTGTCGAAACCCTTGCCCTTGTCCCACTGGCCGCCGCGCTCGATCTGCCATTCACGCTCGGACACGTCGTTGACGACGCAGTAGCCCGCGACGTAATCGAGCGCGCGCGCTTCGTCGACGTCCTTGCAGGCCGCGCCGATCACGACGCCCAGCTCGACTTCCCAGTCGGTCTTGACCGACCCTTTCGGGATGTCGATTCCGTCGTTCGGGCCGCAGATCGAGCTCGTCCACTTGCCGAACACGACCGGCTCCTTAGGTACCGGCATGCCGGCTTCGGCCGCGTGATCGGCATAGTTCAGGCCGATGCCGATGAACTTGCCGACATGCCCGACGCACGCGCCGATGCGCGGCTCGCCTGACACCAGCGGCAGCGTGGCCGGATCGATCGCGCGCAGCCGCGCGAGACCCGCGTCGGACAGCACATCGCCGGACAGGTCCGGCACATGTGCGGACAGGTCGCGAATCCGGCCGTCCGCGTCGAGAATACCGGGCTTTTCCTGGCCGGACGGGCCATAGCGAAGCAGTTTCATCGTGCTCAACCTCTGTTGTCGAATGGGACAGGATACCGGCTGACGCGGCCCTTCACGGCCGCGCGCCGGACTGATTGTCGATCGTCGATTGCGCGCGTCGGCGCCGCATCCGGCATGCCGTTCGACGCGCGAGGGTCGCGCGGGCGCAGCGATCGTGGCGCCGCACGTAAGTACGGCGCACATCGAACGGGCAGCCGCCGGTCTGCGCATCGGCGACGACGGCCCGGCACCCGCGACATGGTCCGGCCCGTACCGGCCGGCTTCACGCGCGGCCGCACCGTCGCTGGCCCGCCAGCCTTTGTACCATCGGCCGCGCGCCGTGAAATGACCCGCGACGGATACCGACTATTGGTGCGCCCGCCGACGCTGCGGCGCAGCATCGGGGCCCGCGCGGCCCCTCGATTGCCTTTCAAACGCCTTGAACCCGTGCCACCTGTCATGAATACCGGGTATTCGGGGCTTCCCTGTCATCCTGAAAGGGAATCGATCCGTTCTTGTCCGGTAACGATCGGTAAAAAGACGCTGCATTGCACACTAAGTGTTTGTTGTTAAGCTCAAACGGATGGCGTTCGTCGCCACACGCAGGCTCGACACAAGCGTGTTGCAGAATCGGTCAGCGTGCGTCGCCAATCGATCGAAAGTCACCCCCAACTCCACACCGACAATGCAAACAACCAACGACCTGATTCCCGGCTGCGACGCTCGGGAATCGATGGGCGCAATCGACCGCTATCGCGCACCCGCGCTCGATAAGGGTCTCGATATTCTCGAACTCCTGTCGGAGCAGAAAGAAGGCCTTACCCGCACCGAAATCACGAAGGAACTCGGCCGCAACGCGAGCGAGATCTACCGGATGCTCGAGCGCCTCGTCGCACGCCGCTACGTGATGCGCTCGACCGGCGGCGACCGCTACACGCTCAGCCTCAAGCTGTTCTCGCTCGCGCATCGGCATCCGCCGATGAGCCGGCTGATCGCCGAAGCCTTGCCGCCGATGCAGCGCTTCGCCGACGCCTCCGAACAATCGTGCCACCTGTCCGTCTACGATCGCGGCAACCTGCTCGTGATCGCGCAGGTCGACGGCCCCGGCTCGTGGGGCGTGTCGGTCCGGCTCGGCTCGCGCGTCGGGCTCGCCGATACGGCATCGGGGCGCGTGATGCTGTCGTTCCAGGGCGCCGAGCATCGCGCGCACATGCTCGCCGAGCACCGCAAGGTCAAAGGCGAAGCGCCGCTGAACGAGCAGGAACTCGCGTATGCGTGCCAGTCCATCCGGCAGACCGGCTACCTGCGCCAGGACAGCCGCCAGGCCTACGGCGTGACCGACCTGACCGCGCCGATCCTCGGGCCGTCCGGCCATGCGATCGCGGTGCTGACGTGCCCGTACATGCGCCGGATCGATGCGCACATGGCGCCGTCCGTCGACACGGTCGTCGAAGGGTTGCGCGACACGGCCGCCCTTCTGTCGATGTGCCGCGACGAGACCTGCTGACGCGCAGGCTCGGCGGAGCGCACCGGGTACGGCGCCATTGCGCCGGCCCCGGTCGCCCACAACATCTCTGCGGAGCGCGACGCACGGTGCCATATCGTGCGTCCACGGCGCTACGCTAAAATAGCGGCCCTCTCAAAAACTACGGCGGCCGGTTGTCGCGGCCGTCGTGTCCGATGGATGTCATGGCCAAACTTCTGAACGATCAAGAATTCCAGCGTTTCTCCGAACTTCAGCAGAAGCAGGCAAGCTTCACGATCACGCCCGAAGAGGCGGACGAACTGCGCGATATCGTCGCGCGCGCGCAGAAGAAGCGCGACGATCGTGCCACCGCAATGCAGGCGATCGAGAACTACATCGAGCAGTTCGACATCACGCCCGACGAACTCTTCTCGCCCGAGCAGATCGGCGACGCGGCCCGCACCTACGGGCTCATCACCGCGACCAAGAAGGAACGCACGCTGCCGCCGTCGATCACGTTCAATGGCAAGCCGTACCAGTGGACCAAGACGCTTCCGGACGACGTGCGCGGCGCGCTGTTCGAAGCGTTCACGTCCGGCGAATCGGTCAAGCGCTTCATCGCAATGCCCAAGGACACCGCGCGCTGTGCACTGACGATCGCCCGCCTCGAGCGCGAAACCGGCGCCGTCTATGCCGATCCGCACCTCGAGGAACTCGCGATTTCGCGCGATCAGGTGAACGACGCGGCGACGAAACTCGCTGCCTGAAGGTAGCCGCGGGCACGGTTCATGCGTGCCCGCCCCCTGCGTGACGCCGGCCCTGGCCGGCACTGCGCCTGTGGGAGCTGTGCATCCGGGTGCTCCCGAAAAGTCTCACCTTGGCATCCCGCAGACACTCACCTGTGCCTCCCGAAAAACCTCACCAAGGCTCCTGGAAACCCTCACCCAAGCCTCCCGGATGTCCTCACCGACACTTCCCGCAGACCCTCACCGATACGCCCCGGAAAGGCTCACCGGCCACTCCCGCAGAGTCTCACCGGCCACTCCCGTAGAGGCTCACCGACTACTCCCGGGAAGGCTCACCAAGCGCTCCCGTATCGGCTCACCTCGACCTTCCCGAAGAAGCTCACCAGCGGATCCCGAAAAGTCTCACCTATTGGGAAAATTCGAATTTTCGAGGCTGAAATGCGGCGGTCAATGCGTGTAGACACCTTGCAGAAAACAGTGGCGCGGGATGGATATCGCGGCAAGCGGCACGCGTCTCGCAACGCCATACGAGCGTCGGTATTACCGTTGCGAACAGGCGCCGACACGTTCGTGATCGCTCCGCTCGCGAGACACGTTCAAATGCTCTGCATTCCTTATCGTTA
The DNA here is from genome assembly GCF_030482905.1 of Burkholderia sp. AU45251. NCBI lineage: Bacteria > Pseudomonadati > Pseudomonadota > Betaproteobacteria > Burkholderiales > Burkholderiaceae > Burkholderia > Burkholderia sp. AU45251. The sequence continues at coordinate 182,344 of NZ_JAUJQH010000003.1, read as the reverse complement.
ATATCCGCAACATGCCGGAAGCACAGAGACGTCCACGACATGCACCGTCTCCGTGCGTCGGATCGCCGGCAGACGCTACGGCTGCAGCTTCATCCTGAAGCCCACGACGCCGGGCTCCTCCGTCGTCGACACAGCAAAACCGCACGACTTCGCAAGCGAGATCATCGCCGAGTTCTCGCGCAGCGCCTCGCCGATCATCCATGCGGTTCCGCGCGAACGCGCATAGTCGATGATCCGGGCCATCATCAGCCGGCCAAGGCCCTTGCCCTTCTGATCGGGTCGTACCGCGATCGCGAACTCCGCCGTCTCGTTGTCGGGATCCGCAACCGCGCGTGCTACCGCAAGCGTGTGATCCCGCCCGGACACATCGGTGAACGACACGATGAAGGCCATCTCACGGTCGTAATCGATCTGCGTCATGCGCGCCACCTGCGAATGATCGAAGCTGCGCACCGCGCCGAAGAAACGCATCCGCAGATCGTCCGGCGTCATTGCGCCGAGCAGTTCATTGTGCGCAGCCTCGTCTTCGGGACGGATCGGGCGGATCGTCACAGTCTCGCCGCGCCACTCGAGCGTCTGTTCGAGGTGGCGCGGATACGGCATGATCGCAAGCCGGCTGCGCCCCGCGGCCAGCGTGACGCGCGGCGCAATCACGTGCGCGCGGTCGGACCGCACGCGCAGCGTGACCGACATCGCAACGACTTCGCGCACGTCGCAGACGACCTGCGACAGCGCCGTCAACGCGTCGAGCGTCGGCTCGATGGGTGTGCTGCGCGCATACGGCGAGCGCTCCATCACCGCACGAGCGAGCACGGTGTTCAGCGGCGGCAGGCCATAGACGACGAACGGCGCCGACACGCCGTCCGCAGGCGGCACGGCATAGCGAAACACCGGGCCGAAGTTCGAATCGTCGTACATGTCGACCGTGACATCGACGACTTTCGTGCCGGCCGGCTCGACGGCCGGCTCACCCTGCAGGCCGAAATGCGACAGCCAGCGCGCCGCGGCTTCGCCAGTCAGCTCATGCTGGCCCGCTTCGACCATCCGGCGCGCCTCGGCCTGTGCGGATGCCACACACTCGGCCGGCTGCGGCAGCGTACCCTCGGGCGTTTGCATCAGCAGTTGTCGCCCGAGGCTGTAGTCGACGAGACGCGCATATGCGCGTGCGAGCCGCTGCGGCGTGGTGTGCACGGGAATGCCGTTCGCGTGAAGGGCATCGCGCGTCGCGGCATCGACCGCGCCGAAGAAACACGCGAGGATGCCGCGATGCGCATGCTGCCGCGCTTCGATCAGCGTGTGCGCAACCGCATCGGCCGGCGCACTGTGGGAGGTCGAATGGACGACGAACAGCGTGCCTGTTTGCGGGAACGGCGCGAGCGCCTTGATCGCCGCAGCAAAATGCTCGGGGCGCGCATCGTCGCCCAGTGTCAGCGGATTGCCGGGCGACGCGAGATGCGGCAGCGCAGCCGACACGGCCGACGTGGCCGCGGGTGACCAGTCGGCCAGCACGTCGCGCACCTCGGCCACCGCATCGACCGCGAGTTTCGCGACGCCCGCATCGCTCGTCACCAGCGTGGCCGCGCCGCGCGCGGTGACGCGGCCGACGCCGAGCGTCTCGATCTCGTCGAGCAGATCGTCGAGCGCATCGACACGCACCATCCCCGCGCGCTGGAACGCCGCCGTATAGAGCGCGTCGCCGGGATCCGCGCGGCCGGTGCGCAATGCGAGTACCGGCTTGTTGCGCGCGGCCGCGCGCGCGGCCGACATGAACTTGCGCGCGGCGCGCACGGTATCGAGTTCGAGCAGGATCGCGCGCGTGCCGGGATCGCTCGCGAGATAGTCGAGCACGTCGCCCGCATCGACGTCGGACTCGCCACCGAGCGCGACGACATGCGAAAAGCCGAGGCCCCGCGCGTCGGCCCAGCCGAGCACCGCGTTCGTCAGCGCATTCGATTGCGACACCCACGCGACGCCGCCCGATCGCACCGTATAGGCCGGAGCACCGAAATGCGCATGCCGCGCAGGCGACAGCACGCCGAGACTGCCCGGCCCGACGATACGAAGCACGAACGGCTTCGCCGCCTTCAGCGTGCGATCGAGCGCGGCGCGATCGGCGTCCGTGCGCGCCTCGCCGACGATCACCGCGACGCGCGTGCCGAGCTCGCCGAGCTTGCGCACGATGCCGGCCCAGGTCGCGGGCGGCGTACAGATCACCGCAACCGACGGCGGCGCGGGCAACCGGTCGACATCGGAAACGACCGCATGCCCGTGCAGGTCACGATACTTCGGATTGACGGGCCACACGGGCCCCTGGAATGCACCGTCGAGCACGCGCGACCACACCATCGCGCCGATACTGCCCACGCGCGACGACGCGCCGACGACCGCAACGGACTTGGGCTGGAACAACGCATCGAGATGGCGAACGGTCACATCGGCTCCCTGCGGTAACGAAAGACGACTCGATCGGCGTGCGGCACGCACCGCGCCATACGCCGATCGACGCGAACCCCAAGCATAGGCGAAGCGCATGCGGCTGCCTATATGCCGAACGGCCGACTATTCGACACGCATCAACGCTCGCACCATGAGCCTGCAACACGAGCACGGCCCGCCATCGCCGCGCACCGGCCGAGCCCATTCGCTCGGCGCACCCGGTGCCGGCATGCGGTGCGACGCCGCGTCCGCTTCGTCAAAGGTGAGGATTTACAGGAGCTATGGTGAGTATCTTCGGGAATTGCACGGCGCCATCCACAAACATGCGAGCGGTGATCGGAATTCGCGGCACGCGTGCACCGCGAGAATGGCGCTGGCCGATGCGCATAGGCTGCGCAATTGCAGGTCTGTTTACGGGAATTCGCCGCGATATGCGGTCGAATCGCGGCGAATTCGCAAAACGGGATCCGTTAATTGCGCGGCGTCGCAGTTCAATACGCCAGCGGGAATCACGCCGGGAATGCACAAAAACAAAACGGTGCGACGGCCGCATGGCCATTCGCACCGTCAGTCAGCACACGAAAGGTGAGGTTTTTCGGGAGTCAGTCCTTGATCAGGAAACGCTCGCGATTCTTGCCGAGCCACACCGGCGCCCGCCCGCGGCCACTCCAGGTTTCGCCCGTCTTCGGGTTCTGGTATTTCGGCGGCGACGTCCGCTTCGGCTTCGCTGTGGCAGCAGCTCCCCCTACCGGGCGAAACCCGAGCTCTTCCGGCGTAATGTCGTATTCCTCGATTTTCGCGCGGATATCGGCAATCGCATCGGCAATCGCCTTTTCGCGCTCCTTGTCGATCTTTTGCTGAAGCCGTTCGAGCTGCACGGTCAGTTGCCTGTAGGTCGCCATATGGATGGGACTCCGTGAGGGTTATTCGTGAAAAATAAATGACGCTCAGCCAACAGAAAAGCGCTTCGCCCGATCGTGGTCTCCTCAGCCGGTTATCTCGGGATCAATAACCGCTTTTCTTCTTGCACGCGAAGAGAAGATTTCGCGTTGTGTCATCACTCGATTGCTGAAGCACGTCGAAATCCCCGTTGCAGATCGCCCGGGCGTTGTCCGTGCAATTGCTCCAGTCGCGGCCGGTGCATTGCACCTGCGTAGTCGGACGCCCGTCCGAGGTGAACAGTGGCGCGGCGCCGCCGCACCCGCCGAGCCCTGCAACCAGAGCCAACACGACGGCCGCCCGAGGCCACCGACAGACCGACGCAAGCATGTGTTTCATTGTTCTTCCCGTCAACCTTTTTTTGAATGTCGCGAGTATGCCATGCGCGGCCCTTCCACCGTCAGTCCGGCGTGCGGCCGGGTTGCCCGCGCGCCTTGTACGGCAAGCGCTTGCGCGGATCGTCGGTGATGCGAACGAATACCTGCTCGACGTCCGGAAGCACCTCGAGTTCGCGTTGCAACGCCTGCCGATCGAACGCCGTATCCGCACATCCTTCGACGTAAATGAAACGCCGCTGCACGGTGATCCACAGGCTCGTCCCATGCAGCCGATCGGAGCCGGCGAAGTGCGCCTTCACCGCGTCGGCGATCGGTGCGTCATACATATACGAGTTCGGCTTCGAGCAGCGGTGCGCGAGCCAGCAGGTGGTGCCGCGTTCCGCGCGGTAATGCGCATCGTCCGTCATCTCGGCCCGGGTCATCCACGGGCCGAGCGGCAACGGGCATTCGGCCACGTCCTGCGACAGCGCGATAAATGGATCGTTGTACCAGTTGCGCCGCGCCTCGGGCGCGTCGACGTCGCCCGACTGCGCGAGCGCAGTGGTCGCCAGCATCATCGTCAGCCACCCTGCGATGCCGATCCGCTTCATCGTGATCTCCTGTTCGATGCGTCACGTCCGACCACGCCGGCTTTGCCGATCGGCCTACCGGTCGATGCCCAGCGCCGCCAGCTTCTTGTACAGCGTCGCGCGGCCGATCCCGATGCGCGCCGCCGCTTCCACCACCTTCCCGTCGCAGGCCGCCAGCGCATCGGTCAGGAACTGGCGCTCCCACGCTGCCAACGCATCCGCATACGAAGCGGCCGGCGCAGCAGGCACCTCGCCCGCCCGCCGCTCGGCCGGCGATACGGCCGCCCGCTGCGCCGATGCTGCGCCGTCCGTCGATACGCGCACCGGCCCGAGGAACGGCGCGAGCGCACGCGCATCGATCACCGACCGGTCCGACAGCATCAGCGCGCGTTCGAGCGTATTGCGCAACTCGCGCACGTTGCCGGGCCACGGATACGCACAGAGCATCCGCAGCGCATCGTCTGTCAGCTCGCAATGGGCGGCGCGGCCGTGCTGCGCGGCCAGTTCCTCGAGCGTCGCGTAGACGAGCGCCGCGATGTCGGACGCGCGCTCGCGCAGCGGCGGCGCGTGGATCGTCAGCACGTTCAGCCGGTAATAGAGATCCGCGCGGAAACGCCCGGCCGCGACCAGCGCCGGCAGGTCGGCGCTCGTGGCAGCGATGATCCGGACGTCCGCGCGCACGATCCGGTTCGAGCCGACCGGCTCGAATTCCTTGTCCTGCAGCACGCGCAGCAGCTTGCCCTGCAGCGGCAGCGGCATGTCGCCGATCTCGTCGAGAAACAGCGTGCCGCGATCGGCCAGCTCGAACTTGCCGACGCGCCCCTTGCGATCCGCGCCCGTGTACGCACCGGGCGCCGCGCCGAAGAATTCGGTTTCGAGCAGCGTGTCGGGAATCGCGGCGACGTTGACGGTCACGAGCGGCTGGAGGGCGCGCGCCGACGCCGCATGGATCGCATGCGCGAGCAGTTCCTTGCCGGTGCCCGTCTCGCCGAGCAGCAGCACCGGCGAATCGACCTGCGCGGCGCGGCGCGCCTGGCGCTTGGTTTCGAGGCTCGCGGCGCTCGTGCCGACGAAGCTCGCGAACGTGTATTTCGCGCGGCGCGCCTGCGCGAGCGAACGCTGCGTCGCGATCAGTTGCTGCTGAAGCTGTGCATAACGGGAAAAAATCGGCGTGAGCGTCTTCAACTGGTCGAACAGCGCGAAGCCGATCGCGCCGACCGTTTCGCCGGCCTCGTTCTTCAGCGGCAGGCGCGTGACGACGAGCGGCTCGCGGCCTGTCTCCATGATGTCGAGCAGGATTGGCTGCCCGGTCGACACGACCTCGCGCATCAGGCTGTTCGGGATCACCGCCTCGCAGTCGAGGCCGACGGCCTGCTGCGGATCCGCGAAACCGAAACGCGCCGCGTACCGTTCGTTCATCCACACGACGCGCGCATCGCGATCGACGACCACCGTGCCCGCGCTCGAATCCTCGAAGGTCCGGAACAACGACTCGGCGGCGCGCCGCAGCACGTCGCCGTAGTTGACGGGCAGGCGGGCCCAATCGTTCATCATCGTGTCTTCGTCTCCGTGTATCTTCGACCGGTTGTCTCCGGATCGAGACGGATTATCTCACTTCGGAGACACGCCGCGATGCGTTGCCCGGGAAAGCCCTGCCCCATTCCACGGGCTGGCCGGATGGCCATTTCGTCTCCGGATGGAGACGTTTTATGTAGAATCGTCAGACAACGACCGGCGCGGGCCCGCCGGTCTCCGGCGGACCCACGTCCGGCGGCGCAATCCGGCCGATGGCACGAAACCTGCACGAACCTGAGCCGGTCCGCGGCGCGTCGCGCGATCGAACAACAACCAAAGCCATTAGGAGACTCCCTTGTCTTTCGTGATCGTCCTCGCCGCGCTGGCGTTCCTGATGTTTGCCGCGTACCGCGGCTACAGCGTGATCCTGTTCGCGCCGATCGCCGCGCTCGGCGCGGTGCTCCTGACCGACCCCGCCGCCGTCGCCCCGGTCTTCTCCGGCATCTTCATGGAGAAGATGGTCGGCTTCGTCAAACTGTATTTCCCGGTGTTCATGCTCGGCGCGGTATTCGGCAAGGTGATCGAACTCTCCGGGTTCTCCGAGTCGATCGTCCATGCGGCCATCCGCTACATCGGCCGCTCGCGTGCGAATGCGGTGATCGTCGCGGTGTGCGCGCTACTCACCTATGGCGGCGTGTCGCTGTTCGTCGTGGTGTTCGCGGTCTATCCGTTCGCGGCCGAACTCTATCGCCAGAGCAACATTCCGAAACGATTGATGCCCGGCGCGATCGCGCTCGGCGCGTTCTCGTTCACGATGGATTCGCTGCCCGGCACGCCGCAGATCCAGAACATCATCCCGACCACGTTCTTCAAGACGACCGCGTGGGCCGCGCCCGCACTCGGCACGATCGGCTCGCTGTTCATCATCGTCGTCGGCCTCAGCTATCTGGAATGGCGCCGCCGCTCGGCGATGGCGAAGGGCGAAGGCTACGGCACGTCACTCGTCAACGAGCCGGAGCGCGTCGAGACGACGTCGCTGCCGAATCCCGCACTCGCGATCCTGCCGCTGATCCTCGTCGGCGTGTCGAACTTCGCGTTCACGAAGCTGATCCCGCAGTGGTATGGCGCCGCGTCGTACACGGTCGCGCCGGACGTGCTGCCGGGCGTGCATGCGCCCGTAACGGCATCGATCAAGACGGTCGTCGCGATCTGGTCGGTCGAGGCCGCGCTGCTGCTCGGCATCGTGCTGGTGGTGCTGACCGCGTTCAAGCGCGTCAGCGATCGCTTCGCGGCCGGCTCGAAGGCCGCCGTCGGCGGCGCGCTGCTCGCCGCGATGAACACCGCGTCGGAATACGGCTTCGGTGGCGTGATCGCCGCACTGCCGGGCTTCCTGGTCGTGGGCGATGCGCTGAAGAGCATTCCGAACCCGCTCGTCAACGCGGCCGTGTCGGTCAGCTCGCTTGCCGGCATCACGGGCTCGGCATCGGGCGGCATGAGCATCGCGCTCGCCGCGATGTCGGACCTGTTCATCAAGGGTGCGCAGGCCGCCAATATCCCGCTGGACGTGCTGCACCGGGTCGTCGCGATGGCGAGCGGCGGCATGGACACGCTGCCGCACAACGGCGCGGTGATCACGCTGCTCGCGGTCACGGGCCTCACGCACCGCGAGTCGTATCGCGACATCTTCGCGGTCACAGTCATCAAGACGCTCGCCGTGTTCTTCGTGATCGCCGTGTACTACACGACGGGGCTCGTGTAACACCCTCCGCGGTGGCCCGTCTCAGGGCCGCCGCCCGCCGGCCGCGTCGATGCGGCCGGTTCCTCCCCGCTCCTCCCCTTTTTGCCGGGCGCCGTTCAGGCACGCTCGACGGCTCGCTCATTGTTGTCTTCCGCAGAACACTACGTTGGGCGTAGCGGCATTTTTCGCGAGTCGGGCGAGGCCTACACTGGTTTCGACGGTCACCGTGTGCGATCGGCACCGTCGAAAACATGGAGGTATCCGCTCATGAACCCGCTGATCCGCACGATCGCCCTCGCGGCCGCATTCGCCGCTCCCGTCGCCGCGCAGGCGCAAGCCAACTCGCCGCTCACGCGCGCCGAAGTTCATTCAGAAGTGGTTGCACTGAAAAAGGCCGGCTTTCAGCCGAGCGACTGGTTCTACCCTGCCAGCATTCAAGCCGCCGAAGCGAAGATCGCCCGTCAACAGGGCGCGCCGCAGGCCACAGGCGCCGGATACGGTCATCGCGGCGCGTACGCCACGGGCCAATAGTCGGGTGTCGAACCCGTGAACCGCGCTCGCGTCAGCGCCGCGTTCCCGGCCCGCGCAGCGCGCACCGGTCAGCGCGGCTCGATGCTCGCTTTCGCGTAGGACTCGCGCTCCAGCTCCAGTATTTCCGCGCACAGTTGCAGGTGCGTGCCTAGCGGCGCGACGACGTGCCGCTTCAGTTCCGCCAGCACCTGCTCCGAGAATTCGCGCTTGACGTCAGTCGTCCGGCCGCTCAGCACCGCGAGCTTCGCATGGACGAACGCGCGCGGCGCCGGCGACGTGCCGACCGCGAAGGTATCGAACCGCAGCGCGCGGCTCTTGATGTCGAGCTCGTCGAAATGGCCGGACGCGGCCAGGACGGCATTGAGCGCACGCAGGGTCGCGCCGGCGTCGAACCCGTCGAGGTTCGCGGAATATTCGAGCGTCAGATGGGGCATGGTGTCGGTGGCCTCGTTGGTATCGGGAAAAGCGCCGGCCGGCATCCCGAAAGCGCACGCAGTGCCACCGGATGCTATGCCTTGACCGGCTGGATCAGGCGCGCGCAGGCGCTTGCCTGCGGATCGCCGGCGGGCAGTTTCCCACAGATGCCGTCGAACTGCCTCGCGATCGACCTGACCGATGCATCGTGTGCGCCGCTGCCGCGCCAGCGGTTCAGCTGCGTGACGACCTTGGTCAACGCGCGCAGGTTCGCGCCGTAGAACGCGTCCCGGGTCTTGTCGGCCTGCGCGAGCACGCTCGCGGCAATCCCTTCGATGCGCGCCGAATCATCCGGCGCCAGTTCGACCGCATTCGCAAAATAGGTCGCACCCCAGCGCAGCTTCGTCGCCGGCCCGCTCGCCGCGTCGTACGCCTTGCGGTACCAGTCGAGCGCGGCGGCCTTGTCGCCACGCGCTTTCGCATTCGCGGCCAGCCCGGACATGAAGTAGTACGGGGTGGACGAACGCGGCAACTCGGCCTTCAGCAACGCTTCCGACTCGTCGTACAGGCCCGCGTCGGTCAGCGTGTCCGCGCCTTCGCTGACGAGCGCCTGCCGCTCGTAGGCATTCGCGGCCCCCTGCACCGATGCGGCGATCTGCTTGCGCGCGGTATCGGCCAGCGCCGGCGCAGTCAGCGGCGCGCCCTTGTGCGCATCGCCGCGCGCGAGCAGCACGCGGCCGTGCAGCGCCATCAGCCGGTCGATCGACGACAGCGTGGTGTCCGTCGACAGCCGCGCAAGCGCCGCGTCGTATGCGCCGCGCAATTTCGCGCGCTGCGCATCGCCGCCACCGAGATACGCGACCACGCGCGCGGGCGCCGCGACCAGCACGTCCGAATCGGCCCGCGACCATGCGGGATCCTGCAGCACCGTGCGCAGCGAATCGGCAAGCGCCGCCTTGTCGAGCGCGCCGGCCTGCGCCGGATCGTCGGACGCGGCGACCACGGCCGCCTTCAGCGCGAAGCGCGCCGATTCGGCCTTCGCGCCGGCCGCGCGCGCGCGTTGCGCGAGCGACTGCAGCGTCTCGGCGACGCGATTGGCCGGCACCGGCAGCGCACCGTCGGTGTCCCACGAATAGTCGGCCAGCAGGCGCCATTCGTCCGGCGTCAGCGATGCACCGTTCTTCAGCGCCGTTGCGAGCGTCTGCCGCACCGGGTGCGCAGCCGTCATCCCGAGCGACAGCGCCTGCATGTAGCGGTCGAGATCGGCTTCGCCCGGCAGCCGCGTCACTTCGGTGCCGTCGGGTCGGAACAGGATCATCGTCGGATAGCCGTGCACCTTGAAACGCTCACCGAGCTTCTGCGCGCTTTCGGTATCGCCGTCGAGATACACGGGCACGAAGAACGACGAGCGGGTCTTGAATGCCTGCTGGCTGAAGATCGTCGACTTCACCTGGTTGCATGACGGACACCACACCGCGCCCCAGTAGAGCAGCAGCGGCTTGCCGGTACGCTTCGCCAACGCGAAGGCGGCGTCGACGTCGCCGTGCTGCCATGCGATGCCGGGCGGCAGATGCGCGCCGTCGGGCGATGCGCTCGTCACCGGGGCGCCCGTGGGCGTGGCAGCGGCAAACGCCGCACCCGCGGCGGCGAACAGGCAGGCGGCAGTCAGATTCCGGAGAGCGGATTTCATCGAAGCGGGTCCGTTGAAAGAGGCGGTTGCGGGGAGGTGCGGCGCGCGAAGCGATGGCTGTGATGCGTGAGCCATGAAGTGATGACGATGAAGCCAGCCGACGTGCAACGCCGCGCAGGATCGTTGCGGAAAAGCGCACGCCGGCCGAGGCGACCGGCAAATCGTTCAACGATATGACGGGCGCAGCCGGCAGAAAACGAATGAATTCGCGAATGAATATGACGCGCGGCCTCGCGGCCGCGCCTGCTGGCGGATACGCGTCGGCCGAGCCTTTACTGCCGTGCCTTGATCCGCGCCATGTGATACACGGACACATGCACGCCGTCGCGCAACGCATAACCCGGCGATTCGCCCTCGATCCGGAAGCCGTGCTTCTCGTAGAGCGCGATCGCCGCGCGGTTGTCGGTGAACACGGTCAGCTCGAGACGCGTGACGTTCAGCCAGTTTTCCGCGAGATCGATCGCGGCCGCAAGCAACCGGCTGCCGACACCGTGCCCGTGATACGCCGCATCGACCATCATGCCGAGCCCCGCCGCATGACGCCGGCGCGGATTCGGCTCGAGGTCCAGGCCGAGATGGCCGACCACGACGCCGCCGATTTCGGCGACAAGGCTCATGCCGCGCTCGCGCACGCCATCGAGCCGCTTCTGCCACTTCTCGAGCGACGGAAACGGATGCTGCAACGTATTCGCATACACCGCGGGATGCGCGGCGATCTGCCGGATCGCGTCGACGTCGTGCGTCTCGCTGTGCCGGATCTTGATGTCGGTCATGGGTGGGCCGGTTCCAAAAAGTCGCGCTGAAGGCGCGGACTGCGCGTACGCGCAGCAATGTGACGAGCTTATCCGATTTCACGCATTTGAAACATGGCCGTCACGCCGTCGCACGTCATGTTGCATCCGCAACGAACTTCGCCACGCGATTCGAATGGAATCCGGAAAATTATGACCGGTCACGCATGCGGAAATCGGTAATTCCCGACCTTTTTCAACCGCGCATCGCGTCTGAACAAATCGTTGCGCACACAACGTCACGCAAGCGACATGCGATGTCATGTCTTCATCACGTCGACGTCACGTCGTCTCCCTAGACTGGGCGCCGCCCAGCCCGGCATGCGCCGGGCCGGCGTGTGCCGACACCCTGGCCCGCGCATCACGAGCGCGCGTCGCGCAGGATCGCGGCAACGGCCAAAGCATCTGCGCGACATCGCGCATCGCGCGCGATGCGCGCACCTCCGCCCCATGCGGCCGATGCACCCGAACGCACACGCAGCGCGAATCGTCCCAGGGGGGGCGACGCACGGGCGCCACCAGACGAAGTCACGAACGCTCCCATCATCACAGGACCCGAACGCCATGACGTCACGCCGCAAATTCCTCCAGCAGACCGCCACTTCCGGCCTCGCCGCCGCCGCGCTGTCCGCGTTTCCGCCGAGCATCCGCCGTGCGCTCGCGATTCCCGCGTTTCACGAAACGGGGACCATCAAGGACGTGAAGCACGTCGTGCTGCTGATGATGGAGAACCGCGCATTCGACAGCTACTTCGGCACGTTCAAGGGCGTGCGCGGTTACGGCGACCGCTTTGCGGTGCCGTCGCCGAACGGCCGCAACGTGTTCTACCAGACGTACACGAAGCCGACGCCCGCCACCACCGTCACGCCGTATCACCTCGACGCGAGCCAGGGCAACGCCCAGCGCGCGGGCGGCACGCCGCACACATGGGCCGATGCGCAGGCCGCGTGGGACCACGGCCGGATGAATCGCTGGCCCGACGCGAAGACGCCGCTGTCGATGGGCTATTACGACGCGGCGGAAGTACCGTTCCAGCGCGCGCTCGCCGATGCGTTCACGCTGTGCGACCACTATCACTGCGGGATGCACACGGGCACGATCGCGAACCGCCTGTTCTACTGGAGCGGCACCAACGGCCCGAACGGCATCAGCCCGGCCGACGGCAGCCGCGTGAAGATCGCCGCGCTGAACAACCAGTTCAACGGCGGCAACGACATCGGCCCGTCGAGCCAGGGCTGGACCTGGACCACCTATGCCGACCGGCTGCAGCAGGCCGGCGTGAACTGGAAGGTCTACCAGAGCCTGATCGACAACTTCGGCTGCAACGAGATGATGAGCTTCCGCCACTGGCGCGCGGCGATCGAGCAGATGCCGCCCGCACGCCGGCCGGCGTACGTCGCATCGACGGACATCACGCAGCCGGTGACGGCGGCCGGCGCGTTCTACGACCCGGCGATCGACGATCCGCTGAGCCCGCTCGCGAAAGGGTTCGGCAACACGATGCCGTACGGCTTCCTCGAGTCGTTCCGCGACGACATCCGCAACGGCACGCTGCCCGAGGTGTCGTGGATCATCCCGCCGTCCGTGTACAGCGAACACCCGGGGCCGTCGAGCCCGGCGCAGGGCGGCTGGTACGTGCAGGCCGTGCTCGATGCGCTGACGGCGAACCCGGAGGTGTGGAGCAAGACCGTGCTGCTGGTCAACTACGACGAGAACGACGGCTTCTTCGACCACATGCCGTCGCCGGCCGTGCCGTCGCGCAACGCCGACGGCACGCTCGCGGGCGGCCATACGCTGGCGGCCGCCGACGTCGCCGCCGAGTACCACGACTTCACGCCGGCCACGGCGAGCCAGCCGGCGACCGACGGCCGTCCGTACGGCCCGGGCCCGCGCGTGCCGATGTGGATCGTGTCGCCGTGGAGCCGCGGCGGCTGGGTCAACTCGCAGGTGTTCGACCATACGTCGACGCTGCTCTTCCTCGAAAAGCGCTTCGGCGTCGCGGAGCCGCAGATCAGCGCCTACCGCCGCGCGGTGTGCGGCGACCTGACGAGCGCGTTCAATTTCCGCTCGCCGAACAACGAACCGCTGCCGACACTCGCGGGCCATACGACCAAAAGCCAGGTCGACGCGCTGAGCGCCGCACAGCAGGCCGCGCCGAAGATCGTGCCGCCGGCCGCACCGTCGCTGCCCGCGCAGGCCACCGGCGTGCGCCCGTCGCGCGCGTTGCCTTACGAACTGCATGCGAGCGCGCAGACCGATGCCGGCAGCGGCACGGTCACGCTGAAGTTCGCGAACACGGGCCGCGCCGCCGCCGTGTTTCACGTCTATGACAAGCTGAATCTCGACCGCCTGCCGCAGCGCTACGCCGTCGAGCCGGGCAAGACGCTGCGCGGCGACTGGGCCGCGCGCGCCGACAATGGCGGTAAATATGACCTGTGGGTGCTGGGCCCGAACGGCTATCACCGCCGCTTCACCGGCGACCTGAGCCGCCTGGCCGGTGCTCGCGCGCCCCATCCGGAAGTGCGCGTCGGCTATGCGGGCGCGAGCGGCAGCCTCCACCTGCGGCTGCGCAACCACGGCGGCGGAACGGTGCGTTTCACCGTGAAGTCGAACCAGGTCTACGGGCCGCTGTCCAGCCGCGGCGCACACGACGATCGCGGACATGGCCAGGGTAACGAGGACGGCAACAGCCAGGGTCACGGCCACGATCGCGGCACCGGTACCACGTGGACGGTCACGGTGCGCGCCGGCGACCAGGCCGAACTGCACTGGCAGCTCGACTCAACCGGCCACTGGTACGACTTCATCGTCACCGCGGACAGCGACGCGAGTTTCTCGCGCCGCGTCGCCGGCCGCGTCGAAACCGGCCGCCACTCGGTCAGCGACCCGGCGATGGGGCTCGCCGACCGCTTCTGATACCGCCGCGGCGACACGCGTGGCACCGCGTGTCGCCGCCCGTGCCGGCCCGGCCGCGAACGGCGGTCAGGCGCCGGCCGCGGCCGCGCGCGATCCGTCTGAAACGCCCGCCCCGCGCGGCTCAAACATCAGAAGGATCCGTGGTTCAGCCCTCATTTCCCCCCCACGAAAATGCTCCGAATTGCGGCCCGTTCGCGTTAAACTGCGTCAAGCTGTATTCAACAAAGACATCTTCGCCACTACGGCATCCACGATACGAGGATAGGTTCGATGCGCACTACCGGCTCATCCGGGGCAATGACCCTGCTCACCGAACACGACCCGGCCGACGGCCGCGAACTGCGCTCGCTCCGGCTCGAAGCGACCGGCGACGGCAAGAGCGTGCTGCTGATCGAGATCGACGAACGCAAGCCCGGCATCCATCGCGAAGTCCGTTACGAGATCACGCCGGCCGAACTGATCGCGGCAATCCGCTCGCACGGCGCCGAGCTCCCCGGCGAAAACCACGGCGCCGCATCGCTCGCCCGCACCTCCTCCTGATTTCGACCGGTGAGCCGCGCGCCAGGCGCCGGCTCACCGACATCTCCCTGCCGCCGTCAGGCGCTTTGCGTTATTCCCTCCGCCGACTTGAAAAAGGCCGATAATCGGCCCATCTGCGTGCTTTCCGCACGCGTTTCCTTTTCGGCCAGCCGTCATGCTCCTCCGTGACCTCGTCGCCCAATACGGGCCGCTTCTCGTCTTCGCCAACGTGCTCGCGGCGGCCATCGGGCTGCCGGTGCCCGCGATGCCGACGCTCGTGCTGTTCGGTGCGATGTCCGCGATGCATCCGGCGATGATCGGCTCGCAACTGGTCACGGTGGTCATGCTGTCGGTGCTCGGCGCACTGATCGGCGACACCGTGTGGTACCTCGCCGGCCGGCGCTACGGCGGCACGACGCTGAAGACGATTTGCCGGCTGTCGCTGTCGCGTGACAGCTGCGTGAAAAAGACCGAACGCTTCTTCGGCCGCTACGGCGTGCGCGTACTCGCGGTCGCGCGCTTCATTCCGGGGCTGTCGCTCGTGTCGGTGCCGATGGCCGGCGCGTTCGGCACGCGCTATCGCACGTTCGTCGGCTACGATGCGCTCGGCGCCGCGCTGTGGACGATCGTCGGACTGGTGGTCGGGCTGATGTTCGCTCGCCAGATCGACTGGCTGTTCGCTGGTGCGGGCCAGCTCGGCCGCGTGGCGCTGCTGGTGGCCGTCGCGGTGCTGGCGGTGTACGCGGCGATTCGCTGGATGCGCCGCCGCGCGCTGATCCGCCAGCTCGCGAGCGCGCGGATCGGTGTCGACGAACTCGACTCGCTGCTGCGCGATACGTCCGCGCCGGTGGTCCTCGACGTGCGCTCGCCCGAACACCGCAAGCTCGACCCGTTCACGATTCCCGGCGCGCAGTTCGCGGACGAGCGCCAGATCGGCGACATCGTCGCGCGCTATCCGCTCACGCAGAAGTTCGTCGTGTATTGCTCGTGCCCGAACGAGTTCACGGCCGCGCTGATGGCGAAGCGCCTGCTCGACGCCGGCTTCACCGATGCGCTCGCGCTGCGCGGCGGCCTCGACGCATGGCGCGACACGGGCCGCCAGCTCACGTCGCTCGTGGAAGACATGCCCGCTGCGAACGACCCGGTCGCGGGGCTGCACAAGCCGGCCTGATCGTTTCGATCGCAGGCCGGCCGTGCGAGGCGGGGGCGCATGCCCCCCTTCGATCAGAACGCGTGCAGCGGCAGGTTCACGACCAGACGGTACTCGGTGTTCGTCGCGTCCGAGTAGTGCGACGAACCGGCGTGCCACATCGCGATGAACGTGACCTTCGTGTCCTTCAGCTTGCCGCTCTGGAACGTGTACGACGGGATGAAGCCGAACTCGTGGTGACGGCCCTGCACCGGCGCGCCGTTGCTCCAGTAGATGCTCGACTTGCTCGGGTCGTTCGCCGCACCCGCGCTGCCGTCCGCACCCCAGCCCGTCACGCCCCAGACCATCGCCTTGAAGCCCGGCAGGCCCGCTTCCTTGCCGTAGAACGTGTAACGCAGCTGCAGCGACTTTTCGTGCGGCGCGTTGTAGTCGACGTCCATCGAGTTGGTCAGGAAGATGCCGTTCGTTTCGTTCAGGTAGTCGAAGAACTGGTCGCCGAGCACCTGCTGGAAGCCGAGCAGCAGCTCGTGCGGGCCATGCTGCGCGGCCAGCGACAGGCTGTATGCGTTGTTGTTGATCTTGCCTTGCAGCGCATCGCCCGTGTCGTGCGTCGAGTAGACGTTACCGAAGCCCGTCCACTTGATCGTCTGCGGGCTGCCGATGCTGTGCTTCACCGACGCGTAGTACTGGTGCCACACGTCGTCGGCCTGGTTCGCGTACAGCGCGACTTCGCCGTTCGGCGAGTAATCCCACGTGCCGCCGACATACGACAGGCGATTGATGCGCGTGCCGCCGTATTGCGTCGTCAGGTTGGTGAGCGTCGTGTGACCGCGTGCATCGGTCTTCGTGAAGCTGCCGGCCTCGAGCATCACGTTCTTGAATTCATTGCTGACGAGAGTCGCACCGAGGAACGTCGGCGGCAGCGCACGGTTGTCGTGCTGCTCCATGAACGGGTTGTCGACGGCCTGCAGACCGTACTTGACCACCGTGTTCGAGATGCGCGCCTTTACGTCGTAGATGCCGGGATAAGCCCATGCGAGCTGGTTGCCGCCACCGCCGCCCTTCGCGATGTGCACCATGCTGCCGGCGCCCTGGCCGCCGTCGAGCTTCAGCGCCGCATACAGCGACGCGTCGAAACCGATACCGATCAGGCCCGTCGTATAGCCCGACTCGAAGTTCGCCATCGCGCCCTGGACCCATGCGTGGCGATGCGGCCCGCCCTTGGCATCGAGCACGTCCGCGTAGTTGCGGAACAGGAAGTTGAGATGGCTGTCGGCAATGAAGCCCTTCGACTGCGACTGGGCCGACGGCTCGTCGGGCGGCGTGACGGCCTGGTTCGCTTCGGCGTTGACAATGGCGTTCGGGGTCGTTGCCTGTGCAACGGTCGTGCCCGGTGCGGCCTGTGCGACCGTCAGCGGTGCGGGGGCCGCGTCGTCGGCGTGCGCGACGCCCGTCAGCGAGACACCGGCGAGTGCCGGCAGCCCCCATGCAAGCAGCATTTTCGATGCCGTCCCGATCGTCTTCTGTTTTTTCATCGTAATTCTCGTCTTGTGTTGATATCGTCCACGCCGGTTGCGATCCGCTCCCGGCCCCCCGGCGTGCCCGGCTAAGGACGCGCCTGTACCCGCGGCGCGAAGATCGTTCGCGCCGCACCTACCCCTGTTGACCAGCCTTGGTTATGTTTTCTGCGTCACTTCAGCTCACGCCACACCCGCGCGGATGCACGCGACACGCGCGGCCGACCCCTGCCGAACTTCCGGCAGCGGCACGTCCTGCGCGCACGCATCGATCGCGACCGGGCAGCGCGTGCGGAACGCGCAGCCGGACGGCGGGTTGAGCGGCGAGGGCATCTCGCCCGCCAGCAGCATCGGACGGCGAGCACGCTCGCGCGCCGGCTCCGGCGTCGGCGCCGCATCAAGCAGCGCCTTCGTGTACGGGTGCTGCGGCACGCCGTACACGTCATGCCGCGTGCCGAACTCCATCACGCGGCCGAGATACATCACGAGCACGCGCTGGCTGATGGCCTTCACCACCGCCAGATCGTGTGCAACGAACAGATAGGACAACGACAGTTCGCGCTGCAGGTCGCGCAGCAGGTTCACGATCTGCGCCTGGATCGACACGTCGAGCGCCGATACGGGTTCGTCGCAGATCACGAGCTTCGGCTCGCCGATCAGCGCGCGTGCGATGCCGACGCGCTGGCATTGCCCACCGGAAAATTCATGGGGATAGCGCAGCAGGTGATGCGCGTTCAGGCCGACGCGTTCGAGCATCGTGACCACGCGGCGGCGCACCTCGGTGCGGCCGAGGCCGCCCTGGTGCGTGACGAGCGGCTCCGCAACGACCTGCTCGATGGTCATGCGCGGATCGAGCGACGCGAGCGGATCCTGGAAGATCATCTGCACTTCGCGCCGCATCGTGGTGCCGCGCAGGTGATCGGGCGACACGGCATCGCCGCGCCATTTCACCGTGCCGGCCGTCATCGGCACGAGGCCGATCAGCGCACGCGCGAGCGTCGACTTCCCGCAGCCCGATTCGCCGACGAGCCCGACCGTCTCGCCGCGCTTCACGTCGAACGACACGCCGTCGACGGCACGCAGCGTCCCTTTCGGCGACCACGGATAGCCGCCGAGCGGCACGCGGAAATGTACTTTCAGACCATCGACGGACAGCAGCGTGTCGTCCGTCGCGCCGGCATGGCGGCGTTCATTGACGCTCATCGCAGACCTCCCGTCAGATCGGCCACGGGACGGTGGCACGCGCGCACCGCGCCCACGGCGCCATAGGTTTCCAGCGCGGGGCGCGCCGCGCCGCAGCGTTCTTCCGCATACGTGCAGCGCTTCGCGAACGCGCAGCCGGCCGGCGCGGTGCCGGGCATCGGCGGATTGCCGGGAATCGCGACGAGCGGCGCATCGTCCGCGTCGGTCAGGCGCGGCAGCGCGTTGAGCAGGCCGATCGTGTACGGATGCGACGGCGCCGCGAAGATCGATTCGGCCGGCGCGTATTCGACGGTGCGACCCGCATACATGACCATCACGTCGTCGGCGAGGCCCGCGACCACGCCCATGTCGTGCGTGATCAGCACGATCGCCGTGCCGCGCTCGCGGTTCAGCTCGCGCAGCAGGTCGATGATCTGTGCCTGCACGGTCACGTCGAGCGCGGTGGTCGGCTCGTCGGCGATCAGGATTTCCGGCTCGGACAGCAGCGCCATCGCGATCATCACGCGCTGGCGCATGCCGCCCGAGAACTCGTGCGGATACATGCGGATGCGGCGCGCCGCGTCGGGAATGCGCACCGATTCGAGCGCCTCGATCGCGCGCTTGGTCGCTTCCTTGCGCGACAGCTTGCGGTGCAGCTGCAGCGTCTCGGTCATCTGCCGCTCGATCGTCAGGAACGGATTGAGCGACGTCATCGGATCCTGGAAGATCATCGCGATCCGGTCGCCGCGCACCTTGTTCAGCGCACGCCCATCCATCTCGAGCAGGTTGTCGCCGCGATAGCGCGCGGCGCCGGTCGTCGCGCCGTTGCCGGCCAGCAGGCCGAGCAGCGCCATCACGGTCTGGCTCTTGCCCGAACCCGATTCGCCGACGATGCCGAGCGTCTTGCCAGCTTCGAGCGAGAACGACACGCCGCTCACGGCGTCGACCGGCGGTGCGTCCTTGCGCGTGAAGCGCACGCCGAGGTTGTCTACTTCAAGTAGGGCTGCCATTTCAGCGATCCTTCGGGTCGAGCGCGTCACGCAGGCCATCGCCGACGAAGTTCACGCAGTAGAGCGTCACGCACAGCATGACCGCCGGGGCCAGCAGCAGCCACGGCATCGATTCCAGTTTCTGCGCGCCGTCCTGGATCAGCACGCCCCAGCTCGTCATCGGTTCCTGCACGCCGAGGCCGAGGAACGACAGCACCGATTCGGTCAGCACGATGCCCGGCACCGAGACCGTCGCGTACACGACGACCACGCCGAGCAGGTTCGGCACGATGTGGCGGAGCACGATCGATGCCGGCGACACGCCGATCGCGCGGGCCGCATCGACGAACTCGCGGTTGCGCAGCGACAACGTCTGGCCGCGCACGACACGCGCCATGTCGATCCACGAGAACGCGCTGATGGTCAGCACGACCAGCATGAACGAGCGGCCGAACAGGGTCATCATCAGGATCGCGATCAGCAGGTACGGGATCGCGTACATCATGTCGACGATGCGCATCATCACGGAGTCGACGCGACCGCCCGCGAAGCCCGCGGTCGCACCCCATGCGACGCCGAACAGGCCCGACACGAGCGTGCCGAGCAGGCCGACCTCGATCGACACGCGGCCGCCGATCAGCGTCCGCACCAGCAGGTCGCGGCCGAGCTCGTCGGTGCCGAACCAGTGCTGGTTCGCCCAGGTGGGCGCCAGGCTGATCGAGCCCCAGTCGCTTGCCGAAGGATCGGCCGCGAGCAGCCACGGGCCGACGAAACAGGCGAGCGTGATAAGCGCAAGCAGCACGAGGCTGAACACGGCCGCGCGGTTGTGAAGGAAGCGCGCCATCGCAAGCGCGAGCGGCGAGCGCGAACGCGGCGGCGAGTCGGTCTGCACGGGCAGGCCGACGACGGGAGTAGTCGGAGTCATCGCTGTGCCTCGCTCAATAACGGATGCGCGGATCGAGCCACGCATAAGCGAGGTCGACCAGCAGGTTGAACAGCACCGCGCAAACGGTCGTCAGCACGACGAGGCCGAGCACCAGCGTGTAATCGCGGTTGATGGCGCCGTTCACGACGAGCTGCCCGAGCCCCGGCAGCGCGAACACCGATTCGGTGACGACAGCGGCCGTGATCGACGTGATGCAGACCGTGCCGAACAGCGACACGACCGGCATCAGCGCGGGCTTCAGCGCGTGGCGCAGCACGATCGTCGAGCCCGGCAGGCCCTTCGCGCGCGCAGTGCGGATGTAGTTGCTCGACAGTGTCTCGATCATCGAGCCGCGCATCACGCGCGCGAGCAGCGACATGTTGATGAAGGTCAGCAGCACGATCGGCAGCAGCCGGTACTGCCAGCCGCCGTCGCCCCAGCCGCCCGCGGGCAGCCAGCCGTTGCCGGACGACGTCTTCAGCAGGATCGCGAAGATCCACACGAGGACGGGACCGAGCACGAACGGCGGGATGACGTTGCCGAAGTTGCCGATCAGCATCACGAAGCGGTCGATGAAGCTGTCGCGGCGCACGGCCGCGACGGTGCCGAGCAGCACGCCGAACACGATCGAGATCGGGATCGACACGCCGCCCACGCCGAGGCTCACGGGCAGCGCCTTCTTCACGAGATCGTTCACCGACCAGTCGACGTAGCGGAACGACGGGCCGAGATCGCCGTGCAGCAGCGCGTTCAGGTACAGCAGGTACTGCTTCCACAGCGGCTCGTCGAGGTGATACTTCGCGTTCAGGTTCGCGAGCGTGGCCGCGGACAGCTGCTTCTCCGTATCGAACGGGCCGCCGGGCGTGAAATGCAGGAGCAGGTAGCAGACGGTGACGACCGCGAGGATCGTCGGCACCGCCCACAACGTGCGCCTCAATGCGTAGGCCAGCATGATCGCTCCGCTCAGTGCTTGATCACGTACATGTCCTGCGAAGCACGCATGTCGATCACGTTCTTCAGCGAGTAGCCGCCGACGTATGACTTCACGAGACGGTCGGCCGTGTACTGGAACAGCGGCACCATCGGCGTGTCGTTCATCGCGAGATCGTGCGCCTGCGTGAGCAGCGCGGCGCGCGCCTTGTCGTCGAGCTTCTGGTTGCCTTCGTCGACGAGCGTGTCGGCCTGCTTGTTGCAATAGCCGACCGTGTTCTGCGAGCTGCCGCAGCGCAGCAGGTCGAAGAACGTCATCGCGTCGTTGTAGTCGGCGAACCAGCCGTCGCGCGCGACCTGCACCTTGCCGTCATGCCGCTGCTTCATCAGCACCTTGAACTCGACGTTCTCGAGCTTCGTGTTGACGCCGAGCTTCGTGCGCCATTCCGACGCGGTGAACAGCGCGACCTTCTTGTGCAGGTCGTTGGTGTTGTACGTCAGCGTGAACGAAAGCGGCTTCGCGTCCGAGTAGCCGGCCTGCTTCAGCAGGTTCTTCGCGGCCTCAACGCGCTTGGCCATCGGCCACGATGCCCATTCCGGCGTGAACGGCTGCACGCCCTTCGTGCCGTTCGGCATCAGCCCGTACATCGGCTTCTCGCCCGACTGCGTGAGCTTCGACGTCAGCACGTCGCGATCGATCACCATCGACAGCGCCTGGCGGACGCGCTTGTCCTTCAGCGCCGCGTCGTTGTTGTTCAGGTAGTAGTAGTACGTCGCGAGCTGCAGGCCCGGGCGCAGGTCGCTGCCGAACTGCTTGCTGACCTGCGGGAAGATGCCCGACGGAATCGTGTACGTGTAGTCGACCTGACCCGCCTGGTACATGCGCATCGCGGTCTCGTCGCTCTCGATCGGCAGGTACGTGACCTTGTTGATCACGACCTTCGGCGCGTTCCAGTACTTGGCGTCCTTCGTCACAACGATGCGGTTGTTCGGCTGCCAGTCGACGAGCTGGTATGCACCGTTGCTGACCATGTTGCCCGGGCGCGTCCACGCGTCGCCGAACTTCGCGACGGCGTCCTTGCTCACCGGCACGAGCGGCGCCATCGCGGTCAGCTCGGGGAAGAACGCGACGGGCGCGTCGGTCGTCACTTCGAGCGTGTACGGATCGACGGCGCGCACACCGAGCGTCGACGGCGCGGCCTTGCCTGCGATGATGTCCTTCGAGTTCTTCACGAACTCGACGAGGATCGTGTATTTCGAGCCCGTCTTCGGATCGACGAGGCGCTGCCACGAATAGACGAAATCGGCGGCCGTCACCGGCTGGCCGTTGCTCCACTTCGCGTCATGGCGAAGCTTGAAGATCCACGTCGTCGGCGTCTTGCGTTCCCACGACAGCGCGACACCCGGCACGACCTGGCCGGCTGCGTCGATGCGGGCCAGCCCTTCGAACAGGTCGAGGCCGATCGTGTTGCCGGTCCACGACTCGATGTGCGCCGGGTCGAGCGACTCGACTTCGGCGGGCACCTGGCGCGTCAGGTCCTGTTGAGGAGCGAGCGCGACGTTCGACGGAACGGTAACGGCGTGGGCGACAGGCGTCAGGGCGAGCGCGGCCAGCACGGCCGACATGGCATGCAAGGATTTCATCGTGGCAGTCTTGAGAAGAGTTGTTCGGTGAGCGTTGCGCGGCGGATGCCGCGAATTACGCTTGAGACGCTGACGGGTGCAGCGATTGAGGAGGCCCGTGATTCTCGTATTGCATGTTAGTATTCCTTACGTTTCTTTCGACAGGTATTCCGTCTTCGAAACGAAGGAATACCTGTGCGTTAGAACAGCCTCGGTGTACCGACCCAGACCACCACCGACTCGATCTTCGCGGTGTTGACCCAGCTGTGCGGGACCGTCGACTGATAGTGCGAGCTGTCACCGGCCTGCAGGACGAACGTCTTGCCTTCCAGCGTCAGCGACACTTCCCCTTCAATCACATACAGGAACTCCTCTCCTGCATGTGTCGTCACCTCCGACCGCTTCTGCCCCGGCGGCATCCTCACGAGGATCGCCTCCAGCTGGCGCCCTTCGGATACGTTCGTCAGCCGCGCGAACAGGTTCGCCGAATCGGCAAACCCGAAGAAGCGCAGCTGCTCGCCTCGGCAAACCGAGCGTTCTTCACTCGGCGTATCCACAAAGTACTGCACCGTCACACCAAGCGCGTGTGCGATACCGGCCAACGATGTCAGCGACGGCGACGCGAGCCCGCGTTCGACTTGAGACAGAAACGGCTTCGAAATCCCCGCGGCGGTAGCGGTGTCGTCGAGCGTGCGCTTGAGTCGTTGACGCAACGCGCGAATCTTGCTGCCCAGTGCGGCGGTAGCGTTTGCAGACCGCGAGTTTTCAGTGGGGGGAACCATAGCAGGCCGAAAAGTGATCGTCAAAAAATGTTTGATGGAAAATAACTAAGTTAGAACGATATAGCTTAGTCTTCGGGTTCGCTCACGTCTTCGGTGTTGAGCCCGGTGCACTAAACGGGACACGAAGCGAGCGAAATGACGCGCTATCTTGCCAGACTCGCCGGCTTCACAGGCAAGCTGCAAGCGGCTCTCCGGGAATCTTCGGAGGGCCGGCACGAAAGCTTACAACTAGATGATGAGACGAATGTTCCTGAAAGCTACTGCCACATTGGGAGTTTCCCTAGGTGGCAGATACCTGACGCACCGGACCGGCAGCCGTTACCATGCGCGCGCCGGTCGGGGCCCCTCCCCGCCACATCAGGCGGTGTCCGACCCCGGCCCGGGCTAACCGCCCGACTGTTCCATCGCCAGCACGAAGCCTACCCGGCCCATTGTGCACCGGCTCCAGTTCGACCCCAAGACGACGCGCGATCCGTGCCGTCCGTTTCAACCGAGATTGATGATGCAACCACCTGTTTCACAAACCCGATCGTTCACGACGGTCTTCCTCATCGAAATGTGGGAGCGCTTCGGCTACTACGGCATGGCCGCGCTCCTGGTCCTCTTCATGGTCGACCGGCTCGGTTTCACCGACAGCCATGCGAACCTGACCTGGGGTGCGTTCACCGCACTCGTCTATGCGGCACCGTCGATCGGCGGCTGGATCGGCGACAAGGTGCTCGGCGCCCGTCGCACGATGATCATCGGCGCGTCCGTGCTGTGCGCCGGCTACCTGATGCTCGCGTTTCCGAACGATCACCTGACGTACATGTACGCGTCGCTCGGCGTGATCGTCGTCGGTAACGGCCTGTTCAAGGCCAACGCGGCGAACCTCGTGCGCCGCATCTATGAAGGCGACGACGCGCGCATCGACAGCGCGTTCACGATCTACTACATGGCGGTCAACATCGGCTCGACGGTGTCGATGCTCGCGACGCCGTGGATCAAGGATCACTGGGGCTGGCACGCCGCGTTCGCGGTCTGCTGCGGCGGCATGCTGTTCGCGATCCTCAACTTCATGCTGATGCATCGCACGCTCGCGCATGTCGGCTCGAAGCCGGACGACGAACCGATCCGCTGGAAGCGCCTCGGCGCGGTCGCGCTCGGCGGCGTCGGGCTCGCACTGATCACGCTGTACGTGCTGCAGCACAAGCAACTGGCGGTCGCCAGCGTGTGGACGGCAGCTTTTGCGATCCTCGCGATCTTCGCGTACATGATCGCGAAGTCGGAGCGCTCGGAGCGCGCAGGCCTGATCGCGGCGCTCGTGCTGATCGGCCAGGTGATCCTGTTCTTCATCTTCTACGTGCAGATGTCGACGTCGCTGACGCTGTTCGCGCTGCGCAACGTCGATCCGCGCTTCATGCTGTTCGGCACGACGCTGTTCACGTGGAGCGCCGCGCAGTTCCAGGCGCTGAACCCGATCTGGATCATGCTGCTGAGCCCGGTGCTCGTGTGGGTCTACAACACCGTCGCGAAGGGCGGCCGTGACCTGCCGGTCGCCGCGAAGTACGCGCTCGGCTTCGGCGCAGTGGCCGCGGGCTACCTGGTGTTCACGATCAGCGGCCGCTACGCGATCGATGGCCGTGTGTCGTCGTGGTTCATGGTGTGGGGCTACGGCCTCTACTCGCTCGGCGAACTGCTGGTGAGCGGCCTCGGCCTCGCGATGATCGCCCGCTACGTGCCGGCGCGCATGAGCGGCTTCATGATGGGTGCGTATTTCGTCGCAACGGGCGTGTCGCAGTATCTGGGTAGCGTCGTCGCGAACTTCGCGCAGATGCCGTCGCACGAACTGCCGGCCACCGAATCGCTGCCGCTGTACCTGTCGCTGTTCGAGAAGCTCGGCTGGCTCGCCGCGATCGGCATGGTGCTCGCACTGCTGCTGCTGCCGCTGATGAACCGCCTGTCGCGCCAGCACCAGCGTTGTGCAGAAGAGCGCCGCGAAGAAGCGCTGCAGGCGCAGGGCGTCGCCGCCGCGCAGTAAGTACTATCCCTCGGCGTGCGGCCTGCACGCCACATTCTCCCGCCAGGCACGCGAACGCGTCCTACACTGGTTGCAGGAAGCGCATCCGCTTCGCGAGATGCGCACTGGCGGGAGAAGACAATGAAAAGCAAAACAACGCGGCTCTTGAGGATACTGTCGGACATCCGGCACGCTCAGCGCTGCACCGCGATACGCGCCGCGCGAGCCGCAGCTGAAGCCGACGCGGTACTCGCGGAACGCGACGATCCGGCGCCCGACGAACGCGACGACGCCGAATCCGACGACGCCACCGCCATTCCCCGCTCCCGTATCAGCTCACCTCACTGACGCCGCGCGGCACATTCCGTGCCGCACGCGCCGCCTCCCGTGCCGCTCACGCGGCCGCGCTGCGCCACCGCGCGATCCACGTTCCCGAACCGGCCACGGCCATCATCAGTCCGAGCGCGCACGCGTCGGCCACGAGGCCCACGCCGACATGCCGCAGATCGGCGCTGCGCACGACCGGATGCAGCAGCGAATCGATGACGAGCGAAATCGCCGCGCCCGCGACGAAGCAGATCAGCCCGCGCTGGCCCACGGCCACGACGGGCCGCACGCCCTGCGCGATCCGCGCGATCCAGCCGAAGCGCACGCAATCGGCCATCAGCCACGCGATGGCCGCGAAGCTCACGACGCGCGGCAGCGCGAGATCGCGCTTGAACACGCCCTCCGGCAGCGGCAGCCCCGAGAACAGCTTGTAGCTCGCGCAACCGAGCACGACCGCGCACGCGACACCCGTCGCGGCCGCGCCCCAGCGCCCCAGCGCGATGTGCCGGTAGAACGGCTGGCAGCGCGCGAGCACGCCGGCGACGAACATCAGTTGCCACGCGAACGGATTGAAACTCCAGCGGAATCCGTCGGTATCGAGCAGCTCGGGGCCGAGCCAGCCCGCCGCGATCCACGACGCGACGCTGAACGCGACGAGCAGCCACGGATGCCGGCGCGCGAACGGCACGAGCACCGGCGACGCGAGCGCGAACAGCACGTACATCGGCAGCACCGAGGCGAGATAGGGCTGGCGCTGGAACGTCAGCAGCTCGGCTGCGCCCGTCAGCGGCGACGCGAGCATCACGCTGACGTCGTCGAGCGCGAGGTTCGGCGCATCGATCCCGTAGTGGTCGAGCACGGCCGACACGACGAGCATCAACGTCGAGGTCGCGAGAAACGCGCGGTAGATCTGCATCGCGCGGCGCACGAACCGCTTTTGCGCGGCGCGCGCGCCGTGCCGCTCGGCGATCGCGCCATAGGCGCTCGCGGTCGCGAAGCCGCCGAGAAAGACGAAGACCTCGGCCGCGTCGCACAGCGCGAACGCGTGCAGCGTGACGCGCGACAGCACGCTCGCGCCGATGTGATCGACGACGATCATCAACAGCACGATGCCGCGGAAGAAATCGACTTCGATCAGGCGGCCGCTGCGCGACGGCTGAACCGTGGCGGGCGGCACGCTCAACGACATGAGCGCACCCGCACGACGGCAGTGCCGAACGCACCGGGGATTGGATCGAGAAGGAGAAGGCGAGCGGGATCGGCCGCGATACGCGTATGCCCGCATCGCGCCAACCCGGCCGGCCAGGCACGGAGATGACCGTTCATTGAAAGGCTGCATACGAAGGGAAGTCGGTGAGGCCAGTCTAATGGCCGATCAGGGGAGACCCTAAGTAACAAAGTGCAACCGAATCTTCTGTTCGATTACAGGCGCGCGCCCGATGGGACGAAACAGGCAGCGTCGCCAGACTCACGTCAGCGCGACGCCAGTTCGCGGTCAGCGTCGATGAATTCGACCGCTGCGCGAAGGCCATGCGATGCGCGGCACGTTCCGTGCGCCGCCACGCATCGCGACCGGCGCTTAGCCGTGCGCGGGCAGACGCCGCATCAGCATGGCGCTGTGCCACGCGGTCAGCGCAACGGCGACCCAGATCGGCCCGTACGTCGCGAGCTTCGCGACGCTCAGCGTCTCGCCCAGCAGCAGCAGCGACACCGCGACGAGCAGCACGGGCTCGACGTAGCCGAGAATCCCGAACAGCGCCATCGGCAGCATCCGGCTCGCCTTCAGGTAGCTCGCGAGCGCGAGCGTGCTGAGCACGCCGAGCCCCGGCAGCAGCGCGGCCCACAACACCGGATGGTCGGCCACGCGCGTCGTGCTCGTCGCGACCATCGCGAACGCGATCGGACACAGCAGCGCGATCTCGACCGCGAACGCGGCGAGCGAATCGGCGTTGATCCGCCGGCGCAGCACGAAATAAGGCGGATAACCGAGCGCGACGACGAGCGTCGGCCACGCGAACGCGCGCGTCGCCCACACTTCGTGCGCGACGCCAAGCGCGGCGCACGCGACCGCCGCCCATTGCAGCGGATCGAGCCGTTCGTGATAGTAGAAGCGGCCGACGAGCACCATCGTCAGCGGCAGCAGGAAATAGCCGAGCGACACTTCGAGCATGCGGCCGTGCAGCGGCGCCCACAGGAACAGCCACAGCTGTACGCCGAGCAGCGCGGCGCTCACGGGCAGCGCAATCAGCAAACGCCAGTCGCGCACGCTGCGCCGAAAGAGCTCGACGAGCGCCGGCCAGCGGCCGCGCAACGCAATCAGCGCGAGCGCGCCCGGCGCGGTCCACAAGACGCGCCACGCGAAGATGTCGAGCCCCGTGAGCGGCGCGAGCAGTTTGGCGTAGGCGGACATCAGCGCGAACAGCATCGACGCCGTCACCGACAGCATGAGGCCGCGCCCGGCCTCCGGATACCCCGTCATGATCGTTCTGTGCCTCTTACTGCTGCTGGAAGCGATCGAAGCGCCTTTCGGTCTGACGTTCCTCGAACGTCACTTCGGTCACGCGCGCGGCCGGCGGCCCGTGACGCAGCCACGCGAGCATCCGGTCGATCTGTGCGCCGGGGCCCTGGATCATCGCCTCGACGGTGCCGTCCTCGAGATTCGCGACCCAGCCGCGCAGCTTCAGCGCATGCGCCTCGCGCACCGTCGCATGACGGAAGCCGACGCCCTGCACGACGCCGCGCACCCGCACGTAGTAGGTCTCGATCCGTTCGTCGTGTTCATTGCGGCTCATCGCGTCGCCCTCCCGTTGCATTCAAGCCCGGCATTGTAGTCGCGTCGGCCGCTTCGCACACGGGCCGGGGCCGGCTCACCGCCGTCACGGCCTGGCGTCGCCGCGCGTGCCGACCACGTACAATCTCGCCGATGCTCAACCGCCGCGCCGCTCGCGCGCGGCCCCGAAGGAAACGCATGACTGATACCTCCCGCGATCTCGTTCTCGTCACCGGCGCGTCCGGTTTCGTCGGCTCGGCCGTCGCGCGCATTGCGCAGCAGAAAGGCTATGCGGTGCGCGTGCTCGTGCGCTCGACCAGCCCGCGCACGAACCTGGCGGATCTCGACGCCGAGATCGTCACCGGCGACATGCGCGACGAGGCGTCGATGCGCGCCGCGCTGCGCGGCGTGCGCTACCTGCTGCACGTCGCGGCCGACTACCGGCTGTGGGCGCCCGATCCCGACGAGATCGAGCGTGCGAACCTCGAGGGCGCGGTCGCGACGATGCGCGCGGCACGCGCGGAAGGCGTCGAGCGGATCGTCTACACGAGCAGCGTCGCGACGCTGAAGGTGACGAGCGCCGGCGATCCGTCCGACGAAAACCGGCCGCTCACGGCCGAGCAGGCCATCGGCGTCTACAAGCGCAGCAAGGTGCTCGCGGAACGCGCGGTCGAGCGGATGATCGCCGACGAAGGGCTGCCGGCCGTGATCGTCAATCCGTCGACGCCGATCGGCCCGCGCGACGTGAAGCCGACGCCGACCGGCCGCATCATCGTCGAGGCCGCGCTCGGCAAGATTCCCGCGTTCGTCGACACGGGGCTGAACCTCGTGCACGTCGACGACGTCGCGCACGGCCACTTCCTCGCGCTCGAGCGCGGCCGGATCGGCGAGCGCTACATCCTCGGCGGCGAGAACCTGCCGCTGCAGCAGATGCTCGCCGACATCGCGCAGATGACGGGCCGCAAGCCGCCGACGATCGCGCTGCCGCGCTGGCCGCTCTACCCGCTCGCGGTCGGCGCCGAAGCGGTCGCGAAGTTCACGAAGAAGGAGCCGTTCGTCACCGTGGACGGGCTGCGGATGTCGAAGAACAAGATGTATTTCACGTCCGCGAAAGCCGAGCGCGAGCTCGGCTACCGTGCGCGTCCGTACCGCGAAGGGCTGCGCGATGCGCTCGACTGGTTCGGCTCCGCGGGCTACCTGAAGTAACACAAAGCGGCGTGCTTCACGCCGCTTTGCGCACTTTGTTACACGTCCCACGCGGCCCGGTACCGGCGCAGCGGTTAAAATCGCGGGTCTTACGCAGAGAAGACACGCATGAACCTGAACGATCAGATCGCTTCGCTCACCATGGGCGTCGATCAGCTCCTCCACGATCACCACGCCGCGCAGCAGGCGGCCCGCAGCGCGGAAGCCTTCGCGCGCGCCGCAGCAGCGGAAGCCCAGGCGGCCGCAGAACGTCACGCCGCCGCGGAAACCGAAGCGCAGGCCGCCGCGCAACGCCACACGGCCGCCGCCGCCGAGGCCGAGGCCGCGCAGCAGCGCCACGCCAGCGCGACCGCCGAAGCCGAAGCCGCCGCCCAGCGCCATACCGATGCCACCGCGCAAGCCGAAGCCGCGTCGCAACGCCATGCGGAAGCCACTGCGCTGACCGAAGCGCTCGCACAGCGTCACGCGGATGCCGAAGCCGCGTCGCAGCGCCATGCGGCAGCGATCGCCGAAGCCGAGGCCGCCGCGCAGCGTCATCACGCGGCAGCAACCGACGCCGATGCGGCCGCGCAGCGCCATGCGACCGCGACCGTCGAAGCCGAGGCCGCTGCGAAGCGTCACGCGGAAGCGACCGCCGAAGCCGAAGCGGCCACGCAGCGTCACGCGGAAGCGATCGCCGAAGCCGAAACCGCCGCGCAGCGCCACACGGCTGCAATCGCCGAAGCCGAAGCGCTCGCGCAGCAGCACACGCAGGCGATCGCGGAAACGCAGGCCGCCGCGCAGCGTCATGCCGACGCGACCGCCGAGGCCGAAGCCGTCACGCAGCGCCATACCGAAGCGATCGCGCAGGCCGAGGCCGCCGCACAACGCCACGCCGACGCCACCGCGCAAGCCGAGGCGCTCACGCAGCGCCACACCGAAGCGATCGCACAAGCCGAAGCGGCTGCGCAGCACCACGCGAAGGCCATCGCCGACGCCGAGGCGCTGGTCGAGGCCGTCGTCAAGGAAGCCGCGACGAACGCCGTTGCCGCCACCGCCATTGCTGCGGAAGTCGTCGAACCTGCGCCGGCCGGCACGCCGGCGGCGGAGCCGGCCGTGATCGCGCCCGCGCCGGCTGCCGCCGAAACGGTCGAAGCAGCGACCGACGCCGAAACGGCCATCGTCGCGACGGCGCAAGCCGAAACGCCGGTTGAAGGCGAAGCCGAAGCCATCGCCGGCGCGCTGGTCCCGGCCCCGGCCGACAAATCGACGCTGCACGTGTCGCGTCCGACGCAGAACGAACTCACGCTGACCATCAACGGCGAATCGATCACGCTGCATCCGGAGCAACTGAGCCAGCTGATCGAGGAACTCGCGCATGCGCGCGCGTCGATGCAGCCGGAGCCGCCGCCCGGCATCCCGGCCGGCTGGCGCTTCGTGACGACGAAGAACCCGATGATGGCCGTGCAGAAGCAGACGAACGGCGACCGCCTGCTGGTGGCCCGCCACACGGGCTACGGCTGGGTGCCGTTCACGTTCTCGCCAGACGTCGTGGTGCAGATGTACATGATGCTGACCCAGCGCTAAGCACCGGCAAGCCGCCCCGCCGAAAACGAAACAGCCCGACCGGTTCGCACCGATCGGGCTGTCTGTTTTCTTCCGGCTACCGGGAGGAGCGCCTCCCGGCAAACGCTCAGCGATCCACCGGCGCCTGCACGCGCGCCTTCCACTGGCCGCCCTTGCCGCGCCAGTAGCGCCACGCGGACGCGAACGTCGCGCCGACGTAGAACAGCGCGACGAGCGGCAGCGCCGGCGCCCACAGCGGCGAGCGCCGGTAGTAGCGCAGCATCGGCGCATACGCGGCGCACATCGACGCCCACGCGAGCCACGCCGGCCATGCGCGCGCGCCGTACGCGAGCGCCGCGGCGGGCGGCACGAGATAGATGATCGTCATCCCGAGCAGCGTGCCGGCCAGCAGCAGCGGCGAATAGTGCAGCTGCGTGAACGCGGTGCGTGCGATCATGTTCCAGATGTCGCGCCAGCTGTCGTACGGACGCAACGACACGCTGCGGTCGGCCAGGTCGAGCCGGATCGGATGGCGGCCTTCGCCGCGATGCTTGATCTGCGCGGCGAGGCTGCAGTCGTCGATCAGCGCGCCGCGGATCGACTCGATGCCACCCGCTTCCTCGAGCGCCGTGCGCTTGACGAGCATGCAGCCGCCCGCGGCGCCGGCCGTCCGGTTACGCGGGTTGTTGATCCACGAGAACGGATAGAGCTTCGCGAAGAAGAACACGAACGCCGGGATCAGCGCCTTTTCCCAGAACGAATCGCAGCGCAGCCGCACCATCAGCGACACGAGATCGCGGTTCTCGGCCTGCGCACGCGTGACGAGCTGCGCGACGGCGTCGGGCGGATGGCCGATGTCGGCATCCGTCAGCAGCAGGTAGTCGGCCGGCAGGCCGAGCGTCTGCACCGCGGCGATCCCCTGCGACTGCGCCCACACCTTGCCCGACCAGCCGGCCGGCAGCGGCTTGGCGGCCAACACCGTCAGCCGGTCGGCGCGGTTGATCGCGAGCGCGGCAGCGCGGGCCGCGTCGGCGGTGCCGTCGTCGCTGTGGTCGTCGACAATGATCAGATGAAAATCGCCCGGGTAATCCTGCTCGAGCAGCGAAGTCGCCGCCCGTGCGATCACGTCGGCCTCGTTGCGCGCCGGCACGACCGCGACGACGGCCGGCCAGCCGGCCTCCGCCGCGGCGCCGCGCGCGTCGGGCGGCAGCGGCCGCGCGGGCACCGCGCGCCAGAAGCCGCCACGCGCGACGAGCAGCACGAGCCAGATCATCAGCGACAGGCCGGACACCAGGAAAGCGAGGACCAGCATCATCGGCACGCCTCCTGCCGGGCACCGGCATGGGAAAATTCAATAGGGGTCAGGAACAAAACGCCCGAAACCGCACGGGCGGCCGGGCAAAACGCGTAAGAATCGACGGTCATCGAATGGCCTTGAAATGAGCGCGACGCCGGGCAGCCGGAGCGGCTGCCCGCGAAACCGCATAGTTTACTGGGTTCCGCGCGCGCCAGCGCCGACGCGGCTCTCCCGCAAATGCAACACGCCATTCACAGCACCGAAGCAAGGACTTCCCGATAGAGTTAAAATGCGCGATTAATTCGGGGTTCCGGGGCCTGGCCGGCCGGTTCGTTCCTGCCTTCATAACATCAAGCCGGGGCGAGCGAGCGAGTGCCAGCTCCTCGAACCCCGGCGTCTGTCGTCGGAGTTCGCTCACTTATGCGAGTCATCCTTGCCCAGCCCCGCGGCTTTTGTGCGGGGGTTGTCCGTGCGATCGAGATCGTCGACCGCGCGCTGCAACAGCACGGTGCGCCGGTCTATGTGCGTCATGAGATCGTGCATAACCGGCATGTCGTCGAAAACCTGCGTAATAAAGGGGCGCGATTCGTTGAGGAACTCGACGAGGTGCCCCACGGTGCTGTCGCGATCTTCAGCGCGCACGGTGTCGCCCAGACGGTCGAGCGCGACGCGGAAACGCGCGGGCTCGACGTGCTCGACGCCACCTGCCCGCTCGTCACGAAAGTGCACGTGCAGGGCCGCCAGTATGTCGCGGCGGGCCGCCGGCTGATCCTGATCGGCCATGCGGGCCACCCGGAAGTCGAGGGTACGATCGGCCAGATTCCGGCCGAGGTGATCCTCGTGCAGAGCGAAGCAGAAGTCGATACGCTGACGCTGCCCGTCGACACGCCGGTCGCGTACATCACGCAGACCACGCTGTCGGTCGACGATACGCGCGGCATCATCGAAGCGCTGCAGCGCCGGTTCACCGACCTCGTCGGCCCGGACACGCGCGACATCTGCTACGCGACGCAAAATCGCCAGGCCGCCGTGCGCGAGCTGAGCGAACAGGTTGACGTACTGCTCGTCGTCGGTGCGACGAACAGCTCGAACTCGAACCGCCTGCGCGAGATCGGCACCGAAAGTGGTGTGCCGAGCTACCTCGTCGCCGACGGTTCAGAAGTCAAGGCCGAATGGTTCGCGAATGCGAAGACCGTTGGGCTGACCGCCGGGGCGTCCGCGCCCGAGGAGATGGTCGAAGATGTAATTGGCGCGTTGCGCGCGCTGGGTCCCGTCGACGTCACGACGATGGCGGGCCGTGAGGAAAAAGTCGAATTCAAGCTGCCGGCGAAGCTCACGCAAGCTGTCGCCCGCGAAGTTTAAGGAGGACATCTCTTGTCTATTCCGCTGCTCCAGCAAGTCCGCGTCGGCGCGTACATCACGCGCCAACACCTGTCCGGCAACAAACGCTATCCGCTCGCGCTGATGCTCGAGCCGCTGTTCCGCTGCAACCTCGCGTGCAACGGCTGCGGCAAGATCGATTACCCGGATCCCATCCTGAACCAGCGTCTGTCCGTCCAGGAATGCCTGGAAGCGGTCGACGAGTGCGGCGCACCGATCGTGTCGATCGCAGGCGGCGAGCCGCTGCTGCACAAGGAAATGCCGGAAATCGTCCGCGGCATCATGAAGCGCAAGAAGTTCGTCTACCTCTGCACGAACGCGCTGCTGATGGAAAAGAAGATGGACGACTACAAGCCGAGCCCGTACTTCGTGTGGTCGGTTCACCTCGACGGCGACCAGCAGGCGCACGACCACTCGGTGTCGCAGGAAGGCGTGTACGACAAGGCGGTCGCGGCGATCAAGGAAGCGAAACGCCGCGGCTTCCGCGTGAACATCAACTGCACGCTGTTCAACGATGCCGTGCCGGAACGCGTCGCGAAGTTCTTCGATACGCTGGGCCCGATCGGCGTCGACGGCATCACCGTGTCGCCGGGCTACGCGTACGAGCGCGCACCGGATCAGCAGCACTTCCTGAACCGCGACAAGACGAAGAACCTGTTCCGCGAGATCCTGAAGCGCGGCGACGGCGGCAAGCGCTGGTCGTTCAGCCAGTCGTCGCTGTTCCTCGACTTCCTGGCCGGCAACCAGACCTACAAGTGCACGCCGTGGGGCAACCCGGCGCGTACCGTGTTCGGCTGGCAAAAGCCGTGCTATCTGGTCGGCGAAGGTTACGTGAAGACCTTCAAGGAACTGATGGAAGACACGAACTGGGACAACTACGGCGTCGGCAACTACGAGAAGTGCGCGGACTGCATGGTCCACTGCGGCTTCGAAGCGACCGCCGTGATGGACACGATGGCGCATCCGCTGAAGGCGTTCGCCGTGAGCCGCAAGGGCATCAAGACCGACGGCCCGTTCGCACCGGACATTCCGATCGACAAGCAGCGCCCGGCCGAGTACGTGTTCTCGCGTCACGTCGAGATCAAGCTCGAGGAAATCCAGCGCGCCGGCAAGGGCAAGCTGCAAAAGCAGGCGAAGCCGGCCGCAGCAGCCTAAGCGCGTTTCGCCACGCGGGGGCCGAGCCTCCGCGCCGGCGGGAAAAAAGAAGCGCCACGGAGTCCGCTCCGTGGCGCTTTTGTTTTGGGCCGCGGCTTTGGGTCGCGTTCCACCGTCATCGTATCGGTGCCGCAGCCGCGCAATCGTCGACGTAGCGCAATTGCGGCGGCCACGCCGGTGCGGCTGGCCCTGTCTCCTCCACCCTCCCTGCGAAACCGGTACGCCGCTACGCGGCCAGCGATTCGGCCGCATGCATGCGCATCTTCTCCGCCGCGCTCGCGACGAGCGCCGGCTGGCCGCTCGACGCGAAGGTGCAGACGTGCTCCCACAGCTCGGCCAGCCGATGCCGCGTGAGCGTCGTGACGCACGCGTCGTTCGCCGCGAGCACATGCTCGAGCACCGCGCATTCGTCGTCGCGCAACGTCCATGTGCCGCTTTGCGCCGCGCGCGCCACGCCTGCGTCGAGCGCACGCTCCGCATCGACGCACAGGTCGATGTCCGCGTCAGCGCACACCGCGTCGTCGAGCGCCAGGAACACCAGGTAGACACTCGTGCGCAAGCGCAACAGCAGCGCCTCGCTGCCATGCCCGCCACGCAGCGCGACGAGCGCCATGTGGCATTTCAGCGAGATGTCGCGCGCATGCACGGGCGGCAGCGGCAGCAGCCACTCGCGGGTCAGCGGCACGTGGCGACGGTGCTTCCGGGAGCTCTTCATGATTGGCCCCCGCTTGCGAGCGCGTCGCCCGCCGCGACGGCCGGCCATGCGCTGCGGCACGCAACGGCGTCACGGCGCGCATCGCGCGGGTGCTTCACGCGACGCTGCGCGCCGTGCCCATCGTTGCGCCGCTGCGTCGCTCGCGCGTCCGGCAGCCGGCGCGGCGCCGACGCGCGCACGACGCCGGCAAATCGGATCGTGCAAGCCATGCTCGTCTCCTGCATCAGAACGTGTTCTCGCCCTTCAGGTAGTACGCGGTCTTCACGAAGAACGCCTTGACCGGATGGCCGCCCTGCACGTCGCGCGCGGCGCGTGCTTCCATCTCGGCCCGCTCTTCGCGCGACCGGTCCGGCACCGGATTGCGGACACGTTCGAGCGCACGCTGCATCGCAAGCGGATAGTTCTGGTTACCGGCCGACGTCGCGCGATAGCCGGTGCGCGTCATCTGCATCAGTTGTGCGTCGGTCTCGGCACGCGCCGCCCACCAGCTCGACAGTGAGGCATTCGGTGCGCCATCGGTGACGGCACTCTGGGCAAAACTGACGGCGGGCAGCGCAACGAGTGCGCAGGAAAGTACCGCAACGGGAACGAGGGATCGCATAGTGGCCTCCAGTTGGTTGTCCCCGCATCGATCGTGTTCGACGATGCGTTGAAACCATCGTATGTCGCGCTGCATTCCACTTGAATAGCCGAATCTGCAATTGATATTTTCGGCTTCGGAATTCGGTGCGCAAACCGCGTCATGCGCGAATCCCGCCAAATCGGAATTTCTTTAATTCATTCAACGCCCTGATCGCCATTGTTCAGACGATCCGAAGCGGCGCACACCGCGCTTTTTCAATTTCTGAAATGACGTGTTGCCGGTGCGATCGTGGCCGGCGTACCTGCGACAAGGCTTCCGGCGTGATATCGCGCGTGCGGATACCTCGATCTCGGGCTTTTTCGAATCGAACCGTTTTTGTGATTCAGGACAAATCATCGCGCCCGAACGACCGGATAGCGACACGACGCGCCCGGCAAGGACGCGCGATAATCACGCATCGGCCGTTTCGCACGGCACCTCATGCATTCCCATTTTTATCGAGTCCTTTCATGGCTGCCCTCGACACCACCGCCATCGACAGTTGGCACGCGCACGTCTATTTCGATGCCGCCAGCCGCGACGCGGCCTGGGCGTTTCGCCAGGTCGTCGACGAACGGTTCGGCGCGGTCATCGAACTCGGCCGCTTTCACGAGCGCCTCGTTGGCCCGCACCCGGCCTGGTCGTACCAGATCGCATTCGACGCCACGCGCTTCGACGACATCGTGCCGTGGCTCGTGCTGAACCACGGCGCGCTCGATATCTTCCTGCATCCGAATACGAACGACGAACTGCGCGACCATCGCGATTGCGCGGTGTGGATCGGGAAATCGTATGTGCTGAATCTCGACGCGCTGGCGGGATAACAGCCGGCACGCGACCGCGTGCGCCACGGTGACATCCACGTTTCGGGTTGACGTGAAACGTCCCGCGGCGACGCGCCCCTACAGTGGGTTCCGTTATCGATGCTTCCAGGAACCCGCCATGTCACACGCCGACACCGACGCCCGGCACATTTATGAAGGCTGGCATGCAGCCGTCGTTGCGCGCGACGTCGATGCGCTGATGTCGCTGTACGCGGACGACGCGGTGCTCGAGACGCCGCTGATCGTCGTCACGCTGCCCGACCACGGCTCCGGCGTGCTGCACGGCAAGGCGGCGATCGGTGCATTCTTCGCGGCGGGCCTGCGCAATCCGGGCAACAAGTTAGGGCGCTGGTACCGCACCGGGCTGTTCTTCTCGAACGGCCGCCAGCTCACGTGGGAATATCCGCGCGCTACGCCGAACGGCGACCAGGTCGATCTTGTCGAGGTGATGGATCTGCGCGACGGGCTGATCGCGCATCATCGCGTCTATTGGGGGTGGATCGGCTTTCTCGCACTGCAAGCCGCTTCGGCTGCTGCGGACCGCGCATGACGGCCACCGCCGCACCGACCACGGCCGCCGCCCGCCGTGTGCTCGCCGCAACCTGCGTCAGCTACACGCTCGTGCTGCTCGACGCGTCCATCGTCAACGTCGCGCTCATCGACATCGCCGATACGTTCGGCAGCCACGTGGCCGGCCTGCAGTGGATCGTGAACGCGTACACGCTCGCGTTCGCGAGCCTGCTGATGACGGGCGGCACGCTCGGCGACCGGCTCGGCGATCGCACCGTCTATATCGCGGGGCTCGCGGTATTCGTTGCCGCGTCAGCACTGTGCGGCGTCGCGCCGAACCTTCCGGCGCTCGCGATCGCCCGCGCGTTGCAAGGTATCGGCAGCGCGATGCTGGTGCCCTGCTCGCTCGCGCTGCTCAATCGCGCATTCCCCGAACCGGCCGCGCGCGCATCGGCGATCAGCCTGTGGATGGGCTGCGGCGGCATCGCGATGGCGTCGGGCCCGTTGATCGGCGGCCTGCTGATCCATCTGTTCGGGTGGCGCAGCCTCTTCTTCGTGAACCTGCCGCTCGGGCTTGCCGGCATCTGGCTCGGCCGCACGGTCACGCGCGCCGCCGTCGTCGACGCCTCGCGGCATTTCGACTGGGGCGGCCAGGCCGCGGCCATCATCGCGATCGCGGCGCTGATCGGCACGCTGATCGAAGGCCCGTCGCTCGGCTGGCGCTCGGCGCCGATCGTCGGCGGCGCGGTGACGAGCGTCGTCGCGTGGATCGCGTTCGTCGCGATCGAAGCGCGCCGCCGCGAGCCGATGCTGCCGCTCGCGTTCTTCCGCAACCGGCTGTTCGCCGGCTCGACGTTCGTGTCGATGGCGTCGGCGTTCGTGTTCTACGGCCTGCTGTTCGTGCTCAGCCTGTTCTATCGGCAGATCCGCGGCGCGAGCCCGCTCGATACGGGGCTCGCGTTTCTGCCGATGACCGCGATGGTCGCGCTCGGCGGGCTGTGCTCGGGCTGGCTCGTTGCGCGCTTCGGCTCGCGTGGCGCGATGTGCGCGGCGTTTGGGCTCTATGCGGCCGGCGCGCTCGGCATGACGGGCATCGGTGCAACGACACCCGCGTGGCTCGCTATCGCGCCGATGCTCGCGATCGGCTTCGCATCGGGATTCATCTCGCCGGCTGCGACATCGCCTGCGCTCGGGACGGTCGACCGGCGCCGCGCCGGCGTGGCGGCGGCCGCGCTGAACGCGGCGCGGCAGAGTGGATCGGCGCT
Source organism: Burkholderia sp. AU45251 (assembly GCF_030482905.1). Taxonomy (NCBI): domain Bacteria; kingdom Pseudomonadati; phylum Pseudomonadota; class Betaproteobacteria; order Burkholderiales; family Burkholderiaceae; genus Burkholderia; species Burkholderia sp. AU45251. Next base: position 143,235 of record NZ_JAUJQH010000003.1, on the reverse strand, counting down.
TGGTGTGGCAATTTTCGGTGCGTGCATCGCGACACTGCAGCCGTTTCCGGCGGCGATGCGGGTAGCGCTCGGCATCGCGACCGGATTGTCGGCACTCGCCGCCGCGACATGGTGGATCACGGCGCGGCCGACACCGGCACCCGGCGAACCGGCCGCGCAGCTGCGAACCGCGACGCGCCGGTAACGCATGCTCCGGCAGGCGCTCCCGCGATACAGCGCGCCGTCATCGGCTCAACGCCGCCTTCCGCTCACGCGACATACATCGCGACACTGACGAACTGGCACAGGCTCCCTGCCAGCACGAACAGATGCCAGATACCGTGCCCGTGGCGGATGCGTTCGTCGTTGATGAAGAAGTAGATCCCCGCGCTGTAGATCAAGCCGCCCGCCACGAGCCACGCGGTACCGACTGGCGGCAGCGCATGGATCAGCGGACGCACCGCGACAAGCGCGAGCCAGCCCATCGCCACGTACAGGATCATCGACAACATGCGCGTGCGCCGGCCGAGCGTCAGTTCCTGCACGATCCCGAACACGGCCAGCCCCCAGCTCACGCCGAACAGCGACCAGCCCCACGGGCCGCGCAACGTCACCAGCGTGAACGGCGTATAGCTGCCGGCGATCAGCAGGTAGATCGCCGAGTGGTCGCACTTCTGCAGAATGGCTTTCAGGCGCGGATTGCGCACGCTGTGGTACAGCGTCGAGATCGCATAGAGCAGGATCAGCATCGCGCCGTACACGCTGAAGCTCACGACCTTGTACGGATCGCCTTCGAGCGCGCCCATCGTCACGAGCGCCACAAGGCCAGCCACCGACAGCACCGCGCCGACGAGATGGGAAATGCTGTTGAAACGCTCACCGACATGCACGACGTGTTCTCCTGCGGGTCCATCGGGAAAGATACACCCTATGATACCGGCCGCCGGTCCGTGCCGTGCTGCGCGCCGGCAAACGGTGCGGCGAATCCCGCTGCATGCGCGCCGCCGGCCCGCCAAAGAAAAAGCGCCGCGAAATCCCTCGCGGCGCTTCCCTGTCGATCACCGAACCGCTGCGGCGGTGCGGTTCAACAGCACTTCCCTGCCCCCGACCCGTACCGCGCATTCTGACGCTCGCGGAAGAATTCCTCGTACGTCATCGGCTCGCGGTCCGGATGGGTCGCGCGCATGTGCGCGACGTAGGTGTCGTAGTCGGGCAGGCCGACCATCAGCCGCAACGCCTGCCCGAGGTAACGCCCCGCGCTGCGCAGGTCGCTGCCCAGATCGCTGAACATCGCGGCCTCTCCTTAACGTCCGCTGCCGAGCGCCTGCGCGGCCGGCATCGCTTCGTACGGCGTCTCGCGCACGGTCGGCTTCGACTCGCGGCGCGCGCGCAGCACGGCGATCACGCCGTACACCGCGATCGCCACGACGACGAAGATGAACAGCCCGGCCAGCGCCGCATCGATGTAGTCGTTGAAGATGATCCGCTGCATCTGCGCGATCGACTTCGCCGGCGCGAGCACCTTGCCTTCGTCCACCGCGGCCTGCAGCTTCGCGGCGTGCGCGAGGAAGCTGACCTTCGGGTTCGCGTCGAAAATCTTCTGCCAGCCGGCGGTCAGCGTGCAGATCAGCAGCCATACGGTCGGCACGATCGTCACCCACGCATAGCGCTCGCGCTTCATCTTGAACAGCACGACGGTGCCGAGCACCAGCGCGATCGCGGCGAGCATCTGGTTCGAGATGCCGAACAGCGGCCACAGCGTGTTGATGCCGCCGAGCGGATCGACCACGCCCTGATACAGGAAGTAGCCCCACGCGGCCACGCACAGCGCGGTGGCGACCAGGTTCGCGGGCAGCGACTCGGTACGCTTGAGCGCCGGGTGGAACGTGCCGAGCAGGTCCTGCAGCATGAAGCGGCCCGCGCGCGTGCCGGCGTCGACGGCCGTCAGGATGAACAGCGCCTCGAACAGGATCGCGAAGTGATACCAGAACGCCATCATCGCTTCGCCGCCGATCACCTGGTGCAGGATGTGCGCCATGCCGACAGCCAGCGTCGGTGCGCCGCCCGCGCGCGCGATGATCGTCGTTTCGCCGACGGCCTTCGCGGTCTGCGTCAGCATGTCGGGCGTCAGCACGAAGCCCCATTGCGTGACCGTGTTCACCACCGCTTCCGGCGTCGAGCCGAGCACGGCGGCCGGCGCGTTCATCGCGAAGTAGATGCCCGGTTCGATCACGCTCGCGGCGACCAGCGCCATGATCGCAACGAACGATTCCATCAGCATCGCGCCGTAACCGATGAAGCGCGCGTTGGTTTCGTTGTCGATCAGCTTCGGCGTCGTGCCCGACGAGATCAGCGCGTGGAAACCCGACACCGCGCCGCACGCGATCGTGATGAACAGGAACGGGAACAGGCCGCCCGACCACACCGGGCCCGTGCCGTCGACGAACTTCGTCAGCGCGGGCATCTTCAGTTCCGGTGCGACGACCAGGATGCCGATCGCGAGGCCGAGGATCGTGCCGATCTTCAGGAAGGTCGACAGGTAGTCGCGCGGCGCGAGCAGCAGCCACACCGGCAGCACCGATGCGACGAAGCCGTAGCCGATCAGGATCCACGTGAGCTGCGTGCCCGTGAACGTGAACCATGCGGCGAGCGTCGGCGAATCGTGCACGTGCTGGCCGAACGCGATCGACGCCATCAGCAGCACGAAACCGATGATCGACACTTCGCCGATGCGGCCCGGACGGATGTAGCGCGTATAGACGCCCATGAACAGCGCGATCGGAATCGTCGCGGCGACGGTGAACGTGCCCCACGGCGAATTGGTCAGCGCCTTCACGACGATCAGCGCGAGCACCGCGAGGATGATCACCATGATCAGGAACGCGCCGAACAGCGCGATCACGCCGGGTACCGTGCCGAGCTCCATCTTGACGAGATCGCCGAGCGAGCGGCCGTCGCGGCGCGTCGAGATGAACAGCACGATGAAGTCCTGCACCGCGCCGGCGAACACGACGCCGGCCAGGATCCACAGCATGCCGGGCATGTAGCCCATCTGCGCGGCGAGCACGGGCCCGACGAGCGGGCCGGCGCCGGCGATCGCGGCAAAGTGATGGCCGAACAGCACGTACTTGTTGGTCGGCACGTAGTCGAGGCCGTCGTTGTACTTGACGGCCGGCGTCATGCGCAGCCCGTCGAGCTGCATCACCTTGCTGGCGATGAAACGGCTGTAGAAGCGATACGCGATCAGATACACGCAGACTGCGGCGATCACGATCCAGAGGGCACTGACGCGCTCGCCGTGTGCGAGTGCAATCGTGCCGAACGCGAACGCGCCGAGCAGCGCGACCGCAATCCAGAGCAGGGTACTGGAAGCCCGATTCATGGCGTCTCCTGGTCTCCAATGTGGTTTTAGATGGCGTGCGGCGAAGGTGCCACACACGCGTGACGTCGATGCGTCATGCCACGGCCTCGCAACGGCCGCGACGATGGGCCGTAGTATTCCGTGCGACAGGGGTGGCTTACAAGCGGATAACTACGTATGCGGAGCTACGTAGAATTACGTAGACGTATGCCGCAGGTGCGCCATCGGCGGCGATTGATCGCGACCGGCGAGCCACGTAAAGTGTTCGCCTGCCTCCATTCCGGAACCGCCATGCCGATCGGATTTCAGAAAATGAACGCGAACGGCGATGACTTCGTCATCGTCGACCTGCGCGGTCAGGATCAGGATCGAGTACACCGCATCGACCGCGACCTCGTGCGGCGCATGGGCGACCGACGCTGCGGGATCGGCTTCAACCAGCTCGCGGTGATGTCGGACTGCGACGACGCGGCCGCGCGCGTCGCGTTCCGGAACCCCGACGGCTCGACGCTCGATACCTGCGGCAGCGCGACGCGCGGGGTCGCGTGGAAGCTGATGCGGGAAACCGGCGCGGCGTCGGTCGTGCTGCGCACGAATCGCGGGCGCCTGCGCTGCTCGCACGATGCGCAAGGGCTGATCAAGGTCGAGATGGGCGCGCCGCGCATCGGCTGGCAGGACATCCCCACCGCCGAGGAAGCCGACACGCTCGCCCTGCCGCTGCCCGGCGCACCGTCCGCATGCAGCATGGGCAATCCGCACTGCACGTTCTTCGTCGACGATGCCGATGCGGTCGATCTCGAAACGTTCGGCCCGTCGATCGAAACCCATCCGCTGTTTCCGCAGCGCACCAACGTGCATGTCGTGCAGGTCGTCAGCCGTTCGCACATTCGCCTTCGCATCTGGGAGCGCGGTGGCGGCGTGCCGCTCGGGTCCGGCTCGTGTTCGTGCGGCGCGGCGGTCAACGGCATCCGGCGCGGGCTGCTCGACGATACGGTGCGGGTGACGTGCGACGGCGGCGACGTCGCCGTTCAATGGGACGGCACCGGCAGCGTGTTCCTGAGCGGGCCGGTTGCGTTCGGGTTCAGCGGGGTGTGGCCGTCATGAGCAACGACGCACAGACCTTCCACGCGCTGCGCCCGCGCCTGCAGAAGATCGCCTACCGGATGCTCGGCTCCGTCGCGGACGCCGAGGACATCGTCCAGGATGTGTGGCTGCGCTGGCACGAAGCCGCACGCGACAGCATCGAGAACAGCGAAGCGTGGCTCGTCGCGGTCACGACCCGGACCTCGATCGACCGCCTGCGCGCGGCAAAGATCCGGCGCGAACACTACACGGGTATCTGGCTGCCCGAGCCGGAACTCGGCGAATCGCCCGCGACGCCCGAGGAAATGACGGAGCGCGCGAGCGACGTATCGGTTGCGTACCTGCTGCTGCTCGAACGGTTGACGCCGGAAGCGCGCGCGGCCTTCCTGCTGCATGAAATCTTCGAGTTCGACTACGGCCAGGTCGCCGACGCGATCGGCAAGACCGAAGCCGCGTGCCGGCAGCTCGTCAGCCGGGCCAGGGCACGGCTGCGCGACGACACCCCGACGCGGCATGCGGTGCCGCACGAAACGCATCGCCGGCTGCTGCAGACGTTCACGCACGCGCTCGCACGCGGCGACTTCCCGTCGATCCAGGCGCTGCTCGCCGAAGACGCGACGCTGATCGGCGACGGCGGCGGCAAGGTCACGAGCTTCCCGAAGCCGATGGTCGGCGGCCGACGTATCGCTCAACTGTTCTATGCGACGTGGTTGCGCTGCGGCAGCGGTGTCGAGATGCGGCCCGTCGTGCTGAACGGCCAGTGGGCGATGCTGCGCTTCATCGACGGACAGCTCGAATCGGCGATGTCGTTCGAGACCGACGGCACGCGCATCGCCCGGATTCTCGTCCAGCGCAACCCCGACAAGCTCGCCCGGATCGCGGCCGCCTGCACCGCCGACTGACGCGCGCTCGGCGCGTCACGCGCCAAGCGCGGCCGCCGTCGCGCCGGGATTGGTGCAGTGTGCGCAACACGATGCGTCCCTGTGCAGGCCTACCGCGCGGCGCGGCGCGCACCTAACATGATTTCGCGCGGCGCCTTGCCGCCCACTGCCCTCCCTCGCCGCCGGCCGTCTGTCGTTTGCCGGCGGCCCACCGGAAGCCATCGCCATGATTCGCATGAAACACGTCATCGCGTCCGCGCTCGTCGTCGCGGGCGCCGCGACGGGTGCCGTTCGCGCGGCACCCTCGGCCGTCGTCACGCCGCTGATGACGAAGCCGCTCGACGCGTACCCGGGCAAAGAAGCCCTGATGATCTCGGTCGACTATCCGCCCGGCGCGGTCGATCCCGTCCACCGCCACCACGCCGAGGCGTTCGTCTACGTCGTGGAAGGCTCGATCGTGATGCAGGTGCAGGGCGGCGAGCCCGTCACGCTGAAACCGGGCCAGACGTTCTACGAGGGTCCGAACGACCTGCACACCGTCGGGCGCAACGCGAGCCGGACCCGACCCGCGAAGTTCATCGTGCTGCTGCTGAAGGACAAGGGCGCGCCCGTGCTCGTGCCGGAAAAATAGCCGGCTCGCCCGCCGCCGCGCCCCTTTTCAAAAAAAATGTGGCGGACGGTGTCACAGGCCGCAGCGCTGAAACGTCTAGCCGCACATGGACACCACGATTCCAGCGCCCCATGTCTGACACTTCCATCCGCCGCCCCGATGCCGACGATCCGTTCGCGCGCAGCTTCTCGACCTGCTACGCCGGCGTGGTCACCTTCCTCGCCGTCGTCACCGAGGGCAGCTTCGCCCGCGCCGCCGATCGCCTCGGCGTCGGCCGCTCGTCGGTCAGCCGCCAAGTGCAACGACTTGAGGACCGGCTCGACGCACGCCTGTTCCAGCGCACGACGCGCAGCATGTCGCTGACGCGCGAAGGCGAACGCTTCTACGAAAACTGCCGGCCCGGCATCGAGCATCTGGCGCAGGCGCTCGACGACATGCGCGAGCTGCGCAGCGGACCGCCGAGCGGGCACCTGCGCATCGGCTCGACGCCGGGCTTCGGCCGCAAGATCGTCGCGCCGCTGCTGCGCGATTTCCACGCGCAGTATCCGGACATCACGCTCGAACTGCTGCTGAACGACCGCCCGGCCGACTTCTCCGCCGACCGCATCGACGTTGCATTTCGCGACGGCCGGATGGAGGACAGCGCCATCGTCGCGCGCCGGCTGATTCCGATGCAGATGATCGTCTGCGCGTCGCCATCGTACGCACACCGGCACGGCTTGCCGCGCCACGTCGACGAACTCGCGCAGCATCGCTGCATCAACCTGCGCACCGCGTCGGGCCGCGTGACGGAATGGGAATTCAGGATCGACGGGCTCGCGCAGCAGCGCCAGCTCGCCGCGCATCACACGTTCAACGACATGGACCTCGTCGTGCGCGCGGCGCTCGACGGGCTCGGCATCGCGCAGTTGCCCGCGTACCAGGTGTGCGACCTGCTCGCCGACGGCCAACTGGTGAGCTGTCTCGGCCAGCACGCGCCGGACGACGGCGGCCACTATCTCTGTTACCTGAGCCGCAAGCACCTGCCCACGCGCATCCGCGTGTTCATCGATTACATGATCGAACAGACGCGTGCGCGCGACCTGCAGTGCCTGACGACGATGACGACGATGGCCGCACTGGAGACGGTCGATTGATGCATTTAACGCAACACCGTGAGTGCCTGCGGGGCGCTACCGGATCGCGCGGCGCGCGCCTACGATGCTGGCTGGTCGAACGGCGCGCGATTTCGGTGGCGGGCCGGTCAGAAACATACCGGTGCACTCGCTCGAACGCGATGCGCGCCGGCTTCGACACATTCAAGCGGCGCGCGTGTCGCGCGCCCATTCAAGGAGAACATTCGTGAAGATCGTCGTGATTGGCGGTACCGGTCTTATCGGCAGTAAAGTCGTCAGGAACCTGATTGCGCGCGGCCACAACGCCGTTGCAGCAGCACCGTCGACGGGCGTCGATACGATCACGGGCGCGGGGCTGAGCGACGCGCTGGCAGGCGCGGACGTCGTGGTCGATCTCGCGAATTCGCCGTCGTTCGAGGAAGCGGCCGTGAAGGCGTTCTTCGAGACGTCGGGGCGCAACCTGTTCGCGGCGGAGCGTGCGGCCGGCGTGCGCCATCACGTCGCGTTGTCGGTGGTCGGCACCGACCGGCTGCAGCAGAGCGCGTATTTCCGCGGCAAGATCATCCAGGAGAACCTGATCCGCGAAGCCGGCGTGCCGTACACGATCGTGCGTTCGACGCAGTTCTTCGAATTCCTCGGCGCGATCGGGCAAGCGGGCGCGCAAGGCGACACGACGCGGTTGAGCACCGCGCACTTCCAGCCGATCGCATCGGACGACGTCGCGGACGCCGTCACCGATTTCGCGCTCGACGCGCCGCGCAACGGCATCGCTGAAATCGGCGGCCCCGATCGCGTGCGGATTGCCGATCTCGTCGAGCATTTCCTGTCGGTCACGCACGACGCGCGCACGGTGGTCAGGGATGCAGGCGCCGACTATTTCGGCGCCATGCTGCAGGACGACACGCTCGTCCCAGCGCCCGGTGCACGCCTCGGCGCGACCACGTTCGACGCGTGGTTCCGCCAGAGCCAGGCCGCCCGCTGAACGCCACAACAGGATCACGCACACCATGACGCCACTGCGCCCGCCACCGCTGTCGCTGCTCGACAAGTATCGCGGACGGGAACCGCAGACGCTGTACTCGACGACGGTGACCGTCACGGGCGGCGCCGCGGAGCACGGCCGCGCGTCGGGCATCGCCCGGTCCGACGACGGACGCCTCGATGTCGAGCTGCGCCTGCCGTCCGCACTCGGCGGGCCCGGCGACGGCCCGAACCCCGAGCAACTGTTCGCCGCGAGTTATGCGGCGTGCTTTCACGGTGCGTTGAGTCTGCTGGCTGTGCAGGCCGGCGTATCGATCGCCGGTGCGTCGGTATGCGCGTCGATCGACTTCTGCCGCGATCCGATGGACGGGCTGTTCATGCTGAACGCGAACATTCGCGTGCGGCTGCCGGGCGTCGAGCGCGCGGTGGCGGAAGAACTCGTCCGCAATACGGAGCGCTTCAGCCCTTATACGAAGATGGCACACGAAGGCATCAGCCATGTCGTGGCGCTCGCGCCGCCGGACGAGACATCGGCGGGCTGACTGACCATGCGGCGCCCGCCGCATCCCGCAACGGGCGCCGCACCGGGGAAACGGGTCAGTGCTTGTCGTCGACCTTCTTCGGCTTCGGCGGCGACGGCACCTTCGCGTACTGGAACGCGGGCGTCGCCTTCAGTGCGTCCTTCGTCGCACCCGGCAGGTAGATGTTGCCGTTGCGCACGTCGAGCGACGCGATCGGCACCGCGACGTCGTGCGCGGCCACGCCGAGGAAGCCGCCGGCCGATACGATCGCCGCCGACACCGAGCCGTCCGGTGCGACGATCAGGTCGCGCACGGTGCCGACCTTCTGGTTCGCGTCGTTGTAGACGGCCTTGCCGAGCACGCTCTTCTTCACGCTCCAGCCTTCGAGCAGCGCCTGCGATTGCTCGACGGTCACGCTGATCGGCTGCGCACCCGCGATCTGCGCGTGCGCGCTGACGCTCGATGCGAGGACAGTTGCTGCGATGAGGGTCTTGTAGAAAGCCATGCTGTCAGGTACTCCGGTGAATTGTTGTCGGTATCGGCGGCCGGCCAAGCCGCCTCCGTGCCTGCGTCGCATGAAGCGCGGCGGCCTGCGCACGACGCATCGCACCGGCCCATGTTAGCGCCACTCGCGCAACGCTGCATCGGACGCGATGACGCAGCCCCGTCACGCTCCCCACGCGATGGCGACGTTACGGACACCGCAGCGAATCGCGTACGCGGTCGAACTCCGGCAGATAACGCGCATAGTTTTCCTCGCGCGCCGTGTAGACCAGCGCGCAGGTCTTCGTGTCGCCGGAGGTCACCACGACCGCCTGGTGGACGACTACTTCGCGGAGTGTCTCCTTGTGCTCGCACTTCTGTGCGGGCCGGCCGGCTATCGTGTTCTTCGCCGCGTGCGACGATCCGATCGCGCTGCCACCTTCGTCGACCGGATCGTCCCACCCGTCGCATAGGCTCGTCAGGGCATCGTCGCTCTTGTCGCCGATGACGAAGTCGATCCCCGCCGAGATCAGCCCGAACCTGAAACGCCGGATCCGGTAGCTCACGTCGCCGTGACCTTCCGGCTGGCTCACGACCCGCCATTCCGGAGGCAAACGCAGCTCCGCAGGCGCCGGATAACTGCGCAGGATCTGCAGGTCGTTGTTGAAGTTCAGCACGCCCGCGACACCCAGCGCCACGCCCACCACGGCAATCGACAACCAGACGCCAAGCAGCGTCAGCAGGCCGATGCCCGCCGCGCGCCAGTTCGATTGCAGCGCGCCGCCGGCGGCCCGGTGAGCGGCGACGGCCGCGCCTTGCTCGTGTCGTGCATAGACGATCGTCCCGGCGAGACCGGCAATGACGACGGCATGCACGAGCGCGTGCTGCACCACCGTGGTTTCCGGTATGTCCACCACCGCATACAGCGCGATCGACACGAGCGTGACGAGCGCCGTTGCGAGAATCTGCCGCTGCGCGAGCGCGCGATTCCCGAGACGCCGTGCGTTCGCCGCGAGCAGGATGCCGCCCGCGAGCGGCGAACCGAGCATCGCCGCCCACCCGACGCCCGACATCGTGAACAGCTTGCCGGGTGGCACCAGTGCCCGTACCGTCATGCCGGAAGCAGAAGGGTCGCCCTGCATGGCCGGCGCGTCGGACGGGAAATCGGTCACGTCGGGTTCGCCCCCGTCACGCGTTGCGCGACTGCGCGCGCCGTTGCCGCACCGCGTCGGCCAGCACGTCGAGCACCGGCTCCGTCTGCGTCCAGCTCAGGCACGCATCCGTGATCGATACGCCGTACTTCAGCGCCACGCCCGGCTTCAGGTCCTGGCGCCCGGCTTCGAGATGGCTCTCGACCATCACGCCGACGATCCGCTGCTCGCCCTGCGACAGTTGCCGCGCGAGATCCTGCGCGACGTCGATCTGCCGGTCGTGCGACTTGTTCGAATTCGCGTGCGAGCAGTCGACCATCACCTGCTCGCGCAAGCCGGCCTTGCGCAGCACCGCGCAGCTCGCCTCGACATGTTCGGCGTCGTAGTTCGGGCCGTTCTTGCCGCCGCGCAGGATCACGTGCGCGTCGTCGTTGCCGCGCGTCTCGAAGATCGCGGCCATCCCCATCTTCGTCATCCCCATGAACGCATGGCTCGCAGCCGCGGCGACGATCGCGTCGGACGCGACCTGCACGCCGCCGTCGGTGCCGTTCTTGAAGCCGATCGGGCAGCTGAGGCCCGACGCGAGCTGGCGATGGCTCTGGCTCTCGGTCGTGCGCGCGCCGATCGCGCCCCACGCGATCAGGTCGGCGATGTACTGCGGACTCAGCAGGTCGAGGAATTCGGTCGACGCCGGCAGGCCGAGCGCGTTGATGTCGAGCAGCAGTTGCCGCGCGGCGCGCAGCCCTTCGTTGATGCGGAAGCTGCCGTCGAGGCGCGGATCGTTGATGTAGCCCTTCCAGCCGACCGTCGTGCGCGGCTTCTCGAAGTAGACGCGCATCGTGATCAGCAGGTCGTCCTTCAGCGCATCGGCGGCCACCTTCAGGCGGCGCGCGTAATCGAGTGCCTGGTCGTGATCGTGAATCGAGCACGGGCCGACGACGAGCAGCAGCCGGTCGTCGCGGCCGTGCAGGATGTCGCCGATCGCGCGGCGCGTGTCCTCGACGAGCGTCTGCGTGGCGGCCGGCACCGGCAGTTCGTCCAGCAGCAGCGCCGGCGAAATCAGCGGGCGCACGGCGCCGATGCGAACGTCGTCGATGCGCGTGGTGTCTTGCGTCGCGTCGGCGCTGCCTACCTCGCGATCGTGGGAAGGATTGTCGAGGTTCTGCATGGTGATTCTCCGGGGGACGTCTGGAATGATGGGCAGGCTCGATTATGGCACCCGGGCGGGACGGTGGCGGGTTGCGGCGGGGGAACGGGCGCGGCTGCATGACGGCAGCGCGACGGAAATCAACAGGCGAAAAGAAAAAGGCGACCCGCGAAGGGTCGCCCGGCCACGCGCCGCATCACGCGCGGCGTTGCGGCTAATGCAGCGTCTCGGGCGCCAGCGAATTGCTCGGCAGCAGCGACGTCAGCCAGCAGTTGCTCGGTGCGGCTTTCCCGTTGAAGCGGTCGTAGAGCCACGGCAGCATGCCGGCCACCCACGGCACGATCGCGCCCGCATGCTCGAGCGGATATTCGGTGTACGTGACCGGCGTGCCGCTGGCACAGAACTTCTGCGCCAGCGCACGCACGTCGTACGCCATCATCACGCCGTCGCCCACCTGGCTGCCGAACGTGCCATCGAGCGCGCCGGCCGTGCCCTGGCCGATGAACATCGGGATCGTCGGCGATGCGGCCAGCGCCGCATTCACCTTGTTCGCATACGTCACGTACACGGGAATGCTGTTGATGTCGTTCGCGTATTGCGGCTTGAACAGCGTGCCCCAGTGCAGCCCCGTGTACTTCGGCAGGATGTAGGCGAGCGACTGGCTCTGGATGTCCTTGAACACGGCGACGCCGGTGTCGCTGAGATAGGGCGTCAGGTCGAAGCCGTAGCCGCGCGACAGCCCGGCCAGCGCGGCCGCGGCCACGCCGCCCCACACGATGCTGCCGTCGACGTAGCGCAGGTTGTGCGCGGGGTCGACCAGTACGCCGCCTTCCGCCGCGCCGACGAGTTGCTTGTTGATCTCGGGCGCGTAGCTCGGCGCGAGCTGCGCGGCCCAGTTCGTCGCGATCGCGCCACCGGAATAGCCGATCATCGCGACCTTGCTCGACGGGTTCAGGCCCGTCGACGGCGTATTGAGCGCCGCGCGGATCGAATCGAGCGTCGTCATCCCGTATTCGGGGCCGGCAGCGAAGTCGGCCGTCTGGCCTTCCGTATCGGGCACGATGACGTTGTAGCCAAGCAGCAGCAGTGTCGACAGCGGAATCGATTCCGCGCTGTAGAGCAGCGTGCCGACATTGATGACCTTGGTCACGTCGCGGTCGCCGGCGATCACCTGCGACGGCTCGTCGTACGGGTTCAGCGAGTCATAGGCCGACTGGTACGAGATGGCCTGGCCGTTGCTGACCTGGCTCTTGATCACGGACGTCACGTTGACGACCGGCTGGTTCAGCGCGTTATGGGTGCGATACAGCAACTGCTGCGCGGTCAACGCGGTGGGGATGCCGGCCACGTGATAGGTGACGGTGCGCGTCTTGAGCACCGTGCCTGGTGGAATCGATGCCAACGGCGTGGTGCCGGTGTACGTGTAGAACGGGTCGGACACGGTCGGCGCGGCGGCGCTGGCGGGCGGTGCGGCGATGGCCAGCGTGGCGGACACGGCCGCCGCGGCCATCATGAAACGTCGGGAGGACATGGGTGGAGCCCCTGGGATAACCTGCTTTCATCGAAGGAAGTTCGGCGGTGTTGCAGACCATCGTGTGTGCCGCTTCAAAACCGTTTCCGAGCCATCGACTGTCTCCTGTGAATGAATGATCCGGGCTGTTCTGAATTTGTAATTTTAGTAGGAGTACAAACCGGATTCATTGAAGCACAACGCGCACGCGCTCGATGGACGTTTTCCATTGTTTGAAGGTAAACGTCTAAACCCGTCGACGCGCGATGCGGGGCGCGCCGGCCGTTCGGCCGACTGTCCGCGTTTTGCCGAAGTGCCGTACGATCACGGCTGTCCGGTACCGACGGCCGCATCGTGCGATGCCGGCCGCGCGGCGCACCGCCTGCCTGTGACCGATCGTTCCCAGCCCAACCGACACGCCACGATGACCGTCTCCGAACTGCTCCGCGCCATCCGCCAACCGTATGCCGACCGGCTCGCGAACGCGGCTGCGCAACCGGCCGTATTCGTCGAGCCGGCCTACCGGCGGGCCGACGGCACGCTCGCCACCGAAGGGCCGCTCGCGTTGCCGTGCCGGTCCGACATCATCGCCACCGACGGCGAATCGGCCGGCCAGCCGGCAATGGTCGATTCGACCACGCAGCTGGATTTCGAGCCGTTCACGTTCACCCTCGAAACGGCGGCCGTGTCGATCCGCCCGTTCGTGTGGGACTGGGCCACGATCGAGGCCGACGGTCTCGACGAAAGCGCGGCGGTCGAGGCGTTCAAGACGTGGTTCTTCGCGTGGTTCGATGTCGACGACGAGAACACGCCGGGCGAAGACGGGCTGCATGCGATCGTTCACTATCTGTCGGAACCCGTTCGCACGGAACACGGGTGGCGCGTCAATGCGGATCTCGGCTCCGCGCCCGGAGCGGCCGTCGAGGATCTGCTGTTCCAGCTCGTCGATGCGGGCGCCACGCGGATCGAGCTCGGTTGATGCCGCACTTCATTCCTCACCGGCCCATCATGAAAAAAGCCCTTGCCGCCCTGTTGCTCTGCGCGTCGCTGCCCGCGTTCGCCAAGGTCTCCACCGAGGTGTACTGCTTCAAATCGGACGGCGACAAACCCGTGCGCTTCGAGATGCGCACCTACTACGACGATGCCGTCGGTTGGTCGGGCGGCATGGTCCGCTATGCGAAAGCGAAAACGGCGCTGCCGCTGGTGGTCGAGCACGTGGACGAGGAAGTGCTCGCCGAGGGCCGCCCATACCAGTTCACGACGACCTGGGTCGAAATGGTCGACGGCAGGATCAATGGACGCTACGAGATGATGTCGCAGGGCGCGATGATCTATTCGATGACCTATACCAGCGCGCGTACCGGCAAGCAGACCGCGTTCGGCCGCGTGCTGGATGTCGACGCATCCGAACAGACCGGGTGCCGCTGGTGATGCGCCCGCTGATCCGGACAGCGTGGGTGCTGGTCGCACTGCACGCGGGCTTCGCGAATGCCGCGCCGCGCACGGTCTACGAAGGAACGCTGCAAGGCGCCGGCGCCGTCGTGATGGAACTCGACAATCGCCCGGCTGCGGACGGTTCGATCTCGGGCCGCTACTTCTATGCGCAGCACGGCGTCGATATTCCGCTGCACGGCACGCCCGCGGAATTGATCGAACCGCTCGTGCGAACGCAGTTGCCGGACGAGGCGCGCAGTCCATTGGAATTCGGCGAACAAGCCGATTTCGACCATGCCGCGGCCACCTGGCACGGCACGCGGGACAAGGGCGGCTATCGCGGCCAGTGGACCGACGCGCGCACCGGCAAGACGCGCAGCTTCACGCTGCGGCGCATGGCTGAATACGATCCCGACGCGGTTGCGCCCGGCTCCGTCGAAGCCGTTACCAACAGCATCGCCGGTGGTGTCGGCAGCGGTATCGCAAGCGGCGTGGCCATCGACATGCGGCAGACGCCTTATGCCACGCTGAAGCTAGCCGGGCACGCGCAACCGGCCGGCCCCGAGATTGGGAGCAGCACCGTCGCGTACCGGATGTGGCACGACCCGCGCACGAGGCTCATGTATCCGCGTCTGAGCCGTCATCCCGATCCGGCGGTCATGGCACGGGTCAACCGCCTGCTCGAGCAGCAGCACTGGCAGATGAATCTCGCCGCGCTCGAATGCGCGTCGACGCGCTACACCGACGACGGGCCGGCTGCCGGTTCGCTCGGCAACTACGACGACGAACAGGTGACGGTCACGTGGCTGTCACCTGCGGCACTCGGCATCGTGGAATCGGGCAGTACGTACTGCGGTGGCGCCCATCCGAACAATCACTACGATCCGGTCACGTTCGACCTGCTGCGTGGTACGTACCTCGACTGGAATCGCGTGATCGACGCGACTAGGGTGGGCAAGGACGGCGATCCGGGAACGAGCCCCGCGATGGTGAGCTTCATTACGCGGTTGCGCGACAAGGCAACGCAGGGTGAACAAGTGACGGACGGCGAAGGCGATTCGATGGCATGCGCCGACGTGTTCCCGCAGTATCTGGCGTTCGAATTCGATGCGCCCGGAAAGCTGTCGTTCGTCGTCTCCGGTATCGGGCACGCAATGGGTGCCTGTCTCGGGCCGCAGCTCGATGCGCCGTTTGCGGCGCTGGCACCGATCCTGAAACCGGGCGGCTCGCGCTATCTCGTACCGGGCGTCAAGCTGAAGTAACGCGGCGATGCGGAGGTATCCGCATCGCGTCCCAGCCCGGCTGTGCAACAACGGAGCCGGCCGATAGGCAGGCACCGCCGCCATCGGCGTCAGGACGCGTCGCCTTGCGCGTCGACGTCGATGCCCAGCTCGCCGGCCATCCGCTGAACCAGCGCATTCAGCCGCGCCACGTCATCCGCAAGGCGTTTCTGTTCGGCCTTCAGTGCCTCGAATTCGGAAGGCGGCACCGAATCCGCGCCGCCGGCATCCGCGCTGGCGAAGTCGGCCAGATTCACTTCGCCGCACATCAGGTGCATCCAGCGGTTCTCGCGTGCGCCCGGCGCACGCGGCAGCCGGACGACGAGTGCCTGTGCGCGCGCCGCGAGTTCGTCGAGGAACGCCTCGACCGACGAGATATCCGCGAAGCCGTGCAGGCGCGCGCTGTTCAGGCGCAGCTCGGCGGCCGTCTGCGGGCCGCGCAGCAGCAGGATCGTCAGCAGCGCGATCGCCTGGCTCGGGATGCCGAGCACGCGGTTCACGTTGTGCTCGAAACGCGGCACGCGGCTGCTGCTGCCCTCCATCACGAGGCTCAGGTGCTTCAGCCCGTCGAGCGCGGTCGTGACTTCGTCTTCGCTGACGCTCATCACCGGCGCACGCGCGGTTTTCTGGTTGCAGCCCGCGGTCAGTGCATTCAGCGACAGCGGATAGGTGTCCGGCACCGTGTGCTGTTTCTCGACGAGCACACCGAGAATGCGGGCCTCGAGGGGCGTGAGTTCGCGAAGGACGCGAGGCGTGGGCGTATCCGGCGTGGTGTTCATAAGTGGCGTCGCAGCGTGCAGCAGGTGAAGGGAAACGGTCGCGGCCCGTCCGGCATCGCGCACGGGCGAGCCATATGATAGCTCGCGAGGCGTGGCGCGGCGCCGCCCGCCGCGTCGGCGCGCGTACGTGCCGCAGCCGGTTTGCGTTCAACCTGTCGGCTGGCTGGTGCCGCGCGGCGATGGATGCGCGCCGCGACGCGGATTCCGCCTCCTTGAGCATGTCGTAGACGGACAGCAGCCCTGGCCGGCTTGAGGCCGAGTGCCGTGCCGGCCCGCGTAGGCGTGTGCTGGACCGTCACCAGTCGATCACTCTTGTCATGCTCACAGCGCGTGACTTCGGTCGGCGTGTGCTGCACCTTCAGATTGCCCATTCGTTCGCGTTCGAGTCGGATGGTGCGGATCGGTCGATCTTTTGTCGCATGACCGTCCGGGCGCCGATGATGTCCAGCGCCAGCAACTCGCCCGCTTCCCCGTACTCGAATCGTCGTTCAACGCCATCCGGTCGGGTTTCGGTCAGCAGGCGACCGCCGGCGCTGTACTTGAATGTCGTGGTAACCCCAAGCTTACAGAGTGGTCAATCAAGCACGTAGGATTCACTCCCGGCCAGCGCGTGAGGATCGCTGTTGAACACGGATAATTGACCATTACCGCGAGTAGACAAACGAGGGGCCGCGTCACCGGTCTTTCCTCACTATTCAAGAAACCCGGAGACGCACACTTATCAGGCCGTTGAAATACCTCTCGGCCTGACGCATTTCCCCTACCGCTATTCGAGGCAGCCACCGCGAGGCGTTCGATTTTCAGTTCGTCAGCGCAATTCAGCGGGAGTTACCTCGGATCGGCCCCTCCTGGTGCTTGCTCTGGGGCATTACGCAACCATCGGGCGCAATGCGGCCAGCGATCTCAATCGCGTCAGGTTATAGACCGCCATCGTCAGCGTGAGCAATTGATCAACCTTCGCCAGGCCTCGAACCACGACCTGCCGGAGCGGCCCGATCGTCTTGCCCCAGCCGAAGCACTGCTCAATGCATTTCCGTTTGCGCTGACTCAGCGCGTAGCCCAGATGCCGAATCTTGCGTTTATCGATCGCGCTGCCGCCGCTGCGTTTCGTGTTCCGCGCCACAGGCGGCGTCACGTTCGCGTCCCGGCAAGCCTTGATGAACCCGTGCGTGTCGTAACCCTTGTCGGCGCCGACCGTGATGCGTCGATCAGGTAGCGCGACGTCCCGCAACATCTCAGCAGCAACGTCGCGCTCGGCTCGGCCATTCGCCCGGCTCGCCTGTACATTGACCACCAGGCCGTGCCGATTGTCGGTCAGCACATGACCGAGATAGCTCGGCAGCGCCGGCGCCACATTGCTCTTTCGGTACAGGCGGCTGTCACCGTCGCTCTTCGATTCATGCGTTTCGTTGCTGCGCGGCTGGCCGTGCCAGTTGCTCGGCGGCCGGTCGTCGTCGCTACCATCTTTGCGACGGATGCTCTTGTGGCTAGCCCACGCCTGAATCAGCGTGCCATCGACGCTGAAATGTTCGCCCGACAGCAGGCCCCGTTTCTGCGCCGTTTCCACCGTCGCGTTGAACAGCTCCGCCACCGCGTCGAATTCCAGTAGCCGATCCCGGTTCTTGCTGAACACCGAGTGGTTCCACACCGTTTCCTCGATCGACAGGCCGACGAACCAACGGAACAGCAGGTTGTACGAGATCTGCTCAACCAGTTGCCGCTCGCTACGGATGCTGTACAGCACTTGCAGCAACATCGCCCGCATCAGCTTCTCAGGCGCGATGCTCGGTCGGCCTCCCTTCGCGCCGACTTCGTACATTGCCGAGAACTTCGCATCCATCTTCGACAGTGCTTCGTTCAGCCATATCCGGACCTGGCGCAGCGGATGCGCCTGCGGAACAAATTCTTCTAGCCTCACCGTGCTGAATAACGATTCGTTGTAACCGTCCGCACCTCGCATCGGCCTGCTCTTCCTTGATCTCGGGAACCTACATCGTGCAGGACCGACCGAGGTATTTCAACGACCTGCTAGCAAACTGCGCATTCGATGCGAGCGTCGTCTCGACATTCATGCTGCGTTGCTTTCCCTTGCCGCTGTCATCATCTGTTCTCGCTTCGTTGATGACTTGTGTCAGCGACTCTCAACGGCTTCCGGAAAAGGGTTGACCAGATTCTCTGTCCGCACCCACCCAGTGGTCACTTGACCTGCATTTTTCGTATCGATCCGCGGATTGACGAAACGAACAAAAGAAAACTGCCCGACCTGTCGTAGTGCGACCACTAAGTTTCTGTTTACAAGATACCCTTTTCTTGCAATAAATCGCCCATCATTATAGTCATAGAACGTTGACCTTCTATTTATGATGCGAATACCAAGCGCGGAGATTTTTTTCTCCTCAAAATAATGCACAGCTCCAATAAAATTAACATCAAACGTGAATGTCCCCGTATCGTTTTCGCACCCAGCTTGCCCCGTGTCCGTCTTAATTACCCATTCGTCATCGCGACGATACAAATTGGCAGGAACATCAAAAAACTTATCCCTATCAGGAAATTTCATCGATTTCTCGCCTGGCAAAAACGTAAGCATTTTTATATTTTTATAACCATCATCCATCACGCTGCCCGCGTCGTGCGAGTCACCCGCCAAAAACAAAAACTTGCAAGAGAATTTCTCATTCTCAGCATCATACATCCCCACAACCCTTCTTCCATCATCAAATCCAATCAAATTTGGATCATTAAAAATGATTACCTCGCCAGCGCGCGCCATCACGATTTGCGCAAAAAAAACAAGAATTAATACGACCGATTTACTTAAATTGAGCATAATATTTACCAAGATTTGTCGCATAATCAGGATTTTTATCTCTCCAGCTATCACCGTTGTATGATGCCGCAACTTTCTCCCATTGGTGCGTCTTCAACCCCTCAACGGCTCCGCGCTTCTCCTTCTTCATGAACGCAATAAAAATCTCTGCCTGCCCATCCGTTCCAGATAAAAATTTATTTGCGAACTCAATAACGGTTGCGCACCCACAAGACAAATAGTACTCGCCAAGTATTTGAAAGCCCCCCCAAGAGCAAGACATTAGGGCGATCTCAAAATCAATATTCGCAGCGCTCACAAGTTTTTCGTACTGATGCAATCCGTCGGCGCCGTAATTATCTCCTGTTGGAAAGCAAATTTCCGGAAATTTTGGATACGGATTTTCGTATTCTGTTAAATATTTCTTTCGCTTTACAGGCTTCCTTTTTTTCGCGCCGGCCGCCTTGGCGGCCACATCCGCCGCCTCGTCCTCTTTTTTATAGGCTGCAAATTTAAAGAAATGCCGCCGCTCATATAAAATCTGAGGCAATCCATTTTCCAAGAATGGATGCCCTTTTGACTCTTGCTGCACAATTGCCTTGATGGCCGCGACCTCAACATCCAGCTCTGTCGCCATTTTTTTGTATTGATCCTCTGAAAATACCTCTGGCTTCGGGTAATTCAGCCTGGATCCTAGTAGGTTAAACACAACCGTTTGCGGCTTTCCTGTGTCGACAACCTTATAGTGATGCTCAATGGTTATTTTTGTCTTTTTCTTGTGCGTCTTTGCGTCGACGGTTATTTCCTTATGTTTCGTCGGGTAGTCTTTCTTTACGCGCCCCTGCTCGGTAAGCTTCTGAACATCGGCAATATATGGACCGAGCTCATTAACCAATCTCTCAATTGTCATAACCTCCCCCTCTTTTACAACAGGAAGATTCAAATCCTTCTCAAACTCTTCTTTCGGGGTGGATTTCGTCGTCGCATCAATGTGATACTCTGGACTGTTAATGGTGAAAGCGCTGATATCTTTCTTCGGCACGACCTTCACTTTCCACGCGTACTCTCCGCGTCGATTCTTCACAAACACGTCGATCGGCTGATTACGCGCGGCATTGGTAATCGTCACCGCATAACCATCCTTGTCGCTCGTTGCCTCAAGGGTGTTGTCCGATATGGGAGGGGGAGGAGGCGCAACCGGTTTTGCGACGGCGGCCGGCACAGTCGCTTTATCGCCCGATGCAGCCTGCGCGGCGGCCGCTGCGGAAGCCGCAGTGGGGGCAGAGGCTGCCGCCGGCGCAGACGCCCCGCCAGGCGCGGAGGCCGCCGCGCTCGGCACGGGAGCTGGGGGTGGCTCCTGTACGGTCGTCGGATCGGGGCCAGTCGTCCAGGGCGGGGCCGGAGGCGTGCCGGTGCCAGCCTTGAACTGCACTGACAGCCCCTCGATGGGCTCGCGCGTCAAGGTTCGAAACAAGAAGGTCACTTCCACAAGCGAAACCGGACTAGCTTTCGGCGTCGTATCCTGGGTTGGGTCGTTTGCCACATGTGCTCCTGATGGATTGCGGATCTAGCCGTCTCCGGCGTCGTTAAACGTCTTGCTGCGGCTCGCCGGCTGGTTCGTCACGCAGCTCGGCATGGTCGTAGGAATCCTCGGTCGCATGCCAATCCCCACCGCCGATCTCGCACCTCACTTTCGTGGGCTCGGGCGTGTGGACAGTCGCAGTCATGCCCTTGAGTAGCCCACCCTGCTGCTGGATCGTGCCGTCGGGCATGTAGATGCGATACGTCTGCGCCTCCAGGTTGCGCCCCACACCGAGATTGGCGATCACCG
Organism: Burkholderia sp. AU45251; assembly: GCF_030482905.1. Lineage (NCBI taxonomy): Bacteria > Pseudomonadati > Pseudomonadota > Betaproteobacteria > Burkholderiales > Burkholderiaceae > Burkholderia > Burkholderia sp. AU45251. Next base: position 122,280 of record NZ_JAUJQH010000003.1, on the reverse strand, counting down.
AGGAAACATCGAAGATCTGCGTGTACTCATGCGTAGGGTTTTGCACCAGCGTACTGACCGGCAGCGCCGGCATCGTGTAGCGCGTGCTGGCCGGCCCGCTAAACGAGTGCGACGCCCCCTTGAACTCGACCATGCCCGGCGCGTGCCCCAAGATATTGCCGCCCTCCAGCGTGAGCGACGCCCCACCCGCCGTCAGTACCAGCTTGCCGCCGGCCGCGATCTCGACATCCCCGTGCGCCAGCAGCTTGAGCACCTTTTGGGCGATCAGCTCGATATTCGCGTCGTGGGACTGGATCTGCACCGGCCCCTTGGCGAACAGCTTCATCGCCGCCTGCGTAAACATCCCGATCGAACTCGCCGCGTTCACGATGAACGCCCGCGCCGTCGCGATATGCGTGTTCAGCGCACTCACCAGATTGAGGTGACGATCGGCCGCCAAGTGCATTGAGTCCTGTGTCGACAGACCGATACCAAACGGGCTGGCCAGCAACAGAATGGCCTTCTTGAAAGCGTTCGCGCTGCCGGTGCCGCCGTTCGCTGTGCGGCCGCCGCGGGCCTCCAGCTTCGAGGACTGTTGCGTGGCATCCGTGAACGCTTTGAGCGCGTCGTGGCTGTCCTTCAGGCTGTCGGCGTGGTGCTGCACCCCGACATTCGACAGCGTCTCAATCAGGCTTTCCGCGCCGATCAGCTGCCCCTGTGCTTGCTGCACGTTGAGCTGGTCATCGTTGAACGCGTTTGGGTGGGTCCCGATATATGCGCCGCCCGTGGCCCGGATCGCGAGATAGTGATCGGTATGCAGCAGCGCACCCAGCCCGAGAAACCGGCCACGGGCGTTGTTCCGGCCGGAATGATCGATTAGTACACCTTGGTGATACAGGCTGTAGCTTCGCAGCGTATCGCCCGTATAGGTCGTCAGCCGCGCCGCGCTCTGATGCGTCGCGTCGTCATGCACGAAGGCATTGTAGGCCCCCGTTTGGCCGAAACCGTTCGATTTGAACCCGGACAATAGGACGGTGCTGTGCCACTGCGGCTGGGTTCGTTGGGTCGGCAATCGCCCCATCACATAGGGACGGTCACAGTCCCCCATTTGATAGCCGATTTGGACGGCTTCACCGATGCGCGGCACGTGAACGCCGCCGTAGTCCTGACCGGTATCGGCTTGCAGCGTCGACAAGGGCGGCGACGTACCCGTCGTCTCGAACTTCGCGTTCGTGTCCCACGGGAAAACCACATAGACCCGGTTGCGCTCGTCGGACCATGCCTCCTCGTTCTCCGGCCCGGTCACAATCGCCGGCTCCGGGTGCATGATGGACTTGGGGTGTTCAAACGGGCTGCGATACTCGATGTGGGTGCGCTGCGCCTCCACCTTGACGCGGTAGAAACCGCCTGTGCCGTCGACCAGGTGCGGTTGCACGTTGAACTGGTCGCCATGCTCCCGGCGCAGATCGGCGAGTTCGCGCTGCAAGCTCAGCGGATACGCGCCGGCGTGGCCGGCCAACGGCACATTGTTTTCGATGAACCACTCCGCCTCGACAATCAGGAATTCCCGATCGCGCGGATCTCGCTCCGTGTGCCACGTGTGATGCTCCAGTGCGAAGCGCCAGCCCGCCTCGAACCAACGCGCCCCGCCGACACCAATGTATCGCCGCGCGGCCGACGCCCACGCCTCTGTCCGGATCTCCGCCCGACGATGGCCCGCATCCGTCGTCGGGTACGCGTAGGGCAACGCTTCCTGTATCCGCGTCGGCACCGACGGGACCCCGTGCCACACTTGTTGGCCACGCTCCTCGACAGGGTAGGTGCTTGCGCTGACGTCCAGCTCGCTGCTCACCGCGTAAGAATGCGTCGGGTCTTTGAAGTTGAACGAGGTCGAACCGTACGCCGTACTTTGCGCGACCTGCTTCACGGCCCACTGTGACAATCCCTCCGCCTCGTCGCCGGCATTGCCACGATAGAACTCGACGGACTGCGCATCCGGCAACGCGGAGAGCCGATCCACGATTACCAGCGTTGTTACGCGCGGGTCGTTGTCGTACTGCGCCGGCGCATGCTCGAAATAGAAGTACCAGCCTTCGTCCTCCAGGATGCGGTGGAAGAAGTTCAGGTCGGTCTCTTTTTGCCGGGTGTATGGCCGCACGTCCGGTTGCCGGGTCAGGATAAATTTCAATCGGCCGCGCAACTGCGGATACCGCTCGGTCAACTCCAACAGGATTTCACGGGCGTCTTTTTTGATCCAGTGATCGTCCCTGAATGCCTTGCCGAGAAAGTACAGCGCCGACTCGAACTCGACTTGGTAGACGGTGAGATTCCCGTCCAGTCCAAGCTTGTTGAACTCGCACACAAACCCGTGGATCGGCCGATAAGCAGACTCCGTATAGGGCTGGGCCTGCTGCTTGAGAAACAGCGTGACCGCCTGATGCTGCAAGGCGAGATTATCAATATCGTCACGCAGTGAAACAACATCCACCGTCCATCGATAGCCTCGCCCGATTTTTTCCCATCCTCTTGCGCGAACGGGAATTAACGTTTGTGGCCCAAGCGGCGATCGAAACATCAACAATCGATCGTGCTGCATTAATCCGCGATGAATATTTTCGTAAAGCTGGCGAAACGTTAAATCACTCGGATCGGCTGGTCTGAGTGTCATCTTTGTTTTTCCTTTCTCTCAGGTTCGGCCACCAGTCAACGCCTCGCCGCAAGGGCGAGGGCGCAACAGCAACCCCGACGGTAAAAGCGTGCGCCGCGAGCGGCGAGAACTCCGACCGAAGGAATTTAAGCACGATTCGCCAACGTGCGCGTTGTTGCCCAGGGGATTAAACATGCATACCTAGAGCGTGTTATGCACTTTTCATCGATCCCGGCGTCCAAGGGAAATGGAAAAACGCAGCCCCTACCTAAGAGTCGCTGACACAAGTCATCAACGAAGCGAGAACAGATGATGACAGCGGCAAGGGCAAGGGAAAGCAACGCAACATGAATGTCGAGACGACGCTCGAATTGAATGCGCAGTTTGCTAGGGCATTGCGGGGCTGGCCATTCAGGCCCGACACTGCGGGAATGGCATCGAGTGTGGATTCGAATGCCATCGAATCATGCCGGTTGGCACCCGTGACCGTGACGGCCAGCGGAATGCCTCGCGCATCTACGACGGCGTCTTGCCATTCTCCAAGCATATGGCCTCGATGCTCAGGCATCCAGGTTGTGTTAGCAACACTAAACCATTCCAGGCTCCCGTCAGACAGGATCGTGACAAAACGAATTCTCGTATGCCAGCAGTCAAATTCGAGGGGATTGCGTCTGACGACGGTGATACCGGGGCGGTCGGTATGGCATTGAAGAGAGGCTTATCAAGCCCTTAATCTTCCGCCCTCCAGTCCCCGGCTTGCCGCCGAGCTTCTCCCGCAAGCTGACATCGGTGACCACCATCCCATGATCGACGCCCCCGCCCCCGGCCGCGTTTGCACGACGCGCAGGCGGGCGCTACGATATGCGTCACCCTGGCGTCCGCGGCGCCACCCGACCACCTTCGCACGCCACACCACGCATCGCCCGTCCCGCCCGCCATGCCGCCGCGCATGCGCGCCGCGTGTCGACGCGGCTATCCGTTCACCCCTTCGAACCGCTCACCGCCATGACCGCCTCCTCTTCCGCCCCGCACGTGCGCGCCATCGTCACCGGACACACACGCGGCCTCGGCGCGTCGCTCGCCGAACAACTGCTGCTGGAAGGTACCGCCGTGCTCGGCGTGTCGCGCAGCCGTCATCCGTCGCTCGCGTCGCAAGCCGGCGACCGCTTCGCCGAAATCGAACTCGACCTGTCCGACACGCAGGCCGTCGCGGCCTGGCTGGCCGGCGACGCGCTGCGCCGCTTCGTCGACGGCGCATCGATCGTGCTGCTGTTCAACAACGCAGGCATCGTCGATCCGATCGGCCCGCTCGCCGCGCAGGATCCGGCGATCGTCGCGCGCGCCGTCGGCGTGAACGTCGCGGCGCCGCTGATGCTGTCGGCCGCGCTCGCGCAGGCGGCATCGGCCACGACCGAATGCCGGATCCTGCACGTGTCGAGCGGCGCGGCACGCAACGCGTACGCCGGCTGGAGCATCTATTGCGCGACCAAGGCCGCGCTCGATCACCATGCGCGTGCGGTCGCCCTCGACGCGAACCCCGCAGTGCGGATCTGCAGCGTCGCGCCGGGCGTCGTCGATACGGGCATGCAGGCGACGATCCGCTCGACCAGCGAAGACAACTTCCCGATGCGCGAGAAATTCGACCAGCTGAAATCGAGCGGCGCGCTCGCGACGCCCGAGGCAGCCGCGCGACAGTTGATCGGCTATGCGCTGAGCGATGCGTTCGGCTCGGTGCCGACCGCCGACGTGCGGGAACTGCCGAGCCACTAAGTTACGCGGCCACGCGGCCCGTCAACGTCCTTCGAGCCGCTTCGTCCAGTCTTCGACCTGCCGCTCCGTCCGGCGCTTGTCGAGCATCTTGCGCCAGCCGGGCGGCAGGTTCGGCACATCGCACAACGCGTCGAGTGCGGCCATGTCGAGCGTGCGCCGGTACAGCACGTCGAGCACGGCCGACAGCGGCCATTGCGGGTAGTCGCGCCGATGCAGCGCCAGCACGTCGCCCGGCGCCACCCAGCCTTCCTGCAGCACACGGTAGTACCAGCCGGTTCGGCCGCTTTGCTGCACGAGCGCGGCCATCCTCGGATGATCGAAACGCGCATTGAGCTTCCAGCACGGCTGTCGCGACTGCGACACCTGAAGCACCGCGCCGCCCAGCGTGAACACATCGCCGAGACACACATCGTGCTCGGTCACGCCGTGCGTCGACAGGTTCTCGCCGAACGCACCCGGTCGCGCGAGCACGTCGCGCGTGCCGATCTGCGCGGACCACCACGCATAGTGATCGTGCGCATAGTGGTGGACCGCCTTGTCGGGGCCGCCGTGATGCCGCGCATCGGCCTGCTCGTCGCCGGCGAAGCCGAGCGTGCCCAGCCACAGGCGCGAGCCGACCGCGTGCTTGTCGATCGCGCTGGCGTGCGGCGTGCCGGCCAGCGGCCGGCTCGTACCGACCCGCACCGCGCCGATGGCGGCCGAGATCGTCGGCCGTGCTGCATCGCTCATGTCGTCACGCCGTCCGGCAGTGCCGCGAGCAGGCGTTCGAGCTCGCCCGTGCGCGCGTCGCCGAGCGGCATCAGCGGCTTCCTCGGTTCGCCCGCATCGAAGCCGCGCAAGCGCAACCCGGCCTTCACGGTCACCGGCAACCCGCCGTTGACGATGAACTGCAGCAGCGGCAACTGCGCATGAAAAACCGTCCTGGCGCGCGCGAGGTCGCCCGCGCGCATCGCGTCGAACAGCGCCAGCGGCAACGCCGCATTCAGGTTCGGCGCGGCCGTGCACCATCCGGCCGCACCCGCCGCGAGCGCGGCAAGCGCCATCGGATTGCTGCCGTTATAGAACGGGATCGCGCCGTCGCTCAGTTGAGCAAGCCGGTGCATCCGCCCGATGTCGCCCGTACTCTCCTTCACCATTGTCACGTTGTCGACGGTTCGGCAGATCGTCGCGATCAGGTCGGGCGACATGTCGACGCCGCTCGTCGCCGGGTTGTTGTACAGCATGATCGGGATGCCGATGGCAGCACCGATCGCGCGATAGTGCGCAACGATCTCGTCGTTGCCGAGCTTCCAGTACGACACCGGCAGCACCATCACCGCATCGGCGCCGGCCTGTTCGGCGAAGCGGGCGCGGCGCACCGCGCCCGCCGTGGTGAGATCGGAAATGCCGACGACGGTTGGCACGCGCCGGCGCACCGCGCGAATCGACGCGGTAGCGACCGCCTCCCATTCGGCGTCGGACAGGTACGCACTTTCGCCGGTACTGCCCAACGGCGCGACCGCGTGGACGCCGTCGGCAATCAGGCGGTCGATCAGCGCATCGAGCGCTTTCAGGTCGACATCGCCGTCCGTGGCGAACGGCGTAACCGGGTAGGCAATGATGCCTTTCAACAAGATGGACACGATTTGTATTCCTCAGTGATGGTCTGACACGACGGCGACGAATCGCCCGCTCATGCGACGCAGTCTTGATGCGTGCGCAATGCCCGGCGCGCGTAATAGTCGAACGTCACCGCATCGCGCTTCGGCTTCGAAATCCAGTCGTGCGCTTCGCGCGCCAGCGCCGGCGGCACCGGCTTGATCTCGCCGGCCGACATCGCGAGCAGTTGCAGCTTCGCAGCCCGCTCGATCAGCAGCGCGAGGATGCAGGCCTCCTCGATCGTCTTGCCGACCACGAGCTGGCCGTGATGCGACAGCAGGATCGCGCGCTTGCTGCCCAGCGCCTTCGAAATGATCTCGCCCTCCTCGTTGCCGACCGGCACGCCGGGCCAGTCTTTCAGGAACGCGCAATCGTCGTACAGCGGGCAGGTATCCATGTGCGACACGACGAGCGGCTGCTCGAGCATCGACAGCGCCGCGACGTGCGCCGGATGCGTATGGATGATGCAGTTGACGTCCGGGCGCTCGCGGTAGATCCACGTATGGAACCGGTTGGCCGGATTCGGGATGCCTTCGCCGCCGACGACGTCGAGATCCTCGTTGACGCGCAGCAGGTTCGCGGCCGAGATCTCGTCGAAGCCGAGCCCGAGCCGCTGCGTGTAGTACGTGCCGGCATCGCCCGCGCGGCAGGTGATCTGCCCGGCCAGGCCCGAATCGTGACCGGCGTCGAACAAAATCCGGCACGTAAGCGCGAGCTTCTGCTGCGCGGACCAGCCGCTGTCGCCCACCGCGTTCTCCAGCCGCCGCTCCGCCAGCGCGACCAGCGCGTCCTTCGTCAAATTCAGCGTTTCCGCCATGTTTGCCTCCTGAATGGATCGGGTTTGCCGCGCCGTCCGCGGCCGTTTCCCCGGCGTTGCGTGACACACGATACACCACAGGACACTTCGTGTCATGCGTTACAATCGGTTTTTCGAAGGACACCTGGCGCCCCATGACGATTCGCCTGAAGCTGCTCAGAAAACAGAAGGGCTGGACGCTCGACGTGCTGGCCGACGAGACGGGCCTCACCAAGAGCTACCTGTCGAAAGTCGAGCGCGGCCTGAGCGTGCCGTCGATCGCGGTCGCGCTGAAGCTGTCGAAGGCACTGAATGTCGATGTCGAGCAGTTGTTCTCGGAAAGCCACAACCGCGAGCTGATCACGGTCACGCGCGCCGGCGAGCGCACGGCGATGGGTGCGGCGGCCGACAGCCACGCGCACCGCTTCGAGAGCATCGCGGCCGGCGTCGCGCCGAAGAAGATGCTGCCGTTCATCGTGCATCCGCCGCAAGAATTCGTTGCATCGACGCTCCGCGAGCACGAAGGCGAGGAACTCCTGTTCGTGCACAAGGGGCGCGTCGAAATCGAATTTCCGAACGAGACGGTGCAACTCAAGGCCGGCGATTCAGTCTATTTCAACGCACTCATCCCGCACCGCACGCGCAGCCTCGGCACCGCGCAGGCGGAGATCCTGGTCGTCGTCAGTCACGACGACTAGCATCGTCACCTCTTCGCGCAAGGATCCCCGATGGTCACGAAGGCCACCGCACCGTTCCAGCAGATCAAGACGCTCGTTCGCCAGAACGTCGAATCGGGCGACTGGCGCCCCGGCGACCGCATTCCGTCCGAGCTCGATCTCGCCGCGCAGTTCGGCGTCGCGCGCATGACGGTCAACCGCGCGCTGCGCGAGCTGACCGAGGAAGGCGTGCTGAAGCGCATCGCGGGCGTCGGCACCTTCGTCGCCGAAGTGAAGCCGCAGTCGAACCTGCTGATGATCGCGCACATCCGCGACGAAATCCGCGCGCGCGGCCACGAATATCGCTGCCGCGTGCTGAGCCGGTCGAGCGAACCCGCGTCGTTCGACGTCGCGGCCGCGTTCGGCCTGCCGGTCAACACGCCGGTCTTTCATGTGGTGTGCGTGCACGAGGAAAACGGCCGCCCGATCCAGCTCGAGGACCGCTACGTGAACCCGGCCGCCGCACCCGGTTTCATCGACCAGGATTTCCAGGTCGAGCCGCCGTCCGAGTACCTGTACAACAACGTGTCGCACTACGAACTGGAGATCGAGCACGTGGTCGATGCGTCGCTGCCGACCGGCGAACAGGCACAGCTGCTCGACATGCGCGCCGACGAGCCGTGCCTCACGCTCACGCGCCGCACCTGGACGAACGGGCTGCCCGTCACGTTCGTGCACTTCCTGCATCCGGGCAACCGCTACCGGCTCGGTTCGCGCTTCAAGCCGGGCGCCGGACGCCACCCGACCTGATCCTTCGTTCATGCACACAAGCGCGGCGGCCGTTTCGTCAGGAAACGGCCGCCGCGTCCGTCATCCACACCCAGCAACGTCAGATCGCGCCGGCCTGCCCCGCGCCACGCGACCACACGACCGGAAACAGCGGGTGATCGAGCGGCGCGCCGTCGGGCAGCTGCTCCGCGAGCCCGGGGAAATCGGGCGACGTCTTCCAGCGGCGCGGCGCGTGACGGATATCGTCGCCGACGAAGCGGATCGAGAACGCGCGGCGGCGGTTCTGCGTACCGCCCGACGCATGCAGCGTGAGCATCCGGAAGCACACCATGTCGCCGGGCTCCAGCGCCCAATGGCGGATCGGAAACGCCGCACGGTCGCCTTCGATATCGGGCAAGTCGGCCAGGCTGCCTTCCGGGAACCACTTCGCTTCCTTGTCCATGAACGTGCGCGGCATCAGCCACGGCCCGAGATGCGAGCCTGCGACGAATTCCAGCGTCGATTCGAGCGGCACCGGATCGACCGGAATCCACATGCTGACGTTGTCGTCGCCTTCGATGTTGTAGTACGGCTGGTCCTGGTGCCACGGCGTGCGCTGCCGCGTGCCGGGTTCCTTCACGAGCAGGTGGTCGTGATGCAGCCGCACGTTGTCGGTGCCCATCAGCGCGGCGGCCACCGACGGCGCCGGCGAGCGCACGATGAAGTCGCGATAGGCGTCGTTGTGCTGCCAGTTGCAGAAATCCTCGAAGAACCAGCCCGGATCGTCAGGCCGGCTCGCGACTTTCGCGCGCTCGCTCGGCTGTGCGAGATTCGTGTCGATACCGGCGCGCAGCGCGGCGACTTCGTCGGGCGAGAAGATGCCCTTGATGCAGACCGCCCCTTCCTCGCGGAACGCGGCGATCAGTTCGGGCGTCACGGCTTGCGCGACGCGGTCCTGGATGCTCGTCATGGTGTGCCTGTCGATTGAATGAATCACGGAATCACGGTGCCGAAGTCAGCTGCTGCTTCGCGCCGTAGATGTCGAAGTCGAAGTATTTCGCGGCGATCTTCTGGTACGTGCCGTTCGCGCGGATCGCGACGATCGCGTCGTTCAGCCGCTTCTTCATCGCGTCGTCGCCCTTGCGCACGCCCATCGCGACGCCGTAGCCGGTGATCCGCACGTCGGTCACGTCGGGGCCCGCGAACGCGTAGCCCTTGCCGCGCGGTGTCTTCAGGAACGAGTAGCCGGCCTGCGTCTTGTCCTGGAAGGTCGCGTCGAGGCGGCCGTTGACGAGATCCTGGTACACCTGGTCCTGATTCTGGTACGAGACGATCGTCACGCCCTTGGTCGCCCATTCGGCCTTCGCGTACGTCTCCTGCGTCGTGCCCTGGTCGATCCCGATGCGCTTGCCCGCGAGCGACGCGGCGGTCGGCAGCAGCTTCGAGCCGACCGGCGCGACGAGCGCGCCCGGCGACGCATACAGCTTGTTCGAGAAGTCGATCTGCTTGAGCCGCTCGTCGGTGGCCGTCATCGCGGACATGATCACGTCGAACTTGCGCGCGCGCAGCGCCGGAATCATCCCGTCGAAGCCCTGCTCGACCCACACGCACTTCGCATGCAGTTGCTCGCAGATCGCATTGCGCAGGTCGATGTCGAAGCCGGCGAGCGAGCCGTCGGCCTGCTTCGCCTCGAACGGCGGATACGTGGGGTCGATGCCCCAGCGGATCGTCGACGTGTCCTGTGCGAACGACACGAGCGGCGCGAACGCCAGCGCGGTAACGAGGAGCATTGCAGTGCGGTTCATGGCGTGTCCTAGAAAGTCTCGACGCGGCGGGCAAGCGCCGGCGTCCGGTGGGAGCGTTGCGCCGGAACGCCCGGCGCGGTGCGCGAAAGACAGGGACTTCGATGAAACTGTGACGCAGTCTAGACCGCTCAATTTTTGAGCGCAAGCGGGGGAAACGGGGGCGAAGCGAACCGAGGGCAAACAGGGATCGGAGTGGCAGGACGGAGCTCGGCCTACAGCGCGAATGGGGTGATTTTCGGGTGTTTACCCTGTGCAACGCACGCTCGCCACGGAGTGTCCTATTCGGATATCCGTGGAGTGGTGACGTCTATACGAATGATCGACGCGAAGGTGTGCCCGGTACCGGATTGACGTTGCGACCTATACCACCTGGCAGACCGCCCGGCGCGGTCGTCGCGTGTTGCGCCTTTTCGACTTGGGCCACGACTACTTGATCTGAATGCGCGTCAAACCTCGTCCTTCAGGACGGGGAGGGATAGCGCGGACGCCGTAGGCGTCCTTTCCGGCGGCTAGTGGGGCGTTTTCTGTTGGTCGATGTATTTGCGGACGATTTCAACAGGCGCGCCGCCACAACTTCCGGCAGAGTAAGACAGAGACCACAGCGCGTCGCCTCACAACTTTTTACGAATGCTCGAGTAGTACTTGAAAGACGTAATAGCGACCACGTCGAATGGCTTGACTCTCTCTTGTGGGCCAGACATACAATCGTCCGATGCGACGACTCCAGGCCTTCAAGTTCGAACTGATGCCGAACGGCGAGCAGCAGCGCGATATGCGCCGCTTCGCCGGATCGTGCCGGTTCGTCTACAACAAGGCACTGGCGTTGCAGAAGGAGAACTACGAGGCGGGCGGCAAGTTCATTGGCTACGTCGCGATGGCCAAGCATCTGACGGAGTGGCGTAACGGAGGCGAAACGCCATGGCTCAAGGACGCACCCGTTCACCCGTTGCAACAGGCTCTCAAGGACATGGAGCGGGCCTACAAGAACTTCTTCGCCAAGCGAGCGGCGTTTCCGAAGTTCAAGAAGCGCGGTCAGCGCGACAGTTTTCGCTACCCGGACCCCAAGCAATTCAAGCTCGACCAACCCAATAGGCGCATTTTCCTGCCCAAGCTCGGCTGGATGAGGCTGAGGCTGTCGCGTCCCGTGCTGGGCGAACTGCGCAACGCAACGGTCAGCTTCAACGCGGGCAAGTGGTGTGTCTCGATCCAGACCGAGCGCGAGGTCGAGCAGCCGGTGCCCGAAGCCACCAGCGTGATCGGCATCGATGTTGGCATTGCCCGCGTCGCCACGATGAGCGACGGCACGTTTCTCACACCGCTCAACAGTTTCAAGAAACATGAGGCTCGTCTGCGTCGATGCCAACGTGCGATGAGCCGCAAGGTCAAGTTCGGCAATAACTGGAAAAAAGCCAAGGCCAGAGTCCAGCGTATCCATACGCGCATCGGCAATGCTCGCCGCGACTACCTGCACAAGGCCACGACCACGATCAGCAAAAACCACGCGATGGTGTGTCTCGAGGACTTGCAGGTTCGGAATATGTCCAGGTCGGCGGCAGGCAGCACAGATGCGCCTGGCAAGAACGTTCGGGCCAAGTCCGATCTGAATAAGGCCATCCTCGACCAAGGGTGGTTCGAGTTCAGGCGGCAGTTGGAATATAAGCTGGCCTGGAACGGCGGCTGGCTCGTGGCGGTTCCGCCCGCGAATACAAGTCGGACGTGTCCAGCATGTGGATACGTGAGTGCGGACAACCGGGCCACGCAGGAAAAATTCGCCTGTGTCGAATGCAGTTACGAGGAGAACGCCGATGTCGTCGGCGCGCTGAACATTCTGGCGCGGGGACACCGCGTTGCAGCCTGTGGAGAGACGGTGCAGTCGGGCCGCTCAATGAAGCAGGAACCCGCCGAGGCGATCTGAGATAAGCATTGTCGTTTCAGACGCGGTAGGAATCCCCCGTCTTCAGGCGGGGGAGGATGTCAACAACTGCATCCCGGCGACCTTCGAGGCCGTCACGTCGAATGTAGCCGTATATTCGCACTCGGCTGCAAACCCCGAGCGCTCGATCAGGCAGTCCGGGAAGTCCGCCTTCGCGGACGCCGCGAAAACACGAAGCGCCTTTCGCACCGTATCGGCACCTTCAACCACGAGTTCCTTCGTGCCGATCATCGAGTCGACGATGTCCTTCATCTGCTCGCGCTCGACACCGTAGCAGCGCCCGAGCACCCTCGCGACCTCGACCAGGGCGACCTGTGAGACATACCCCGGCCGCTCGGCCGGCAGGGGCTCCATCAGCGCCGTCGCCCTCTTCGATTGCACGACATCATCCTGAGCGAAGTAGCGGACCAGCACGTTCGTATCCAGTCCGATCATCGCCCGGATGTTTCCTGCTCGGCGATGGCCCGATTCATGTCCTCGATCGACACCGGTTTCGCGGGCTTCTTCACGATGCCTTTGAGCGACGCAAGCGAGCGCGTGGCCGGAAGGACTTCATACCGACCGGTTGCCTCGTTGAAGCTGACTTCGATCCGGTCGCCAGACCGCAAACCAAGCTGATTGCGCACGTCCACGGGGATCGTGACCTGGCCCTTCGAAGTGATCGTTGCTGCCGTCATGATGGCACCTCCTCGACTCCTTACTTTACGGTAAGGCAAATGACAAAATAAGGGTCGTGCCGCCGCCGCTAAACCCTACCGCGCCCCAGCCGCCGCCAACACACGCTCGATCGCCCCATATCCGCGCCGCCGCGCATGCTGCAGCGGCGTCTCGCCGTTGGAATCGGCCAGATCGACGTTCGCGTGTCCGTCCACGAGCAGTTGCACGATCCGCACATACCGCTCGCTGCCGTCGCCGAGCATGATCGCCTCCAGCAGCGCGGTCCAGCCGAGCCGGTTCACATGGTCGACGTTCACGCCCGCATCGATCAGCGTGCGCACCGTATCGACATGGCCGCGCTCCGCCGCCGGAATCAGCGCGGTGCCGCGATAGCGGTTCGTGCTGCGCAAATCGGCGCCATGCGCGAGCGTCGTTCTCAGGATGTCGAGATAGCCGCGCGCACCGGCATACAGGTACGGGCTGTCCTGGATCGCATCCTTCGCGTTGACGTCCGCGCCCGCATCGACCAGCACGCGCGCCGCATCGACGTGATTGCCGTGCGTCGCGATCAGCAGCGCCGTGCGGCCCTGCCCGTCGCGTGAATCGATCTGCGCGCCGCGCTCCAGCAGCGTGCGCACGTCACCCGCATCGCCGCGATCGGCCGCGCTGCGCAGCCGGCCCTCCAGCGCGCCGCCGTCCGCGGCGGCCACCGCCGACGTGAGCGTGGTCAACGCGAACGAGCCGACGATCGCGAGCCGTTTGAAAAACATCCCGTTTCCTCCTTGCGTGCCGCGCACGCCGATGCGCGGCCGATGCCATGCGTCAGGCGCCCCGGTGGCGCCGCGCGACGCCGCACCAAGTCCGGCGAAACCGCGATTGCCCGCGGCGTCCAGCCATGTTAAAAGTCGTCGCACGCATTTGAAAATGAAATGTTCGAATCCACAGAAGTGCAGAAATGAATAGACCCCTGTTCGACCTCGACCTGCTGCGCGCGCTCGTGATGGTCGCCGACTGCGGCAGCTTCACGACGGCGTCCGCGCGCCTGCATTCGACGCAGTCGACGGTCAGCCAGAAGGTGCGCCGGCTCGAGGAAATCGCCGGGCACCGCCTGCTCGACCGCGGCACGCGCGACGTGCGGCCAACCGATGCGGGCGTGACGGTGCTCAGCTACGCGCGGCGCATGATCGCGCTGAACGACGAAATGCTGGAGGCGCTGTCGGGCACCACGGTCGCGCTGACGATCCGGCTCGGCGTGCCCGACGATTTCGCGGCAGGCCGCACGACGCATGCGCTCGCGGCGTTCAACCGCGAGCATCCGCAGGTCAAACTCGAAGTGATGTGCGGGCTGAGCCGCGACATCAGCGCGGCATACGACCGGGGTGAACTCGACCTCGTGCTGATCAAGCAGCGGCGCGACAGCCGCGAGGCCGTCGTGCGCTGGCCCGAGAAGCTGCGCTGGATCGACAGCGCGCAGCATCCGTCGATCGATCTCGACCCGGTGCCGATCGTCGTGTTCCCGCCGCGCGGGCTCTATCGCGACGACATGATCAAGGCGATCGAGGAGCGCGGCCGCCGTTGGCGGATCAGCTTCACGACGTCGAGCCTGAGCGGCATCCAGGCCGCCGTCGCGGACGGGCTCGGCATCAGCGTGCTGCCGGCGCGCGTGGTGACGGACGAGCACGTCGTGCTGACCGCGAAGCAGGGTTTCGCACCGATCGAGCACATGGACATCGCGATCCTGCATCGGCCCACGGCCGACCCGATGGTCAGCGAACTGACGAAGTCGCTCGCGACGATGCTGGAACTCGAGGAGTAGCAAGAAAGCCGGATGCGGCGGCAATGTGAAGGACGCCGCCGCCGCGCCGGCACGGCCTATGCAATGAGATCCCGGGGCGCGTCGACACGCCCGGTACCCGTCAGAACATCGTGTTCCCGTTCGCGGCCTGCTCGGGTACGGGTTGATTGACGTCCCAGTGCTCGACGATCTTGCCGTTCTCGAGCCGGAAGATGTCCATGATCGCGCTGCCGCGCGTGCCGGGTTCGCGCACCGCGTGCACGTGCAGGATCACGTAGTCGCCATCGACGAACGAGCGTTTGATCTCGCTGTGCGACTGCGGATATTTGTCGCGCAGGAATGCGACGAACTTGCGGAAACCGTCGCGGCCGTCAGCCGCGTTCGGGTTGTGCTGCACGTAGCGATCGCCGACGTACGCGAGCGCGGCGTCCGCATCTTTCTCGTTCAGGCCTTTTTCGTAGAACGCGAGCACCGTCCGCCGGTTGGCTTCCTGCTGCGCGTCGGTCGGGCCGGCCGCCGCCGCATGCGCGGCCGTCACGGCGAACAGGGCCGCCGCCATCCATCGTGCGGCCCGTGCCGCTGTCGTGCGTCTCATCGTCGTCTCCCGGGATATCCGGCTAAAAACCGGATCATACCGGGGCGACGCCGCGCCGAGGCGTCACTCAGACCAGCGCGCCGTTGCGCGCAACGATCTTCCCTGACGACACGACGAGCCGACGCACCGGCCGCGCGACGACGGCCTCGGCGAACGTCAGCGCGTCGACCAGCACGACGTCCGCGCGGCTGCCCGGCCGCAGCCCGTAATCGCCGAAGCCGCAGCCGCGCGCCGCGCCGTGCGTCACGCAGTCGAGCGCGACTTCGAGCGCATCGTCGCGGCGGAAATCGTTGCGCATGCCGATCAGCATCGCGCGTTCGAGCATGTCGGGCGACCCGTACGGCGTCCACGTATCGCGCACGCCATCGTTGCCGCCGATGACCGTCACGCCCGCCGCGCGGCACGCGGCCACCGGCGGCACGGGCACCGCCGCGGGCGCGGTCGTGACGAGCCCGACGCCGAGCTCGGCCATCCGCGCCAGCAGCGCATCGCGCTCGCGTTCGGCGATATCGCCGAGACAGAACCCGTGGCTGATCGTCACCTTGCCCTGCATGCCGTGCGCGGCCGTGCGCTGCAGGATCAGGTCGAGCGAGTACGCGCCCATCGATCCGCGCTCGTGCAGGTGAAGGTCGAGCCCGCGGCCGTGGCGCTCGGCGATCGCGAACAGCACGTCCACCGCCTCGACCGGATCGCCCTCGATCGCGCACGGGTCGAGCCCGCCGAGCAGATCGGCGCCGGCGGCGAGCGCGTCGGACAGCAGTGCGTCGGTGCCCGGCCGCTTGAGCACGCCCGATTGCGGAAACGCGACGATCTGGATTTCAACTTGCCCGCGCAGCGTCTCGCGCGTCGCGAGCACACCGTGCAGATGCCGCAGCCCGGCATCGGTATCGATGTCGACGTGGGTACGGATACGCGTCGTGCCGGCCGCGAGAAACGCGCGCGCCAGCGCGAGCGACGCGACGCCCGCGTCATGGCCGCTCGTCGCGCGATAGTGGCGTTCGTTCTCGATCCGGTCGACGAGACGCGGCCCGACCTGGTTGCGGTACCACGGCATCCCCCAGTGCGTCTTGTCGAGGTGCGTGTGGCCTTCGACGAGGCCCGGCAGCGCAAGCGCGCCCGCGCCGTCCTCGATCGCGCAGCCGGCGGGCGCGTCTAGCGACGGGCCAACGCGCGCGATGCGATCGCCTTCGATCAGGATGTCGAGCGCGGCGTCGGCGCTCGGGCGGACGTTGCGGATCAGCAGGTTCGTCATGTCGGTTCCGGTGTGGTCGGTCAGTGCAATCAGTGCAGTCAATGCGAACGGGGCACGGCGCGGGCCGTGCCGCCGCTTAGGTCGGTCAGCGCGTGAAGCGCAGCGCGGGGGCGAACGGTGCGCCCGTGTCGCTTTCGCCACGGCGGAACACCCAGCGCTCGGCCGGCACGCCCGCGACGGCCGCCGCCGCGTTCGGCGCACGCACCGCGACGAACGTCGCATCGCAGCCGACCGCGATTCCATAGTTATCCTTGCCGATCACGCGCGCGCCGGCGTGCGTCGCCATGTCGAGCGCGATGCCGAGCGCTGCGTCGGTGTAGAAGCCCGACCGATAGCCGACCATCATCGCGCGCTGCAGCATGTCGCCGTTGCCGTACGGCCACCATGCGTCACGGATGTTGTCGTTGCCTGCGAACACGTGCACGCCTGCGTCGCGCAGCGCCTGCACCGGCGGAAACGCGCAGTCGCCCGGCGCGTTCGTCAGGATCGACACGCCGGCTTCGGCCAGCGCCGCCGCGGTGCGCTGCACGTCGTCATCGCTCACCTGGCCAAGCGCATACGCGTGGCTCACGTTCACGCGGCCGCGGAGCCCCGCCGCGCGCGTGCGCGCCGCGATCCGCAGCAGCTGCGCGATACCCGTTTCGCCCGGCTCGTGCAGGTGGATGTCGATCTTCGCGCCGCGCTTCTCCGCGATGCCGAACACGATGTCGAGCTGGCCGTCCGCATCGCCGTCGAGCGTCGTCGGGTCGATCCCGCCGACCACGTCCGCGCCTTCGCGCACGGCTGCATCGAGGATCTCGGCGGTGCCCGGGCACGTGACGACGCCGGCCTGCGGAAACGCGACGAGTTCGATATCGACAATCCCGCGCCATTGCTCGCGCGCGGCCATCACGGCCTGCAGGTTCGACAGGCCCGTCGTCGCATCGACGTCGACGTGGCTGCGCATCGCGACCGTGCCGAATGCGGCGGCCTGCGCGATCAGCGCATTGGCACGCTCGACGATCGGCGGCGCCGCCGCGAGCTGGCGCTTTTCGACCGCGAGCCGCTCGCGCAGCGAGCCGACGGATTCGTGCGGCACCCAGCGATCGCCGACGAAGCTCTTGTCGAGGTGGATGTGGCCGTCGACGAAGCCGGGCAGCACGACGCGGCCATCGAGGTCGATCGTTTCCGCGCCGGGCGCGGCGGTGCAATCGGCGCCGATCGCGGTAAAGCGGCCGTCACGGACGACGAGGTTGATGGGCTGGCCGCCGGTGTCGACGGCGTTGATGAAGAGACGTTCGGTCATGGCTCGGAATGTGGGGCGGTCGCGGCGCGACGCCGGCGCGGACAGGGGAAGGCACCGCAGCCGGCACGGCGCGACCGTTGGCAGGGAATCCGGCCACGATATCGGACGCCACCGCCCGAGGCCAATTAAATGTCGCGATGCCGCGCATTCGATTTCGCGATGCGCGGCGCGCGCGGCCGCCGGCCCCGGCACGGCGATGGGGCGGGATCGCGGTGAAAGCGACCCAAAAACCGCTGGCCGCGCAGTGTCGGCATCACCGGAAAGCGGGGGTCCGGAGGCCGTCTCGCACCCTCGCCGGCCGTCGTTTCAGCGCGCCGCCCGGGCGACGATTTACGCGGCAACAGACTTTACACGTTGTTACCCGGCCGCACCGGACGCGCCTCCGGCCATTCCTTATACTCACGCCGAGTTCGCCACCCGTCCCGGAATTCGTCGGCGAACCCGTTGCCGATGCAGGAAACATCATGATGCGCATGCCTTCCACGAAGACCGTTCTGTTCGCCTCGCTCGTCGCCGTCGCGGCGCTTCCGCTGACCGCCTGCGTCGCGCCCGGTTACTACGGCGCGCAGCCGGGGTATCCGCAGCAGCAATACGCGACGCCCGGCTACGCGCAGCCCGCGTATTCGCAGCCGGGCTACGTGCAGCAGCAACAGCCGTATCCGAACCAGGCGCCGCAGCCGTACGATCAGTACGGCAACCAGCAGCAATACGGGTCGCAGCCGTATGACCAGTACGGCAATCAGCAGCAGTACGGCAACGGCTACGGCACGCAGTACGGCACGGTCTCGAACATCCAGCCGGTCAACGGTTCGGTCGGCCCGTCGGGCGTTGCCGGCACCGTCGTCGGTGCGCTGGTCGGCGGCCTGGTGGGCAACCAGTTCGGCCGCGGCCACGGCCGCGATGCGGCGACCGTGATCGGTGCGCTCGGCGGTGCGGTGGCCGGCAACCAGATCGGCCAGCAAATGGGTGCCGCGCAAGGCCCGAGCAGCTACCGGATCGACGTGCAGGTCAGCGACGGCACGATGCGCTCGTTCGACGTGCAGTCGCCGGGCAACCTGCGGCCGGGCGATCGCGTGCAGATCAACGGCAATCAGCTCGCCCGGTATTGATTCCGATCCGGTGCGCCTGAGCAGATCGGGCGCATCGTTGCGCGGTTGACGTCGGGCGCGGGTCCGGCGCGACCGCGCGCCTGCTTCACGCCATCCTTATCGTTCGTGGTGGCGCGGCGCGCATGACGCGCCGCCGGTACGGCCACGACACCTCGCCCCCGCCTTCAGCGCGCCCCCGTCGCCCGACCGGTCCCCCCACACCAACACACCTGGCCGTCACACACGCCCGACGCCAAGCCCGACACGCGTCGACCGTGCTGCCGCCTGCAGGTGCCGTGAACGCCGGTAGATGATCGCCATCAGCGCCATCACCGCCGCGCCGGCATACAGCGACCCACGTGTCGTCGGATCGACGCCGAGCATCACGAACACGAACGCGACGAACACGAGACAGATCCACGACGTGACCGACGCATACGGCATGCGGAACGCCACCGTCTCGCCGCGTGCGGCCAGCGTGCGCCGGAACCGCATGTGCGTCAGCACGATCATCGCCCAGATCACGGCCACGTCGAACGACAGGAACGACATCAGCCAGCCGAACACGCGCGCCGGAATCACGTAGTTCAGCACCACGCCGACCGACATGAACAGCACGGTCGCCCGCACCGCGCGCGACGGCGACCCGCTCGCGCTCAGCGCCGCGAACGACGCGGGCGCGAGGCCGTTGCCGGCCATGCTCGACAGCATCCGCGCGCCGCTGAACACAATGCAGTTGAAGCTCGACAGCGCAGCCGTCACGACCACGAAGTTGACGATGCCGGCCGCCTGCCGCAGCCCGAGCGATTCGAACGTCGTCACGAACGGGCTGCCATGCTCGCCGAGCTCGTGCCACGGATACAGCGCCATGATGATGAACAGCGCGCCGACGTAGAAGATCAGGATGCGCCACAGCACCGAGTTGATCGCGCGCGGGATCATCTTCTGCGGCTCGCGCGCCTCGCCGGCCGTGAGGCCGATCATCTCGACGCCCGCGAACGAATACGCGACGATCGGCAGCGCGCTCACGACCCCGAGCACGCCGTGCGGGAACACGCCGCCGTGACGCCACAGATTCGACAGGCCGACGGGCACGCCGCCGTGGCCGATCCCCGTGAACACGATCAGCGCGCCGCCCGCGATCATCAGCACGATCGTCACGACCTTCACGATCGCGAACCAGAACTCCAGCTCGCCGTACACCTTCACGTTGAGCAGGTTGAATGCCGAGATCGCGGCGATCGCCGACACGACCCACAGCCACTGCGGCACGTCCGGAAACCAGAAGCCCATGTAGATGCCGATGGCGGTCGTCTCCGCGACGCCGACGCCGACCATCAGCAGCCAGTAGCTCCAGCCGACCACGTAGCCGGCGAACGGCCCGACGTATTCGAACGCATACGCACCGAACGAGCCGGACACCGGCCGGTGTACGGCCATCTCGCCGAGCGCGCGCATGATCAGGAAGATCATCGCGCCGCCGATCAGGTAGGCGACGAGCGCGCCGGGCCCGGCCGCCTTGATCGCAGACGCCGAGCCGAGGAACAGGCCGACGCCGATGGCCATGCCGAGGGCCATGAACGAAATCTGGCGCGCGCCGAGTTCGCGCCGCATCGTGTGCTGTTGCATGTTGTCTCCAGTCGTTGATCGTCGCGGCAAGCCGGATCGGCCAGCCGCTGGACGGAGCGATCGGCGTCGTACGCCGGCCGCCCTGCTGCAGCGCATGGTCGCCGGTTCAGCGGCCGTGCAGAAAGCGTTCGACGCGAAACGGCGCCGGGTCGACGAACGGCTGCGTGCCGGTCATCAGGTCGGCGACCAGCCGGCCGGTCACGGGGCCGAGCGTGAAGCCGTGATGCGCATGCCCGAACGCGAACCACAGATCGCGGTGGCGCGGCGCCGCGCCGATCACGGGCAACATGTCGGGCGTGCACGGCCGGCGGCCGAGCCACGGTGCGCCGTCGACGCGCGCGCCGAGCGGAAACAGCTCGCGCGCGACCGGTTCGACGGCGGCGAGCTGGGTCGGCGTCGGCGGCGTATCGCGATAGCCGAGCTCGACGCCGGTCGTCAGGCGGATGCCGCGCGTCATCGGCGTGATCAGGAAGCCGCTGTCGGCATCGAGCACGGGCCGGTTCAGCCGCGCGCCCGGCTGCGCGGCGTAGTGCATGTGATAGCCGCGCTTGACCGCGAGCGGCAGCGTGTAGCCGAGCCGCTCGCACAGCAGGTCCGACCAGGGCCCGAGCGCGACGACCGCCGCGCGCGCGTCGACCGGGCCTTGCGCGGTGTCGACGCGCCAGCCGTTCGCGGCCGACAGCGTCAGTGCGTCGCCGGTCAGGATGCGGCCGCCGAGCTGCTCGAAGTGACGCGCATAGGCGGTCACGAGCGCATTCGGATCGCTGATCGAATCGGAGCCCGTATAGCGCAGCGCGCCGACCAGCGCACGGCTCAGGTTCGGCTCCGCGTCGCACAGCGCGGCCGCATCGAGCGCGTCGAAGGTCACGCCGTATTCGGCGCGCCAGCGCTCGGCGTCGCGCGTTTCGGCATCGCGCGTCGCGGCCGTGCGAAACACCTTCAGCCAGCCGCCTTCGCGCAGCAGCGCGCCGGCGCCGGCCGCGTCGATCAGCGCGCGATGCTCGGTCACGCAGTGTTCGATCAGCGGCGCATAGGCGCGCGCGATCTCGGCATGGCGCGCCGGATGCGAATTGCGCCAGTAGCGGTACAGGAACGGGATCAGCTTCGGCAGCGCGCCGACGTGATAGCGGACGTCGGGCGAGCGGTTGCACGCGTATTTCAGCAGCGTGCCGAAGCCGCGCGGAAACGCATACGGGTACACGCCTTCGCGCTGGATCAGCCCGGCATTGCCGAGCGACGTCTCGTTGCCGGGCGCCTTGCGGTCGACGAGCGCGACCGACAGGCCGCGCTGTTGCAGATGAACGGCGACGGATACGCCGATCATGCCGCCGCCCAGGACGAGCGTGTCGAATGTCATCGGGAACTCCTCGGGGCGGGCGGCGCGGGCGTCAGGCGAGCGCGGTCACGGCGATCTCGACGTCGAGACCGGGCTTCATCAGCAATGCCTGCACGCACGCGCGGGTCGGCGCGTGGCCGGCCGGCACCCACGCGTCCCATACCGCATTGAACGCGTCGAAGTGCGCGGCGTCGCTGAGCCACACGTTGGCCGTCAGCACGCGCGTCTTGTCGACGCCGGCCGATGCGAGCAGCGCGTCGATGCGCGTGAGGATTTCGGTCGCCTGCACGGCGATCGGCGCGCCGGCCGTATCGGGCACCTGGCCGGCCAGGTGGACGAAGCCGTTCGCGATCACGACCTGGCTCATGCGTGCGCCGGTCTGCAGACGTTTGATTTCGGTGGACATGGATTGCACCTTCGCGGGCCCGGCCGCGAGCGGCCGGAGAAATGACTGGGAAAGACCGCTGCCGTGCGCCGGATCGGGCAGCCGCCGCAACGGACGAGCTGCGCCGATTCGCACACGTGTCGTTCACGCCGGCCGCACCGGCCCCGCGAGTTTCGCGTCGTCCGATGCTAGAGTGGCCGTCACGCCCACCATCGGCGATTTCGACGAAAATTATCATATACGAGAAAATTTATTCTCGTATACGACAAAACCCGTATTCACGCCGCGCGCGTCGCGCCCCGTATCCGCATGCCCAAATCCACCGTTCCCGTTCCGCCGCCCACCGACGCCGCGCCGCAGCTCGACCACCAGACGGTCGGCGCGCGGCTGCGCGACGCGCGCAAGTCGCGCGGCCTGACGCTTGCGCAACTGTCCGAGCGCTCCGGTATCGCGGTGTCGACGATTTCGAAGGCCGAACGCGGCGACATCGCGCTCACCTACGACAAGTTCGCGGCGCTCACGCATGCGCTCGCGCTTGACTTCGACACGATGTTCGGCCGCCCCGCGGCCGCCGGCGCGATGACGCCGTCGTTCACGCCGGCCGGCCAGCAGATGGTCTACGACACGCCGAACTATGCGTACGGGATGCTCGCGAACGACCTGACCGGCAAGCGAATGGTGCCCGTGCGCGGGCGGATCCATGCGCGCAAGCTGTCGGACTTCGCCGACTACATCCGGCACAGCGGCGAGGAATTCGTGTTCGTGCTGAGCGGCGAGCTGGAGCTGCGCTTCGAGAACGGCCATGCGTACCGGCTGAGCGCCGGCGACAGCCTGTATTTCGACAGCGCGGTCGGGCACGTGTACCTGAGCCTCGGCGACACCGATGCCGAGGTGCTCGCGTGCTGCGTCGACGGCGATGCAACGCGGCCGCGCGACGCGATCTGAAGACTGCCGCGCGGCGCCCGGCACCCGATGCGGTCGGGATGCCCCATGCGTCGAACGCCGCGACGCGGCATCCGGATTCCCATTACGATAAGGACGATGCATCCCGCGGCCGCAGCGGCCCGCGCCGGCATGCACGACCCTCAACCGGAACGCCCCGATGACGATCACGACCCGCCTGCTCGACGCGGCCGACGCCGCCCGTTTCCAGACCGTTCGCCTGCGTGCAGTCGACACCGCGCCCACCTCTTTCCTGCCGACGCTCGACGAAGAATCGCAGGTGCCCGTCGACGAATTCGCGACGCGTATCACCCCGACCCATGAACGCGCCGTGTTCGGCGCGTTCGACGGCGATACGCTCGTCGGCATCACCGGCGTGCGCCGCGATGCGCGCGTGAAGATCGCGCACAAGGCGACGATCTGGGGCGTGTTCGTCGATCCCGCGTATCGCGGGCAAGGCATCGCGCAAACGCTGCTCGAAAGCGCGACCGCGCATGCGGCGCAAGCGTGGCAGTGCAAGCAGCTGATGCTGTGCGTGAACGAGGTCAACGCCACCGCGGAGCGGCTGTATGCGTCGCAAGGGTTCGTCCGGTTCGGTACGGAGCCGCGCTCGATGTTCTTCGATGGCCGCTTTTACGACGAGCACCACATGGTCAAGACGCTCGGGTGACGCGAACCAGCGGGGAACGGGCATCGTGAGACGCAGCCAGACGCGTCCTTGTGCCCGCTTCGTCCGCACCGGATCCGATGTCAAAGATGTGAGCGCCCACCAACTTTTCATGCAATAAAACAGGCCGGGCCGACCCTCGCCGGTTTATGCGCAAAAACTTTTAGAAAAAATATCTGCGCGTCGGCCCCGTCCCACGTTGCCGCACCCACACCAACCCGCCTCCGTAATTCCGCCCCTGTTCATCCCCCCTGCGCCCGCGCTATCGTTTCCGTACCTTCACAGCCCAGGAGCTGCCTTTGCCTTCCCGCCACGGAGTCGACCTCATCCGCGCCCGCGCGCTGTTCGATCGCGAGCGCCGCGCATTCAGCGAAGCGATGCCTCAATCCCGCGCACTGTCCGCGGAAGCATCCGAGCACTTGCTGTTCGGCGTGCCGTTGCACTGGATGCAGGACTGGTCGACGCCGTTCTCGCTGTACGTGAAGGAAGCGCGCGGCGCGACGTTCACCGACGTCGACGGCCACCGCTACGCCGACTTCTGCCTCGGCGACACCGGTGCGATGTTCGGCCATGCGCCTGAACCCGTCGCGCGGGCACTCATCGAGCAGGCCACGCGCGGCTACACGACGATGCTGCCGAGCGAGGATGCCGCGTGGGTGTCGCGCGAACTTGCGCGCCGCTTCCGGCTGCCGGTCTGGCAGTTCGCGCTGAGCGCGAGCGACGCGAACCGCTTCGTGCTGCGCTGGGCGCGCGCGGCCACCGGCCGCAACACGATCGTCGTGTTCAACGGCTGCTATCACGGCACGGTCGACGACGTATTCGTCGATCTCGTCGACGGCCGCCCGGTGCAGCGCGACAGCCTGCTTGGACAGTCCTACGACCTGCTCGCGAACACCCGCGTCGTCGAATTCAACGACCTCGCCGCGCTCGAAGCGGCGCTGAAAGGCGGCGATGTCGCCTGCGTGCTCGCGGAACCGGCGATGACGAACATCGGGATGGTGCTGCCCGATCCGGGCTTCTGGGAGGCGGCGCGCGAACTGACGCGCCGCTACGGCACGCTGCTCGTGATCGACGAAACGCATACGATCAGCAGCGGCCCGGGCGGCTACGCCGTCGCGCACGATCTCGAGCCGGACCTGCTGGTGGTCGGCAAACCGATCGCGGGCGGCGTGCCGTGCGCGGTGTACGGATTCAGCGCCGAATTCGCGGAACGCGCGAAGCAGGCGAAGCTGAACGCGCCGCCCGGCCATTCGGGAATCGGCACGACGCTCACCGCGAACATGCTCGCGATGCATGCAATGCGCGCGACGTTGGCCGAAGTCGCGACCGACGCGGCCTACGCTCACATGTTCGAACTCGCCGCGCGGCTCGCCGGCGGGCTCGAACAGGCGATCGCGAAACGCGGGTTGCCGTGGTGCGTGACGCGCATCGGCGCGCGCACCGAGTTCCAGTTCGCGCCCACGCCGCCGCGCAACGGCACGATCGCAGGCGAACAGCTCGACAGCGAACTCGAGCACATCGTGCACCTGTACCTGCTGAATCGTGGCGTGCTGATCACGCCGTTCCACAACATGATGCTCGTGTGCCCGCAGACGACGGCCGACGACGTCGATCGCCTCGTCGCGCAGTTCGACGCGTGCCTGGGCGAACTGGTCTGACGCCGCGCGCGCCCGGCTCGCGATCGCGCGGGCCGGGCGCATTCGCCGCAAAGCACCGCCTCCCGCCTGCCTTGGCAGATCCGTCGGATCGACCTCCGTACCCGGCACGCCTTCGGCGCGCGCGCTCAGCGCGAGTTCGCCGTGCAGCACCATGCGCGCTTCGATGGAAGCCCGCGCGGACGCACCGCCATCCAGCCTACTTCGGCAGATCGGTCGGATCGACCTGCGTGCCCGGCACGCCTTCGGTTCGCGCGCTCAGCGCCAGTTCGTCGTGCAGCACCGCGCGCGTTTCGACGGTAGCCGGCCCCGCCGCGCCGCCGTCGAGCGCCGGCAGGATATAGCCGTTCACCATCCGGCGGAACAGCTTCACGTTCTCCGCATCGCGCAGGCCGCCGTCCACCGGCAGCACGCCCGTTATCACGATGACCGTATTGCGCTTGGGCAGCACCGTGATGAACTGTCCCTTGAAGCCCATCGCGTCGAACTCGGGCTCGCTGTCGACGATGTTGTTGATCCACCAGTAGTAGCCGAAATGCGGCGACACGGCCGGCGACGTCATCTGCTCAATCCATGCGCGCGGCACGACTTGCTGCCCCTGCCAGCGGCCGCCGTCCAGCACGAGCATGCCGATCTTCGCCATGTCGATCGCGCGCAGCCGCAGCCCCCAGCCGGCCGACACGAGCCCCGTGCGGTCCGCGCGCTCCCACGCCGCGTGCTTCATGCCCAGCGGGCCGAACAGCCGCGCCTGCGCCACGCGCTCGACCGGCTCCCCCGCGGCCGCGCTCAACATCGCAGACGCCAGGATCGGATTGACGTCGGTGTACTCGAACTCGGTGCCCGGCGCGACCTTCGGCTGCGCCGACGCGGCGAGCTTCAGCCGGTCCGGCGCGGTGTAGTAGATCGGATCGTCCTTCGGGCTGAAGTCGTAGTGCAATCCACTCGACATCGACAGCACATGCTTCAGCTGGATATCGTGCTTGTCCGCGAGCGCGCCGCCGAGGTCGGGACGCCACGCGGCAAGCCGCGCGGCTACCGGATCGTCGAGATGCACCGCGCGCTGATCGACGAGGATGCCCGCGACGAGCGACGTCACGGCCTTCGTGACCGAGTACAGCTCGTAGGTCGCGTCGCGCGACGCATTCGCGCCGTAGCGCTCGAAGATCAGCTTGCCGTCCTTCACGATCAGCAGGCTGTACACGTCGAGCTTCTGCTCGCGGATCCAGCGCGACAGATCGACGAGCCGCCGCGAATCGACGCCGACCTCCTCCGGCGCGGCGGCGGCGATGCCTGTTTCATGCAGCGGCGACAACGCATCGGCCGCCTGTGCGGCAGAAAGCGCGGGCGCGAACGCACCGCCGCCGATCAGCAGCGCCGCGAGCCGCGCGAGCAGCCGTCGCATGAAAGGCACGGCGCGCGAGGCGGGCCGCCGCACGTCGGGCCACGCAGCCGAGCCGGCCATCATGTTCGTCATCCTCATCAAATCTCCGGTGCGTCGTTGAACGCGGCGGCGGTACCGGGCACGCCCTTCGTCTGCCGGCTGCGCGCGAGTTCGTCGCGCAGCGCCTGCGTGGTTTCCGCACGCTCGACCGGCGGCTGCGCCGGTGTCAGCGCGGGCAGGATGTAGTCGCCGACCATCTTGCGATACAGGTTCAGATAGGTCGCATCGCGCAGCCCGCCGTCGGTCGGCAGCAGGCTCGTCATCACGACGACCGCGCGCTGCGCGGGCAGCACCGTGATGAACTGCCCCTTGAAGCCCATCGCGCCGAACTCGGGCGTGCCGTGCTCGACCACGTGGTGAATCCAGCAGTAGTAACCGTAATCCGCCGCAGCCGGCGACGGCGTGGTCATCTGCCGGACCCAATCGACCGGCACGACCTGCCGGCCGTTCCAGCGGCCCTGATCGAGCAGCAGCATGCCGATCTTCGCCATGTCGACGGCACGCAGCCGCAAGCCCCAGCCGCCGGCCACCGCGCCCGTGCCGTCGGCGCCGCTCCAGCGGTAGTGCGCGAAGCCGAGCGGCTCGAACAGCCGCTTGCGCGCGAATTCGTCCTCGCGCTCGCGCGCGGCGATCGACACGGCCGTGCCGACCAGCACGGGATTCACGTCGATATAGTCGAACTGCTTGCCGGGCGGCTGCGACGCGCGGCTCGTCACCGCGACGCGCAACCGGTCCGGCGCGTCGTAGTACAGCGGATCGGTGCCCTCGCGCGTCGTGTAGCGCAGCCCGCTCGACATCGCCATCAGGTGCCGCAGCTCGATGTCCTGCTTGTCCGCGAGTTCAGCCGCGAGATCGGGCCGCGCGGCTGCGATCAACGGCGCGACCTTCGTCGCCGGGCCGAGCTTGCCCTCGCCGTCGAGGATGCCGGCGAGCAGCGCGGTGACCGTCTTCGTCACCGAATACAGCTCGTAGTTGTTGTCGCGCGTGAGGCCATCGCCGTAACGCTCGAACACGATCCTGCCGTCCTTCACGACGACGAGGCTGCGCACGTCCATCCGGTCGCGGCGCAGCCATTCGGACAACCGCACGAGCGGCGCCGAATCGACGCCGACCGATTCGGGCACGACGCTCGGCATGTCCTGCGCCGCATCGCCGGCGGCCAGCGCCGGGCCGCCGCACGAACCGGCGACGACGGTCGCCGCCACGAGGCGCCGCATTGCGTGGGTAACGCTCATGTCCGCTCCTTCAAAATCGTTTGATACGGATGACGCCCGCGCGTCGCGCGGGCGCTCCCCGTTCCGTCGCATCGAACATCAATCCAGGCACGGCTTGCCGGCTGGCAGGAAGCGTCCGCGCCCCGGCTCGGCCGCGAGCAGCCGGCCGTCCTCGACGAGCAGCTCGCCGCGCGACAGGCAATGACGCGGCCAGCCCGTCACCTCGATCCCTTCGTACGGCGTGTAGTCGACCGCGTGATGCAGCGACGCATTCGCGATCCGCACACGCTTGTCCGGATCCCACACGACGATATCCGCGTCGGCGCCGATCGCGATTGTCCCCTTGCGCGGATACAGCCCGTACAGCTTCGCGGGCCGCAGCGACGTCAGCTCGACGAACTCGTGCAGCGACAGCCGCCCTTCGCGCACGCCGTTGAACAGCAGCGGCAGCCGCGTCTCGAGCCCCGGGATGCCGTTCGGGATGTGGTCGAACGACACCGGATGCCCGCCCGGATGCTTGCCGCACGGATCGTCGTAGTTGAACGGCGCGTGATCGGACGAGAACACCGAGAACACGCCCTGCTTCAGCGCCTTCCACACGGCCTGCTGGTTCGCCGGATCGCGCGGCGGCGGGCTGCACACGCACTTCGCGCCTTCGTAGCCGTCGTGGCCATCGTGACCGAGATCGGCGGCGGTCAGATACAGGTATTGCGGACAGGTTTCGGCGAGGATCGGCAGCCCGCGCGACTGCCCCCAGCGGATCTGCTCGATCGCCTCGGCGCCCGACACGTGCACGATCAGGATCGGCACGTCGACGAGTTCCGCGAACGCGATCGCGCGATGGGTTGCCTCGCGCTCGACCACGGCCGGCCGTGCGTGCGCATGGAAATGCGGCGCGACGTGGCCGTCGCCGAGCAGCCGCTCGGTCAGCCAGCCGATGCAGTCGGAATTCTCCGCATGCACCATCACCAGCGCGCCGTGCTCGCGCGCGACCGACAGCACGTCGAGCATCTGCCGGTCGTTCAGCTTCAGATCGTCGTAGGTCATGTACACCTTGAACGACGTGTAGCCGTTCGCGATCAGCCGCGGCAGCTCTTCCGCCAGCACGTGCGGCGTCGGATCGGCGACGATCAGGTGGAAGCCGTAGTCGACCAGCGCGCGCCCTTCCGCACGCCGGTGATAGTCGTCGACCGCCGCCTGCAGCGACTGGCCCTTCGCCTGCGCGGCGAACGGGATCACGGTGGTCGTGCCGCCGCACAGCGCCGAGCGCGTGCCGGACAGGAAATCGTCGGCCATCCGCAGCCCGTCGGGCATCGGCTGATCGAGGTGGCAGTGCGCATCGACGCCGCCCGGCATCACGAGCATCCCGCTCGCATCGAGCTCGCGCGGCGCGCGCGGCAGCCCGTGACCGAGCATGGCCACGCGCCCCGCGCGAATGCCGATGTCGCACGAGAACCGGTCCGCCGCCGTCACGACATCCGCGTGACGGATCACGAAATCGAGATCGTTCGACATGGCGCGCGCCTCAGATCACGTCGCTGAAGAGCCGCCCCCAGCCCTTCACCTGCCGCGTGTCGTAATCGGCGAGTTGCAGCGACTTCCACACGACGGTCGAGATCGTGTCGTAGATCGGGATGCCCGTCTCCTCCTCGAGCGCCGGCACGAGATGCGCGGCGTTCAGGTTCGTGCAGAAGATCGAGATCGCGCGCGGGCCGGCCTTCGCGACTTCGCGCACCATGTCGCCGATCGTGTCGCCCGCCACTTCGGAGAACGAGAAATTGACCTTCAGGTTCAGGTGGCGCTCTGCGATGCAGTTCAGGCCCGAGCGGCGGTAGTTGTCGACGATCTTCGTCTGCACGTCGTCGAGATACGGCGTGACGAGGCCGAACTCGTGCGCGTTCGTCTTCTTCAGGATCTCGTTGAGCGCGAGCACCGACGTGGTGGCCGGAATGCCGGTCGCCGCGGTGATGCGCTCGCACAGCCGCTCGTCGGCCTCGAAGCCGAGCCAGCCCGATGACGTGCCGTTCCACGCGATCACGTCGACCTTCGCGTCGGCGAGCAGCATCGCGGCCTGGATGATCTTGTCGTCGTCAAACTGGCCGAGCGCCTGGCCCGTCAGCGAGATCTCGGTAACCGGGAAGCGCGCGAAGTGCGCGGACACGCCCGGCAGGCCGGCGACCATCGCGCTCGTCAGCGGTTCGAGCGAGGTGTTGGAAGACGGCGTGAGCATGCCGAGCAGCGTACGTTTTTTCATGATGGGTTTCTCTCTACCAGTGAAAAGGGTCGGTCAGACCGGGAGCTTGCTTTCGTAGTCGATCGCGCTGGAGCACACGAGCAGGCCGACGCCGGCCGCCGCGAACACCATCAGCGCAAGGAAATAGGAACCGGTGAACTGCACGATCGCGCCGACGACGATCGGCACGGTGACGCCGCCGAGGTTGCCGCCGAGGTTCATCAGGCCGCCGAGGAAGCCGATCTTGTTGCGCGTGCCGAGCGACGACGGGATGCACCAGTACAGCCCGCACCAGCGCAGGAAGAACAGCGTCGACGACAGCAGCGCGACGCACACGATCGGGTCCTTCACGTACGCGACGGAGAAGATCGACACGGTGGCGATCACCGCGGCGATACCGAACAGCGTGCGCATCACGACGTTCGGGCGGCCGCCCGCGGCCTTCCACTTGTCGGCGATCCAGCCGCCGAGCAGTTCGCCGACGAAGCCGCTGAAAAAGATGATGAAGGTCGAGCCGCCCATCTGCTTGATGTCGAAGCCGTGCACCTTGTGCAGGTAGTTCGGCATCCACGTGAGCAGCCCGTAGAACACGCTGTTGAAGCACATCCAGCCGAAGAACATGCACCACACCGAGCGGTACTTGAAGAAGTCGCGCGAACGGCCCGACGCGCCGGCCGGCTCCGCCGCGAGGTCGCTCGCGTGCGACGCCTCGATGTAGTCGGCCTCGAGATCGTTGACGCCGGGATGCTCACGCGGCGTGTTGCGGATGTAGTTCCACGCGACCACGCCCGCCAGCACCGTGCCGACGCCGGCCACCGCGAACGCGAGCCGCCACGAGCCGAGCAGCGCGATCAACCCGGCGATCAGCACCGCGCCCAGTGCCGCGCCGAGCGGTGCGCCGCCGTCGAGCAGCGTGGCGCCGCGGCCGCGCTCGGTCTGCGTCATCCAGATCGCGTTGAGCTTGCCGCCGGCCGGATAGATCGGCGCTTCGGCCGCGCCGAGGCCGAGGCGCGTAAGCAGCAGCGACGGCGCGTTCGTGCACAGCGCGGCGATCGCCTGGAAAAAACCCCAGAACACCGTGGCAGTCGCGATCACGATGCGCGGCTTGAAGCGGTCGGCGAGCATCCCGCCCGGGATCTGCATCACCGCGTAGGTCCAGAAGAACGAGCTGAGGATCAGACCCTCCATCGCGGGCCCGATGTTGAACTCCTGCGAGATGTAAGGCATGGCGACGGACAGCGACGCGCGATCGACGTAGTTGATCGCGATCAGGCTCAGCATGACGACGAATATCTTCCAGCGGACGGCGGACTTGCCGACCGTCAAGGCGGCGACACCGGAGGTTGAAGACATGGACGGACTCCAGGATTGAACGAGGATGGTCGGAACGTCGCGCAACGTGGAGCCGAGTATAGGATTAGAAATTTATAATTACACATGGTGTAAACGATTGGTTTTATTGGAATTGTGTTTACGTTATCGGTGAGCTTGGCCTGCACCGGGATCGTGATAAGCTTGCACCATCATGAGCCAGACACCCCGCAATCCCCTGCTTCTGCGCACCCGCGGCATGGCCGCGGAGATCGCCGCGCGCCTGCGCGTGATGATCGACGAGGGCGAGCTGCCGCCCGGCGCGCGGATCGACGAGAAGGAGCTCAGCCTCGCGTTCGACGTGTCGAAGACGCCGCTGCGCGAAGCGCTGAAGGTGCTCGTCGCGGAAGGGGCCGTCACGCACCGCCAGTACATCGGCTATCGCGTCGCGTCGATCGACCTCGACGACCTGATCTCGACCTTCGAGCTGCTGCACGGCCTGGAAGCGATGGCCGGCGAGCTGCTGCGCCGGCGGATCGGCACGGCGACGCTCGCCGCGCTGCAGGCGAAGCACCGGCGGATGGTCGAATGCCACGAGGCCGGCAAGCGCGTCGAGTATTTCCGGCTGAACCAGCAGATTCATCAGATGATCGTCGACGCGGCCGGCAACCCTGTGCTGTCGGGCATCTACGCGTCGCTGATGTCGAAGGTGCATCGCGCGCGCGGCGCGGCGAACGCCGATACCTTGCGCTGGGCCGAGTCGCTGCACGAGCACGAGGCCATCATGGCCGCGCTCGCTGATCCCGACCACGCGGTGCTGCCGCAGATCCTGCGCAGCCATTCGGAGAACACCGCGCGCGAAGTGCTCGCCATCCTCGACCGGACGACGGGCACGGCCGACACGCAGGGCAAGCGCGCGGCCGAAGCGTGACGGCCTCGCCACGCGGGTGCGTGGCGGCCTGAGTTGTCGTCCGTTACGCGGCGCGCAGCGCCCGCCGCGCCACTTCCGCGAAATACCGCGCGCCCACCGGCAGGATCTCGTCGTTGAAATCGTAGCCCGCGTTGTGCAGCGGCACGCCGCCGCGCCCGGCCGCGTCGCCGTTGCCGATGAACACGAAATTGCCGGGCACGGCCTGCAGGAACGCGCCGAAATCCTCCGAGATCATCATCGGCTGCACGTCGGCGTTCACCGCGTCGGCGCCCGCGACCTGCGCCGCGGCCTGCACGGCCGTGTCGACCCATTCCGGCGAATTCACCGTCGGCGCGAACTCGTGCGTGTAGTCGAACGTGCACGCCGCGCCGTGCGTGCGGCAGATCCCTTCGCTGATCTCGCGCATCCGCGTGGCCAGCAACGCCTGCACGTCGCGCGAATAGCTGCGCGTGTCGCCCTTGATCGTCACGGTCGACGGCAGCACGTTGCGCAGCCCGTCGGTGATGAACTCCGTACACGAGATCACGGCCTGCTGGCCCGGATCGAGATTGCGCGACACGATCGTCTGCAGCGCGAGCACGACCTGTGCGCCGATCACGATCGGATCGATGCCCATGTGCGGGCGCGCCGCATGCGTGCCGCGCCCGTCGATCCGGATCACGAAGTTGTCTTCGCTCGCCATGATGCCGCCCGCGCGCGTCGAGAAGGTGCCCGCACGCATCCCCGGCATGTTGTGCGCGCCGAAGATCGCGTCGACCGGAAAGCGCTCGAACAGCCCGTCGGCCATCATCGCCTTCGCGCCGCGGCCATGCTCCTCGGCCGGCTGGAAAATGAAACGCACGGTGCCGTCGAAATCCTTGCGCTCGGCCAGCAGCTGCGCAGCGCCGAGCACCATCGACATGTGGCCGTCGTGTCCGCACGCATGCATCTTGCCGGGCGTGCACGATGCGTATTCGCGGCCCGGCGCGTGCTCGGCGATGTTCAGCGCATCCATGTCCGCGCGGATGCCGATCGCGCGTTTGCCGGTGCCGGCCGTCAGGTTCGCGACGAGCCCCGTGCCGCCGATCCCGCGATGCACGTCGAGCCCGAGCGTCGTCAGGATGCGCGCGACGTAGTCCGACGTGTTCACTTCTTCGAAACCCGTCTCCGGATGCTGGTGCAGATGGCGGCGCCAGGTCTTCAATTGCCCCTGCAGCGTGCTTTCTTCGATTGCGTCCATGGCGTTTGCCTCGTCAGTCGTAGTCGGTCGGGATCGGTCGGGATGTCGTTCAGGCCGCGACCGCCGCGCGGTCCAGCCAGGCGCGCTGCCGCGCGAGCACCGCGTCGGCCGTCTCGCCGACGCACTGCCGGTACACGGACGGCGCCGTCGCGCCTTCCGTATTGATCGCCAGCACGCGCGAATGCGCGTCGAGCCCCACCTGCCGCGCGAGCACCGGGTCGCGCATCAACACTTCCAGCCCCGCGACACCGGCCGCTCCCGATTCTCCGGCCACGAGCGGCACGTCGCGTTCGCTGCCGGCCGCGAGGCCGCGCATCGCCTGCACCGCGTCCTCGTCGTCGATCAGCATGAAGTAGTCGACGCACATCTCGAGGAAATCCCACGCAAGCGGCGACGCCTCGCCGCACGCCAGCCCGGCCATCACCGAATCGACGCTGCCGGTCGCCTTGGTCGCGCGCCCGGCCAGTGCGCTCTGGTACAGGCAGTCGGCCTGGCGCGGCTCGACGACGATGAAGTGCGGCCGCTGCACGCCGTCGCGCTCCCACAGGTAACTCGCGACGCCCGCGGCGAGGCCGCCCACGCCGCCCTGCAGCAGCACATGCGTGAACGGCCGCCCATCGTCCTGCGCCGCCTGCGCGGCGGCCTCGGCCGCGATCACGCCATAGCCCTGCATCACGTCGCGCGGAATCGCCTCGTAGCCGTCGTACGACGTATCCGACACGACATACCAGCCATTCGCCTGCGCGAGCTGCGCCGCGCAGACGACCGACTCGTCGTAGTTCCCCTCGATGCGCACGATCCGCGCGCCGTACGCCGAGATCGCGCGCTCGCGCTCGGCTTCGACGTTCGCGTGCAGCACGATCACGCACGCGCAGCCGATCGCGCGCGCGGCGGCGGCGAGCGCACGGCCGTGATTGCCGTCGGTCGCGCTGATCACCGTCAGGTCGGCCAGTTCCGCCGCGTAGCGGCCGGTGACGAGTCCTTGCGGATCGAGATCCTGCGTGCGCCGCAGGCGCTTCACGAGCCGCACCAGCGCGATCGGCGCGCCGAGCGCCTTGAAGCTGCCGAGCGGCGAGCGGCACGACTCGTCCTTCACGCTGACGCTCGCGACGCCGAGCCGCGCGGCGAGATCCGGCAGCGCGCGCAGCGGCGTGCGCGCGTTGCCGACGAGCGGCCAGTGCGACAGCCACGCGCCGCTTTCGTCGGCCGAGGCGATGTTCATCACGCGGCGCAGCGCGTGGGGATAGGCGGCGCGCGATGCGCGGGGGTTGGCGATCAGCATGGCGGGCAGCACTCCGTGAGTCGGTTCGGGTCGGGCGCGCACGGGTTGCACGCGCCGCCGGTTCGAAAAATAATATTGCGCACGCGGGTCAATAAAATCGCCAATTCGGCGGCCGTCACGCAAAAATTTCTCATTCTTTCGAGGCTTCACGCGCCATCATGACCACCCCACTCGATGCGTTCGATCGCAAGCTGCTGATGGAACTCCAGCGCGACGCGCAGACGCCGCAAAGCGAACTCGGCGCGCGCGTCAACCTGTCGACCGCCGCCGTGAACCGGCGCCTGAAGCGTCTCGCGGACGACGGCGTGATCGAGCGCTACACGGCCATCGTCGCACCGGACAAGGTCGATCATCCGCTGACGATCGTCGTCAACGTCGAAGTCGAAAGCGAGCAGATCGACCAGCTCGACGCGATGAAGCGGACCTTCGAGCGCTGCCCGCAGATCCAGCAGTGCTACTACGTGACCGGGGAATGGGATTTCGTGCTGATCCTCGCCGTCCGCAACATGGATCAGTACAACGCGCTCACACGCGAGCTGTTCTTCGCGAACAACAACGTGAAGCGGTTCAAGACGCTGGTGAGCATGAGCCGCGTGAAGGTCGGGCTCGAGGTGCCGGTCGAGCCGGGCGAGTAAGTGAGCGGTTGCACACATGAGGCAACCGGCGCTTGCATGCGCCGGTCGCCTCCCATCGACGGCTACGTCAGCGGCAACTGAAGCTCGCCGCCGAATTCACGTCGCCCGACCCGTTGTAGCGCGCCACTTGCGGATACGGGCACAGCGGCCGCGTGCGTCCCGCGCCCCACGACGCGGGCACATCCGCATTCGGCACCGCGTTCGTCGCATCGCGCGCGGCGGCCACCACCGCGCCGGGCGCCTGCCCTTGTTCGACCCACGCAACGAGCGGCGTCAACAGGTCGAACTGGTCGGCTGCCGGCCCGCCCGAGCAGTGGTTCATCCCCGGCACCGGATAGAAGCGCGCGAAATCCGACGCATCGCCACCGTTCGCCTGCGCGACCCGTGCGTACCAGTCGCGCGTGTCGTCGATCGAGAACACCGGGTCGCCGGTGCCGTGATAGACGAGCAGCTTCGCCCCGCGCGCCTTCAGCGCGGACAGGTTGGTCTCGTCGGGCGGCGTCATGAACGACCACGCGGATTGCGTGTACACGCCGCTGGTCGCGAAGATCGCCGGCGCGTCGTTGTCCATGTCGAAGCCGAGCGCGAAACCGGGCAGGTTCGCGAGCGTCGCGGCGGTTTTCGGCGGCGTCATGAACGTGAACGCCATCGCGGCCGGGTCGAGCGTGATCGAATTCGACTGCTTCCACGCAGCCCAGCCGCTGCCGGCGATGCCCGGATCGTACGGAAAGCCCGCGTAGAGCGCCGTGCCCGCGCTGTTGCGGGCGCCCGTGAACACGTTCTCGAGCGCAGTCTTTTGCGCGGTCGTCAGGCAGGCACCGGTGCGCGTGCCGTTCGCGCAGGTCGGGATGTCCGACTCGACGCTGAAGTGCGCCTGGCACGCGGCGACGTCCTGCACCATCCCGTCCGCCGCGCCGTCGAGCGCATCGCATGTCTCGAGGATCTTCGCGCCGACGAACTGCCGCTCCGCATCGGTGAAGCCGCTGCGGATATCGGGCAGCCCGTTCGATCCGGTCGCCGATGCGATCTTCGCGAACTGCTGCGCACCGTACATCTCGCCGATCGCCGCCTTCGGCAGATGAAAGCCCGGATCGCCCGCGATGATGCCGTCGTAGTCGGCCGGGTTGCGCACCGCCGTGACCATCGCGTGACGGCCGCCGTTCGAGCAGCCGTCGAAATAGCTGCGGTCGGGCGCCTTGCCGTACGCGAGCCGGATCACCTGCTTCGCCATCGGCGTCAGCGCATCGACCGCGCCGTAGCCGTAGTCGATGCGCGCCTGCGGATCGATGCCGAACAGCGGATTCTGCGCGGCGCTGTGCCCGGAATCCGAGCTGATCACCGCGAAGCCCTGGTTCAGCGCGTCGGTCAGCGGCCCGCCGCCGCCGATCTCGCCGGTCGCGGTCACGACGTTGCCGTCGAGCCCGCCGTTCGCCTGGTAGAAGAAGCGGCCGTTCCACGCCTTCGGCAAGCGCATTTCGAAGCCGATCGCATAGGTCTTGCCGTCGACCGCGCTCACGCGCTCGTTCATCTTCCCATCGATCACGCAGTGCTCGGCGATCGGCTTGCCGGCCACCGTGAGCGCGCCGGCGGCCGCGGTCGTCACCGACGTGAACGACGTATTCGCATACGCGAGCTTCGCGGCGAGCACGTCGCAGGTCTGCGCCATCGCGGCCGGTGTCGCGGCGCTCAGGTGCGTCGGGGCGGCATTCACCGAATCGTCGCCGCCGCAACCAGCGAGCATCGCAGCGGTGATTGGCGCAATACAGAGGAATGCAGAGTGTCTGTTCAAGATAGCTCCCGTTCGTCAGGCTGCCGGATCAGAACATGTGCCGGATGCCGACCATCGCGCCGAGCTGCCCCATCCCTTCGCCGGGTGTCGTGCCGGCCCCGCCGCCGCTGACCGCGTAGCGCGCATGCGTGCTGTTCCACAGATACGACGACTGCGCGTAGACCGCCGTGCGCTTCGTCAGCAGATAAGTCGCGCGCAATGTCGCCATCGTCGCGCGTGTATCGTGTGCGCTGTTGACGATCCGGTAGCCTTCGCCGTCGACGAGGAAATCCGGCTTGACCGCATACGACGCCCCGACGAAGAACAGGTCGGAATGCGCACCGGCCGCGGCCGGCGAACTGGTCGATACGCGCCGCCCGATCCAGCCCGCGCCGATCCGCGCGCCCGCCGCCTGCGCGTACGCGCTCACGTGCGTGCGCGCGTCCTTGCCGCCGCTGCGGGTGAAAGCGACCGGCGCGATGCCGTCGAAAAAGTTCGCGGCCGCGCCGGTGCCGCCGCGCTGTTCCTCGTACGAGGCCGCCGCACCGAAATACGCGCTGTCGTACTTGAGCATCACCGACCAGTCGCGACACTGGACGGCGTCGCCCGGCACTTGCCCCGCGCACGTGCCCTGCCCCGGCGAATTGCCGGTGCCCGCGCCGTCGCGGCCGAACGAATACGCAGCGCCGAGCGTCACGCCGCGGTACGTGCCTATGTAGGTCACTGCGTTGTCGGCGCGCCCGTTCGGCACGTACGCGTCGAGCGAACCAAGCCCGTAGATGTCGGGGCCGATGATGTCCGCGCCCTGCAGCGCGAGGTAGGTCATCGTGTACTGGCGGCCGAACGCGAGCGTGCCAAAGCCGCCCTTCAGCCCGACGAACGCCTGCCGCCCGAACAGCCGCCCGCCCTGGCCGAGATCGCCGCCGCGCACGTTGAAGCCGCTTTCCAGCGTGAATACCGCCTGATAGCCGCCGCCGAGATCCTCCGCGCCGCGCAGCCCCCAGCGCGACGGCAACTCGCCCGTCACGGCCGGCATGCGCACCACGTGGTCGCCCGCCGCGTTCGCGTGCGACACGAATTCGACGCCCGTATCGATGATGCCGTACAGCGTCACGCTCGACTGCGCGTGTGCCGCCGGCGCCGCCAGCGCGCAGCATGCGCCGGCGGCCAGCAGGCCGTTCCTGGTGCTCTTGTTCATGTCGTTGTGTCTCCAGACCTTGAGTAATCGCGCGCTCTGACGGCACGCATTGAAAAAACGGAAAACGATGTCAGTCGCCGGCCCGCGGGCGGCGGATCAGCAGCAGCGCGGCGACCGCCGCGACAAGCGTGACGGGGATGCTCGCGCCGATCACGACCGGCGCGCTGCGGCCCGCGGCCAGCAGCGTCGCGGCCGCGAGCGGCCCGACGACGGAGCCGAGCCGGCCGACGGCCACCGCCGTGCCGACGCCCGTGCCGCGCATCGCGGTCGGGTAGTAGATCGCCGCGAGCGCATACAGCACCGACTGCCCGCCGACCACGAACATCCCGGCCGCGAACGCGGCCGCCGCGAGCGATGCGAAACCGGGCGCGGCCGCCAGCGCGGCCAGCGACAGCACGATCCCGACGTACATGCCGCCGACCACGCGCGACGCGCGCATCCGGTCGAGTGCCGCGCCGATGCCGAGCGCGCCGAGCCCGCCGCCGACGTTGAATGCGATCTGCACGAGACCGACATGCTCGCGATCGAGCCCGCGCGCGGCCATCAGCGACGGCAGCCAGTTCAGCAGGAAGTACAGGACGATCAGCGTGCAGAAATAGCTGATCCACAGTGCGAGCGTTGATATCGTGCGGCCGTCGCCGAACAGCGTGCGGGCGACGCTCGTACGCGCGGCCGACGTGCCGGCGATGTCGAGATACGCGCGCGATTCCGGCAGCAGCATCGCCAGCAGCGGCACGAGCAGCAGCGGCCCCGCGCCGCCGACGTAGAAGATGTGGCGCCACTCGGTATCGCCGGCGAGCAGCACGCCGATCAGCGACGCGATCACGCCGCCGAACGGGATGCCGCAATACATCGTCGCCACCGCGCTGCTGCGCGAGCGCGGCTCGACCGCTTCCGACGACAACGCAATCAGGTTCGGCATCGCGCCGCCGAGGCCGAGGCCGGTCAGCACGCGCACGACGACGAGCATCGCGAAGCTCGACGCCTGCGCGGTGGCGATCGACAGCAGCCCGAACAGCGCGACCGACGCAATCAGCACGCGCTTGCGCCCGATCCGGTCGGCCAGCCGCCCGCCGAGCATCGCGCCCGGCAGCAGCCCGAAGGTGCCCGCGCTGAACGCAATCCCCATTTGCGACACGGTCAGCCCGAATTCGCGCGCCATGCGCGGCGCGGCCACGCCGACCGACTGCAGGTCGAGCCCTTCGAGCAACGCGATCGCGAAGCACAGCGCGAGTGTCGTCGCGACCGCCGGTCTTTCGGCAACGTAGGTGTTCATCGTGTCTCCAATCCTTGTCGTGTTGTCGTCGGCGTGCCTCGCAGGGCCGCTCGCAGCGCGCGCCGCCGCCGGCCTGGGGCGGGCAGGCGCGCAATGGGTCGGTCGAACGGCCACCCTTTTTATCAGGCAGCCTGATTCACTGGCCGTAAAAAAGCCTGCCGGTCGCGTGGCGGCAGGTCGTCACGTGTACCGATGCATATCGCTAGGCCGATGCGTGAATCACATCGGGATCGCGGCGCGCCGGGTCATACAGCGCGTCGATCGTCGCCGCGCGATGCTGCTGCACGGCCGCCTGGTTCAGCGAACCCTTGTCGGTCGCTTCGCCGAGATCGAGCGACGGCGGCGTGTCCATCAACCGGATACGCGCGACGAACGTCGAGCCGCCGCTCGCATGCCGGTTCAGCGCGGCGAGCCAGGTCTCGAACACGGCGCGCACAGCCGGCGCACGCAGCACGTCGGCCACCGAGGCCTCGGCGGCAAGCGCCGCCAATGCACGGCACGCGTCGACGCGCGGAAACACCAGCAGCCCGATGTCGTCTCGATTGATCCCGGTGACGACCACGTCCTGCACGTACGGCGCGCCGCTCGACACCGCGTTCGCGCGCAGCGGCCCGACGCTGACGAAGGTGCCGCTGCTCAGCTTGAAATCCTCGGTCAGCCGCCCGTCGAACAGCAGCCCGAGCTCCGGCCGCTCCGGATCGGCAAAGACGCCCGCGTCGCCGCTGCGGTAATACCCTTCGTCGTCGAACACGTCGCGCGGATCGACGTCCGCGTGCCAGTAGCCGCGCATCACGTTCGGCCCCTTGAAACGCAGTTCGAGCTTGCCGCCGCTCGGCACGAGCTTCGCGTCGCAGCCGGGTGCGGGCAACCCGATATAGCCGGCGCGCATCAGCGGCCCCGTCGTGAACAGGCACGACGGCGACGCCTCCGTCATCCCGAGGCCGGCCATGATCCGGATGCGCTCGCCGCAATGCGCATGGGTCACGCGGTCGAGCCGGTCCCACGCGGCCTGCGACAGGCCCGCGCCGCCGAAGAAATACAGCTTCACGCGCGAGAAAAACGTGTCGCGCAGCACGGCATCGCGTTCGAGCGCAGCCGTCAGTTCTTCCCAGCCTTTCGGCACGTTGAAGTAGATCGTCGGCGCGATCTCGCGCAGGTTGCGCACGGTTTCGTCGAAGCGGCCCGGCACCGGACGGCCGTCGTCGATATAAAGCGTGCCGCCGTTGTACAGCGCGATGCCGAGGTTGTGACTGCCGCCGAACGTGTGATTCCACGGCAGCCAGTCGACCAGCACCGGCGGTTCGCGCGTCAGTTCGGGCATCGTCTGGCGCAGCATCTGCTGGTTGCTGCACAGCATCCGGTGCGTGGTCGGCACGGCCTTCGGCTGCTTCGTCGAGCCGGACGTGAACAGGATCTTCGCAAGATGGTCGGGGCCGACCGCCGCATGGATCGCGTCGATCGTGCGCGGGACGGTGGCGAGCAAGTGCGAGAGCGGCACCACCCGGCCCTGCGCATCGGCATCGGCATCGGCATCGCGCGCGACGATCAGGGTCGTATCGGCCGGCAACACGGCGTCGAGCGCACGCGCAAACGGCGCGCGCTCGGCGACGAATACGGCACCCGGCCGCAGCACGCCGAGCGTGTGACGCAGCTTGCCGTAGTCGGTCGACACCAGCGAATACGCAGGCGAGATCGGCGAATACGGCACGCCGGCCAGCATCGCCGCGAACATCAGTTGCAGATGCTCGATATCGTTGCCGGACAGCACCGCGAGCGGACGCTCGACCGACAGCCCGAGATCGACGAGGCCCTGGCCGAGCGCGCGGGCGCGTTCGAGCATCTGCGCGTAAGTGATCTCGATCCAGCGGCCATCGGCGCCACGCTTCGCGGCCAGCACGCGATCGGGATGCGCTTGCGCACCGTTCACGAGGCAGTCGGTCAGGCGCGTCGGGTAGTCGCCGAGCAGTTCGCGCGAGCGCAGGTACCACGCGCCGTTTTCCGCGCGACGAATCTCGGCCGCGCCTACGGCGACGGCCGCCGCGCGATAACGCACGCCGCCCGTGTCGTTCACCGGCTCGCTGGCGAGCGTTGCATCATTCATCGTCGGCTCGCTCATATCGGGTAGTGACGCGGCGTGGTCTGCACGGTAATCCAGCGCAGCTCGGTGAATTCAGAGATCGACGCACGGCTGCCGAAGCGGCCATAACCGCTCGCCTTCGTGCCGCCGAACGGCATCTGCGCCTCGTCGTGCACGGTCGGGCCGTTGATGTGGCAGATCCCCGATTCGATCCGTCGTGCGACTGCCATCGCGCGCGCGACATCGCGACTGAACACGCTCGCCGACAGCCCGAACTCGCTGTCGTTCGCGAGCGCGACCGCTTCGTCGTCGCTGTCCGCGCGCAGGATCGCAACGACCGGCGCGAACGATTCCTCGCGATACAGGCGCATGTCGCGCGTCACGCCATCGACGATCGCCGGCTGCATCGTCGCGCCTTCGACGCGGCAGCCGAGCGGCAGCTGCGCGCCGTGCGCACGCGCATCCTCGACGAGCGACGCCGCACGCGCGGCAGCCGCCGCGTCGACCATCGTGCCGAGCGGATGGCCGGCCAGCGGATCGCCCGCGACCAGCGTGCGCGCCTTCGCGGCGAGACGTTCGACGAGCGCATCGGCAATCGGCCGCGCGGCGATCACGCGCTCGGTCGACATGCAGATCTGCCCCTGGTTGAAGAACGCGCCGAACGCGATCGCGTCGACGGCCGCGTCGAGATCGGCATCGTCCAGCACGAGCACGGGCGCCTTGCCGCCGAGTTCGAGCAGCACCGGTTTCAGGTGGGCGGCCGCGTGTCGCGCGATGATGCGCCCGACATGCGTCGACCCGGTGAAGTTGATGCGCTTCACATGCGGATGCGCGATCAGCCGCTCGACGAGTTCGGGGGCGTCGGCCGCCGCGTGCGTGATCACGTTGACCACACCCGCGCCGAGCCCCGCTTCGTCCAGCACCGCGCCGATCAGCGCATGCACGCCGGGGCACGCCTCGGACGCCTTCAACACGACCGTGTTGCCGCACGCGAGCGGCATCGCGAGCGCCCGCGTGCCGAGGATCACCGGCGCGTTCCACGGCGCGATGCCGAGCACGACGCCGCACGGCACGCGCATCGCGAGTGCGAGGTTGCCGGGCACGTCGGACGGGATCACGTCGCCGGCGATCTGGGTCGTCATCGACGCGGCTTCGCGCAGCATGTTCGCCGCAAGCGTCACGTTGAAGCCGATCCAGCCCGGCGTCGCGCCGGTTTCGGCCACGCCGGTCGCAATGAACGCGTCGATCCGCGCGTCCATCAGGTCGGCCGCCTTCAGCAGCAGCCGGCGCCGCTCGGTCGGCGCAAGTGCCGACCATGCGGGAAACGCGCGGTGCGCGGCGTCGATCGCCGCGTCGACGTCGGCCAGGCCGGCCGCCGGCGCGCGCGACGCCAGCGCGCCCGTCGCGGGATTGAATCGGTCGAAGGTGCGCCCGTCGTACGCGGCGCACCACTCGCCGGCGATCAGCATCCGCCTGTCGGTCATGTTGTCTCCTGCCATGCGTGTCTCTCGTCCGGTTGCGTCAGCGCTTGTAGGCCTGCAGGCCCGGCTTGATCGTCTTGTCGTCGAGGAACTGCTTGAGCCCTTGTTCGCGGCCGTGTTCCGGATCGCGCAGCTGCGCCTGGTCGAGCTTCGCGTACAGATAATCCTCGCACTGCTCCCACGTGAGCTCACGCGAGCGCTTGAAGCCGTGCTTCGCCGCGCGCAGCACGACCGGGTTCTTGTCCATCAGCCGCGCAGCGAGCGCGATCGTTGCGTCGCGCAGCCCGGCGAGCGGCACGCTGCTGTTCACGAGGCCCATTTCGGCGGCGTCCACGCCGGTGAACGTGTCGCCGGTCATGATGTAGTGCAGCGCGCGACGGTGCCCGACCGTGTCCGCCATCGCCTTGCTGACGAGGTTGCCGGGGGGGATGCCCCAGTTGATCTCCGA
The DNA here is from genome assembly GCF_030482905.1 of Burkholderia sp. AU45251. Taxonomy (NCBI): domain Bacteria; kingdom Pseudomonadati; phylum Pseudomonadota; class Betaproteobacteria; order Burkholderiales; family Burkholderiaceae; genus Burkholderia; species Burkholderia sp. AU45251. The sequence goes on along the minus strand of NZ_JAUJQH010000003.1, from coordinate 78,488 downwards.
CAGCCCGAACACCGCCTCTTCAGCCGCGATCGCGAGGTCGCACGCGACGAGCGGCGAGAACCCGCCGCCGAAGCACCAGCCGTTCACCATCGCGATGGTCGGCTTGTTGTACATCCGAAGCCGGCGCCATTGCCATTCGGACGCATCGCGCCGCACCTTTTCCTGCATCGCGTCGGAGCCGCCGTCGATCTCGCGGAAGTATTCCTTCAGGTCCATGCCGGCCGTCCACGCGGCGCCCGCGCCGGTGAGGACGAGCACCTTCGCCTCGTCGTCCAACTCAACCGCGTCGAGTACCTGCAGCATCTCCTGGTTGAGCGTCGGGCTCATCGCATTGCGCTTGTCCGGACGGTTCAGCGTGACCCACGCGATGCCTGCCTCCACCTTCACTTCAACGGTCTGCCAGCGGTTGTCGTACTTGCTCATATCGGTTCCTGTCGTTCGTTCCTGTGCGATTCGGTGCGCAGCATCCCTGCTGCGGACGGCTTCATTTAATATCAGGCTACCTGATATTGCAAGCGGCACGAGCGCCGGTGTAAACCCGGATCGGAAAGCGGCGGAAACGACGGAATCGGGGAACGGTCAGGCGACCGGCAAAGCGAACGCGGGCCGCACGGGCCCGCGTGATGAAGGTTCCGGAAGGCGGTCAGCCGCGCAGGTTGCGCGAGAACAGTTCGAGCGCGCGCTGCACGTCCGCGGCGGTGTCGGCAGAGACGTCGCCGAGCATGCGCGTCTCGAGCGGGCGCAGGACGGCTTCGCATTCACGCAGCATCGCTGCGCCTTCGTCGGTCAGCGTCAGCAGGATGATGCGGCCGTGCGACGGATCGGCTTCACGCGTGACGAAGCCGCGGGCGGCCATCACGCTCATCACTTCGTTCGCCGATTGCGGCGTGATCCACGAGCGCTCGGCCAGTTGCGCGTTCGACGACGCGCCGCGCGCCTCGAGCACCGACAACGCCGTGTATTGCGCGAGCGTGATGCCAAGCGGTGCGAGCGCGTCGGTCATGTGGCGGCGCAGCAGCCGGTCGAGACCGCCGATCACGTAGGTCAGGCGCTGCTGCACGCGCGCCTTCGGCTTGTCGCCCGTCGCGCGGGCGGCGTTCTTCGTGGCGTTTTTCGGGTTCGCGGGTTTGGTCGGTGCGGAACTCATGGTGCGGGCGGGATGGAATTGCGGGCCATCTTACCAGCAGGTCATCCGTCCAGCGTCCTGAGAGCATGCGTTATGCGCGGTAGCCCAACGCAAGCTTGAGACGTGCTCAGAGAACGTCACCCAGATCAATATCAATCTCGATCCCTTGCTCGATAAGTGCGGCAATCGGCGTGTAGATATCGGTATCGATAGTGTCGGCAACCCGAAGTGATATGACGAGGCCATATCTGGCCTTCTGCTTCCATTGCTTCAGTTGCTCCCAATCTTTCCACCATCCCCCGACCGCGAAGACTGCCACATGCGATTTCGAAGCAAGCTGCGCCGCAGTTCCAGTCCAGACATCAGAATGCAATGAGCCTCGCGAGCGAAGTTGGTGACCATACAACCATTGACTGGAATCCGGGTCAGTGAATCCTGCCTCGCCCTCCATCCGCTCAACTTTGTTGATCCGCTTGCGGAACTCGCTAGCATCTTCCGTTGCTGCCTTTACTGCAAACCGTAACGCGTGGGACTGGTATCGAAACTTGCTTTGCCAGCCGCGCGAACTCGGGTTCGGTTCAACAAAGTACGACAGCGTGATGCGCAATTCAACTTGCGTTTCGCCAAGCGCGCGAAGCTCGTCCGCCGGCCACGGCAGCTCGTGCAACTGCATGTCACCGAGTGTGATGGACTTATCGCCTCGCACATATGGGCTAAATTCCCGCTGAATAACGAGCGTCGGGCGGTGGATTGTCGAGAACTCGGAATGATCAAGGCTAACCATTCCGTAGCCAAAGGTGCGTAGCAATTGCTCCTTGTCCTCCTTCTTTAGATTCACGGGCAAAGTCGCGCGCATGGCGGGTGTGTACCGGGCACCGTGGACGACAAGCGCACGAATCGTTTCAGGCCAGTATGCCGGATAGCGGGCGCGCAAATGAGCGCAAATTCTTGCGACCTCTGCCGTGGCGCCGCTCGTGTCGCCGGACGTGATGAACGGCTCATCAAAAGGCGTGTTCGATGTGGTCAAGACCCGCAAAGATTCCGGTCCGATATCGACCATGCCGAGACTGTCGAGCGAGCCATTACCACCCTCCGCAACGACGTCGGGCTTGAATGGCCAAACAGAACCTGCCCAAATCATCGACGTAGTGGAGGATGGGGAAAGGAGGCCACGTTCAGCAATTGCCGTGTGTCCGTTGTGCTTCTTGGTATCGATCTCAACAAGATCGGTACATGCTCCGACGGTCAAGGCGTTCCAAGCCTGCGCAGGATTCTGAACCGGGCTTTTAGCATTCACGTTCGGATACTCGGCCCATTCCGGCCAATCCACGTTGCCTGCGGAGAGAACAAAGAGTCGTGGGACGCGTGGATTTTCCTCAATTTTCCCTTTGGCTTTAAACATCGCCTTCAGCGCCGGCACGTCTAATACCGCACGACCGAAAGCTAACTGGTCGATGGTCGCGGACCATTCAGATGGATTGCCCTCAACATGACCTACGGAGGTTGTCATCATTGCGAACACCCGCGTGCGATTGGCATTTGCGACTTCGACGCGGCTGACGGAGTCCAGAGTGACAGCGCCCCAAAGCTTCGGTGAGTTCTCTCCGTCAGGCGGGAGAATCTTTACCGATTCAAGGCGATGCGGCAGCGTCACATGCTCTGTCGAATTGAGCACTGCTGACAAGTCGCCGTAGAGCGCAATACCCGCCATCTCACTACCGTGACTGTCAGCGTCGTGCTTCGGCCAATTTGGATGGTAGGTATGCATATCCTGCGTGTGGAGCGCATGTTCAAGCAGCGGATGCCCATTGTTCACCCCCGTATCCAGAATGCATACATGTGGAGCGTCATCGTCACCAACCGTCGTACGTTCAACCAAGTCGAGAATCCAGTCGGCTTGTTCGCTAGGAGTGAGTCCCCCGATGAAGAATTCAGCATTCGGCTCAACAAACCGTATTTCTGCGATCAGATCGAGAAGTTCAACTGCTTTTTGGAAGGCGAGCCGATTTCCATAAGCGGCGACGACAAGGCGTCCGAGAAACTGAACATATCCTTTCGAAACGTCAATTCCTACCTTCGCCGCTTCCGCTCTGAAGTCCGAGACTACAGCGTCGGCTTTCCCGGCAGAGTGTCGCAACCAGACTTGGAACCAGTGATTTTCGTCATCTTCGGGCGGACTCGACACGTCAGTCCAGAGTTCAGAAAATGCAGCACGTCGGATGTTTTCAATCGCGTTGACTAGAGATGCATTCTTTGGCTTACCGCTTTTCTTATTGTTCTCGTGAATGTATTCAGTAATGCGCTTAACAAATGCCGAAAGCTTCCCATCCGGCACGTGCAACACGACAACGTCATGGTCACCATGAGATATCACGGCTGAAAGCTGGATACCATCCTTTGCCCATTCAACCGTGCCGTAGTCAAAAGCATTACGCGGCTTGACTTCGATGGCGATGCGAATCCCTCGGCGCAGTGGGAGACCAAGTTGCTCACGCAAATCTTCCAACTCTTCTATTTCACCGCCGAGCTCCTCAATTTGCTTCAGCAGGCGAGCTCCGTGCGCCCCTCGATCTGCCCGCTGCGGAGCAGGCTCTCGAATGACGTTCAAAGGAGAGCGAAATTTAACCCCAGTCACATATCCGTCGGCGGATAAGTGACTTTTCAGTTCATCTGCCATTCTCTCTAGCTCTCGGTTTAGTTTTATTAGCTCAAGAGTCTACAGCAAAATTTACCGAATCCTACCCCCGGAAATTGCGACCCTGAGTACGCTCTTCCAGATGGCGAGCGACGCTTTCGTGGCTGACGATCTTCTTGCCTTCCATCACGGCATCCTTAAGTGCATCGACGCACGCCTTGACGATATCAGCGTGAGATTCACCGTGACCAATTTGCGCTAGGCGAGGGAAATCAATTTTAGACGTCACGAACGTACCGAGGCTATTCTTGAGCAGTGCTTCAATCTGTTGCTCGTCTGGTGCATCGTACTGGATGACGTCATCGAAACGGCGAAACAGCGCCGCATCAAGGTCCTTCCCGTGATTGGTTGCCGCAATCAACAAACTGTCTGACGTGTCTTGTTCAATGAGCTGCAGGAACATGTTTAGAGTACGACGCATTTCCGCAACGTCGTGTTGGCTGCCACGCTGTAGGCCCAACGAATCGAACTCGTCAAAGAAGTACACCCCGCGCGTCGACTTCAGTGCCTCAAACACGAGACGCAGCTTGGATGCACTCTCGCCCATGAATTTCGTTATGAGGCTGTCGAACCGCGCAGTGAACAGAGGCAAGCGAAGCTCCCCTGCAAGCGCAGCCGCAGTCATGGTCTTGCCCGTACCGGGCGGGCCGACAAGCAGGAGCTTCCTACGGGGGCTCAATCCGTGGAGACGCAATTGTCCGTGATGACGCTGCTCGCGCAAAACTCTGTCGAGTTTCTTCCGGACTGTCTCGGAAAGAACCATCTGCTGAAGATGCTCCTGCGGATATTGCGCCGTCAGCAGCTCTGATAGTTCGCCCTTCGGTTGGGCGAGAGGAGTCGGCCGCGCCGAAGTCTTGACTCGCGACGTCGTTTGCTCACCGGTCTTGCCAGTCTTTGCTGCGTCTACAAGGTCACGCAGTTCCGCAGCCAGCTTGGTGTGTCCCCGATGAGCCTCATCGGCGGCCATTTGCATGGCAACCGCGAAGAAATGTTCGTGATTGTCACCAGCATATGCGCGGAGTAAAGCCTTAACTTGGTCGGAGCGAGCCATCGGGAACCTCTAAATATCTTGGTGCGAAGTATAGGACCTCACGCCGTCTTGATAATGCTACTATAGCAACTCAATGTAATTGCAGCATCAATTTACATGCAACTTCCGCAAAGCCAGGGTGAGCTTATCCGTTGGGCACGCGGCGAAAGGACGCAGGCCGAGTTTGCGGCCGCCCACGGAATCGACAAGTCCTGTCTATCGCGTTATGAAGCGGAGAAACTTGGCGCCCCCACAAAACTCATCAACTATTGCCTGAGGCAGTTGGCTTCGGCCGCATTGACCGAACCCCAAGGACACGACGACTTGAGTGGCGCTCTCGAGAATGCCAAAAGGACCGTCGCACTGCTTGAGCGCTTGGCGGCCATCAGCGGGTAATGACATACTGTATATATATACAGTATTTGATTTGAATTCAAGTTCGATCGAAAAGTCGGATCAATTCCCTCCCGCAAACCGCGCGGTCGCCATCCCCGCGTGCCGCGTCTGCGCGACGAACACGCCGCCCGCATGCGGATCGCCGGCCAACACATCGTCGCTCAACCCGATGCGGGCACTCGTCACGTACAGACGGCCTTCGCCGTCAAGCGTCACGCAGCTCGGCTGCGCGGTCGGCACCGCGATGCGTTCCGTCTCGACGCCGTCCGCGGCGTAGCGCACCACCCGCCGGCCGCCCCACTGCGCGTTCCACAAGCCGCCGTCGCGGTCCATCGTCGAGCCGTCCGGGTCGCCGTCCGCATCGGTCAGCCGTGCGAACGGCCGCACGCCGGCCACACCGGCGCGGCTGTAATCGCACACGAGGATTTCTCGCACGAGCGAATCGCAGAAGACCATCTTCGACCCGTCCGGCGAAAACGCGATGCTGTTCGCGATCGCCGCCCGCGGCAACGCGAGCCGTTCGAGCGTGAGGTCGGCATTGAGCCGGTAAAACCCGCCGACCGCTTGCGGCGGCTCGCTACCCTCGTCCTTCATCCCGAACACGAACGCGCCGGACGGATCGCAACGCCCGTCGTTCAGCCGCGTCGGCAGATCGGGCTCGACGTCGACGATTCGCGTGAACACGCAACTGCGCAGGTCGAAGAACGCGAGATGCGTCGCGAGCCCGACGAGCAGCACGTCCGGATCGTGCGTCAGTGCGAAACACGCGAGCCGTTCGGGCATCGGCCAGTGTGCAAGGTCCGAACCATCCGCGTGGCAGCGCCACAGTTGCGCGCCTTCGATATCCACCCAGTACAGCGCTTGCGTCCTGTCGCACCACGTCGCGCCTTCGCCGAGCGTGTTGCGGGTGTCCGCCAGCAGCGTCGCCTGCCCGGCCGGATCAATCTGTTGCATGCCGTCTCCCGATATTTTTCGCATTCGCGGGCAGCCGCGCTTTCGTCAGATCTTCATCGCGCGGCGCTGGTTGCGACGATACTGGTCGAACAGCACCGCGAGCAACAGAATTCCGCCACGTATCAGATATTGGTAAAACGTCGGCACATTCAGCAGGCTCATCGCGTCCTGCACGGCACCCATGATCAGCACGCCGACCAATACGCCGGAGATCGTCGCGACGCCGCCCGTCAGCGACACGCCGCCGAGCACGCACGCGGAAATCACGCCGAGCTCGAGCCCGACCGACGTCTTCGGATCGCCGAGGCTCATCCGCGACGCGAGCATCACGCCGGCGAAACCGGTCACGAGCCCCTGCAGTACGAACACGGTGATCTTGACGCGCATCACCGGCAGCCCCGCGAGCAGCGCGGCCTCGCCGTTGCCGCCGACGGCCAGCACGTTCTTGCCGAATACCGTCTTGCGCAACAGGAAGCCGAACACGACGAAGCCGACGATGTTGCTCCAGATCGGATACGAGATACCGAGGAACGAGCCGGACCCGAGTTCGAAGAAGCGCTCCTCGGAGATCATCACCGCGTCGCCGTTCGACGTGATGAACGCGAGCCCGCGCACGACCTCCATCATCGCGAGCGTGACGATCAGCGAGTTGATCCGCCAGCGTGCGATCAGCACGCCGTTGACGAGCCCGACCGCGCCGCCCGCCAGTATGCCGGCCGCGATGCCGAGCGCCACGCTGTGCGTCGCGGTAATCAGCGTCGATGCGACGACGCCCGAGAACGCGACGATCGACGCAACCGACAGGTCGACCTCGCCGAGCGCGAGCACGAACATCATCGTCACCGCGATCGAACCGATCAGCGTGACCGACAGCAGCAGGCCCTGGATGTTGCGCGGCGTGAGGAAGTCCGGCACGGTCAGCGACAGCGTCGCGAACAGCACGAGAAACACCATTCCGATGCCGGAGCGGTTGATCAGCTGCCACATGCCGCCGCGTGCGCGTGCGGGCGCGGCGGCAGCATCGGGGGACGGGGAAGTGCGTTGGGGTTGCATGGCCTGGCTCATGTCATTGGCATTCCGGTTGATCGTTGCGGGGGGCTAGCGCGGCAGTGCGAGCTTGATCAGCGCGTCGGGCGTCGCCTGCGCCTTCGCGACCTCGCCCGCGATCCGTCCTTCCTTCATCACGACGATCCGGTCCGACACGCCGATCACCTCGGCCAGGTCGCTCGACACGAGGATCACCGTGCGGCCCGCTTCCGCGAGTTCGTAGAACAGGTTGTAGATTTCCGCGCGCGCGCCGACGTCGATGCCGCGCGTCGGCTCGTCCATCAAAAACACGTCGATCCGCTCGGCCAGCCAGCGCGCGAGCACGACCTTCTGCTGGTTGCCGCCGGACAGCGCGCCGATCGGCGTGTCGCCGTCGCGGGTCTTGATCGCGAGCCGTTCGATGTAGCGTTGTGCAAGCTCGCGTTCGCGCCGCACGTCGAGCAGCATCCGCGCCGGGCTGAAATGCCGGCGCGCGCTGATGTTCAGGTTGTCGGCCACCGACGCGATCGCGACGATGCCCTCCTGCTTGCGGTCTTCCGGGCACAGCGCGAGGCCGGCGCGCACCGCGTCGCGCGGGCTGCCGAACGCGACGCGCCGCCCGTGTAGCTCGACGTGCCCCGCGCTCGGGCGCGCGGCGCCGTATAGCAGCTTCATCAGCTCCGAGCGACCCGCGCCGACCAGCCCGAAGAAGCCAACGATCTCGCCGCGCCGCGCGGTGAACGACACGGGCTCGGACAAGCCGGGCCCCACGAGCCCCTTCGCCTCGATCAGCACGTCGCCGGCTGCGCGCGGCCGGTAGCCGTACACGTCCTCGATCGAACGGCCAACCATGCAGCCGATCAACCGGTCGCGGTCGAGATCGGTCACGGAATCGAACGTGTCGATGCGGCGGCCATCGCGAAACACGGTCACGCGGTCGCACAGTTCATACACCTCTTCCATCCGGTGCGTGACGTAGATGATCGCGCGGCCCTCCGCGCGCAGCGCGCGGATGATCCGGAACAGTTGCGTGGTCTCGCGCGCGGACAGCGAACTCGTCGGCTCGTCGAACGCGATCACGCGCGCGTCGCGCATCAGCGCCTTGCCGATCTCGATCATCTGGCGCTGGCCGATCGACAGATACTTCACCGGAATACCCGGATCGATGTGCTCGCCGAGCCGCTCCAGCGCATCGAGCGCGCGCGCGGCGAGCGTGCGTTCGTCGACCACGCCGAGCCGGCTCGGCAACTGCCCGAGCATCAGGTTTTCGGCGACCGTCAGCTCGGGCACCAGATGCAGCTCCTGGTAGATGATCGCGATGCCGGCCTCCAGCGCCGCGCGTGTCGACGCGAAGCGCTGCACCGTGCCGTTCAGCGTCAGCGTGCCGGCCTGCGGCTGGTTCACGCCGGACAGCACCTTCAGCAGCGTCGACTTCCCCGCGCCGTTCTCGCCCATCAGCCCATGCACTTCGCCCGCGCGCACCGACAGCGACACGGTGTCGAGCGCGCGCACGCCCGGGAACGTCACCGTGATGCCGTCGAGCGCGAGCAGCGGGCCGCCGGGCGGCGGTGTGCCGTCGTTGCCGCCGTCGTTGCCGGATATGGCCGTCATCGTCTGCGTCGTCATCGCGTTCTCGCGTCGCGCGCTCAGATGCCGAGCTCGGTGCGCACGGCCTGCCAGTTCGCGCGCGTCATCAGCTTGCCGCTCGTCTGCGTGTCGGCCGGCGGCGTCTTGCCGTTGCGGATCCAGTCGATGAGGTTCTGCGTGCTGTCCTTGCCGTGGTTCGTCGAGCTGACGGCAATCGTCCCGTAGAAGCCGGTCGGCTCCTTCTTCTGGAATTCGGCGAACGCCTCGCCCGCGCCGTTGATGCCGACGCCGATCACGTCGGCCGCCGGGATATGCAGCTGCTCGGTCGCGCGCACCGCGCCGAGCACGGTTTCCTCGTTCAGCGCGTAGACCACCCATTTCTTCACGTTCGGATGGCGGGCGAGCACCGGCGCGGCCGCGCTGAAACCGCCTTCGTCGTCGGTCGTCTTCTGCGGCGCGTCGAAGATGTTCTCCTTGCGGAAGCCGTTCGCGAGCAACGCCTGCGTCGCGCCGTCGGTGCGCAGCTTCGCGGTCGGCAGCTCGTAGTTCGTGATCCGCAGCGCACCGACTTCCTCGGGCTTCCAGCCACGCCGCTTCATCTCGTCGGCAATCGCCTGGCCGACCTGGTTGCCGATCTTGGTCGCCGACATCCCGAGGTGCGGCACGTTCGGCAGCGGCTTGCCGGTCGAATCGACGAGCTGGTCGTCGACGGTCACGAACTTCATGTTGTAGCGCTTCGCACGCGCGGCGATCGCCGGGCCGAGGCGCACGTCCGGTGCGCAGATCACGAAACCCTGTGCGCCCTGCGAGCCGAGGTTGTCGATCGCGGCGAGCACCTTCTCGCCATCGGGCGTGCCGATCTTCACGACCGAGAAATTCTCCTTCTGGCCCAGCGCGGACGCGGCGTTCTGCTCGTTGATGAACCAGGCCTGCTCGGGCATCTTCACCAGGAAGCCGATCTTCAGCGGCGCGTCGGCGCGCGCGGCGCCCTGCATGCCGAGCGGCGCGGTGCATAGCGCGGCCAGCAGGGCGCGCAAGGTATGGCGGCGAATCGTGTGAATCGTGCGGTTCATGCGGTGTCTCCTTGGTGTCGGCTCATGCCGTAATGATTCGTCGTGTGCGATCGCGCCGCGGCGCGCCCGCATGGTCAGCGGCCGAACGCGTCGGTCTGCACGCGCCGGCCGAACAGGAATGCGTCGGCGACGAGCCGCAGCGGCCGCACGTCGACGTCGCTTTCGCCGCGCGCGATCAGCGCGCGGAACTGCGCATACAGCGCCGGGTACTCGCGCTCGGGGCCGATCTCGACCGGCTCGCCGTTGATCGACAACTGCGCGCCGCCGCGGCTGATCGCGAGCACGCCGTCGGCCGTGTCGACCGCGATCTCCCATTGCTCGACCGGGCCATGCCGCCAGTCGAATTCCGCGCGCACCGGCACGCCGTCGGTATCCGCGCAATCGAGTTCGGCCGCGATCGGTGTCTGCACGTCGCTCGGCACGATCAGCGTCGCCTCGCGCAGCACCAGCTCGCGCGGCAGGATCCGCGTGACGATCGACAGCGCATTGATGCCCGGATCGAACACGCCGAGGCCGCCCGGCTCCCAGATCCACTGTTGCCCCGGATGCCAGCGCCGCACGTCTTCTTTCCAGCGCACCTGCACCGCGCGGATCGCGCGCGTCGCGAGCCATGCGCGGGCGGGCTCCACCGCACTCGCGCAGCGCGAATGCCAGGTCGCGAACAGCGTGAGGCCGTGCTCGCGCGCGAGCGCCTCCAGCGCCGCCACTTCGCCGAGCGTCGCGCCCGGCGGCTTCTCGAGCATCACGTGCTTGCCGGCTTCGAGCGCCGCGCGTGCCTGCGCATAGCGCACCTGCGGCGGCGCGCACAGCGACACGGCGTCGAGACCGGGTTCGGCCGCGAGCAGCGCGCCGAGATCCGGGTAGTTGCGCACGCCGGCGACTTCCGCGTGACGGCTCGCGCACGCGGTCAACCTGAAGCCCGGTTCGGCATCGATCGCCGGCAGATGCTGGTCGCGCGCGATCTTGCCGATCCCGACCACGCCCAACGAAATCGCGTCGCTCATCGTGCGTTCCTCCTGCGTCGCTCAGTGCGCCCAGCGCAACACGAGCGGATCGAGCCGGCGCGCGATCGCGATCAGCTCCGCACGCGTGTCCGGATGCAGTTCCGGCATCGGATGCCGCGGCCGCTCGCACGCGATCACGCCGCCTTCGCGCATCAGCGCCTTCGCGGTCAGGATCCCGGACTGGCGGTTCTCGTGGTTGATCAGCGGCAGCCACGCCTGGTAATGCGCGAACGCGTCGTCGTGCCGGCCTGCGCGGAAGGCTGCGAGGATCGGCCGGATGCCGTCCGGGTATGCGCCGCCCGTCATCGCGCCGGTCGCGCCCGCATGCAGGTCGGCCAGCAACGTGATCGCCTCCTCGCCGTCCCACGGCCCCTCGACCGCGTCGCCGCCCAGGCGGATCAGCTCGCGCAGCTTGTTCGCGGCGCCCGGCGTCTCGATCTTGAAGTAAGCGACCTGCTCGATCTCGCGCGCCATCCGCGCGAGGAGCTGTGCGGAGAGCGCGGTGCCGCTCGCAGGCGCGTCCTGGATCATGATCGGGATGTCGATCGCATCGGACACGCGCGCATAGAAATCGACGATCTGCGCTTCCGGCACGCGGAACGTCGCACCGTGATACGGCGGCATCGTCATCACCATCGCGGCGCCGAGCTGCTGCGCGCGCAGGCTGCGCGCGGCGCATACCTGCGTGCTGTAGTGCGACGTCGTGACGATCACCGGCACACGTCCCGCGACGTGATCGAGGATCGTGCGCGTGAGCACGTCGCGTTCATCGTCGGTGATCGCGAACTGCTCGGAGAAGTTCGCGAGGAGGCACAGCCCGTCCGAGCCCGCGTCGATCATGAAATCGACCGCGCGCTTCTGGCTCGCGAGATCGAGCTCGCCGGTGTCGGTAAACGTCGTCGGAACGACGGGGAAGATGCCGCGGTAGCGCGGCGTGCTGCTCGATGTCATGGTTCGGGTCCTGCGTCAGTCAAGACGATGCGTCGCCGCAAGGCATCACGATTCGCGGGCGAGCGCGCCGTCGCTGGGTTGCGGTGTGCGCAGCGCCGCACGGACCACGAACGTGATCAGCACCGCGAACAGCAGCGTCGCCGCGAGAAAATACAGGCCGGCCGCGAGGCTGCCGGTCGCCTGCTTGATCAGGCCGATTCCGTACGGCCCGACATAGCCGCCGAGATTAGCGAGCGAATTGATCGCGGCAATGCCGACCGCCGCGCTCGTACCGGTCAGGAACTCGCCGGGCAGCGCCCACACGACGGCCTGGATCGAATAGAGCGAAAACGCCGTGAGGCAGATGAACAGGAACTGCAGTGCCGGCTGCCGCACCCATGCGCTCGCGGCCATCGTCAGCGCGGCCGCGGCCGACACGACGACGATGTGCCAGTAGCGTTCGCGCGTGCGGTCCGAATGGCGCGGCACGACCAGCAGGCCGACCACCGCGAACAGGTACGGCACGGCCGACAGCAGGCCCGTCGCCGCATCGCCCGTGCCGAACGCCTTGATGATCGTCGGCAGCCACAGCGACAGCCCGTAGATGCACAGCGGAAACGGCAGGAACAGCGCGGCGAGCAGCAGCACGCGCCGGTCGCGCAGCGCCGCGAGCGGATTGCGGTGCGTGTCGGGGCGATAGGTATCGCGATCGGCGGCAAGCTGGCGGGCGATCCAGCGGCGTTCCGCATCGTTCAGCCAGCGGGCGCGATCGGGTGAATCGGGCAGCAGCCGCAGCGTCGGCCACACGAGCAACACGGCCGGCAGACCGCTGACGACGAACAGCGTCTGCCAGTTCGACAGGCCGAACAGCCCGTGCGTCGACAACAGCCACCCTGCAAGCGGGCCCGTCACGATGCCGGCGACCGGCTGCGCGAGCACGAGCAGCCCGATCACCCGCGCGCGATCGCGCATCGGGAACCACTGCGTGAGGAAATAGAGAATGCCCGGATACAGGCCGGCCTCGGCTGCCCCCAGCAGGAAGCGCAGTACGTAGAAACTGGTCGGCCCCTGCACGAATGCCGTGGCCATCGTGATCACGCCCCACGTCGCGAGGATGCGCGCGAACCACACACGCGCGCCGAAGCGGCCCAACGCGAGATTGCTCGGCACCTCGCACAGGAAGTAGCCGATGAAGAACAGGCCAGCACCGAGCCCGTACGCCGCGTCGCTCAAACCGATCGCCGCGTTCATGTGCAGCTTCGCGAAGCCGACGACCGTGCGATCGACGTACGCGACCACGTAGATCAGCGCGAGAAACGGCACCAGCTTGCGTATGAGCACGCGCATCAGATGCCGCTCGTCGATGGCGGCCGGCATGCCGGGCCGAGGCGTGGCCGATGTCGCGGACGGTTGTTGCGTCGTCATGCTGTCTCCAAGGGTGGGCTGCGCCGGCGTCGTCACCGGTCTGTCCTGCTGCGCCTGTTCATCGCCGCGCGCGTGCCGTGCCGGCTCGCGCGGCGCTTCGTCGTGCTCAATGCGAATGGCTCGGCACGTCCGCGCCGCGCATGCCGACCAGGAAGTCGAGGTCGCACCCCTCGTCGGCCTGCAGCACGTGATCGATGTACAGCCGTGCGTAGCCGCCCTTGCCGAGCTGGCCGGCCACGCCCGGCGCCGCGGTCGGATCGACGTCCGACAGGCGGCGCTGCAGTTCGTCATCCGCAATGTCGAGATGCAGCGTGCCGGCCTCGCAGTCGAGCGCGATCCAGTCGCCGTTGCGCACGGCCGCGAGCGGCCCGCCGGCGGCGGCCTCCGGCGCGACGTGCAGCACGACCGTGCCGTACGCGGTGCCGCTCATCCGCGCGTCGGAAATCCGCACCATGTCCTTCACGCCCTGGCGCAGCAGCTTCGGCGGCAGCCCCATGTTGCCGACCTCGGCCATCCCCGGATAGCCGCGCGGCCCGCAGTTCTTCAGCACGAGCACCGAGCTGGCGTCGACGTCGAGCGCCTCGTCGTTGATCGTCGCCTTGTAGTGTTCGAAGTTCTCGAACACGACCGCGCGGCCGCGATGCCTGAGCAGTTCGGGGCTCGCCGCCGACGGCTTCAGCACCGCGCCGCGCGGCGCGAGATTGCCGCGCAGGATGCGGATGCCGCCGTCCGCGATCAGCGGCCGGTCGAGCGGACGGATCACCTCGTCGTCATGGTTCGGCGCTTCGCGCACGTTGTCCCACAGCGACTTGCCGTTCACGGTGAGCGCGTCCGGGTTCGGCAGCAGCCCGCCTTCGCCGAGCCGGCGCAGCACGGCCGGCAGCCCGCCCGCGTAATAGAACTCTTCCATCAGGAAGCGCCCCGACGGCATCAGGTCGACGATCGTCGGCGTGTCGCGGCCGATGCGCATCCAGTCCTCCAGTTCGAGCGGCACGCCGATGCGACCCGCGATCGCCTTCAGGTGGATCACCGCGTTGGTCGAGCCGCCGATCGCCGCATTCGCGCGGATCGCGTTCTCGAACGCCGCGCGCGTGAGGATCTTCGACAGCACGAGCCCTTCCAGCGCCATCTCGACGATGCGGATGCCGGACATGTGCGCGAGCACGTAGCGGCGCGAATCGACGGCCGGAATCGCCGCGTTGTGCGGCAGCGCGACGCCGAGCGCCTCGGCCATGCACGCCATCGTCGACGCGGTGCCCATCGTGTTGCAGGTGCCGGCCGAGCGCGACATCCCGGCTTCGGCCGACAGGAAGTGATGCAGGTCGATCTCGCCGGCCTTCAGCGCTTCGTGCAGTTGCCACACGGCCGTGCCCGAGCCGATGTTCCGGCCTTCCAGCTTGCCGTTCAGCATCGGGCCGCCCGACACGACGATCGCCGGTACGTCGCAGCTCGCGGCGCCCATCAGCAGCGCGGGCGTCGTCTTGTCGCAGCCGGCGAGCAGCACGACCGCGTCGATCGGATTGCCGCGGATCGCTTCCTCGACGTCCATCGACGCGAGGTTGCGCGTAAGCATCGCCGACGGGCGCAGGTTCGATTCGCCGTTCGAGAACACCGGGAATTCGACCGGGAAGCCGCCCGCCTCGGAGATCCCGCGCTTCACGTGCTCGGCGAGCTTACGGAAGTGCGCGTTGCACGGCGTCAGTTCGGACCACGTATTGCAGATGCCGATGATCGGCCGGCCATCGAACTCGTGATCGGGGATGCCCTGGTTCTTCATCCAGCTCCGGTACATGAAGCCGTTCTTGTCGTTCGTGCCGAACCATTGGGCGGAGCGCAGCCTGGGTTTTGTTGCCGACATCGTCAGTCCTGTGGTGACGGGTACCGGCGCAGTCTAGGCAGAATTTTGATAACTCGCTAATGACGTTTTGGGCGATTACGATATCGGTTTCGATATCGATATAAACCCGTACGATGCCCGATGCCAGCCCGTGGGGAAACCGTGGCCGCCTGAAGACGCGCCAGCTTCTGCTGGTCGTCGCGCTCGCCGACGAAGGCAGCATTCACCGCGCGGCGGCCGCGCTGAACATGACGCAGCCGGCCGCATCGAAGCTGCTGCGCGAACTCGAGGAATCGATCGGCGCGGTGCTGTTCGAGCGCCTGCCGCGCGGGATGCGGCCGACGCTGTACGGCGACGCGCTGATCCGCCACGCGCGCGCGGCGCTCGGCAGCCTCGACCAGGCGCACGAGGAGCTGGCCGCGCTGAAGGCCGGCCACCTCGGGCACGTGGCGGTGGGCGCGATCACGTCGCCGGGCCTGCGGCTCGTGCCGCCAGCCGTCGCCGCCGTGAAGGGCACGCATACCGGCCTGCACGTGTCGGTCGAGATCGACACCAGCAACGTGCTGCTCGAACATCTCGCGCAGGAGAAGATCGACATCGTGCTCGGCCGGCTCTCCGCCGAACACGACAAGCTGCACCTGCGCTACGAACCGCTGACGGGCGAACCGGTGGCTGCGGTCGTGCGGCCGGGCCATCCGCTGCTCGCGCAGGCGCCGCTGTCGCTCGCGGACGTGCAGCGCGCCGCGTGGGTCGTGCCGCCGGCCGGCAGCGTGCTGCGCCACCGCTTCGAACTCGTGTTCCAGCGCGCGAGCCTCGCGCCGCCGGCGAACCTCGTCGAGACATCCGCGCTGCTGTTCATCACGCAACTGCTCGAACAGAGCGACATGATCGCGGTGCTCGCCGAGGACGTCGCGCGCTACTATGCGCGGCACGGGATCGTCACGGTGCTGCCGCTGCAGATGGATTGCCGGATGGACGATTTCGGGATCATCACGCGCACCGACCGGCTGCATTCGCCGGCCGTCGCGGTGATGGCCGATGCGATCCGCGCGGCCGCGCGGGAGGTGTATGGCGTCGAACTGTGACGCTCGCGCGGGCGACGCGGCGTCGTAGCCGTCTCCGGATTGCCCGGAACCGATGCGCGCCGGCTGACGCGCACGCGGCCCCGGTCACGCGTTACACCCAGGGCTGCGCGAGCCCTTCGGTCTGCAACGCCCGCTGGATCGCCGGGCGCGCGAGCACGCGCTGCAGATAGCCGCCCAGTATCGGCCGCTGCCGCGCCGGCTCGGCAAAGCCGCGCGTCCAGCGGCACAGCATCAGCGCATACGGATCGAGCACCGTGTAGCGCGCGCCGAGCAGCCACGGGCCGCCGCTCGTTTCCAGTTGACGGTCGAGCTGATCCAGCAGCGCCGCGATTTTCGCCTCCGCGTGCGCCTTCACCTGCGCGGCGCCCGCCGCGTTGCCCACGTCGACCCAGCGCTCCGGATAGAAGTACGCGAGCAGCGTCGTCTGAAGCGTATTGGTGAGCCACATGAGCCATTTGTAGCACTGCGCGCGTTCCGGCGTGCCGAGTTCCGGCGCAAGCCGCTGCTCCGGGTGCGTATCGGCGAGATGCAGGCAAATGGCGGCGGCTTCGTACAGCACCAGGTCGCCGTCGATCAGCACCGGGATGAGCCCGTTCGGATTGAGCGCGAGGTAGTCCGGCGACTTGTGCTGGTCGTGCGTGCGGTCGACGAATTCGAGTTCGAACGGCTTGCCGATTTCTTCCAGCACGAAGTGCGGCGCCATGCTGGCATTGCTGGGGTAGTAGAAGAGCTTCATCGTCGATTTCGTTCGGCGGGTGTCGGCATCACGCGGCGGCGAACACGACGACCGGTTCGCAGCGGATCGGAAAATTGACCGAGTTCGCGATATAGCACTGCGCGTGCGCGTCATGATGCAGATGTTCCGCCCGCTCAAGATCGTCGCCGGCCTGGATCGTCACGCGCGGGCGCAGCACGATGTCCGTGAAGCGGCCCGCATCGGGGCTGTCGATCATCGTGCCTTCCGCGTCGTCGACATAGGCGAGCACGCGGATCCCCGCATCGGAGCACAGATGCAGGTACCAGAGCTTGTGGCACGCCGATGCCGACGCCAGCAGCAGGTCTTCCGGATTCCAGCGCGCGGCATCGCCGCGAAACGCCGGGTCCGACGAACCGGGAATGTCCGGCTTGGAACCGGCCCGGATCACGTGATCCCGCCCGTACTCGCGATACCCCGACGTGCCGGTGCCGCGATTGCCCGTCCACTCGACTGCGACGCGATATTTGTGTTCGCCGGATGCCATCTCGCTCTCCATTGATGTGGGTTGCTTCGACCGGGCCGGATTGCGTTGTGCGTAGCCCGCCTGTGCTCGCCATTTTGGCATTGGATTCCCGTTTGGTATACCATTATTCCAAATTGATGGAACACGCAGGCATGGAAGCCAAACTCGATTCCACGGCGGACGCCGTGGCCGCCTCGTTGCGGGACATGATCATCAACGGCGAGCTGGAAGCCGGCGAGCGGCTCGTCGAGCGCGACCTGGCCGACCGGTTCGGCATCAGCCGGATTCCGATGCGCGAGGCGATCCAGCGCCTGGAACGCGAAGGATTGCTGGACATCTTCAGGAATCGCGGCGCTGTCGTGCGCATGCTGACCGCGTCCGACGTGCAGGAAATCTACGACCTGCGCACGCTGCTCGAAGGTGATGCGATCTACCGGAGCGTGAAGCGGCTCGACGACGAGACGCTCGCGCGCGCCGAATTCGTCCATCGCTTGCTTGGCGATGCGGCCGTGGCGCGCCGGCAGGGCGAACTGAACCGCGAATTCCACGCGCTGCTGTATTCGTGCTGCGGCAACGCGCGGCAGTTGAAGACGATCGCGGAACTGCGCAGCCAGGTCGAACGGTACGAGCGCCTGCAAGCCACGCTGCTCGCGGATACGCCCTCGTTCCAGGTCGAGCACGAGGAGATCCTGCAGGCGTGCCGCGACCGCAATGCGCGTGCGGCGCGCTCGATGACGGTCGCGCATCTCGAATCGGCCAGGCGCATCGTGATGCGGCTCGTCGAAGGCGGTTGAGGACGGCGGTACGTTTGCCGCTTGCACCATGCGGCGCGGCTGCATCGCCGACGGTCTACACCGCGCGGCGCAACAACGTAGTCTGGCTCGCGCGCTGCATGCTCGCGCCGATCGCCGGGCACGGCATCCCGGTGCGCTCGACCGAAGAGCGGGTCGAGGGTCACGCCGGGGGCTGGCCGGGATCGCTCGCGAACTTCAACGCCCTCCGCCCACCCTCAACGCACCGTTGCCTTGACACACACGTCCCGGTCAACTTCCTGGCGCTCGGTCGCCAGAATCGCGGCCGTAGCACGCGCGCCCGGCACCCGGAATACGGCGACCCTGCGGATCACATAGAGCGTGACAAAACTGACCACGACCGCGATCCACTTCGCGGCAATATTGCCGAGCAGTGTCGCCGCGATGTGCACGATGCCGCCGGTCAGCAGCGAACCCAGCCCGCAGCTCGCGGCGAACAGCAGCGCCTCGCCGATCTGCCGGCGGCCGGTCGCGTCCGAGTGGAACACGAAGCGGCGCGAAAGCACGTAATTCAAGACGCCCCCGATCAGGTACGCCATCCATGCCGAAATCCCGGCATCGATCTGCATGGCCGAGCTCAGCGTGAGGAAGAGCGACCAGTCCGTGACGAGCGACAAGGCACTTACGAAGAAATAAGCGGAAAACATCATTTCTGCCCCCACTGAACCGTGCGGGTCGGGACAGCGCGCAACCCCGATGTACTGACTTGCGGTTCACTACCGCTCTCGTGATATTCCGCGTCCTCGTTGACGGCCCAGACGTCGCGAAGCTTGTACCCGGCGACGATGTTCTCGACGGTCAACATCGCGGTCATCATTGCATGGTCCTGATTGTTGTACTTGTGCATGCCATTACGGCCGACGAGATGCAGGTTCGGATAATGCTCAACCAGATCCGCGCGGACCTGATCGACGATGTCGCGATAATCGTCGTCGTACACGGGGTACGCCTTCGGCTGACGAACGACGCGCGATCCGCGAATCTGATCGCGGGTCGCAAGACCGACTTTCTCGAGTTCATCGATCGCGAGTTCGGTGAGGTCGGCATCGCCGCTTTCCCACATCGAATCGCCATCGAAGCAAAAGTACTCGAGCCCGAGGCAGCCGCCGGTCGTCGCGTCGGGCACCATCTCAGGCGACCACGACGCGAAATTCTGGATGCGCCCGACCTTGACGGACGGGTCGTGGATGTAGATCCAGTTGTCCGTGAACGTGGCGGGCCGGTCGAGTATCAGCGCGACCGTGATGAAGTCTCGATACTGCAGCCTCGACGCGGCAGCCGCGGACGTCGGACGGGGCGAAATCGCGTTGAGCGTTTCGCGCAGCGGCGCGGTGCACACCACGTCACGCGCGCTGATGCGATTGATCTGGCCGTCCTTGCCGACGGTTTCGACGAGCCAGCGCCGCGCGCGACTGTCGTACTGCATCGCGCCGGCCGCTTGTCCCATCATCAGCTGTCCACCCTGATCCTGAAATTTCCGGGCGGCAGCTTCCCACAACATGCCGGGGCCACGGCGCGGGTAGTGGAAGGATTCGATCAGGGTCTTGACGTCGGTCTTGCTCGACCGGATGCCGAGTGAGCGTTTGACGGCACTGACGATGGCGGTAGACAGGCTCAGGCCCTTGATGCGCTGCGCGGCCCAGTCCGCCGAAATCTCGTCGCATGACATGCCCCAGACTTTTTCCGTGTAGGTCTTGAAGAAGATCGAGAACAGCCGTTCTCCGAATTGATTGGCGACCCACTGATGAAAGGACTTCGGGTGCGGGCACGGCTTGATGCGCGCGGCGACGTACGAAAGCACGCAGCGAGTACTTTCCACGATGCCGAGATTGAGCAAGGCCTCGATTCCGTCGAGCGGGTAGCGGTAGAACTTGTTCCGGTAGAAGATGCGCGAGCTGCGTGGCCGCTCGATGAAGTCGTCCGGGAGCAGTTCGTGCCACAGTGCGACAACGTCCGGGGACTTCGAGAAGAAGCGGTGTCCCCCGATGTCGAAGCAGTGGCCGTCGAACTGTTCGGTGCGACTGATGCCACCGACATAGCGAGGATCTTTCTCGACGAGCGCGACCGAAAGGTCGGTCTGCTTGGTCAGAAGATAGGCGGCGGTGAGGCCGCCCGGGCCCGCGCCGATGATGAGTACGTCAACCGACTGATCCATGTTGTCACCCCGAGTCTCTAGTCGCTGGTCCATTGACTGTTGTATCGGCCGCTCCAGCCAGGCGGCAAACGCGCTGTTGAATCGATGCTTTGTATTTCCCGTTCAAACGTCGTGCACTTGCGCGTGGCGAGGCCGAGAGGCCCCGCGTCGGAAAGCAGTCGGCGGTCGTGCGGGCACCACGGTCTTCTGGCTGGCTGGTTGCGCGTGCACCAATGACGCTTCCTGACCGGCAGCCGTCGTCCTGATGCTGCGGCAGTCGTACAGCCAGACCGTGCTGTTTGGTTCGGGCGACCAGGCGTAGCGTGTCGCCAACTCCGGGTAGCGCTGATGCGACACGATGAAATCCAGCACCGGATCTGCACAGATGTGCCGGATGCCCGTTTGGGTCAGCGGAAGGTATTCATATTTGGACACGAATACGGTCGACTTTTGGCCCGCGTCGTGGTTGCCGCGAGGCCGGGCCGCGTACGGGTCCTGCTTGATCAATTCGAGCCGCCGTAGCGCCTCGAAGGTCGTCCGGCGGTGGAAGATCAGACCCGCGGCCTGAGCCGGCGAGTAATAGCTCGATGTCCTCATCATCAGCCACGGATAGACGACTTCATCTGGCGGGCCGTCCCAATAGACGATGTTGCCGCGCGCGACCGTCCCTTCGAACGGTGCAAAGTCCGCACGGTCGGCGCCGGCTTCCACGATCTTGGTGGGCTCCGAGCGCTGGTCGATATTGACGAGTCCGTATGCGGCGAATGCCGCCAATATCATCGGCAGCCCGACGACCGCGATTCGGTTGCGCGACAGATTGAGCATCGCGAGCAACGCGATCAGTGTGACAACCAGGTGCGTGTGAATCAGTGTTTCGAGCCAGGGGAGGTCGAGCATCACGCTACCGGTTGGATACTGGATGCGACTGACCTGATACGCGCACTGGAAGACGATCCAGACGATCGCGGCAACGAGCGTCACCCCGATCCGCGTATAGCGAAGCGCCGGGGCGAAGTCGCCAGGCAGCGCCCTCGGGGCGCGGAGCGCCGGCCAACGGGCTGCCGCGTGGAGCGCCGCGGCAATGGCCAGCGCGGCGATCCCGCCGCCGACGTCGATCAGTAGCCAGCAGATCGCCAGCAGCCAGATCAGCGTCGGTCGCGCGTGGCGTTCGCGTCGCACGAGCAAAATGGCCGCAGGCCATTGCATCAGCGTCAGCAGCCACAGCACGCGCCAGGGCTGCAGCTGTATCCAGATCGCGTCCTGTCCAGTCAAGTCCGCGATCGTGGTCAGTGCGACGCCGGCCACACCGATCAGCGTGAGCGTCGACCACTGGGTTCGGTGATCCTGCACTCGCGTCGCACAGAGCATCGCGGGCACGGCGATAGCCCAGCACGCTTTGCTCCATGCATTGACCGACCACAAGGTCGGGAACAGGAAGGGCACGTTGTATTGCGCAATCGACCGCCATGCCGGATCGAACGGATACAGGTGCAATGCCTTGAACGCCGGCATCTCGACGACGGCGAAAGCGATCAGCGCGAGCGGCAATAGCCGCCACCACGTCACGCGTGGCATCCGGTCGAGTACGACGAAGACCAGTGAAACGCCGCCGATCAGCGGGTGAACGGCCGTTGCGACGAGTGCCAGCGCAATGGCCATGCGATACCGGCGATCGAGCATCAGCGCAATCGCCCACAGGCCCAGTGCTTCGGCGGGAAGCCGGGCGGTGAGAAAGCCTTCGTCGTACGAGAAGATCAGCCCGGCGCCGTAATCGGACGGCATGCAGGCAATCAAGCACAACGAGAGCCAGTGCCAAGGTTCTGGCAGCAGTCTCTTCGTCAGGCGCCAGATGCCGCTCCACCAGAGTGCCTGAGCGACAATCAGGCCCGCGAGATTGCTCGTTCGGAGTCCGAATGCCGAGACGATCTTCGCGAAGATCCGGCCGTAAATCGTCCACTGATCCTGGGACCCGTATTCAAAGAACAGGTCGTGCGAAAAATTCTCGGGATGCGCGTTATAAAGCGCCTGCGCGGTGTACAGGATCGCATCGTGCCGAATGCCCGTATAAGGATGCGCAATCAGGAACAGTACGGCCAGCGAAAGTGCAAGCGCGATGACCGAACAAGGGCGGTTCTCAGTCCGATTCATGATCGAATGAAAGACTCGTATCGACGAAATTTCGTGAGCCGGCCATCCGCACGCGGCAGAACGAACCGCGTGGTTCCGGCGTCGCTGACCGCGGCGCGGTGCATCTGACGGCCCGAGCGCCGTTCAGGTGAAATGCCGCAGGGTGCTCAGGGCACTCGTTTCGGCCTGCAGTCGAGAGTCAGCGGTACGCAGACGCGCATGCCGGTGAAGTGGGGGGCGGCATGGTGCGCTCGCGCGTGCGCCGGCGTCCGTTGCTTCCGATCGGGCGCGGATGCACGCTGGCATGTCCGGCATCGGGCGGAAGCCGGTTCCGGTGTGATCGTTGCTGCGCCGCTGCCCATCCCCGACGATGTCGCGATCGAGATCGTGATACTTGTTTTCATTGTGTCCCCCGATGCGTCCCCCACCGAAACAGTGCCGTTACCGGGGCGTCGGACGCGAACTTTGTCGAAATATTTGGTTGAGCGCCGGAACGGGAGATCCAGCGCATGTGGCGTGGAAGCATGGAGCGTGCCACGGCCGTCGGGGAGGACGTTTGGTCTGACGAGGAGGCGTCGATGCAAGCCGAGATGCCGGTTGTCGCGGAAAATGTGTCGGTCTTGAAACGGTCGGGAATGGCCGGATCGGCTCGACCATCGATCGCGCCGCTGCTGAATGCCAGCCGCGGGCACTTTCCGATCGGTTTCAGTCCTGAATCGGTGGCAGGCGAGCGCAATGGCAAGACCGTGCCGGCGCAAGCCACGCATCGGTGCCGGAACTGGCCGCCAAGCGGCACCCGTGACGGGGATGACGGTAATCGGCGGTTTCGTCCGAGCGTGTGCGCATGGGGCGCGACCGGACAACCGGAAAGTGCTTTATGTTGCAGAGTTGAAACGTCGTGGCCGGTCGGTCGGCCGGTCAGCGCCTCGATCGGAGGGGCGAGCGTCCCAGGTATGGAACGAAGCCGCCCTATGAAGCCAGGCGACGGTTTCGACGGACGCAGGTTTTGCCAATCGCCGATGACCTTGCGATCTCGCCGGGCCCAAAGTCCGCAATGGGTTGAATCCGCAGTCGACAAGCGACATCGACGTCGATCGGCGATGAACCTTTCTCCGGCCCGCCGCAGCTACGCCGTCCCCGGCTCTCCGCCCTTGATCCGCAGCTGCACATCAACCGACCCGATGTTCTTCTCGTGCGACACGAGCATCTGCGTAAGCGCATGGTGCAGGTCCGGCTGCGCGAGCGTCGGCAGCAACGCCTGCAACTTCCGCACGACCCACCGCTGCCCGCGATTCAAGAACGCCAACCGCTCCGGCAAATCGTCGATCGCCATCGCCTTCTCGTAGAACGCACCCGTTGCATGCGTCGGCGTCGCATCGAGCGACCGAATCGCATCGACCAGCACCGCACACCAGTGCGCCTCATCCTGCCGAATACCGGCCACCAGCCGGTGAAGTTCGGGATCGCCGATTTCCGCCGCCGTCTCCGACGCAACCCGCGCGCCGGCGCGCTCGGCTTCCAGCAGTTCGTTCAGCAACGCGAGCAACGCGTCGCGCTGCGCATCGGCGGATTGGTCCGCCGCCTGGGTGGGACGGGCGTCGTGCCCGTCGTCGTGGGTCCGGTTCGACATGCGATGTCCTCCGTTTCGGGAAGGGTGGCGCACCGGTTCGTCCTGCGTGATGCCGTCAGGCACTGCTCACGCGACGGCGTCCACGCGTCATGGCGGACGACAGCGGGCCACACGAAGAATGGCTCACAGTCTGACATAGCCATGTGACACGCGTCGCGAGACGGCCCGCTGTGCGTGATGCGCATCAAGACACAGCGCAACGCGCGGCCGACATCACGTCCACCCTTCAAGCCTCAACGTCGAACGCACGAGCCGCTGCTCTTCCTGCTCGATCTCCCGCAGATACTCGACGCACTGACGAATATGTTCGCTCGCCGCCTTGCGCGCCTGGTCCGGCAGCCGCCCCGTCACCGCGTTATAGAGCCGCGCATGCTGCCGATCGATTTGCTTCTTCAACGGCTCACGGTGATAAAGATTGTTCACCGACGCGAACACCGAACTGAGCAGCAGATCCGTCAACGACTGCAGCGTATTCACCAGCACCGGGTTATGCGACGCCTCGCAGATCGCGAGATGAAACGCATGATCGAGCTTCGCGCGCGCGGCCGGGTCGAGATCCAGCGCGTCAGCCGCAGTCATCTCCTCGTAGCGACGCTTGATCAGGATGAAATCGGCCGGCGTGCCGCGCAGCGCCGCGAGCCGCGCGGCCTCCGTCTCGAGCATCCCGCGCACCTCGAACAGGTCGTACAGCGTGCGCGGCTGCGAGCCGAGCAGATGCATCATCGGCGTGATCTCGCGTTGCGGGGTCAGGCTCGCAACGAACGAGCCCTTGCCGTGCGTGGTGTCGATGATCCCGCGCGCGCGCAGTAGCTTCAGCCCTTCGCGCACGGCCGTGCGCGACACGCCGAGCTTCTCGGTCAGCCGCCGCTCGGACGGCAGCGCCTGTCCGGCCTTCAGCACGCCGTCGACGATCAGTTTCTCGATGCGCTCGGCCACGACGTCGGCCACGTTCCGGGCCGGGCCCACTCGATCCTGCATTTCCATACTGGTATGACCACTTCGGAAAGAGATCGGAGATTTTCCCACAAACCCTTGTTGTCATTCAGTTTTATGGCAATCGATCCAGCCGCTTCACGACCACTCGATAAAAACTGGTATGACCACATTCGCGACGTCTGGACACACGCGCGCCGCCCGCCAAGAATCCATCCCTTCCGGCGTGCCGCGCGTCGCGCAGCCGCCTGCATGGTGGAGACAACCCCGATGAGTTTCACCTACGACGAACGGATCGACGGCCCGCTGGCGACCGTCGACCGCAACACGCTCGTTGCCGCGCTGCACGCGGCGGCGCCCGGCCTCGACGTGCTGCACGACCGCGAGGCGCTCAAGCCGTTCGAATGCGACGGCCTCGCCGCCTATCGCACGGTGCCGCTCGCGGTCGTGCTGCCCGACACGGTCGAGCAGGTGCGCGCGGTGCTGCGCGTCGCGGCCGCGCTCGGCGTGCCGGTGGTCGCGCGCGGCGCGGGCACCGGGCTGTCGGGTGGCGCCATGCCGCTCGAGAAGGGCCTCCTGCTCGTGATGGCGAAGTTCAACAAGATTCTCGACATCGACCCCGATGCCGGCATCGCGCGCGTGCAGCCCGGCGTGCGCAACCTCGCGATCTCGCAGGCAGCCGCGCCGTACGGCCTCTACTACGCGCCCGATCCGTCGTCGCAGATCGCGTGCTCGATCGGCGGCAACGTCGCCGAAAACGCGGGCGGCGTGCACTGCCTGAAATACGGGCTCACCGTGCACAACATCCTGAAGGTCGAGATCCTGACGATCGACGGCGATACGCTCACGCTCGGCGCCGACGCGCTCGACGCGCCGGGCTTCGACCTGCTCGCCTTGTTCACCGGCTCGGAAGGGATGCTCGGCATCGTCACGGAAGTGACCGTGAAGCTGCTGCCGAAGCCGCCCAGCGTGAAGGTGCTGATGGCGAGCTTCGACGACGTCGCGGAAGCGGGCGCCGCGGTCGCGAAAATTATCGGCGCGGGGGTGATCCCAGGCGGCCTCGAGATGATGGACAACCTCGCGATCCGCGCGGCCGAGGATTTCATCCACGCGGGCTACCCGGTCGACGCGCAGGCGATCCTGCTGTGCGAACTCGACGGCTCGCCGGCCGACGTCGAAGAAGACGCCGAACGCGTCGCCGCGCTGCTGCGCGACGCGGGCGCAACCGAGATCCGCGTCGCACGCGACGAAGCCGAGCGCCAGCGCTTCTGGGCCGGCCGCAAGAACGCGTTCCCGGCGGTCGGCCGCATGTCGCCCGACTATTACTGCATGGATGGCACGATCCCGCGCCGCGAGCTGCCGCGCGTGCTCGAAGGGATCGCCGCGCTGTCTGCCGAATTCGGGCTGCCGGTCGCGAACGTATTCCACGCGGGCGACGGCAACATGCACCCGCTGATCCTGTTCGATGCGAACCGGCCCGGCGAACTCGACCGCGCGGAAGCGCTCGGCGGCAAGATCCTCGAGCTGTGCGTCGCGGCGGGCGGCAGCATCACCGGCGAGCACGGCGTCGGGCGCGAGAAGATCAACCAGATGTGCGTGCAGTTCAACGCCGACGAAATCACGTTCTTCCACGCAGTGAAGGCCGCGTTCGATCCGCAGGGCCTGCTCAATCCCGGCAAGAACATCCCGACGCTGCACCGCTGCGCCGAATTCGGCGCGATGCACGTCCATCACGGCAAGCTGCCGTTTCCCGAACTGGAGCGCTTCTGATGCGACGCGAAATCGAATCGATCGACGACAGCGCGGCGCTCGTCGCCCAGGTCGACGCCGCGATCCACGACCGCCAGCCGCTGCACATCCGCGGCGCCGGCACGAAGGCGTTCCTCGGCCGCCCGGTCGAAGGCCGCACGCTCGACGTGCGCACGCATCGCGGCGTCGTCGCGTACGACCCGACCGAACTCGTCGTCACCGCGCGCGCGGGCACGCCGCTCGCCGAACTCGAGGCGATGCTCGACGCGGCCGGCCAGATGTTGCCGTGCGAGCCGCCGACGTTCGGCGGCGCGGCAACGGTCGGCGGCATGTTCGCGGCGGCGCTGTCGGGCCCGCGCCGCCCGTGGGCCGGTGCGGTGCGCGACTTCGTGCTCGGCTGCCGCGTGATTACCGGCCACGCAAAGCACCTGCGCTTCGGCGGCGAGGTGATGAAGAACGTCGCCGGCTACGACGTGTCGCGGCTGCTCGCGGGCAGCTTCGGCTGTCTCGGGGTCGTGACCGAAGTGTCGCTGAAGGTGCTGCCGAAGCCTCGCGCGACGGGCGATCTCGCGTTACAGCTTGCCGTGGACGAAGCTGTGCAGCGCGTCGCCGCATGGCGGCGCGCGGGGCTGCCGCTCGCGGGTGCATGCCACGCCGACGGCGTGCTGCGGGTGCGGATCGAAGGCGGCGAGGGCTCGGTGAAGGCCGCGCGCGACACGATCGGCGGCGAGCGCATGGACGACCGCGACGATGCGTTCTGGGCACGGCTGCGCGACCTTGCGCTGCCGTTCTTCGACGATCCGCGCCCGCTGTGGCGCGTGGCGGTTCCGGCCGCCGCGCCGCTCGACGCGTTGCCCGGCGCGCTGCTTGCCGACTGGGGCGGCGCACAGCGCTGGCTGAAGAGCGACGCCGCACCGGCCGACGTGCAGCGGTTCGCCGCGCAATGGGGCGGCCACGCGACCTGCTTCACGCCGGGCACGACACGCGAGCCGTTCCAGCCGCTGCCGCCCGCGTTGTTGCGCGTGCACCGGCAGCTCAAGGCGCAGCTCGACCCGCACGCGATTTTCAATCCCGGCCGCCTGTACGCCGATTTCTGACGCGAACCCGATCCCGACCGCCGATGCAAACCAATCTCAGCGAAGCAAGCAAGGCCCTCGCCCGGGCCGACGAAGCGGAAGCGATCCTGCGCGCGTGCGTGCACTGCGGCTTCTGCAATGCGACCTGCCCGACCTACCAGGTGCTCGGCAACGAGCTCGACGGGCCGCGCGGCCGCATCTACCTGATCAAGCAACTGCTCGAAGGCGAACCGTGCGGCGAACGCACGCAGCAGCACCTCGACCGCTGCCTGACGTGCCGCAACTGCGAGACGACCTGCCCGTCCGGCGTGCGCTATCACACGCTGCTCGACATCGGCCGCGCGGAAGCCGAGAAACGCGCGCAGCGGCCGGCACGCGAGCGCCTGCTGCGCGCGGGGCTGCGGCACGTCGTGCCGCGCCCGGCGACGTTCGCCGCGTTGCTGAAGGCCGGCCGCGCGCTGCGCCCGCTGCTGCCCGGCACGTTGCAGGACAAGATCCCGGCCGCGATCCCCGCCGCCGCACCGCGCCCGCCCGTGCGCCACGCGCGGCGCGTGCTGATGCTCGAGGGCTGCGTGCAGCCGTCGCTGTCGCCGAACACCAATGCGGCCGCCGCGCGCGTGCTCGACCGGCTCGGCATCAGCGTGAGCCCGGCACGTGAAGCCGGCTGCTGCGGCGCGACCGAATATCACCTGAACGCACAGGATGCGGGCCTCGCCCGCGCACGCCGCAACATCGACGCATGGTGGCCCGCGATCGAAGCGGGTGCGGAAGCGATCGTGCTGACGGCGAGCGGCTGCGGCGCATTCGTCAAGGAATACGGTGACCTGCTGCGCTCCGACCCCGTCTATGCGGAGAAAGCACGACGCGTCAGCGCGCTCGCGCGCGATCTCGCCGAGATGATCGCGGCCGAGCCGCTCGACGCGCTGGCCGGTTCGACGCCACGCCGCATCGCGGTCCATTGCCCGTGCACGCTGCAGCACGCCCAGCGCCTCGGCGGCACCGTCGAACGCATCCTGACGCAGCTCGGCTTCGATCTGACGAATGTCGCCGATGGCCATCTGTGCTGCGGCTCGGCCGGCACGTATTCGCTGACGCAGCCCGAGCTCGCGACGCAACTGCGCGACAACCGGCTCGACGCGCTCGAAGCCGCGCGGCCGGACCTGATTGTCACGGCCAACGTCGGCTGCCAGACTCACCTGAACGGCGCGGGCCGCACGCCCGTGCGCCACTGGATCGAGCTCGTCGACAACCATCTCGTCAACTGACCTGATTCCGGAGGATTGCCATGCAAACGAAACCCGAACTCGAGCTCGCCGATGCCGACCGCATGCTTGCCGCCGCCCGCGCGGAAGCGGAACGCCACGGCTGGGCCGTGTCGATCGCCATCGTCGACGACGGTGGTCACCTGCTCGCGTTTGCGCGCCTGGACGGCGCATCGCCGGCCACCACCTATATCGCGCAGGACAAGGCGCGCGCGGCGGCGCTCGGCCGGCGCGAGACGAAGGCGTATGAGGATATGATCAACGGTGGCCGCACCGCGTTTCTCAGCGTGCCGCTGACGGGGTTGCTCGAAGGCGGCGTGCCGGTCACGGTCGGCGGCCGGATCGCGGGCGCGATCGGCGTGTCTGGCGTAAAGTCCGAACAGGACGCGCAGATCGCCCGCGCCGGCACACAAAGCGTCGCGGCATAACCAGCCCAAGCCGCGCGCGAATCTTTATTCCCCGGGAGGATTGACGATGATCGACCAAGCAGGACTGCAAGTCGCGCCAGCGCTGAGCCAGTTCATTGAAAACGAAGCGCTGCCGGGCACCGGCATCGACAAGGCCGCGTTCTGGAGCGGTTTCTCGGCCCTGGTGCACGACCTGGCGCCGCGCAACCGCGAATTGCTCGCGGAACGCGACCGCCTGCAGCAGGAACTCGACACCTGGCACCGCGCGCACCCCGGCCCCGTGCGCGACCACGCCGCGTATCGCGCGTTCCTCGAACAGATCGGCTACCTCGTGCCGGTCCCGTCGAACGTCGCGGCAGCCACCGCGAACGTCGACAGCGAGATCGCCACGCAAGCCGGCCCGCAGCTCGTCGTGCCGCTGTCGAACGCGCGCTATGCGCTGAACGCCGCGAACGCGCGCTGGGGCAGCCTGTACGACGCGCTGTACGGCACCGACGCGCTGCCGGAAGACGGCGGCGCCGAACGCACCGCGACCTACAACCCGACGCGCGGCCAGCACGTGATCGACTACGCGCGCAACGTGCTCGACAACGCGGCGCCGCTCGCCGGCGCGTCGCACCGCGACGCGCTGCGCTACCGCGTGCAGGACGGCCAGCTCGCCGTCGAAACCGCGAAGGGCGTCGTGCATCTCGCGCAGCCGGCGCAGTTCGTCGGCTACCAGGGCGCGGCCGACGCGCCGTCCGCGATCCTGCTGAAGCACAACGGCCTGCACCTCGAGATCCAGATCGACGCATCGACGCCGATCGGCCGCGCCGATCTCGCGAACGTGAAGGACGTCGTGCTCGAAGCCGCAGTCAGCACGATCATCGACTGCGAGGATTCGGTCGCGGCGGTGGACGCCGACGACAAGGTCCAGCTCTACCGCAACTGGCTCGGGCTGATGCAGGGCACGCTGGTCGAAGAAGTCGCGAAGGGCGGCAAGACCTTCACGCGCCGCCTGAACGACGACCGCGAGTACACCACGCCCGACGGCGGCACGCTGTCGCTGCACGGCCGCTCGCTGCTGTTCGTGCGCAACGTCGGCCACCTGATGACCAACGGCGCGGTGCTCGATCGCGACGGCAACGAGATTCCGGAAGGGATCCTCGACGGCGTCGTCACGGTGCTGTGCTCGCTGCACGACCTGAAGGCCAAGCGCAACTCGCGCACGGGCTCGATCTACATCGTGAAGCCGAAGATGCACGGCCCGGTCGAAGTCGCGTTCGCCGATACGCTGTTCGCACGCATCGAGGATCTGTACAGCCTGCCGCGCAACACGCTGAAGATGGGCATCATGGACGAGGAGCGCCGCACCAGCGTGAACCTCGCCGCGTGTATCGCCGCGGCCGCCGCGCGCGTGGCGTTCATCAACACCGGCTTCCTCGATCGCACCGGCGACGAGATGCACACCGCGATGGAAGCGGGCCCGATGATCCGCAAGGGCGACATGAAGTCGTCGGCGTGGATCCAGTCGTACGAGCGCAACAACGTGCTCGCCGGCCTGTCGGCCGGCCTGCGCGGCCGCGCGCAGATCGGCAAGGGCATGTGGGCGATGCCGGACCTGATGCACGCGATGCTCGAACAGAAGATCGCGCATCCGCGCGCCGGCGCGAACACCGCCTGGGTGCCGTCGCCGACCGCCGCGACGCTGCACGCGCTGCACTACCACCTGGTCGACGTGCAGGCCGTCCAGCAGGAACTCGAGAAGACGCCGTACGCGAGCGAACGCGACACGCTGCTCGAAGGCCTGCTGACCGTGCCGGTCGTCGAGCGCGCCGCGTGGAGCGAGGCCGAGATCCTGAGCGAAGTCGAGAACAACGCGCAGGGCATCCTCGGCTACGTCGTGCGCTGGGTCGAACAGGGCGTCGGCTGCTCGAAGGTGCCCGACATCCACGACGTCGGCCTGATGGAAGACCGCGCGACGCTGCGCATCTCGAGCCAGCACATCGCGAACTGGCTGCGCCACGGCGTGATCACCGAGGCGTTCGTGCTCGACGTGTTCAAGCGGATGGCGCGCGTCGTCGACCAGCAGAACGCCGGCGACCCGAACTATCGCCCGATGGCGCCCGGCTACGACCAGTCGACCGCGTTCAAGGCCGCATGCGCGCTCGCGCTGCAGGGCACGTCGCAGCCGAGCGGCTATACCGAGCCGCTGCTGCACCGGTTCCGGCTCGCGTTCAAGGCGGAACAGCACGGCGCGTAAGTATCGGCGTGCTGCGGGCTTCCGGCATGCCGGTGCCCGTCCCTGCTTCACGAAACGGGCGGCCGTAATGGCCGCCCGTTTTCATTTTCGCGCGCGCCCGGCGGTTGAAACGAATAATCGGCGTATATCGCACCCCTTCATTTTTCGCGTTCAAGTGCCGTTAACCGGATGGAATCGGCAGCGGCATGCCGCGCGCCACGGCCGCTCTTTCCGCAAAGCCTTGTGCTGAAACGCTCTGCCCGATATTCGCAAGTCCGGGATTTCACTGTAATTTGATCCGGATCAACGGCCCGCAACATTTTTCGCGCGCGTGAACGCGCGCGCTATACTCCGTTGCATTCGCGCTGCCCGATTCGTCGGATCGTTGAATCGGCGCAGATGTCACCAGTGAATGCTTGATTTACCGGTATATCTGGCCGCGATTACCGATAATCGGCGTCCATTTTCTCCGCCGGCCGGCAGGAAGGCGTCGGAATGGCCGCGTAACGGATCGCCGCCGGCACGGCATACGAACAATCGCATCGGCCCGCCCCCCGGCGGCAATGCCCATCGATCCACGGACCATGGCAGAAACCGACTACGCAATGCCCAGCGAATCCGGCCTGACAAGCCGTGTCGCCGCTCATCTGCGCCGGTTCCTGCTGCCGCACCTGATCTTCTATACCGGGCTGCTGATCGCGCTGGTCCTGCTGCTCCTGTGCGGGATCGTGCTGTACGAAGGCCGCATCGACGCGCGCGACCGCTCGGCCGCGATGCAGCAAAATCTTGCGCTGATGGCGTCGTGGGACATCGAGCGCAACATCGAGATCTATTCGCTGTCGCTGCAGGCCGTCGTCGAAGGCGAGAACGACCCGGATGTCGTCAAGCTGCCGATGCCGCTGCGCCGCCAGGTGCTGTTCGACCGTGCGACGACCGCCAAGTACCTCGGCGGCATCTACGTGCTCGACGCGAAGGGCGACATCGAGGTCGACGGCAAGAGCGACGTGCCGCGCAAGGCCAACTTCGGCAACGAACCGTACTTCGTCGTGCACCGCGACCACCCCGACGCCGGCCTGTACGTCAGCCCCCCGTATCACTCGCGGCTGCGCGGCGGCTCGCCGAGCGTCGCGCTCAGCCGGCGAATCACGCGGCCCGACGGCTCGTTCGGCGGCGTCGCCGTGGTGTCGATCCGGCTCGAATATTTCCAGAACCTGTTCTCGCGCCTGTCGCTGGGCGATCGCGGCTCGATCGCGGTGATCAACACGGACGGCAAGATGCTCGCGCGCGAGCCGTACGACCCCAAGATCGTCGGCCGCGACATCAGCCGCGCCAGCACGTTCCGGCGGTTCATGAGCGCCAACGACGGCAGCTTCGCGGACACCGCGTCGATCGACGGCGTGCGGCGCCTGTACGTGTTCCGGCACCTCGAGAACCTGCCGCTCATCATCATGGTCGCGCGCTCGGAAGCCGACACCTACGCCGCGTGGTACGACCGTGCGATTCCGATCGGCTCCGCGATGGCCGCGCTCGCGATCGGCTTCGTCGGCCTGTCGCTGCTGCTCGACGTGCAGTTGCGCAAGCGCCACCGTGCGGAAACCGAGCTGCAGGCGCTCGCGCGCACCGACGGCCTCACGGGCCTCGACAACCGCAGGATGCTCGACGTTACGCTCGCGCGCGAATGGCGCCGTGCCGCGCGCGCGCAGCACGCGCTGTCGCTGCTGTTCATCGACGTCGATTACTTCAAGCGCTACAACGACACGCAGGGGCACCAGGCCGGGGACGACGCGCTTGCCGCGGTCGGCCATTGCATCGCCGGCTGCCTGCGCCGCCCGGCAGATTACGCGGCGCGCTACGGCGGCGAGGAATTCGTCGTGGTGCTGCCCGACATCGACACGGACGGCGCGGTGACGATTGCCGAGACGATCCGCACGGGGATCCTCGATCTCGGCATCCGGCACGACGCCGGCACGTCGGGCCGCCTGACGGTGAGCATCGGCGTGACGACCAGCTATCCCGAACGCGACGACGACATGCAGGGCGCGCTGAAGCTGGCCGACGACGCGCTGTATCGCGCGAAGGAAAGCGGGCGCAACCGCATCGTCGTGCACGCGGCCGCGGCCGGCGGCCTCACGGCGCGGCAGGCCTGAGCGGACGGAAGCCCACGCCCCGGGCGGCGGCGGGGCGGTTGCCGGGGCCACCGTCGCCTCCCGTGCGCAAAATCGCCGACAATGTCGCCTCGACACGCCGCCGCGCGACTGACGCGCCCGGCCGGCCCGCGCAGGTGCGCGGCCGTTTCGCACCACCATGAGACTCAAGGCAAAGATCTTCCTTCTGGCCATCGTGCCGTTCCTGCTCGCGATCGCCGGCATCGGCTTCGGCGTGCGCCAGCAGGCGACGTCCCTCGCGCGCACGCAGCACGCGACGATCCAGGCCGCGTACCTGTCGAGCAAGGAAGTCGAGCTGAAGCACTACGTCGAGCTCGCGACGAGCGCGATCATGCCGCTCTACGACGCGAGCGGCCGCAACGCGCGCGACGACGCGATGCTGCGCACGCAGGCGCTCGCGATGCTGCAGAAGATGGATTTCGGCCCCGACGGCTATTTCTTCGTGTACGACCTGCACGGCAATTCGCTGATGCATCCGCGCGAGCCGGAGCGCGTCGGCCATAACTACTGGTCGATGCGCGACCCTCAGGGCGCGCTGACGATCCAGAAACTGATCGGCGCGGCATCGAGCGGCGGCGGCTACGTGCGCTACGCATGGCAGCGGCCGTCGACGGGCCGCGTCGCGCCGAAGCTCGGCTACGTCGTCGCGCTCGAGCGCTGGGGCTGGATGGTCGGCACCGGCATCTATCTCGACGACGTCGACACCGCGCTGCAGCGCATCGACGCGCGCGCGTCCGCGAACATCGACCGCACGATGAGCTGGCTCACCGCGATCGCGCTCACGGGCGCGGCGGCGATCGTCGTGTGCGCGCTGGTGCTGAACGTCAGCGAGTCGCGCAGTGCCGACGCGAAGCTCAAGCTGCTCGCGCAGCGCGTCGTCGAATCGCAGGAGCAGGAGCGGGCGCGGCTGTCGCGCGAGCTGCATGACGGCATCAGCCAGATGATGGTGTCCGCGAAGCTGATGCTCGAATCCGCGCTCGCACGCTTCGAACGCGGCTCGGCGCGCATGCCCGAGGCCGAGCAGGCGCTGGCATCGGGCGTCGTGCGGCTCGGCGACACGCTGCGCGAAGTGCGGCGCATCTCGCATGCGCTGCGTCCCGCAATGCTGGACGATCTCGGCCTCGCGGCGGCACTCGAGCAGCTGGTGCGTGAACTCGGCGCCGAAAGCGGCATCGACATCGGCTATACGCAGGTCGCGCACAGCGGCGCCCGGCCACTGCCCGCGGCGGTCAACACCGCGCTGTTCCGGATCGCGCAGGAAGCGCTCAGCAACATCGTGCATCATGCGCAGGCGTCGCGCGCAGCCGTCACGCTCGACGTCGGCGCACAATCCGTCACGCTGACCATCGCCGACAACGGCTGCGGCTTCGACGCCGAACGCTCGCAGGCCGACGCGCGCCGCGGCATCGGCCTGCGCAACATGCGCGAGCGCCTCGATGCGCTCGGCGGCATGCTGACGATCACGTCGCAGGTCGGCCACACGATCGTCGCCGCGCGCGTGCCGCTGCCCGGCACCGCGTCATGACGCGCCCCATCACAGGAGACCTTTCACGCATGAGCGCCCCCGACACCGCCCGGCCCGTCGCCCGACTGCTGCTCGTCGACGATCACCCGCTCGTGCGCGACGGCTTGCGGATGCGGCTCGAAGCGGCCGACCTGTCCGTCGTCGGCGAAGCCGGCAACGCCGACGAGGCGCTCACGCTCGCCGCGTCGCTCGAACCCGATCTCGCGCTGATGGACGTCGGCATGAACGGGATGAACGGCATCACGCTCGCGGGCGTGTTTCACGAACGCTTTCCGGGCATCCGCGTGCTGATGCTGTCGATGCACGACAACATCGAATACGTGACGCAGGCCGTGCGCGCCGGCGCGAGCGGCTACCTGCTGAAGGATTCGCCCGCGAGCGAGATCGTGCGCGCGATCGGCGCGGTGCTGGCCGGCCAGACGTTCTTCAGCGAAGGGCTCGCCGCGCGGATGATCCACGCGAGCGCGACCGCGTCACCGCTCGACCGGCTCACGCCGCGCGAACGCGACATCCTCGATGCGCTGGCGGAAGGGCTGTCGAGCAAGCAGATCGCGCAGCAGACGGGGCTGTCGGTGCGCACGGTCGAGACGCACCGGCTCAATTTGAAGCGCAAGCTGGAGATCGAAGGGCAGGCCGAGCTGATCAAATTCGCCGTGGAGCATCGGCGCAGGTAGGCGAGCCCGACGCGGCGATCCGCGGCGAAAGGCCCGACCCGTCACACGCCGGATCATTCCGGCAGTGAAGACGTCACGCACGCCGCCGCGCGTCCCGATTGCTTCTCCGATTCACGCCGCACCATCAGCATCGCCATAATTGCAACACTCAGGATTCCAGAACACAAAACCGCGATCGAAAACCCGTGCGCCATCGCCTCCCGATACGCACCGAGCAATTCCGGCCGGCCGGCAGCGAACACATGCTCCATCACCGCCTGCCGCGCGAGCGTATCCGCTTGCGCACTCCCCGCCGCCTGCATCGCGGCCGTCATCCGGTGCAGCGCACCGATGCTCATCATGCTGCCGAGCACCGCGATGCCCATGCTCATCCCGGTCTGACGCAACGCGTTCATCGTCGCCGACGCCATGCCCGCGCGTTCAGCCGGCGCCAGTTCCATCACGGTCATGCCGGTCGCGGGCACCGCGAGCCCCATGCCGACCCCGAGCACCGCCAGCGCGACACCGACCGGCACATACGGCGTTCCCGCGCCGAAGCCGGCCATGACCGAGAGCATCGCGCCGATCAGGCCGTACCCGGCCACCATCAGCGTATGCAACGGAATGCGCGCCGCGATGCGCCCGAACAGCATCGACGTGATCGCCGTCATCACGAACTGCGGCATCAGTTGCCAGCCGGCCTCAGCCGGCGTGCGCCCCTGCGCCTGCTGCAAGAACAACGACAGGAAAAACAGGCTGCTGTACCCCGAGAACCCGAGCACGAACGACGCGAGATTGGCGCGCACCAGCCGCCGGTCGCGAAACAGCCAGACCGGCAGCAGCGGCCGCTCGACGCGCGTTTCGACCCGCACGAACACGACGAACGCCACCGCGGCGCCCGCCAGCGGCGCGAGCACCTTCGCGTGCGCCGCGCCGGCTTCGCCGATGCCGATCAGCCCGTATGTGAGCAATCCGAGCCACACCACGCTCAGCACCTGGCCGAGCGGATCGAACGCCGCATGCTGCGGATGCCGGCGCTCCGGAATGCCCCATGCGCCGAGCAGCACGGTCACGATGCCGATCGGCACGTTGACGAGGAAGATGTTCTGCCATCCGCCGTGCTCGACGAGCAGGCCGCCCACCAGCGGCCCGAGGATCAGCGCGAGCGCGCTGAACGCGGACCATCCGCCGATCGCGCGGGCGCGCTCGCGCGCGTCGGGAAACGCATGCGTGAGGATCGGCATCGCGCCCGGTATCAGCAATGCGCCGGCAAGCCCCTGGATCGCGCGCCCGATCAGCAGCGGCTCGATGCTGCCCGCACATGCGCAGACCACCGACCCGGCCGTGAACAGAATCACGCTGGCGAGCCACACGCGCTTGTGTCCGTAGCGATCACCGAGCGGCCCGGCCGACAGCATGAACGCGGACAACGCGAGCGCATACGCGTTGACGACCCACTGGAGGCCGCCGATATCGGTGTCGAGCGCCGTCTGCAGCGTCGGCAACGCGACATTGACGATGCTGATGTCGAGCGTGGCGAGAAAGGTGCCGAGACAGGCGGCCAGGACGAGTGCGGCGCGACGGTAGCGATGCATGGCGGGCTGCCCTTCACGGGCATGGGGATGAGAATGATTCTCATCATATATATCGACTGACCGTCGGTCAATGGATTGCGTTGGCCGCGAGCGGGGGTGCTGGCCTAAACTGCGGGCTTTGCACGAACGGGCGTCGAGCCGCGCGATGACGGACAGGACAAAGGCAGGGACCACGACAGTGAAGGACGACGCGCCGGCAGGCAAGCCGCGCACGAAGCCGGCGGAAGTGCGCCTCGAGGAACTGATGGCGGCGGCCGAGACGCTGTTCCTCACGCAGGGTGTGGAAGCGACGACCATCAGCGAGATCGTCGAGCACGCGCAGGTCGCGAAAGGCACGTTCTATCACTACTTCGAATCGAAGTCCGACATGCTCGCCGCGCTCGCGCAGCGCTACACGTCGTCGTTCCTCGACCGGCTGCAGCACGCGGTGGACGCGTGCGACGCCGACGACTGGCTCGCGCGCCTGCGCACGTGGATCCGCACCAACATCGAAACCTATGCGGCGACCTACCGCACGCACGACATCGTCTACGCGAACCACCATCACCACGATCGCGCGAATGCCGACAAGAACGCGATCCTCGAGCAGCTCGGCGCGATTCTCGACGGCGGCGCTCGGGCCGGCACCTGGCGGCTCGCGCATCCGCAAGTAACTGCGCTGCTGATCTATGCGGGCGTGCATGGCGCGACCGATCACATCATCGCGGCCCCGGAAACGGATCGTGCCGCGTTCGTCGATGCCGTGGTCGACGATTGCCTGCGGATGCTCGGCATCGGTGCGTGACGCGCAGCCAGCGCACAGCCATGAAAAAGGGCGCCCGAGGGCGCCCTTCGTCGATCCGGACTGCGGCCTGGCAACGGCCGTCAGTTCGTCCGCGAATTGTGCTTCTGCAGATACGCGATCAGCCCGTCGATCCCGCCCGACGCGAGCTGGCTCTTGAACTGCCCCTGGTAGACCTGGATCAACCACGCGCCCGACATGTCGATGTCGTAGATCTTCCAGTCGTTGCCGACCTTGCCGAGACGATAGCCGACCGACTGGCTGTCGCCCGGCGTCGTGACTGTCGACTGGACGAGCGCGTCGGCACCCGACGCGCCGCCGGCCTTGAACGAGAACTTCGCGTCCTGGCTGCCGAGCTGCGCGAGCGACGCGGCGTAGGTGCGCGTCATCAGCAGCTTGAACTGCTTGTACAGCTCCTGCTGCTGTTGCGGCGTGGCCTGCTTCCACGCGTCGCCGACCGCGATGCGGGTCGTGCGCTCGAAGTTGGTCGCGGGCAGGAAGCGCTGCTCGACGACTTGCGTGACTTTCGCCATGTCACCGCCGCGGGCGGCCGGATCGGCCTTCATCGCGGTAACGGTGCCCTCGACCGCATTGCGGACGATATCGACCGGCGCGCTCTGCGCGAAAGCGGAAACCGACACGGCGGCCGCCGCGACGAAAGCAAACAGATGACGTTTCATACGAATATCGCTCGATGAGAAAAAACGACCGGTTCATTGCACCGGCCGACGAAGCAAAGTATACCGGGCCTGACGCCTCGGTGTGCCGCCGTGACCGACTGTTACCTTTCAGCTTCGTTTGTCACAGGCGTGCAGCGGCACGTCGAAGCAGCGCGGCGGCGATTATGTAAATATCCCCTTACTAACCAGCCGGCCATCGGTATCGATTCCGCCGCTGTGAACAAGTCTCCTTCCCTCCCCGAAACCCCCAACGTCACGACCGCCGCCACGCTGCGCCGGTATACTTGGCTACTTTGCCCTTGCCAGCCGCTCCCCACCGCCACATGGTGACATCTCTCATCGTCCGACTCGTTGCATGGTCGGTGCGACGCCCCGTCTGGGTCGTCGTCCTGTCGCTCGTCATCGCCGCGCTCAGCGGCGTCTATGTCGCGCAGCATTTCAAGATCAACACCGACATCAGCAAGCTCGTCGATGCGGAACCGCAATTTGCCGCACTCGGCCAGGCCGTCGATAAAGCGTTCCCGCAACGCAACGGCACGATCCTCGCGGTCGTCGAGGCACCTGCGCCCGAATTCGCGAACGCCGCCGCGCATGCGCTGACCGAAGCCCTGCAGAAGGATGCCGAAGCCGGCCGCATCGGCCAGGTCGCCGAGCCCGGAGGCGGTCCGTTCTTCGAGCACAACGGGCTGCTGTTCCTGTCGCCGCAGGAGGTCACGGATACCACGTCGCAGCTCGCGAGCGCGCGTCCGCTCGTCAATGAACTCGCGAAGAACCCGAGCCTGACCGGGCTCGCCACCACGCTGTCCACCACGCTCGGCCAGCCGCTGCTGACCGGCCAGGTGAAACTGTCCACGATGGCGAAGCTGCTCTCGCGCAGTGCCGCGACGGTCGACGACGTGCTGGCCGGCAAGCCGGCCGCGTTCTCGTGGCGCGCGCTGGTCGACAGCGATGCCGCGCGGCAGCCCGCGCGCGCATTCGTCACCGTGCAGCCGGTGGTCAACTACGGTGCACTGAAGGCCGGTGCGGAAACGAGCCAGGTGATCCGCGACGCGGCCCGTTCGCTCGACCTCGAGAAGCGCTTTGGCGCAGCCGTGCGCCTGACCGGCGAGCAGCCGCTCGCCGACGACGAATTCGCGTCGGTTCAAGATGGCGCGGCGCTCAACGGCGTCTTCACGCTGCTCGCCGTGCTCGTCATCCTGTGGCTCGCGCTGCGCTCGAAGCGGATGATCGGCTCGGTGCTCGTCACGCTGTTCGTCGGCCTCGTCGTGACCGCCGCGCTCGGCCTCGCGATGGTCGGCTCGCTGAACATGATCTCGGTCGCGTTCATGGTGCTGTTCGTCGGCCTCGGCGTCGATTTCTCGATCCAGTACGGCGTGAAGTACCGCGAGGAGCGCTTCCGCGATCCACGCATCGATCACGCGCTGATCGGCGCCGCGCACTCGATGGGCATGCCGCTCGCGCTGGCCACCACGGCGGTCGCGGCGAGCTTCTTCTCGTTCATCCCCACCGCGTATCGCGGCGTGTCCGAGCTCGGCCTGATCGCGGGCGTCGGGATGTTCGTCGCACTGCTCACCACGCTCACGCTGCTGCCCGCGCTGCTGCGCCTGTTCGCGCCGCCGGGCGAATCTAAAACGCCCGGCTTCCCGTGGCTCGCGCCGGTCGACGATTTCCTCGATCGCCATCGCAAGCCGATCCTGATCGGCACGCTCGCGGTCGTGATCGGCGCGCTGCCGCTGCTCGCGTTCCTGCGCTTCGACTTCAACCCGCTGAACCTGAAGGATCCGCACAGCGAATCGATGGCGACGCTGCTCGCACTGAAGGATTCGCCGGAAGCCGCCGTCAACGACGTCACGCTGCTCGCGCCGTCGCTCGCGGAGGCCGACGCGGCCGCGAAGCGCCTCGACGCGCTGCCCGAAGTCGGCCGCACGACCACGCTGTCGACCTTCATCCCCGCCGACCAGCCGGCCAAGCGCGCGGCGATCGCCGCCGCCGCGAGCGACCTGCTGCCCGCGCTGACGCAGCCGGCCGCGCCGCCCGCGACCGACGCGCAGCGCGTCGCCGCACTCAAGCGCGTGTCGGACCTGCTGGGCTACGCGGCCGAAGATCACCCGGGCCCGGGTGCGGCCGCCGCGCAGCACCTGTCCGCGTCGCTCGCGAAGCTCGCCGCCGCGGACGCCGCGACGCGCGACCGCGCCGAGCGTGCGTTCTCCGACACGCTGCGCATCGCGCTCAACCAGCTCGCTTCGCTGCTACAGCCGCAGGACATCACGCGCGAATCGCTGCCGCCGCAACTCGTGCGCGACTGGGTCGCGCCCGACGGCCATGCGCTCGTGCAGATTTCGCCGAAGGTGCCGAAAGGCGTCGACCCGAACGACGACACGATGCTGCGCCGCTTCGCGACGACCGTGAAGGCCGCGGAGCCGGGCACGACCGGCGGGCCAATCTCGATCCTGCATTCGGCCGACACGATCATCAACGCGTTCCTGCATGCGGCACTGTGGTCGATCATCTCGATCACGATCCTGCTGTGGATCACGCTGCGCCGCTTCGGCGACGTGCTGCGCACGCTGGTGCCGCTGCTCGTGTCGGGCGTCGTGACGCTCGAGCTGTGCGTGGTGTTCGGCATGCAGTTGAACTTCGCGAACATCATCGCGCTGCCGCTGATGCT
This sequence comes from Burkholderia sp. AU45251, assembly GCF_030482905.1. Classification (NCBI taxonomy): domain Bacteria; kingdom Pseudomonadati; phylum Pseudomonadota; class Betaproteobacteria; order Burkholderiales; family Burkholderiaceae; genus Burkholderia; species Burkholderia sp. AU45251. Next base: position 36,682 of record NZ_JAUJQH010000003.1, on the reverse strand, counting down.
CGGCGTCGGCGTCGCGTTCAAGGTGTATTTCGTGATGGCGTGGCGCGCAGGGCAAACCGGGTTGCTGCACTCGAGCCTCACGCATGCCGTCCTGTTCAGCGCCGCGACGACGGCGACCGCATTCGGCAGCCTGTGGCTGTCGCACCACCCGGGCACGTCGAGCATGGGCAAGCTGCTCGCGCTGGCCCTGACCTGCACGCTGATCGGCGCCGTGGTGTTCCAGCCCGTCCTGATGGGCAAACCGCGCGTCAAACGCGCCAAGAACCAATCGCAAGGAATCAATGAATAAGGTGCGAATCATTGCGGCGACCGTTGCCGCCAGCGCAGTGCTGACCGGCTGCGCGACGGGACCGAACCGCAACCCCAACGACCCGCTCGAGCCGATGAACCGGGCGATGTACAAGTTCAACGACACCGTCGACACGAACATCGCCCAGCCGATCGCGAAGGGGTACCAGAAGGTCACGCCGACGCCCGTGCGCACCGCGATCAGCAACTTCTTCTCGAACCTCGGCGATCTCGGCAACATCGCGAACAACCTGCTGCAGCTGCGCATCACGGATGCCACCGAGGATCTGATGCGCGTCGCGATGAACTCGGTGTTCGGCGTCGCCGGCCTGATCGACATCGCGACGCCGGCCGGGCTGCCGAAGCATCACCAGGACTTCGGCCTGACGATGGCGCGCTGGGGCATGCCGTCGGGCCCGTATCTCGTGCTGCCGGTGTTCGGGCCGAGCACGATCCGCGACGGCGTCGGCCGCGCGGTGGACGTGCGCTTCAACCTGCTCAACTACATCGAGCCGGCGGCGCGCAACCCGATGTATATCGCGCAGTTCATCAGCGCGCGTTCGGACCTGCTCGGCGCCACCGACCTGCTGAAGCAGGCCGCACTCGATCCGTATTCGTTCGTGCGCGACGCGTACCTGCAACAGCGCAAGTCGCTGACGTACCACGGCCAGTCGTCGTCGGCCACGCCGCCGAGCTACAACGAACCGGGCGAACCGGGTAATGCACCCGCGTCGGCACCGGCCGTACCGGGGCTGCCGAACTACGAGGATCCGGGTGAATCGGGCGGCGCCTCGGGCGCCACGCCGAGCAACGCGCCGGCCGCACCGGGATTGCCGCAGTACGACGATCCGGGCGCGGACAATGCGATGCCGGCGAGCGCGCCTGCCGCAGCATCGGCCGCTGCCCCCGCCGCGGCATCGGCAACCGCGCCGGCGACGCCCGCGAGCAGTCCGGCCGCGCAGTAACGCTGCAACGGCCACCGCCGCAAAGACAAAGAGCGCTGCAGTTCGCTGCAGCGCTCTTTTTTTGTCCGCGAGATCGGCGAGATCTACGAAAAGAGGAAAACCGGGAAGGGAAGAGAAGGGCGAGACCAGCGGCGCGTGCCGGTCAGGCGATCCGCATTGCGCCGGCACGCTCGAACGCGTGCCGCGCCTGGATCAGCGTCGTGCGCGCCGCCCGCGCGTCGCTCGCGACCTGCAGCAGCGGGCCGAGCTGCGACGGCTGCTTCAGCAGTTCGCGCAGGATCGGCAGGATCGCCGTGCTGCCGTCGTCGCGCAGGCCGGCCGTCGCTGCGCTCGGCAGCGTGCGCCACGCCGGATCGACGATCGCGCGGCACACCGCGAACGGGACGCCGCGCGCGGCCGCGAAGGCCGCCGCGATATGCGACTCCATGTCGACGGCGAGCGCGTGCTTCGCGCGATGCAGCGACGTCTTGTCCTGTTCGCTGACGACCGGCGAACCGACGGCCGCGATCGTGCCGCGCGTGACGCGCGGCCAGACCGGCGTGTCCTGCAGCGCGGCGACGAGCCGTGCACTCCAGCCCGTATCGGTCTCGACGCGTCCGAATGGCCCGTCGATCGCGCTCGCGATCACGAGTGCGCCGGGCGCCAGGTCGGGCGCGAGCCCGCCCGCCGTGCCGAAGCTCACGATGCCCGCGCAGCCGCGCGCGGTCGCCTCGGTCAGCGCGCGTTCGAGCCGGTCGGCCCGTGCGGCAAAGACGGCCTCGACACCGTCGCCGCGCGCGATGCGCGCCTCGAACGCCATCCCCGTCACGGCGATCACGGGCAACGTGCCGGTGGGTTGCGGCGCCACGCGTTACAGCCCGACCGTCACGCGCGTCGTGTTGTCGCGCTTCAGGTTGCGATAGCGGGCGAGCGCCCACAGCGGGAAGAACTTGCGATAGCCGTGGTAGCGCAGGTAGAACACGCGCGGGAAGCCCGTCGCCGTGAAGCGCGCCTCGTCCCACAGGCCCTCTTCGTTCTGCTCGGCGATCAGGTAGTCGATGCCACGCGCCACCGCCGGGTTGTTCACCTCGCCGGCCGCCATCAGGCCGAGGAGTGCCCATGCGGTTTGCGACGCGGTGCTCGGCGCCTGCTCGAAGCCGCGATAGTTCAGCTTGTAGCTGTCGCCGTCCTCGCCCCAGCCGCCGTCCTTGTTCTGGATCGACAGCAGCCACTGCGCGCCGCGCTTCATGCGCGGATCGTCCGCCGTCAGGCCGGCCGCGTTCAGCGAGCTCAGTGCCGTCCACGTGCCGTACACGTAGTTCATCCCCCAGCGGCCGTACCAGCTGCCGTCCGGTTCCTGCTCCTTGAGCATGTAGTCGAGTGCGCGACGGGCCGGCTCGCTGTTCAGCGGCGTCTCGCCGAGCTGCGACAGCATCGACAGGCAGCGGCCCGACACGTCGGCCGTCGGCGGATCGAGCAGCGCGCCGTGATCCGAGAACGGGATGTTGTTCAGGTAGTACTGCGTGTTTTCCGGTTCGAACGCGCCCCAGCCGCCGTCGCTGCTCTGCATCCCGACGACCCACTCGCGCGCCCGCGCGATCGACTCGCGATAGGCATCGTTCTGCTTGAGTGTCTGCGCGCGCTCCATCGCCACCGCGACCACTGCCGTATCGTCGACGTCCGGGTAGTGCGCGTTCGCATACTGGAATGCCCAGCCGCCGGGCCGCACGTGCGGGCGGCGCGAGATCCAGTCGCCGCGCACGTCGAGGATCTGCAGCGGGCGCAGCCATTCGAGGCCGCGGATCGCGGCGTCCTCGGCCCGCGCGTCGCGCGTTTCGAGCAGCGCATGCGCAGCGAGCGACGTGTCCCACACCGGCGACAGGCACGGCTGGCAATATGCTTCGTCGTCCTGCACGACGAGCAGCTTCTCGATCGACTTGCGCGCGATCGCGCGGTTCGGGTGATCTTCCGCGTAGCCGAGCGCGTCGTACATCATCACCGAGTTGGCCATCGCCGGATAGATCGCGCCGAGGCCATCCTCGCCGTTCAGGCGCTCGTCGACGAACGACACGGCCTGGCGGATCGCGCGTTCGCGCGTGTAGTTCGGGAACAGGCCGTCGACCGCGCGCAGCGCATGGTCGACCACGCGGAAGAACGCGAACCAGCCCGCGCTCTGGTGGCCCTGGCGCGGCAGCAGCCCGGCGTTGACGGGCGGGTCGATGAACAGTTCGTCGATGCGCACGCCGCGCGGGTTCTTCGCGATCGGGCGCTTCGCGTTCAGCACGAGCAGCGGCACGATCACGGTGCGCGCCCAGTACGACACCTTCGACAGGTGGAACGGGAACCACTGCGGCAGCAGCATGATCTCGACCGGCATCATCGGCACCGCGCGCCACGGAATCGCACCGTACAGCGCGAGCTGGATACGCGTGAACACGTTCGACATCTCGGCGCCGCCCATCGCGTGGATGGCACGGCGCGCGCGCTGCATGTGCTCGGCATTCTCGTCGTCGCCGATCACCTTCAGCGCGAAATACGCCTTCACGCTCGCGCTGATGTTCGGCGCGCCGTCGGTGAACAGCGGCCAGCCGCCGTCGGCCTGCTGGATGCGGCGCAGATACTTGCCGATCTTCTGCTCGAGCTCGAGATTCGGCGTCTCGCCGAGATAGTGGACGAGCAGCACGTATTCGGCGGGAATCGTCGAGTCGGCTTCGAGTTCGTAGACCCAGTGTCCGTCCGCGTTCTGCGCGGCCAGCAGCGCGTCGGTCGCACGCGCGACGGCCGTATCGACGCCGGCCGGCACGGTGCCGGCGGACAGGGTAGCCATTTCGGTGAGATCGTTCATCGGTCCCTCTTTTACTTACTGTGTCTGGAGCACGTCCGCGGCCAGCTGGCCGGAACGGATCGCGCCCTCGATCGTGGCGGGCAAGCCGGTGGCAATCCAGTCGCCTGCCAGCACAAGATTGGTCCAGCGCGTACGCACGGCCGGACGCTTCATTTCCTGCGACGGCACCGCCGCAAAGCCCGCGCGCGGCTCGACGACGAGCTGCCACGCGGGAATGGTTTCCGGGTTCGCGCCGGTCACGCGCGCGACGTCTTCCCAGATGCGCCGCGCGAGCGTGTCGCGCGGCGTGTCGAGCCAGCGGCCCGCGTCGCGGATCGTCGCCGCGAGCTGGCCGCCGCCGGTGCGCACCGCATCGACGACGCCGTTCACGACGGCCGTCTGCAGCGCGTTGCCGGCCGGCGCTTCGACCGCGAAATACGCGGTCACGACCGCGCTGAACGTATCGGGCGCGGTGAGTTCGGGCACGAGCGGCTGCGCGACCTCGGGCGGCACGGCCAGCACGACGGCGTCGCCCGGCGCGAGATCGACGCGCTCGCCGCCGACCGAGACCGCGTCGACCGCATTGCCGTGCGCGCCGAATTCGAACGCGTCGAGCCGCGAGTTCAGCCGGATCTGCGCGCCGCCGTGCTGCAGCATCCGCAGCGCCGGTTCGACGAAGGCGCTGCCGAGACCGTGGCGCGCGACGAGCGGACGGCAGCCGGGCCCGCCCGCGGCAAACGTGCCGTACAGCGCCGCGCGCGCGAGTTCGGCACTCGCATGGCGCGGCTCGACGTTCAGCACACCGAGGAAATACGGCCGCAGCCAACGTTCCCACAGCATGCCGTCGCAGCGCATCGTCTGTGCGAGTGAACGGCCCATGCGCGCGAACGCGAGCGGGGCGAGCGCGAGATAGTCGAGCGGCGTCGTGTCCGGCGCGCGCGACGCGGCATCGAACAGCCACGACGGCCAGCGCCCGTTGCCGAAGCGCAGCGTCCAGCGCTGCTGCGACGCGACGTCGACGACCGGGATTTCAGGCAGCGCGGGCCCCGCGAGCTGGTCGGCTGCGCCGATCGCGCGCAGGTAGCGCTGCGTCGCGGGCTGTCCCGCGAACACCGTGTGCAGCCCGCTGTCGAGCGTCGTGTTCAGCGTCCCGTCGAACCATGAGCGGCAGCGTCCGCCCGCCTGTGCGTGCGCGTCGTGCAGCACGATGCGTCGCCCGCGGCGTTGCAGTTCGACCGCGGCCGACAGGCCGGCAAGGCCGGCGCCGATCACGTGGACGGTCCTGGGCATCGACTCGGTCGGCTCAGAACAGCGCGTAGCGCGCGGCGATCATCAGCATGCGCGCCTTCGGCTTGCGCAGCGGTGCGCGCGGGAAGGCAAAGCCGCGTGCGATCGCGGCTTCGAGAATGCAGCGATACGCACCCGACATGATGCGCGGCGCCTTCACCTGCGCACGCGGACAGGTATCCATCACCGCGTCGGCCTGGCGGAAATGCTCGAGTGCGCGCTCGACCAGCGTCGCGCACACGCGCGGCAGCGCCGGATTGCGCACGATCGTCGCCGGGTCGGTGATCGCGATGCCTTCGCGCGCGAGCAGCTCGCGCGGCAGGTAGCAACGGTTGATCGCCGCATCGTCGTCGATGTCGCGCAGGATGTTGGTCAGCTGCAGCGCGCGGCCGAGGTGATGCGACAGCGTGATCCCTTCGGCTTCCGGCATCCCGAAAATCCTCACCGACAGCCGGCCCGCCGCGCTCGCCACGCGATCGCAGAAGAGGTCGAGCGTCGGTTCGTCGGGCGCGCAGATGTCTTCAACCGCATCCATCGCCATCCCGTCGATCATCGCGTGGAAATCGTCGCGCTGCAGGTTGAACGCGCGGATCTCGCGGTCGAGCGCGGCCAGGTGGCGCGGCGGGCGGCCGGCGAAGCACGCGTCGATGTCCGCGCGCCAGCGATCGAGGCCCGCGTTGCGCTCGGCGCGCGGCAGGTCGCTGTCGGCGATGTCGTCAACCGCGCGGCAAAACGCGTAGACCTGGAACATCGCGTCGCGCTGCACGGCCGGCAGGATGCGCATCGCAAGATAGAAAGAACTGCTCGATGTGACGGCAGCGGCGTCGGTTTCTTGTTCGTCCACGACGGAATTGGAAACGGCCAAGACGAGCTCCACGGAGACACCCACGCGGGGCGATTGAAGAAGCCATGCCCGGCTGGGATGGTCAGGGTGTCAAATGCGTGCGAGATATGCGAACGATCGACGCAGACAGGCACAAATTACCGGCCGGAAGCCGGAATTGGGCGAAAGTATAGCAATCTTTGAAGTTCGATGGCGGACACGCGCCGGGTGCGACGGCGTGCCGGAAGCCGTTGACAGGCAAGCGCGTCCGGCCTGGGCGGGTACAGGCGCCGGCGGCGCGTCAGCCGTAAACGATGTCGCGCTGCAGGTCGAGCGCAATGAGCCCCATTTCGCGGGTGAGCTGCAGCATCGAGCGGCGTTCGAGGCGCGAGCCCATGAAACTCGTCACGCGGCCGTCGGGCTCCGCGGTGTACTGGAATGTCGCGCCTCCGGTGCCGAACCACGCGCCCGGCACATCGGGCGATTCCTGCCAGTCGATCTGCGCGAACACGCGCGCGATGCCCGCGCGCACCAGGTCGCCCGGGCCGATGGGCGGCGCGATGTCGCCGAGGTCGTCGAGCGAATAGGGGCCGGGTTTGTCCGGCTTCCGGTAGAAGAGATAGTCGACGTTCATGGGGCGCAATCGCTGGCAAAGCAACAAATTAGCGTGCTTCGCGATAAATTCAAATCAGATATGGACGAAATGTGGCCTGCACGAGACAAGAGGGACAGATCCAAACCGGCTCGTCTGGGCGCATGCAGGTTCGTCTAAGATGACACCTTTCTCAAAATATCGATACCCGGACACCATGGAGACGAACGCAAGCGCCACCCCGCAGTCCGATCATCCCGTTTTCGTGCTCGTGCACGGCGCCTGGCACGGCGCGTGGTGCTACGCGCACGTTGCGGCCGCGCTGGCCGCGCGCGGCCACCTGTCGATCGCGCGCGACCTGCCCGCACACGGCATCAATGCCCGCTTTCCCGCTTCCTACCTCGCACGCCCGCTCGACCCGGATGCGTTCGGCGCCGAGCCGTCGCCGGTCGCGAACACGACGCTCGACGATTACGCCACGCAGGTGATGCAGGCGGTCGACGACGCCTACGCGCTCGGCCACGGCAAGGTCGTGCTCGTCGGGCACAGCATGGGCGGCCTTGCGATCACGGCGGCCGCCGAACGCGCGCCGGACAAGATCGCGAAGATCGTCTATCTCGCGGCCTTCATGCCCGCGTCGGGCGTGCCGGGCCTCGACTACGTGCGCGCGCCCGAGAACAAGGGTGAAATGCTCGGCCCGCTGATGCTCGCGAGCCCGCGCGTCGCCGGTGCGCTGCGCATCGATCCGCGCAGCGGCGACGCCGCGTATCGCGAGGCCGCGAAGCGGGCGCTGTACGACGACGTGCCGCAGGCCGACTTCGAAGCCGTCGCGAACCTGATGACCTGCGACGTGCCGGCCGCGCCGTTCGCGACCGCGATCCCGACGACCGCCGCGCGCTGGGGCGCGATCGACCGCCACTACATCAAGTGCCTGCAGGATCGCGTGATCCTGCCCGCGCTGCAGCAGCGCTTCATCGACGAAGCCGACGCGTTCACGCCCGGCAACCCGACCCACGTGCACCAGCTCGACAGCAGCCATTCGCCGTTCATGTCGCAGCCGGCCGTGCTGGCCGGCGTGCTGGCCGATATCGCGAAGAGCTGAGCGCGGCACGCGCATCCGCTCCGCGCGCAGCGGGGCGGGGCAGGCGCGATCCCGGGTGCGCCTATGCGTAGGCGACCGAACGGTCGCGCCCGAGCCGCTTCGCGCGATAGAGCGCGGCGTCGGCCTCGTTGACGAGCACGTCACTGGTCGGCGCGCCGGTCTTCGCACACGCGCCGCCGACGCTCGCCGTCACCGGCACGCTGACGCCCTCGGCATCGACCGGCATGCTGCCGATCGCATCGCGCACCTTGTCGGCGACGAGCATCGCCTCGTCGAGATTCGTGCACGGCAGCAGCAGCGCGAATTCCTCGCCGCCGAAGCGGCCGAACGTATCCTGCGCCCGCACGATCGACGCGACGCGCCGCGCCGTCTCGCGCAGCACGGCGTCGCCGGCCGCATGCCCGAACCGGTCGTTGATCGTCTTGAAGTGGTCGAGGTCGAACAGCAGCACCGACATGTCGCCGCCGTAGCGCTGCCAGCGCGCGAATTCGTCGCCGAGCCGCGCCTCGAAGAAGCGCCGGTTCGCGATGCCGGTCAGGCCATCGCGATTCGCGTGTTCGCGCAGCTTCGCGACCGCTTCCTCGCGCTCGCGCTGCATCACGCTCACATGCGTGACGTCCGAGATCGTCACGCACACGGCTTCGACGTCGCGGCCGCGCGTGAGCGGCATGAACGTGCAGTCCTGCTGCATGTAGTCGACGCCGCCCGTGATCGGCCGGTCGTGCTCGAAGCGGAACAGGTAGGGCCGCTGCTCCCACGAGCTGAACGCGAAGCTGCCGAGCTGGAACACGCTCTCGAGCTTGCGGGACAGCCATGCGCGCGGCAGATCGGGAAAGCAGTCGAACAGGTTGCGGCCGATCACGTCGGCGGCCGGGATGCCGCTGTGGTCCTGCATGAAGCGATTCCACATCAGGACGGTCATCGCGCGGTCGAGCACGAACAGGCCGAAGCCGACCCGCTCGATCACGAGGTCGCTCAGCGACGGGGTAGCGGCCGTCATAGCGCGGACAGCAACGCGTCGAGCGCGTCGCCCATCAGGCGGATCGAATCCTCGGCCATCAGCATCACGAAGTGGGCCCGGAACGCGTGGTCCTCGAGCCCGAAGTTCACCTCGAGCAGCAATGCAACGCTCCATGCCAGTTCGGTCGGCTGAAATACGTCGTCGAACGACACGTTCGCGCCGAGCAGCCCCGGCGGAAAGAACACGGGTTTGCGGCCGAGCTCGTCGAGGATCGACGCGACGCACGCGCCCATCAGCACGTTCGCGACGTCGAACACGACTTCGTCGGGCGTCGCCATCCCGCCGTACACGCCGTCACCGAACGTGCGGTCGACGACCGACATCAGCCGCGCGATGCCCGCGGTGCGGCACAGCACGATCGCCTCGCCCTTGATATCGGAACGGAAGCCCTGGCGCACGGCGGTCACGTTGTCGTGGATGCCCGTCATCTCGCGCAGCGCATCGCCCGCGTCGGCCGCTTTCACGACCCGCACGCGCGGCACCGACAGCTCGATGAAGTGCCCGAGCAGCAACGCGAGCCGCGCGGCGGCGCGGCCCATTGCAAGATTGGCGATCTCCTGCAACGCGTCGCGTTGCTCCGCCGTGAACACCGAGTCAGGCATACAACCCATACTCCTTGAGAATGGGCAGCAACGCCTCCGACGTCACGGGCTTGGCAACGAATGCGATCGCGCCCAATTCGCGCACGCGTGCTTGCGCCTGCGGCTGGATATCGGCGGATACCACGATCACGAACGTGTTCAGATCTTCGTGGCGCAGTGTCTCCAGGACCTGATAGCCGCTCATGTCGGGCATCGTCAGGTCCAGAAACATTACGGAAGCTTTGCCGTCACGATAGAGCGCCAGGGCCTCTCGACCATTCGCGGCATACGCGACATCGACGTCCCAGCCTCCCGGCAGCGCCTTTGTCAGAAGTTTGCGAGCGAGCAGCGAATCGTCGGCAATTACAATCGGCAAAGACATGGGGCGATGCGGTATACGGAGTGGTCTCTCTCGCGTTAACGACCGCGCGGCGCATTTCTTGAGGCGCCATGCGTTCGGGCACGGGCAACCGCCTGGCGGCCGCGCGCGGGCGCATATATCTGTCATAGGGAAAGCAAGGCGCGATTCTCTGAGTAAACCAGAGGCGATGCAACTCGCCATATTCACCATTTCGAACAGAATCGATCCAAACGCACGCCATTCCGAAAACAGCCGCGACCATTTTCGAGATAAGCACGCAAAATTTTTCCTTGTGTACGTTTGCGCTGCCGGATTCGTCGCGTTTTCAATCTGACAATTTCCCCCTGTCGGAATCGACAGGGTTACTGGCGTCCGGGGCCGTGCAGCGGGCCGTCGCAACTCGTTTATGATGGCAGGCACCTCCGCCTCACCCGCTTCTTCGATGACGTCCGACCGGCCCGCCGACTCCCACGCTCCCGCCTCCCCACCCGCCGACGACTGGCAGGACGACGGCAACTATGCGGCCGGTGCGCCCGAGCACGATTTCGCGGTGCGCCGTGTGACGCTGATCGTGCTGCTCGTCGCGGCGATCGTGCTGCCCTGCATCTACGTCGTGGTGATGGCGTACAGCGACCTGAAGACGCGCGAAGCCGCCGCAAGCGACGTGACGATGCGCACCGTGCGCGTGGCCGAGGAGCACGCGCTCAAGGTGTTCGACCTGAGCGAAACGCTCGATGCGCGCATCGTCGATCTCGTGCAGGACATGGACGACGCGACCGTGCGCAACCGGGAATCCGACATCCACGAAGCGCTGAACACGATCGGCGGCGGCTATCCGCAGGTGGCCGCCGTATCGATCTTCGGCGCGAGCGGGATGCTGCTCGCGAACAGCCTCTACTATCCGGCGCCCTATGCGTCGATCGCGAACCGCGACGACTTCGCCGGCATCCGCGACGGCAAGGTGATCGAACACATCTCGCGGCTGATGATGGGGCCGCTCAAGCTCGAGAACATTCCCGTGTTCAACACGGGCGTCGCGCGACGCCATAGCGACGGCTCGTTCGCCGGGATGGTGTCGATCGCGCTGAAGTCGTCGTATTTCAACGCGTTCTACCGCGACCTGCTCGGCGGCGCCAGCACGCCGATGACGATGGCGCTCGCACGCTCGGACGGCGCGGTGATCGCGTCGTATCCGCCGCCGCCCGCACTCGCGCACACCGATCGCGCGGTCACGTTCGGCGACGCGCGCAACGATCCGCGCGCCGGCGTCGTGCGCGTGCGCCACGACGGCGCGAGCAGCGAGATCGTCGCGTATCGCCAGGTCGGCAGCTATCCCGTCTATGTGACGTGCGCGTACCGCACGTCGGCAATCTGGCGTGAATGGTACGAACACCTGAGCGTGCTGTTCATCTCGATGTTCGCGCCGTCGATCGCGCTGTGGTCCGTGATCTGGCTGTCGCTCAAGCGGCTGAAGGCGGAAGAGGAGGCGTGGGACCGCTGGCAGGCCGAAGCGTCGATGCGGCGCTCGATCGAATCGGCGTACCGACAGTCGCGCAAGATGCAGGCGCTCGGCAACCTCGTCGGCAGTGTCGCGCACGACTTCAACAACCTGCTGATGATCATCTCGAGCAACGTGCAGATCGTGCGGCGGCGCGGCGTCCAGCATCTCGACAAGGAACTCGGCGCGATCGAACGCGCGCTGAAGAACGGGCAGTCGCTCACGCGCCAGCTCCTCGGCGTCGCGCGCAAGCAGCCGCTGCACAACGAGACGATCGACGTCGGGCAATGGGTCGGTACGTGCCGCGAACTGCTGAAGACGTCGCTCGGTTCGAAATCGTCGCTGGTCGTTGCGATCGAGCCCGGCGTCTGGCCGATTCGCGTCGACGTCGCGGAGCTCGAACTCGCGGTGATCAACCTCGCGGTCAACGCCCGCGACGCGATGGCGGCCGGCGGCCGCTTCACGGTCGGCGCGCGCAACGTGACGCTGCGTCGCGAAGACGGCTTTCCGCTGACCGGCGATTTCGTGCAGATCGCGCTCGACGATACGGGGTCGGGCATGGCGCCCGACGTGCTCGCGCGCGCGTTCGAACCGCTGTTCACCACGAAGGCGCAGGGGATGGGGACAGGGCTCGGCCTGCCGCAGGTGTTCGCGTTCTGCGAACGCTCGGGCGGCCTCGCGACAATCGACAGCGCGGTCGGCGCCGGCACCTCGGTGCGCCTCTACCTGCCGCGCGCACGCGCCGAGGATGTCGTCGCGCGTCCGCCGGCGATCGCGCACGACGCGGGGGCAGGCGCGCTCGCCGGCCTGCACGTGCTGCTCGTCGAGGACAACAGCGAAGTCGCGGCCGGCACCGAAGCGCTGCTGTCGCTGCTCGGGCACCGCGTGACCTACGCGCCCACCGCCGACGACGCATTGCGCCTGATCGAGGGCGCAGCCGCGAACGACGCGTTCGACCTCGTGATTTCGGATATCCACATGCCGGGCAGCCTGAACGGCATCGACCTCGCCGAAGCAGTCGACAAGCGGCCGGAGAAGCTGCCCGTGATTCTGGTCACGGGTTACGCGGAGGAGCTCGACCGCACGCGCACCGTCAACGTCCGCGTGCTGTCGAAGCCGTTCGACATCGCGCTGCTCGACGAGATCCTGCTGGGCATCCGCGAAGCGCGTGACGCGCGGCACGCCGGCACGTGACCCGCTGCGTGCGGGCCGGCGCCGGCGGCATGAACGGGTGCGACGCTCAGGCCGACTTCAGCAGGCGCACCCAGCCCGTGTAACGATCGACGAAGCCCTGCAGAAACTTGCGGGTGTCTTCGCTCAAGATCTGGCCCTGGTCGTCGATGCGCGCCGGATCGTGCTTGATGAACATCTCGGGCTGGCCGAGCGTCTTCACGTCGAGGTACGCGAGCACATTGCGCAGGTGCTGCTGCGCGAGGGCGGTGCCCGTCGCGCCCGGCGACGTGCCGAGCACTGCACCCGGCTTGCCCGACCACGAGTTGGAACCCCACGGGCGCGAACCCCAGTCGATTGCATTCTTCAGCACGCCCGGAATCGACCGGTTGTACTCGGGCGTGAAGAACAGCAGCGCGTCGGCGGCTTCGATCGACTGCTTGAAGCGCTTCGCAACTTCCGGGAAATCCGAGTCATAGTCCTGGCTGTACAGCGGCAGCTCGCCGATCTCGACGAACTCGAACGAAAAATCGGCGGGGGCGAGCGAGATCACGGCGTGCGCGAGCGCGCGGTTCCACGAAGCGCGGCGCAGGCTGCCGACAACCACAGCAATGCGATAGGACATGGCATTCTCCTTCCGGTGAGTGAGGAATCGGATCGATTGATTCCGAACGAGCGACAAAGGTCTGTTTATAGGCAAGCCAGCCCGCGAACCGTCCCACGGGGCCGTCCGGCCGACTTTCCACAAGGTTTTCCACAGAAATTGTGGATAACTTGGCCGTTATGTTCTGACGTTACAGATTGCCCGCCGCGGGTCATCGCGGACACGCGACACAGGGTTCGGCAAGCATAGCGCAGCGCGCCGGCCGATTTCGTGAATTCGCGACGGAACATGCATTGCAGCCCGGCACGGCGCCCAGTAAGCTGCTCGCACCGCGACGCGCCTGCTGGGCGGCGCAAGTGCCCTTGCATCGAGACACGCAACCAGACATGCCGTCCGCCTACGACGACCCCGCCTATCTCGCGCAACTGCGGCGCGACCTGCTGCGCTTCGCGCGACTCCAGCTCCGCGATGCCGATGCGGCCGAAGATGCCGTGCAGGAAGCGCTCGCCGCCGCGTGGTCGCATGCGGGCGATTTCGCGGGGCTGTCGGCTCACAAGACCTGGGTGTTCGGCATCCTGCGCAACAAGCTGATCGACGTGCTGCGCGCGCGGCAGCGGACGGTGAGCCTGTCCGCGCTCGATGCCGAGCTCGACGGCGAATCCGTGCTCGATCGCGAGCTGTTCAAGGAAAACGGGCACTGGGCCGCGCATGCGAAGCCGCGGCCGTGGCCTCGCCCCGAAACGCTGTTGCAACAGCAGCAGTTCTGGGCGCTGTTCGAGGCGTGCCTCGATCACCTGCCGGAGCAGATCGGGCGCGTATTCATGATGCGCGAATTCCTCGACGTCGAGATTATGGACATCTGCAGCGAATTGACGCTGACGACGAATCATTGCAGCGTGCTGCTGTATCGGGCGCGCACGCGCCTGCGAACCTGCCTGAGCGAACAAGGACTGACAACCGAAGATGCTGCCGGGGAAATGTACTGACGTGACGCGACTGCTGTCGGATGCGCTCGACCGGCATCTGACCCTGCATGAGCGGCTGCAGGTGCGCGTACACCTGCCGACCTGCAGCGGCTGCAGGGCCTATCGTGGGCAGATCGCGCTGTTGCGGACGGCCGCGAAAGCAGCGGCGGGACGGGGGCCTTCCCCGGATGATGACGGTGCGTCGTCCGGGGACAGCTAAGCCTGGATCGCGTGACTGCCGATCGTCAGGGCGGTGGTGGCGTGCTGCCCGGCGATCGGGCTAGCTTCGATTGCCGATGCTTGTGCGAACACGTGTGCCGGGCTGACGCAATCAGAAAAATACGGCGGGCAAGAATTATTCGAACAGCGCCTGCACGGATTCGGGCGGCCGGCCGATGGCGGCCTTGCCGCGATAAACGACGATGGGCCGCTGCAGCAGAATCGGATGAGCGGCAATTGCCGCATAGGCTTCCACATCGGTCAGATCGGCGCGGGCGAGATTCAACTCCTTGTACGGCGCCTCACCGTCGCGCAACATGTCGCGAACCGGGCGGCCAAGCTGCCGATGCAGCGCTTCCAGTTCCTCGACCGTCGGCGGTGTCTTCAGGTACTCGACGACATTCAACGGCGCACCGGTGGTATTCAGCGACTCGACCAACGCAAGCGTCTCGCGCGACTTCGAGCATCGGGGGTTGTGGTAGATCGTGATCATCATTCAGGCCAAGAGGGGAGAGCCCTGTATTGTAGCCAGTCCGCATCGGGGGCCTGGCGGGGCAGTCGGTGCGGGATCAGGCCTGGATTCGCTGCTTCATAGAGGCAGGTGAATAAAACGGAGCGATGAACCGTGAGAGGGGAGTGCTGTTCGGGATGCGCGTCAATGAATCAATGGGTTTATGCGCATAAAGGTGGGCCGGACGCTATCGCGGGGCGGTGAATAAATGTCCGCACGCCAGATCAATACGATGGGTGTTTCGGACCGTAAAGGATGCTGGCGGGGGTGTCGTAGGTTGGTTGGTTTATGCGCATAAAGCGTGCGATTGCAGAGTGAGGTAGCTCGCTATTCACGGTGCGGTGCGTGCGGACAACTCGGCGTGTCGGTGCGCTGCCTGTGTCGGTGCGCTGCCTGTGTCGGTGTGCTGCCTGCGTCGGTGTGCTGCCTGCGTCGGTGTGCTGCCCTGTGTCGGTGTGCTGCCCTGCGTCGGTGTGCTGCCCTGCGTCGGTGTGCTGCCCTGCGTCGGTGTGCTGCCCTGCGTCGGTGTGCTGCCCTGCGTCGGTGTGCTGCCCTGCGTCGGTGTGCTGCCCTGCGTCGGTGTGCTGCCCTGTGTCGGTGTGCTGCCCTGCGTCGGTGTGCTGCCCTGCGTCGGTGTGCTGCCCTGCGTCGGTGTGCTGCCCTGCGTCGGTGTGCTGCCCTGCGTCGGTGTGCTGCCCTGTGTCGGTGTGCTCCCTCGCAGGGGATATCGCCGCGCGCGGGATTCCGGCGCGGTCGAGATGTGATCCTTCGCCGCTCGCCGTCTATCGCTCACGGTTTATGCGCATAAACGTAGCGCCCGGACAGTGCGCCGTACCGACGTACGCGGGTTCAGTGGCACACCTCGATCCTGCGTCCCCCGGCGGGGCGGGGCGCACCGCTCACAACTCACTCTCTGAAACGCCGGCCTTCCAGCGACACGGCACGATCGACGGGCTCGGTTTCCGGCGGTTTATGCGCACAAACTTCCCGCCTCTCAGGCAAGACTGTCCTATCGAACGAAAGGGCAGCGCACCGCAATCCTGCAGCAACTCGCTACTCACCCCGACGACGCCATACGTGATGACGTCCCCGAGTCACCCATCGACGTTTCACGCGTCCGCCACACCATCCCATCGAGCCACCGGTCATCGCCGGTACGTTTATGCGCATAAACCGATAGCCCGAATGGCCAACGCGTAGTTGTCGAACGACAATTTCATTGAAATTCAAATATCGTCCTGTAGAATTCCAACGACCAAAATAGGAGTGAAAATTGGCCGCGGAAATCATTGCAGTCACTCAACAGAAAGGTGGCGTCGGCAAAAGCACGATTGCCATGCACCTCGGTGCCGCGTTCCATGAAAAAGGGAAGCGCATCCTCGTCATTGACGCAGACCGTCAAAACACACTGGTTCACTGGTCGAGCGCATCCGGCGACAGCGAAACCGGCATTCCGTTTCCGGTCGTCAACCTGGCCGAAGCCGATGGCCAGATCCATCGCGAGATCAAGAAGTTCATCAATGACTACGACATCATCGTCGTGGACTGCCCGCCGTCGATCACCGAGAAAGTATCGGGCGTCGTCCTGCTGGCCGCATCGATTGCCGTGATTCCGACGTCGTCGTCGCCGGCCGATTACTGGTCGAGCGTCGGGCTGGTCAAACTGATCCAGCAAGCGCAGGTCATGAACGAAGACCTCCGCGCCGTCTTCCTGCTGAACAAGACCGAAGAGAAGCGCATGTTGACCCGCGAGCTCAAGCGCGCGCTCGAGGAACTCGGCTTCCCGTTGCTGAAAACGCAAATCCCGACCCGGGAAGCGTACAAGCAGGCGATGGCGCTCGGTCAGACCGTGCTGCAGATGAACGATCGCGGCGGCAAGCTGGCCGCCGCAGAAATTCGCGCATGCGCCGACGAAATCGTCGCCATGCTGCCCTGACTTTATGCGCACAAAGGAGTCACATGAAACCCTCCCAATTTGCCAAAGGATTCCAAGCGCGCCCGGATATCACGACGAGCGAGAAGCGCACGGCGCTCGATCGACTCAATGCGATCGACGGCATCGTCAAGTCCGAGGCGCCCACCCCGGCGCCGACCAAATCCGCGAAGAAAGACATCGCGCCGCCGCCCGCGCCCGAGTTCACGCTCGATCCGTCGATCGATGAAACGGCGCAATATCGCGCGTGGCGCCTCGAGAACCGCTATGCGCCAGGGCAGGTGATCGAGCTGTCACTGAAGGCGATCAAGCATAGCCCGTTCAATCCGCGGCACTTCTATCTGAAATCGTCGATTGCCGAACTCGCGGTCAACCTCGCGAAGCAAGGGCAGCAGCAGGCGATCCACGTGATTCCGGATTACGACAACCCGGGCACATACTTCGTCAGCGATGGCGGCCGCCGCGTGCGGGCACTGAAGGAAGCGAACAAGGAATCGGTCAAGGCGATCGTGATCGACGTGCCGATCGGCATCCAGAGCTACAAGCTTGGCTACGATCTCAACGTCCAGCGCGATTCGCAGACGGTGTTCGACAACGCCGTCGTGTGGCGCCGCTTCCTCGACGACAAGCATTTCCAGAGCCAGAAGG
Organism: Burkholderia sp. AU45251; assembly: GCF_030482905.1. Classification (NCBI taxonomy): domain Bacteria; kingdom Pseudomonadati; phylum Pseudomonadota; class Betaproteobacteria; order Burkholderiales; family Burkholderiaceae; genus Burkholderia; species Burkholderia sp. AU45251. Next base: position 19,311 of record NZ_JAUJQH010000003.1, on the reverse strand, counting down.
AACTCTCCGAGCACCTCGGTCTCGACGAGTCGACGGTGGCCGTCGCGCTGTCGATCGGCAAGCTGCCGGAAGCGATCATGCAGGAAATGGTTGTGCGCCCCGATCGCTTCGGTTCGAACATGGCGTATCAGGTCGGCCGCTATCACAACGCGCGCGGCACCGAGGCCACGCTGCGGCTGATCAACAAGATCGTGTCGGACGATCTCAGCACGCGCCAGGTGTCGGACATCGTCAAGGGCCGCGTCGCGGCACAGGAAACGCCGAAGGCTGCGGGCCGTCAACGCTATGCGCAGCGTCTCGAGATCAAGCTCGGCGGCAAGTCGGTCGGCGACCTGAAGTCGTATGGGGAAGATCGCATTGAATTGCGCCTGCGCGGTCTCCCGAAGGACAAGCGCGACGCGATCCTCGAGCAGCTTGAGCGGATGCTGTTGTCGGAGTGACAGAAACGGCCGGCAGGGCCTGGTGAGGACGCCGGGCCCGCCAACCAAGGGCGGGGCCGGCGGCGGCCCGTCAGCAGGCCTGAGCGGGCCTCAGGCGGCCCGCGACTGGTTCAGTGTGAACGACAGCAGATCGCCGTCCGTCGGCTCGCCCCAGGTCTTCTGGGCCAGCCAGTCGAAAAAGGCCGTCTCGGCCAGCTTGGAATCGAGGCCGCGCTTGCGCCAGTCATCGCGCAGATGCGTGCCCATCGTCGGCAGCACCTCCGACTCGAACGACTCGCGCGCCACTTCGCGCTCGGCGTCGCCCTGCTCTTCGTACAGTACCTTCGCTTCCTTGCGGCGGAACGCCGCGAACTCGCTCAGCAGGCGTGCCTTCAGATCGTCCGGCTGGGCCGCTGCAACCTTCGCAGACGGCGTGCCGGCAGGCAGCGCGTCGACCGACTCGACCGGCGGCGCATAACCCTTCTTCAACGCATCCTTGAACAATGCCGGTGCGCTGCGCACCGGCGGCAGCGTCGTGCTGCGCATCCGCTGCTCGGTCATCTGCAGCGCGGCACGAATGCGATTCTCTTCGCTGTCCGCATAGAGCGTCTGCGCTTCCTTCAGCGGGATCCCGAGCTTCACCATCCGGTCGACCAGCGTGCTGTCGAATACGTTCGGGTGTTCGTCGAGTGCGAGCATCGGCTGCTTGCGCTCGGTCACGCGGAACTGGATCTCCGCCACCCGGCGCCCTTCGCGGTGCTCGATCAGCTCGACGAAGATGTTGGTGACCGCGTTGACTTCCGCGATCGCGGGACGCAGATAGTCGCGCTTGAAGTACTTGTACTCGCGCTTCGCCTCGTCGCCGGCTTCCGTGTCGGGCGTACCCGACAGGATCGGCCGCCACCATTCCCACGGCTCGCGCATCGTCAGGTGGCTCGGGTTCGTCAGGTAGCGCACGCAGATTTCGTACAGCGCGAGGCCGGCGCTGCTGCGCAGCTGGCTCTGGAACTGCAGGCTCAGACGTGCATACTGGACCGGGTCGAGGAGCTTCTTCTTGATCTTCGGTGCGAACGAGAATTCGACCCACACGCGGCGGGTCGCAGGATCCTCGAGAATTTCCGCATCGGCGATCAGCGTCGAGATCCCCCACTTGCGGCCCGGCTTCTGGCTCGACGTCCCCGTGCTCCATTCGACTTGCACCGACACCATTCGGCGCAGGTGTTCCTTCACCAGCGCGGTGTCGTTCGAATCGAAAGCGGAGTTGGCGACGATGTCCGACAGCAGCGCGCGATACGTATCGCCCGAGTCGTCGGCCTGCTGCGCCACGGCCAGCAGGACATTGAACAGCTTGCGAGTGAGGAGCGTGATCTTGCCGCTCTTCGGCTGAATTGCGATCGCCTCGACGGCCTTCCGCAATTCGGCTGAACTGGCACTCACCACATCCACATCGGTTTTCTTGGCGCGCTTCGTCGTGGCCATACGTCGGGTCGGAGGAGAAGTTTTCCGGAAGGATAGCGCCTGCGGTGAAGTGCGTCCAGAACGACATGCTCACCATAGCGGGTGAAGTGCGCGTGCAAAACGGCACTCACCCCAAGCGCTCCCGAAAACCCTCACCGCTCCGGATTTGCAGCGTTCCGGACTCGTCCAGACGTGCTGCGGGATGCGCCGATTCACAGAATTTCACCTGTGCACGATACGTGCGAAATGTGCTCCCGTATCGGCTCACCTTTCGATTTGTCGTAATTTTACGACTGCGCAGCTGTGCGTTCGGCACAGGGTTGCGATCCCACCTCACCGCGGCTCCCGATCAACCCGCATCGGCCTGTATGCATGTACAGGCGCGACTCATCGGGAGATCGCGATCGGGCTCGGCATCCCGGAAGACGCCTGTGAAACCGGCCCGCGCACCCCGATCGGGCCTGCTTTGCCGGCCCGGGCGCGCATTGTACAGTGCACAAACCGTGTCAGGTCCCGAAAATACTCACCTCGAGCACAGTGTGTTCATTCGTCTCGTTGTCGGCGAATGCCCGACACGCGCGGGATTCGCTATCAGAGCCTCCCGAAAAGGCTCACCTTCCGGAAAAATCGCTGTGCCTTCACAGGCAACGGAATGGCTCCCGAAAAACCTCACCGTAACCGTCGCAGTATCAAAAAACCCAATGCGATCCGATACTTATGCACAGAAGGCATTTAGCTGTGCGCCACCGACATCCCCCGAAAAGCCTCACCTTTCGACGGAAATACCTCATACGACAACGCTGTGTCAGCCCCCGAAAAATCTCACCTGTGCCAAAAAGAGGCACAGCAAAAACGAGATTTCTTCCAGTCCTGGCGGGCTTTTCGGCGAATTCGGCAGATCATGGATCCCGAAAAGCCTCACCTTTGACCATTTTTCGGGCAAATTCCATTCCCGGAAAGACTCACCTGTGGCCCGAATCGCAGCCTGTGATCCAGGCCCCGAAAAATCTCACCTCAACGGGATCCGGGCAGGAAAACCCGGATTTCCCTCCCGAAAAACCTCACCTTTAGGGCATCACAGGCCCCGAAGCGTGCTTTTGCTGTGCAAAATGGCGTTCGTTTCCCGGAAATCCTCACACCAAACCGCCCTGGAGTCCCGTGAAACCTCACCTTTCACAAAAACTGCCTAAAAGATGGTCAGAATCGGGGAGCGAAGAAGGTCCTGCAAATTCTCACCTATGTCTGCACAGGCAGAAAACTGTGCAGTCAGGCACAGCGCGGGTTCTGTGGCTGTGAGGCCCCGAAAAGCCTCACCTTTGGGAAATCTTGTGTTTCACTGTGATCCCGAATCCGCTCACGACCTTTCCTGCAACGGCTCACGCTGGCCCCTGAACCCCATCACGTCAGCTCCCGCAGAAGATCACCTTGGCTCCCGTAAAACTTCACCTTGTCGGCCGGAAAGCCTTGCAGCATAAGGCTGTGTCGTGGCGTTAACGTTTTTAACTAAGGGTTCAAGGGTGTTTACTTCTAATACTCTCAAGACGTCGGCTGACGAGTTTTCCACAGACACACCAACCCCTGAACCCCCACAGGCAATCGGATCCGTGGTCATGTGAAACAAATGCCGAAATTCGGGGTCTGCAGGAAATTGCTTGTGCGACAAGGACTTGGCTGACTTTCTTCGCTGTGTTTCACGGAATCCAGGACCACAGTCGTCCGGATTGGCTCACAGACCCGATTTCTGTGCGAAGCGACGCAAATTCACAACGTCGAGCCGAAACAAGTATCAATAAGTACGTATTTCGTTATGATTGCCACACTTCAATGTCTGTGAGCGCATCGATGACCCTGGACGAAATACGCCAAGCCATTCGGGACGAACTGGAATCGCTGCGCGCGAGCGGTGCGCGACGGCAGGAATTGTCTCTTCACGCGTGCAAGCGGTTGTTCTTCGATCTCGGCATCCGGCCGTCGGCTGCGAACGTCCGCGATCTCACCCAAACCGGCAGTGCCAGCGATATCCCGAAAGACATCGACCATTTCTGGGAACGCATCCGTTCAGCGTCCAAAGTCAGGCTCGACGGTGCCGCGATTCCGAAGGCCGTCGAGGAAAAGGCCGGTGCGTTGCTCGGCGCACTGTATGAAGAAGCATTGAAAGCGGCGCGGGACAGTCTCGATGGCGATCGCGAACAGGTTCGCGCCGGTGTTGCCGACGCCGAACAGCGATTGCGTGACGCAACCGTCCGCCAGGAGACGCTCGAGGGCGCACTCGCGCGCGGCGAAGCAAGAAACGAGCAGTTGCAGGTTCGCGTGACCGAGCTCGAGGTCCAGCTCGCGTCGCAAACGACGCACGGTTCGGCCAGCGAAGCGACGTTGCTCACCACAGTCGCTCGACTGGAAAAGGAACTGGCTGCCGCCGCCGGCCGTGTCGAAGCCGAGCAGGCGCAGAACGCCACGCTGCGCGACCGTATCGATGCGCTGCAAGCCGAACTGCAGCAGCGCACCGAGCATTACGCGCAGCAAATCAAGGACGCGGTGGCCGAAGCCGAGCGCCGCGTCAAGCCGATGCTGGTCGAGCTGGATTCGTTGCGCAGCATGGCGTCGACCTATCAGAGCGGTTTGCGCGACGTTCAGCGCAAGGAATTCGATTTCCTGCAGCAACTGAGTTCGGCCAAGGCGCGCGCCGACCGGCTGGAAGAACAGTTGCGCAGCCAGGGCGACGAACTGGAACTGGCGACGCGCGAGGTGAGTTCGCTGCGCGCGAGCCGCGGCATGAATCCGGAAATCGCGACGCTGATCCGCCGCCTCGCGGATGCCGGGCAATTGGATGCCGAGGCGTTTGCCGCGATTGGCACCTCACTGGATCACGAGACGCCGGTGCCGGCCCATTGCCCACATTGCGATGGCGAGCCGGAACTGTCACATGGTGAAGAGGGTTTTGAAGTGGCCTGCCCCGAGTGCGAACACGCTTCGGGCGCATGGCCGTCCCGATTCGAAGCCGTCGCGCACTTTGCACACAGGTGACGCCAGGATCGGCTGCACGGCACAGGTGAGACGATCCGGGGAGCTTGAGGTGAGGTTTTTCGGGAGCTGTGAAACGGTGAGGCGGCGCCACGCAAGGCTGCTCACGGATCGCTTCGCGTGAGCAGCCGTTTGGCGATCAGTGAGTTTCGTCGCGGTCGGACGCGTCACCGTTGCTGTCGGCCAGACCGTCGCGCCAGTTCTTCCATGCGCGATGCAGGCGGTTCGACGAGATCGGTCGCATGAAGCCCAGCCATCTGCCGACTCGTTCGGGCGGCACGTCGTGTTCGAACAGTTCGGCCGCGTAGGTATTGCGCAGCGTTTGTGGGCTCGCGCGTGCGGTGCGTGACGATGTGAGCCCGGCGGATTCGACGATCGCGTCGATGGCGCGCAGCATCGTCGCCTTGTGCATCGGTCGCCCGGCATGGGATGCCGGGAACACGAGTTCGCCAGGGATTTCCTGGCGCTTGCGCTCGGTGAGCCAGGCTTCGAGCAGGGCGATCGCGAACGATGCCAGGTGCGTTTCGCGTGCGAAATCCGGATGTGTCGACTCGATCTGCAGCGATGTTCCGCTTGTGTTGATGCAACTAATCGTAAGTGCGCGAGCTTCGCCGGTTTTAATGCCGGCACCGAGAAATGCGGCGACGAGCGCGCGGTCGCGCCGCTCCTTCCAGTACGCGGAACCGGATACGCCGATCGGCGAAAACAGGTAAGTGAGCAACGTCGCGCGCTCGGCTGGCGTGAGGAAACCGGTAGGTTCGTTGTCGCGTGCCTTGCGCCAGTTCGCTTCGCCATCCTGAGCAATGAACCGGGCCGGGTTGGTCGATGCATATTCGGTGCGCCGGATGTGATCGAGCACGCGCTCGATCAGCCGCAAATAGCGCATTCGCTGGGTTTTCCGGATCGGCAGTTCGCCGACGAAGTTCGCGATGGTTGCAGTATCGACGGTTGCCAGATTCTTCTGGTGCGCGCGCATCCATGTGAGAAACGCGCCCCATTGCGCGCGATAGACATCGGCTGACGAGCGACGATAGTCCTGCATGGCGAGCCATGCATCGAATGCGGCTTCGGGCGAGATGATCCAGTCGGATGCGCCGCGGTCGAACAGATCCGTTTCTTCCGGGCGTGCTGGGGTGTCGGGAGAGGCGGGAAGGGACATGTGATTTATTCCGTTAGTTGCGTATATGTTAGCCCTTTCCGCAACGTCTCGGGCTGCAAGAGGCTGGACAAGGTCGCGACGCGCGGCGGCCCGTGGCGGGCGGTCAGTCGCCCCATGCCTTGGACGGACGGTGAGCGCGCTCGCGAGGCGCCGTGTCATGCGGCGTTGCCGCTGCTTCGTACGCGAGAACCGCGAACGAAAAAACGGCAGGCAGCGCATTCGAGCGCCCGAAGTCGATCGGATCGTCCGTTTCGGGAAATGTCATGTCCAACTGCCGTTCGAACAATTGACGCATGCCGGCCTCGTGCCGGCTGGCAAAGCCGAGATCGGCGAGTGCTTCGGCCTCGATGGCGTGCAGCAGGCGCCACGTCAGCGGGACGCGCTGGTGGATGTAGCGCCCGGCGATATGCCGGACGATCAGCTCGAGGTCGTGCGCGGCAGCCTTGAAGCTGAGCGCGGCCAAATCTTGTTCTTCTGTCATTGCAGGCTCCTGTCGACCGGGCGGGCGCCTCGGTGCGCCAGCTCCGGCCCATGCATGGCGGAATGTCCGTATACTGTACAAACATACAGTGTTTTCCGCAACCGGCCTGCAATTGGCCCTTTGGCCAGCTATCCGCGCCGTCAGCGATGTATCACGATCAGCAATGCCCGCGCCTCGGCCTTGCCGGGATTGCGGATCGCGTGCGGCTCGTCGGCCGGGTAACGCGCGGTGTCGCCTGCTTTCAGGCGCCGGCTGGCCGCCGCGGCTTCGATTTCCATCGCGCCCTGCAGCACGGTGAGGTGCTCGCGCGTGCCGGGCTCGTGGGCGTTCGATATCAGCGCGCCACCGCTCGGCAGCGTCAGTTCGTACCACTCGAACTTGCCGGCGAGGTCGATCGGGCCCCACACGCGCAACTGGTAGCGGCCGTCATGGCCGGCGAGCGTCGGGATGTCGTGCGGGCCGTCCACGCGAATGGTCTCGGGCGCCTTCGGCTGCGAGAACAGCTCGTCGAGCGTGATGCCGAGCGCGTTCGTCAGCCGCCACGCAACGGCGATCGTCGGGTTGGCCTTGTCGCGCTCGATCTCGGAGAGCATCGATTTCGATACACCGGCCGCGCGCGACAAGTCGTCGAGCGTCAGCTTGCGTTCGTTACGCAGCCGCTGGATCTGCTCGCCGACACGCGGCGGCGTTGCGGCCGGCGGTTGCGGTGCGGCGCTGGCAGGCGTGCGCCGCGAACCGGAGGAACTTGCCATTTGGATTCCGTTCGCTTAGAGTTGTTCGATATTTCGAATTCTAGTTCGGAATATCGGATAAATGCGGTCAACCGAACGACCGACTATAACAGTAGCAGGCCGTTGCGCCGCCGCCACGAGTGGCGCGTTGCGGAATGCGAAACCCTGTCAGGAGCTTTGCGATGCGTGATGCCTTTCTCGCCCAGGTGCGCGGGACGCTGGACCAGATCCGCGCGGACGGTTTTTACAAGACCGAGCGCGAGATCGCGAGTCCCCAGGCGGCGGACGTGCGGCTCGCCGGTGGTGCCGGCGTGCTCAATTTCTGCGCGAACAACTATCTGGGTCTGGCGAACGATTCGCGCCTGATCGATGCGGCAAAGGCCGGCCTCGACCAGGACGGCTTCGGCATGGCATCGGTACGCTTCATCTGCGGCACGCAAACCGTGCACAAGCAACTGGAAAGCGCGCTGGCCGCATTTCTCGGCACCGAGGACAGCATCCTCTATTCGAGCTGCTTCGACGCGAACGGCGGGCTGTTCGAGACACTGCTCGACGAGAACGACGCGGTGATCAGCGACGAGCTGAACCACGCGAGCATCATCGACGGCGTTCGCCTCTGCAAGGCGAAGCGCTTCCGCTACAAGAACAACGACCTGGCCGACCTCGAGGCGAAGCTCAAGGAAGCCGACGCAGCGGGCGCGCGCCACAAGCTGATCGCGACCGACGGCGTGTTCTCGATGGACGGCATCATTGCCGACCTCAAAGGCATCTGCGATCTCGCCGATCGCTACGGCGCGATCGTGATGGTCGACGATTCGCACGCGGTCGGCTTCATCGGCACCCACGGCCGCGGCACGCCCGAGCACTGCGGCGTCGAAGGTCGTGTCGACATCATCACGGGCACGCTCGGCAAGGCGCTCGGCGGCGCATCGGGCGGCTATGTCGCCGCGCGTCGCGAGGTCATCGAACTGCTGCGCCAGCGCTCGCGCCCGTACCTGTTTTCGAACACGCTCACGCCGAGCATCGCCGCGGCATCGCTGAAGGTGCTGGAACTGCTCGGCAGCGACGAAGGCGCGAAGCTGCGCGAGCGCGTGCGCGAAAACGGCGCACGGTTCCGCCAGCAGATGACCGAAGCGGGCTTCACGCTGGTGCCGGGCGCGCATCCGATCATCCCGGTGATGCTCGGCGACGCGCAGCTCGCGACGAACATGGCCGACAAGCTGCTCGACGAAGGCGTCTACGTGATCGGCTTCTCGTTCCCCGTCGTGCCGCGTGGCCGTGCGCGCATCCGTACGCAGATGAGCGCCGCGCATACGCCCGAGCAGATCGACCGGACGGTCGCCGCGTTCGTGCGCGTCGGCAAGTCGCTCGGCATCATCTGACGGAGGCGCGATCATGAAAGCACTGGCAAAGCTCGAACGCGGTCCCGGCCTCACGCTCACGCGCGTGAAGCGTCCCGAAGTCGGCCACAACGACGTGCTGATCAAGATCCGCCGCACGGCGATCTGCGGCACCGACATCCATATCTGGAAGTGGGACGACTGGGCGCAGAAGACGATTCCCGTGCCGATGCACGTCGGTCACGAATATGTCGGCGAGATCGTCGAGATGGGGCAGGAAGTGCGCGGCTTCGCGATCGGCGATCGCGTGTCCGGCGAAGGCCACATCACGTGCGGCTTCTGCCGCAACTGTCGCGCGGGGCGCCGGCATCTGTGCCGCAACACGGTCGGCGTCGGCGTGAACCGCGAAGGCGCGTTCGCCGAGTATCTGGCGATTCCGGCGTTCAACGCATTCAAGATTCCGCCGGAGATCTCCGACGATCTCGCGTCGATCTTCGATCCGTTCGGCAACGCGACGCACACGGCGCTGTCGTTCAACCTCGTCGGCGAAGACGTGCTGATCACCGGCGCGGGCCCGATCGGCATCATGGCCGTCGCGATCGCGAAGCACGTCGGCGCGCGCAACGTCGTGATCACCGACATCAACGACTACCGGCTGGAGCTCGCACGCAAGATGGGCGCGACGCGCGCGGTCAACGTTGCACGCGAGTCGCTGCGCGACGTGATGTCCGACCTGCACATGACCGAAGGCTTCGACGTTGGCCTCGAAATGTCCGGTGTGCCGAGTGCGTTCACGAGCATGCTCGAGGCGATGAACCACGGCGGCAAGGTCGCGCTGCTCGGCATTCCGCCCGCACAAACGGCGATCGACTGGAATCAGGTGATCTTCAAGGGGCTCGAGATCAAGGGCATCTACGGCCGCGAGATGTTCGAGACCTGGTACAAGATGGTCGCGATGCTGCAGAGCGGCCTCGACCTGTCGCCGATCATCACGCATCGTTTTGCGGCCGACGATTACGAGAAAGGCTTCGCCGCGATGTTGTCTGGCGAAAGCGGCAAGGTGATTCTCGACTGGACGGCCTGAGCGCCGCAGGGGCAGTGCGGCGTGTTCGCCGCCTGCCCCGTTTTTGTTTTACGTCTGCGTTTTCCAGATCGAAACGCGCGAATCTCGGCTCAAGGTGAGATTATTCGGGAGCTGTGTTTGCACGCCGAATTGCGACGCAATCGCACTTCGGTGACCTGCAATCGCACGTTCACTTCACCTGTCGACAGTCGCGTCGCTTCCCGCCATCCCGCCGTTCGGCACCTGCTCCCCTCTTCCGAGCACTTCCCTCTTGGCTTGCCGCGTGATCGCTCGTTACCCCCCGCGTGCCGAACCGCGCCGTCAACCGTGAGCCTTCACGCCGCGTTGCGACTCACTCATGCGCGAAGCGATCGCCATCAATCGACATCGATCGGTGCGCAGACTGCTACTTGATCCGTTCACCATTCAACCCTCGCGGGTCGAGCTGAAGACTCAACACGACGAGCCAGCGCTTCGGGCACTGCGGCGCAACGTCGACGGGGTCGCCGTGCGCGCCGGGAGCGGCGACGAACCCGTGTTGCGCCGCGTATTGATACGCGCGCAACGCGTCCGCCTGCAGCCAGAAGCTGACGAGCGCGCACGTCACGAAGCGGAATAGCAGCACCGTCGCGGCATCGGGCGCGAAACCGGTCATGACCAGCAGGCTCTCGAACGCGAACGCCAGCGCTTGCGCGACCGCGATCGTGAGAATCGTCAGCTTCAACACCCCGCGCAGCCGCAGCGCCGCGCGCACGCGTGCCTGCCGGACGGTGAGTGGGGTGCGATCGTCGCCGCCTTCGCGCTTCGGCACATCGTGTTTCATGACGCCGCACCGACGTGCCGCGCGACCTCGATCTGCGTCGTATCGCCGGCCACGATGCGACTGTCCGCGATGCTGACGGATTTGCACAGGATCGTACTGTCGTAGTTGTGTCCCGGAAAGCGCATCACGTCGACCGGTTGAAATCCTTCGCGGCGATAGAAATCGATGAGCCGGATCGCCGCGTATGGCGCGTCGAGTGCGAGGTGCGTCGCGCCGCGCGCGGCGGCCCGCCGTTGCGCGAATGCGAGCAGCGCACGGCCGATGCCGCGATCCTGCCAGACGGGATCGACGGCCAGTTGGCCGAGCGTCGCGACGTGCCGGCTGCGGTACGGATCGCAGCGGGAATCGGGATCGTGCGAACGCATCGTCATCGTCGCGACCAGGTGCGCATTGCCGAGCGCGACGAAGCACTCGCCGGTGAGCACGCGTTCGCGCGTCGCCGAGGCCGGCTGATCGACGCACGGGCAGTTGAAACCCAACGCACCGAGCGGTGCGAAGGCGCGATGCAGCAGCGCGGTCAACGTGTCGTACGAATCGTTGCGCGGATCGAAGCGCCGCACGACGACGCGGCCATCGAGCCGCTTGGCATAAGCCGCATAGGCACGCGCGGGGCGCGCGGTTTCCGGTCGCTGCATGATGTCCTTTCGCCCAGACGGGGTGACGGAAGTGTAGTGAGCGTCGCGCATCCGCTTCAAGAAAAAATGTCGTAAACGCGGCGGGCCGCGGCGCACAGCCATGAAGCGATTCAGCCCTCTCGTCGACAGGGCTTTTGCATGTGGGTGTTGACGATGGAGAACGATCGTTCTACCGTAAACCCATGAACACACCTCACGACTCCTCCGGCGAACCGGGCGTTCGCGACCGCCTGCTCGATGCGGCCGAAGCGTTGATCTATTCGGGCGGCATCCATGCGACGGGCGTCGATGCGATCGTCAAGCGATCCGGAGCGGCTCGAAAGAGCTTTTATTCGCATTTCGAATCGAAAGAAGCGCTGGTCGTGGCCGCGCTCGAACGTCGCGACGAGCGCTGGATGCGCTGGTTCGTCGATGCAACGCTGGCGCGCGGCAAGGCGCCGCGCGTGCAGTTGCTCGGCATGTTCGACGTGCTGCGCGACTGGTTCGGGCAGCCCGACTTTCATGGCTGTGCGTTCCTGAACGCGTCGGGCGAGATTCCCGATGCCGACGATCCCGTGCGGGTCGTCGCGCGTGCACACAAGGCGCGCCTGCTGGCATTCGTGCGTGAGCGGTTCGATGCGTATGCCGACGAAACGGGTCTCGAGCGTCGCGGGCTCGCGCGCCTGGCGCGCCAGTGGCTCGTGCTGATCGACGGCGCGATCGGCGTGGCGCTCGTGACCGGCGATGCGAGCGCCGCGCGCGATGCGCGCGCAACGGCCGAATTGTTGCTCGACGCGGTGTCACGGTAGTCGAAGCCGCGAATCCGAACCGGCCGCGGGCGTCCGTGGCCATCACCTCAACAGGAGCACCCCATGTCCGCTTCCCCCGAAGTCCGTCCGCCCGTTCCGCCGTTTACGCTCGAAACGGCGCGCCAGAAGGTGCGCGCCGCCGAGGACGCGTGGAACACGCGCGACCCGCAGCGCGTGTCGCTCGCCTATACGCCGCAAAGCCGATGGCGCAACCGTGCGGAATTCGTGACCGGCCGCGACGAGATCGTCGGGCTGCTGCAGCGCAAGTGGACGCGCGAGCTCGACTACCGGCTGATCAAGGAGCTGTGGGCATTCGGCGGCAATCGCATCGCGGTGCGCTTCGCATACGAATGGCACGACGACGCCGGCAACTGGTTCCGCTCGTACGGCAATGAAAACTGGGAATTCGACGAAAACGGCCTGATGGCGCATCGCCACGCGAGCATCAACGACCTGCCGATCCGCGAGCAAGATCGTCTCTATCGCTGGCCGCTCGGCCGTCGTCCGGACGATCATCCGGGGTTGTCCGATCTCGGGCTGTGACGGGCGCGTCGACTCGACGGATCGGCGCGTACATCACCGGGTTTCAAGGGTGAGGAAATTCGGGAGTCGATGCGCTGAAGGTGAGATTTTTCGGGACGAGGTGAAATGTCGCGTCGGACTGTGTGCTTCAAGCCGTTCGACGCGGCATCGTCCCGGGCAACGCGGACAGGTCGCACACGTCGCCAGCGTGTGAAGCGCGTATTGGCATGCAACGGTGTGCTTCACCGCGTGATGCATCTCACCGATCGAACATCGCACAGGGTCAGGAGTGGATTGACGATCGGTGTGTACGCGCATGATGTGCAACTCACCGATCGCGTTCGCGCCGGCAACGGACAGTGCAAACCGTGCGCATTGCGGCGTGACGTTGCTCACCGCTCGATTTCATTGCGCACGAATCGGAATCCCTACGAGTGCGCAAACGCATTGCGTGTTGCTCACTGCACGCCGACTCGCGCAGTCACCGCCCGGCGCGTCCGATCACGCCGGGCGTGATCGTCAGCCCGCGATCCGCGCGGCGATCGCTTCGCCCACTTCCTGCGTTCCCGCGTTGCCGCCAAGATCGCGCGTATGCGGCCCCGTGCGCAACACGTCCTCGATTGCGGCGACGATCGAATCGTGCGCTTCGCGTTCGCGACCCGCGCCGTTGCCGAGGAAGTCGAGCATCAGGGCCGCCGACCAGATCATCGCGACCGGGTTCGCGATGAACTGCCCAGCGATGTCGGGCGCGGAGCCGTGCACGGGTTCGAACAGCGACGGAAATGTGCGGTCGGGGTTCAGGTTCGCGGACGGCGCGATACCGATCGTGCCCGTACAGGCCGGCCCGAGGTCCGACAGGATGTCGCCGAACAGGTTCGATGCAACGACGACGTCGAAGCGGTCCGGCTGCAGCACGAAGCGTGCACACAGGATGTCGATGTGCTGCTTGTCGACGGCGATGTCGGGATAGCGTGCCGCCATCTCGGCCGTGCGCGCGTCCCACCACGGCATGCTGATCGCGATGCCGTTGCTCTTCGTCGCGACGGTGAGGCGCTTCGCGCGCCGCTGCGCGAGTTCGAACGCGAATTTCAGCACGCGCTCGGTGCCGTGACGCGTGAAGATCGACTGCTGCATCACGATCTCGCGATCGGTGCCTTCGAACATCGTGCCGCCGACCGACGAATATTCGCCCTCGGTGTTCTCGCGCACGATCATGAAGTCGATGTCGCCCGCGCGGCGGCCGGCGAGCGGCGACGGCACGCCGTCGAACAGGCGCGCGGGCCGCAGGTTGATGTACTGGTCGAACTCGCGGCGGAATTTCAGCAGCGAGCCCCACAGCGAAATGTGATCGGGCACGGTCGCGGGCCAGCCGACCGCGCCGAACAGGATCGCGTCCATGCCCGACAACTGCGCCTTCCAGTCGTCCGGCATCATCTTGCCGTGCTGCGCGTAGTAGTCGCAGCTCGCCCAGTCGATCTCGACGAAGTCGAAGCGCACGCCGAAGCGTGCGGTCACGGCATCGAGTGCGCGCAGGCCCTCGGGCATCACTTCACGGCCGATGCCGTCCCCGGGAATGACGGCGATCCGGTAAGTCCTGTCGTTCATGCGAGTGCTCCTCCTTCATCGTGGGTCGGGCCGCTGCCGGTGTGACGCGCAGCGGATCATGGCGCCATTCTATTTATTTCCATCCGGATTAAAATCGCGCGAAAGGTTAATCGACTTTCCACGAATCGTGAATAAATCGCCGAATCTCGACGACCTGCGTGTGTTCAGCCTGGTCGTCCGTCTGACCAGCTTCAGCGCGGCCGCCGAGCAGCTCGCGGTGTCGCCCGCCTATGTCAGCAAGCGCATCGCGTTGCTCGAGGCGCAGTTGGGCACGCGCCTGCTGCATCGCTCGACGCGCCGCGTGACGGTCACGGAAGCCGGTGAACGCGTGTACGCGCGCGCCGAGAAGATTCTCGACGACGTCGATCATCTCGTCGAGGACGTGTCGACCACGCGCACGGTGCCGCGCGGCACGCTGCGCATTTCGAGCAGCTTCGGCTTCGGTCGGCATATCGTCGCGCCGGCGCTGCTCGACTTCACTGCGCGCTATCCGCAGTTGAACGTGCGGCTCGATCTGTTCGACCGGCTCGTCGATGTCGCGGGCGAAGGCTACGACCTCGACGTGCGCATCGGCGACGAAATCGCCGATCACCTGATCGCGCGCCGCCTCGCCGCGAACTACCGCGTGCTGTGCGCATCGCCTGACTATCTCGCACGGCGCGGGTCACCGCGTTCGCTCGCGGATCTCGCGTCGCACGACTGTCTTGCCATCAAGGAGCGCGATCACCCGTTCGGCGTGTGGCGGCTGAGCGTGCGCGGCGAAACGGCAACGGTGAAGGTCGGCGGGACGCTGTCGACGAACCATGGCGAGGTGGCCGTGCAATGGGCGCTGGCTGGGCGCGGCATCGTGTTGCGCTCGATCTGGGAAGCCGGGCCGCTGATCGAACGCGGTGCGCTGTGTCGTGTGCTGCCGGACGCAATCCAGCCCGCGAACATCTGGGCCGTGTATCCGGAACGCGTCGCGGCATCGGCGAAAGTGCGCGTATGCGTGGATTTTCTGGCGGAGACGCTGGCCGGCTTGACTGCCGCAGCGGGTGACGAGATCGCCTGAAATCGGCGAAAGGTGAGCTTTTACGGGGGGATGTGCCGAACATCGGCAGGCGCCCGTTTCCGGCTCGCAATCGCGTCGCGAGCCGGTGGCGTGCAGCAGGCACCGACGCATCGGCGGCCGTGAAGTGCCGGGCCGGCCGACGATGGTGCCCGCACGCGGCTTACGCCGCTTTCGCCGCCCCCACCGCGCCAAGCATCAGGTCGAGATTTTGCACGGCCGCGCCGGATGCCCCTTTGCCGAGATTGTCGAACACGGCGGACAGCAGCACCTGGCCGTGTTCGGCATTGACGAACACGCCGAGCCGCAGGTCGTTGGTGCCGTTCAGCGCTTGCGGATCGAGATGCGTGAGCGCTTGCGTTTCCGCGAGCGGCATGACGTCGACATGACGCGCGCCAGCGTAATGGTGCGCGAGACACGCATGCAACTGCTCACCGGTCACGCCGGCCGGGAGCAGGCGCAACGCGATCGGTATGGTGAGCACGATGCCTTGCCGATAGGCACCGTACGCCGGCACGAACAACGGGCGGTGCGCCAGACCGGCATGCAGCTGGATCTCGGGCGCATGCTTGTGCGCGAGTGCGAGGCCGTAGACCTGTAGCGGCTTCGCGTGCGAAGCGCCTGCCGATTCGAAGGCGTCGACGGCCGCCCGCCCGCCGCCCGAGTAACCGGAGACGGCGTGGATGCTCACCGGGTAGTCGCGCGGCAGCAGGCCGGCCTGTTGCAGCGGCCGCAGCAAGGCGATCGCGCCGGTCGGGTAGCAACCCGGATTGGTGACGCGCCGCGCGTGCGCAATCGTCTGCGCATGTCCGTCGGCCATCTCGGGAAAGCCGTAGACCCATTCCGGCTGCGTGCGATGGGCCGAACTCGCGTCGATCACGCGCACCGCCGGATTGCGGATGAAGCCGACCGCTTCGCGCGCGGCCGCGTCGGGCAGGCACAGGATCGCGATGTCGGCTGCGTTGATCGCTTCGGCGCGTCGCAGGGGATCCTTGCGCTCCGCGTCCGGCAGCGTGACGAGCCGCAAGTCGGTGCGCCCGCGCAGGCGCTCGTGGATCAGCAATCCGGTCGTGCCTTGATCGCCGTCGATGTAGACAGTCGGGTCGCTCATGATGGTCGCACTCCTTGCGTTCGGTCGGCAGTAAAACCGTATCGTCCATCGAACGCCTAGAATAGGAAAAGTTGAATTTACTGACTGCCAGATTCAGCTTTTCTGAACGAAAGGGGGAAGGATGCGGGAGATCAGCCTGGACCGTCTGCGTACGCTGGTCGCCATCGCGGACCAAGGTCCTTCGTCGCCGCGGCGCAGGTGCTTCATCTTGCGCCGCCGACCGTCAGTCTTCACGTTGCCGAACTGGAAAGCCGCGTCGGCGCGCCGTTGCTGTCCCGCACGCGCGGAAACGTGCGGCCGTCGGTCATCGGTGAGGTGCTGGTGGAGCGCGCGCGCCGCCTGCTGGCCGAGGTCGAAGCCACGCTGGACGATGTGCAGCGGCAGGTGCAGGGGCTGACCGGACGCGTGCGTCTCGGCGCATCGACCGGGGCGATCGCGCACCTGTTGCCGCAAGCGGTAGCCCGGTTGCGCGAGCAGCATCCAGACATCGATGTCCAGATCGCGGTGCTCACGTCGCACGATACGCTGGCGCGCATTGCGCAGGGCACGCTCGATGTCGGGTTGGTGGCGCTGCCGCAGACGGCGGTCGCGGGGCTGTCGATCCGTGCGTGGCGGCGCGATCCGGTGATGGCTTTTCTGCCGGCGGACTGGCCGCTTCCGGCGCGCGTGACGCCCGGCTATCTGGCCGCCCGCCCGCTGATTCTCAACGATGCGACCACGCGGCTGTCGCGGCTCACGACGGAATGGTTCGCACTCGGCGGCCATCGGCCCGAGCCGCGGATCGAACTCAACTACAACGATGCGATCAAGAGCCTGGTCGCGGCGGGTTACGGCGCGACGCTGCTGCCGCACGAGGCCGGCGCTCCGCTACCCGATGCACGCATCGTCATGCGGCCGTTGCGTCCGGCGTTGTGGCGGGAACTGGGGATTGCCCATCGGGCGGGACCGGTCGAGCGTGCGACGCAGCACGTGCTCGATGCGTTGTGGGCGCTGAAGGCGCGATAGCGCGTGGAATGCGGGACAGCCGGCGCGGCGGGTCGTGCTGGGCGCACAGGCGTACGCGCCGCGCACCGTATCAAAGCCGGTTGTCCTTCGCGAGCGTCAGCACGCGCGCCCAGCGCTGCGCATCGCGCTTGTCCATCATCGGCAGTTTCCATTCGCTGCGCACGGTATCGCGCACGTGCACGACGAGATGCCAGCGGCCGCCGATCGGCGCGGCCTGGCAGCCGTCGAGCTGCGACAGCGTATAGCGGCCGTCCGCGCCGTCGTGCGACAGCCACAGCAGCCCTTGCGTCGCAGATACGCGCAGCTCGCCCCACGCGCGATGCACGACATGGGTCCAGCCTTCTTCCTTCGTGTTCGGGGCGATGTCACGGCGGCGCTTGATCCACCAGGCGATCAGTGCGATCAGGATTGCGGCGGCGAGCACGGCGGCCGCGATTGCGACCGGCTGGCCGAATTGCGCGGCAATGACGTGAAACAGGTGAACCGCGCCCCATCCGGCAGCGATGAGCGCGAAGAGTGCGATAAAAATCGGCATGTCGAATCGGAGAAGAGGACGGACCGGCGCATGCATCGCGCCGATCCGTCGCGCACGGCATTACCGCTTGCGGTGAATGTCGTGCGTCACGAAGCCCGAGTCGTTGTTGGGCAGCGCGAGGCCGTCCTTGACTGCGAGCGTCTTGCGGATGTCGTCGAGCCCCGCGGACCAGTGGTCGCGCATCGTCGACAGACCGAACTGATAATCCTTGTAGTGATGCTCGTACGCCTTCTGCTGGTAGATCAGGTGCTGGATGTTGTACTTCTTGCTGCACGACATCGCATCGGCCTCGACACACCACGGATCGGCCTTGCGTTGTTCTTCCGGCACCTGGTCGAGCACGTGGCGCAGCACGTTGCGATAGCGCTGTTCGCGCTGCAGCGTGTCGGTGACGAAACGCGTGCGGCTCGAGTACTGCACGTCCTTCGTGCGTTCGGCGACATCGGCCATCGAGCGCGGCAGCGGCCCGCGCGCGCTCCACAGATCGACCTGGAACGCGAGCGTGTCGCGGCGCGGCCGGGCACGCAGCACTTCCATCAGCGGCGTGTTCGACACGACGCCGCCGTCCCAGTAGTACTCGCCTTCGATCTCGACCGGCGGGAACGCGGGCGGCAGCGCGCCGGACGCCATGAAGTGCTCGGGCGCGAGGCGGGTGCGCGTGTTGTCGAAGTACACGAAGTTGCCGGTGCCGACGTTGACCGCGCCGACCGATACGCGCGTCTCGCCCGAGTTGATCCGGTCGAAATCGCACAGCTTCAGCAGTGTCGCGCGCAGTTGCGACGTGTCGTACCAGCTGATCTTCTCCGGATGATCGGACACGCCCGGTACCGGTGGCGGAAAGCGCGGCACGAAGAAGCCCTGCTGGCCCTGCATCATCGCGCTCGCGGCCTGCGACGCGGTGAAGAACGTGCGGATCTGGTCGATGCTGTTGAACAGCGCGAATTCGAATGCGGCCGGAACCGTCGGAAAAAACGCCGGCTTGCAGATCGTTTCCCAGAACTCGCGCAGCCGCTCGACGCGATGCTCGGGCGCATTGCCCGCGATCAGCGCGGTGTTGAGCGCACCGATCGAGATGCCCGCGATCCAGTCGAGCGGAACGCCCGCCTCGTGCAGCCCTTCGAACACGCCGGCCTGGTACGCGCCGAGCGCGCCGCCGCCTTGCAGGACGAGCGCGATCGTCTCGTACGGCAGCGTGCGCGCTGCAGCCGGTGCGCCGGCTTCGTGATGCAGGTCTGCCGCATCGACAGCCTGTTTTTCTGTTCGGGCGTGCGGTTTCATCAGTTCTCCGAGAAATCCCGCCTTGGATGGCGGAAACGGATGACGTGACGTCGACGGACGGCACGCCATCGTGAGTAGTGAGAATAGGCGGTGATGCGGGAATCGCCTCCCTGTCGGGAGGCGGGGACGTTACTGCATGAACCAGCCGTGGCTGACGATGAACGACTGGCCCGTGAGCGCGGCGCTCGGGAAGGCCGACAGGAACAGCACCGTCTGCGCGACGTCCTGCACCGTCGTGAACACGCCATCGACCGTGTTGCCGAGCATCACCTTCTTGATCACTTCCTCT
>NZ_JAUJQH010000039.1:0-42724 GCF_030482905.1 Burkholderia sp. AU45251 | reverse complement strand
GGGGGGGGGGGGCCGCTGGTGGGGGCCCGCGCCCGGACCTTGCGGCCGGGTGGGGCGTCAGGCTTGCGGCGCGGCGAGTTTTTGCTCGAGTTCCGCGACGCGTTTCTCGAGTTCCTCGAGGCGCACGCGGGTGCGGGCGAGCACCTGGGCCTGCGTGTCGAA
This sequence comes from Burkholderia sp. AU45251, assembly GCF_030482905.1. Lineage (NCBI taxonomy): Bacteria > Pseudomonadati > Pseudomonadota > Betaproteobacteria > Burkholderiales > Burkholderiaceae > Burkholderia > Burkholderia sp. AU45251. The sequence continues at coordinate 42,562 of NZ_JAUJQH010000039.1, read as the reverse complement.
TTCCTCGCGCGTGACGAGATCGAGTTTCGAGAAGCCTTGCGACAGCATGGCCTTCACGTTGCGCTCGACGTCCTTGGCCGGCGAATTTTTCAGCAGATCGCTGACGCGCGACTGCAGATCGTTGAAAACGTCGCTGGGTTGCTTCATGTGATTCCCCTTCCTTGCACAAAAAATGTGCATCTTCAGTTGCGTACGTGCCCATGATGCACGCATGACCGGAAATGGTGCGCCCGGAGCGCGAATTCCGGGCATGGCGCCCGCATGGGTGAATGCCCCGGTGATCCGGGACGTGCGTGCACTCTAGCAACGATCCTTTCGCCGCGCCAGCAAACCGGGCCATGTTGACCATTCGGCCGGGCTTCCGCACCTTACATCACGGGATGCGACCCCTTGATGAAGCCCTTTGAAACGGTGCTCGGGCCAACATGGCATGCGAGTTGCTGAGAAGAGTCCGTTACAACATTCCAACCAATTCGACGGGACAACCCAGCGAGAGGACTTCATGAAACTCATTACCGCAATCATCAAGCCGTTCAAGCTCGATGAGACGCGCGAGGCGCTGTCGGCCCTCGGCGTCTCAGGCATCACGGTGACGGAGGTGAAAGGGTTCGGGCGCCAGAAGGGGCATACCGAGCTGTACCGCGGCGCCGAATACGTGGTCGATTTCCTGCCGAAGATGAAGATCGAGGCCGCCGTGTCCGACGATCTCGTCGACCAGGCGGTCGAGGCGATCGAGCGGGCCGCGCGCACCGGCAAGATCGGCGACGGCAAGATCTTCGTCACGGCGATCGAACAGGTGATCCGGATTCGCACCGGGGAGACCGGCGCAGACGCGCTGTAACAGAACAGACAAGACAAGCGACAAGAGGAAACCCAAGATGCGCAAACTTCTGATGTCCCTGCTGATGGCCGGCTCGCTGATCGCGGCCGGTGTCGGCTCCGCGCTCGCCGACGACGCGGCATCCGCCGCGGCTGCGTCCGCGCCCGCCGCAACGGCTTCCGACGCCTCGGCTGCCGCCGCGCCGGTCGCTTCGGCGCCGGCCGCAACCGACGCATCCGCCACGGCCGCCGCCGCCGCACCGGCCTCGGGCGCCACCGACGCGTCGGCCGCCGCTGCCGCATCGGCACCGGCCGCACCCGCCGCGCCGACCGCACCGTTCTCCGTCGATTCGTCGAAGATCAGCGCGGGCGACACCGCGTGGATGCTGACCTCCACCGCGCTCGTGCTGTTCATGACGATCCCGGGCCTCGCGCTGTTCTACGCGGGCATGGTCCGCAAGAAGAACGTGCTGGCAACGGTGATGCAAAGCTTCGCGATCACCGCGGTGATCACGGTGCTGTGGACGGTGATTGGCTACAGCCTCGCGTTCACGCCGGGCAACGGCTTCATCGGCGGCTTGTCGCGCACGTTCCTGCACGGGATGAACTACATCCACGGCGACAAGGCGACGACGCTGACCGTCAGCCACCTCGCGCCGACGATTCCGGAATCGGTCTACTTCGTCTACCAGATGACGTTCGCGATCATCACGCCGGCGCTGATCTGCGGCGCATTCGCCGATCGCATGAAGTTCTCGGCGATGCTCGTGTTCATGACGCTCTGGTCGCTGATCGTCTACGTGCCGATCGCGCACATGGTGTGGGAGCCGACCGGCTGGCTGTCGTCCGACGGCGTGCTCGACTTCGCGGGCGGCACCGTGGTGCACATCAACGCCGGTATCGCGGGCCTCGTGTCGTGCCTGATGCTCGGCAAGCGCGTCGGCTTCGGCCGCGAATCGATGGCGCCGCACAACCTCGTGCTGACGATGATCGGCGGCTCGATGCTGTGGGTCGGCTGGTTCGGCTTCAACGCGGGTTCGGCGGTTGCGGCTGACGGCCGTGCCGGCTTCGCGATGCTGACGACGCAAGTCGCGACGGCCTGCGCGGCGCTCGGCTGGATGTTCGCCGAGTGGATCTCGCACGGCAAGCCGTCGGTGCTCGGCATCGTGTCGGGTGCGGTCGCGGGTCTCGTCGCGATCACGCCGGCGGCCGGCTTCGTCGGCGTGCCGGGTGCGCTCGCGATCGGCATCGCGGCCGGCGTCGTGTGCTTCTGGTCAGCGACGTGGCTCAAGTCGAAGCTCGGCTACGACGATTCGCTCGATGCGTTCGGCGTGCACGGCGTGGGCGGGATTCTCGGCGCGCTGCTGACGGGCGTGTTTGCGGTCAAGGATATCGGCGGCGCCGACGGCAGCCTGCTGCTGCAGGCCAAGGGCGTGGCGATCACGCTGGTCTACAGCGGCGTGCTGAGCTTCGTGCTGCTGAAGCTGATCGACCTGACGATCGGCCTGCGCGTGTCGGAAGAGGAAGAGCGCGAAGGCCTCGACGTGGTGCTGCACGGCGAGCACGTCGAATAAGTCATAAGAATGACCGGCGGGCCGCCGCGACGACGGCGCCCGCCACGAATGAGCGCAGCGACTTCGGCCCGCCCCACCCGGCGGGCTTTTTTTCTCCTGCTGCGCGCTGCCGTAGCGCATAACCCTTCGCGCTATCGGGTCAATAGCCGAAAACTTCCTCCAAACCCTTGCGAAGCCGGGAACAATCCCCAAATGGGCAAAGCAATTGCTCTACAATCTTCATTCTCCCGCTCGCGAGTGATTCATGGTTCCCCACCTCGTTACCGCGTTGAACGGTCCGCTGCTCGAACTCGAGCAGAAGATCCTCGACGCGACGCCTGCGATCGAACGCTGGTTCAGGCTCGAATGGCAGGAACATACGCCGCCGTTCTATTGTTCGGTGGACCTGCGCAACGCCGGCTTCAAGCTGGCGCCCGTCGACGCGAACCTGTTTCCCGGCGCATTCAACAATCTGCCGTCCGAAGTGCTGCCGCTCGCCGTACAGGCCGCGATGGCCGCGATCGAGAAGATCTGCCCGGACGCGAAGAACCTGCTCGTGATTCCCGAGCTGCCGACCCGCAACGCGTTCTATCTCGAAAACGTCGCGCGCCTCGCGACGATCATGCGCCAGGCCGGCCTGAACGTGCGCTTCGGGTCGCTCGACCCGAGCATCACCGACATGACGCCGATCACGCTGGCCGACGGCCAGAAGATCGTGCTCGAACCGCTCGAGCGTTCGCAGCGCCGCCTCGGCCTGAAGAATTTCGATCCGTGCTCGATCCTGCTGAACAACGACCTGTCGGCCGGCATTCCGGGCGTGCTGGAAAACCTGCACGAGCAGTACCTGCTGCCGCCGCTGCACGCGGGCTGGGCCGTGCGCCGCAAGTCGACGCACTTCTCGTGCTACGACGACGTCGCGAAGAAGTTCGCGAAGATGGTCGGTGTCGATCCGTGGATGGTGAATCCGTATTTCGCGCACGTGGAAGGCGTCGACTGGCAGGCGCATGAAGGCGAGCAGGCGCTCGCCGACGCGATCGACGGCGTGCTGAAGAAGATCGCGCGCAAGTACCGCGAATACGGGATCAGCGAGAAGCCGTACGTCGTCGTGAAGGCCGACGCGGGCACGGCGGGGCGCGGCGTGATGACCGTGCACGACGCGGCCGAGATCGGCCGCATGTCGAAAGCCGAGCGCGCGCAGATGGCCGAGTCGAAGGCCGGCCTCGCGGTGCGCGACGTGATCGTGCAGGAAGGCGTGTATACGTTCGAGCGCGTCGGCGACGAAGTCGCGGAGCCCGTCGTGTACATGATCGACCGCTACGTGGTCGGCGGCTTCTACCGCACGCACGCCGGCCGCGAGCGCGACCAGAACCTGAACGCGCCCGGCATGCACTACGTGCCGCTCGGCTTCGAGCACACCGCGCTGCCGGATGCCGGCGCGAAGCCGGGTGCCGCACCGCCGAACCGTTTCTACATGTACGGCGTCGTCGCGCGGCTGTCGCTGATCGCGTCGTCGATCGAACTGGAAAAGACCGATCCCGAAGCCATCCAGGTGTAACGGACCTTCGCCAAGTACAGGACCTCATGGACATTCTCTTTATCGCCGACCCGCTCGAGCGCTTCAAGATCTACAAGGATTCGACCTACGCGATGATGGCGGAGGCCGCGCGGCGCGGGCATGCGATCTACGCGTGCGAGCCGCGCCACCTCGCGTGGACGGGTTCCGCCGTCGAGGCGGACGTACGGCGCGTCACGTTCGTCGGCGAGCTGGACGACCTGCATCGCGACACCTGGTACGAAGAAGGGCCCGTCGATGCGCGCCGCCTCGAATCGTTCGGCGCGGTGCTGATGCGCAAGGATCCGCCGTTCGACATGGAATACGTGACGTCTACCTGGCTGCTGGAGCTGGCCGAGCGCGCGGGCGCACGCGTGTTCAACAAGGCGCAGTCGATCCGCGACCATTCGGAGAAGCTCGCGATCGGCGAGTTTCCGCAGTTCGTCGCGCCGACGCTCGTCACGCGCGATGCGAAACGGCTGCGCGCGTTCCATGCCGAGCACGGCGACGTGATCCTGAAGCCGCTCGACGGGATGGGCGGGATGGGCGTGTTCCGCGTGAAGCCGGACGGCATGAACCTCGGTTCGATCATCGAGATGCTGAGCCACGACGGCACGCGCTCGGTGATGGCGCAGAAATTCATCCCCGAGATCAAGGCCGGCGACAAGCGCATCCTGCTGATTGGCGGCGAGCCGGTGCCGTATTCGCTCGCCCGGATTCCGCAGGGCAGCGAGGTGCGCGGCAATCTCGCGGCGGGCGGGCTCGGTGTCGCGCAGCCGCTGACCGCGCGCGATCGCGAGATCGCCGACACGCTCGGCCCGGTGCTCGCGGCACGCGGGCTGCTGCTGGTCGGCCTCGATGCGATCGGCGACTGGCTGACCGAGGTGAACGTCACGAGTCCGACGTGTTTCCGCGAGATCATGGAGCAAACCGGCTTCGACGTCGCCGCGATGTTCATCGACGCGCTGGAGCGTGCGGCCGCGTAGGCCGTCTCCCGCGCAACCCCGGCGGCGGCCGCGCAGGTCCCCCGTCGCCGGAGCAGTTCGACCGGCCTGCTACAATGCCCGCTTGCCCGGTGCCGCGATCGCGCACCGAAGGCCCGGCGGTCGGGCCGACACTGTTGCAAGGCTGATCATGAAACGTTTCCCACACTCGCTACGCTCATTGCCCCGCCGCGGGGTGTCGGCCCGCCAGGGGCGGCCGGGAGCGATCTGACATGGCCGGGATTCTGATCATCGCGCACGCCCCGCTCGCTACCGCGTTGCGGGACTGCATCGCGCACATCTACGGCGGCGTGCCCGCACGCATCGGCTGTATCGACGTAATGGCGGACAGCGATCCGACCCAGGTGATGGCGTTCGCGCACGCGGAACTCGCGCGGCTCAGGGAAGAGAATGGCGTGGTCGTGCTGACCGACATGTACGGCGCGACGCCGGCGAACATCGCGGGCCAGCTCGCGAAGCTCGACAACGTGCGCGTGCTCGCGGGCGTGAACCTGCCGATGCTGGTGCGGGTCGTCTGCTACCGCACCGTGCCGCTCGACAAGCTGGTCGACAAGGCGCTGTCCGGCGGCGCGAAGGGCGTCCACGAGGTGTCGGCCGGTACGCCGCCGCCGCCGACGGAAACCGGCTGCGGCCAGTGCGCGCCGATTCCGCCCGAACCGCAGCCGCGCACCGAGTCGCACTGATTTCCCGTTTTCCGTTTTAGACAGCACCGCCGACGCGCGCCGCCGGCGGCCCCGACCGACCCGACCGAGAATCATGCTTCAACAAGAAACCACCATCGTCAATAAATTGGGGCTCCATGCGCGCGCATCGGCCAAGCTCACGCAACTGGCCGGCAACTTCCAGTCGGAAGTCTGGATGACACGCAACGGGCGCAAGATCAATGCGAAGAGCATCATGGGCGTGATGATGCTGGCGGCGGGCATCGGCAGCACCGTGACGATCGAGACCGAAGGGTCCGACGAGCAGGAAGCGATGGACGCACTGCTGAAGCTGATCGCCGACAAGTTCGGCGAAGGCCAGTGATCCTCACGCGGGATCGTTGCTGTTTCCAGCCAGAATGCCGCGGATTCCGCGGCATTTTTTTCGTCGGAAGCATTGATGCGGAATGCGCAATGCTGCGGTGCATGCAGTCAGCGGGGAGTCGCGGAATTTATAATCGCTAACCGGGGTCATAAGCGCATCGCAGCAGTGTGCCGCGGCTTTACTTGTACAGAGGAGGTGCGCGTGTCCTTCACGCTGCATGGCATTCCCGTCTCACGTGGTATCGCGATCGGGCGAGCGTATCTGATCGCGCCGGCGGCGCTCGACGTCGCCCATTACCTGGTCGAGGCAAACCAGATCGATGCGGAGGTCGAGCGCTTCCGCACGGCGCTCGAGGTCGTGCATCACGAACTCGAAGCGCTGCGCGCCGATCTGACCGACGACACCCCGAGCGAAGTCGGCGCATTCATCGACGTGCACGCGATGATCCTGAGCGACGAGATGCTCGTGCAGGAAACCATCGACCTGATCCGCACGCGCCGCTACAACGTCGAGTGGGCGCTGACCGAGCAGCTCGAGCTGCTCACGCGCCACTTCGACGACATCGAGGACGAATACCTGCGCGAGCGCAAGGCCGACATCGAGCAGGTGGTCGAGCGCGTGCTGAAGGCGCTCGCCGGTGCACCGTCCGCGTCGCAGGCATTGGACCGCGCGGCCAAGAACGGCACGAACGAGATGATCGTCGTCGCGCACGACATCGCGCCGGCCGACATGATGCAGTTCAAGTCGCAGTCGTTCCAGGCGTTCGTCACCGACCTCGGCGGGCGCACGTCGCACACGGCGATCGTCGCGCGCAGCCTCGGCATTCCGGCCGCGGTCGGCGTGCAGCACGCGAGCGCGCTGATCCGCCAGGACGACCTGATCATCGTCGACGGCGACCAGGGCATCGTGATCGTCGATCCGGCGCCGATCGTCCTCGAGGAATATTCGTACCGGCAGTCCGAAAAGTTGCTGGAGCAACGCAAGCTGCAGCGTCTGAAGTTCTCGCCGACGCAAACGTTATGCGGCACCAAGATCGAGCTGTACGCGAACATCGAGCTGCCCGACGACGCGAAGGCGGCCGTCGAGGCCGGTGCGGTCGGTGTCGGGCTGTTCCGTTCCGAGTTCCTGTTCATGCATCAGAAGGAGATGCCGGAGGAGGAGGAGCAGTTCGCCGCGTACAAGCGGGCCGTCGAGTGGATGAAGGGCATGCCGGTGACGATCCGCACGATCGACGTCGGCGCGGACAAGCCGCTCGAGGCGCTCGACGAAGGCTACGAGACGGCGCCGAACCCGGCGCTCGGTCTGCGCGCGATCCGCTGGAGCCTGTCCGAGCCGCAGATGTTCCTCACGCAGTTGCGTGCGATCCTGCGCGCGTCCGCGTTCGGCCAGGTGAAGATCCTGATCCCGATGCTCGCGCACGCGCAGGAGATCGACCAGACGCTCGACCTGATCCGCGAGGCGAAGCGCCAGCTCGACGACGCGGGGCTCGCATACGATCCGAACGTGCGGATCGGCGCGATGATCGAGATTCCGGCCGCGGCGATCGCGCTGCCGCTGTTCCTGAAGCGGTTCGATTTCCTGTCGATCGGCACGAACGACCTGATCCAGTACACGCTCGCGATCGACCGCGCCGACAACGCGGTCGCGCATCTGTACGACCCGCTGCATCCGGCCGTGCTGCACCTGATCGCCTATACGTTGCGCGAAGCGAAGCGCGCGGGCGTGTCGGTGTCGGTCTGCGGGGAGATGGCCGGCGATCCGGCGCTCACGCGCCTGTTGCTCGGGATGGGGCTCACCGAGTTCTCGATGCACCCGAGCCAGTTGCTGGTCGTGAAGCAGGAGATCCTGCGTGCGCACCTGAAGGCGCTCGAAAAGCCGACGGCCGACGTGCTCGCCGCGTTCGAGCCGGAAGAAGTGCAGGCCGCGTTGCAGCGCCTGTCGGTTGCCGAACCGCGCGCCGACGCGGCTGCGTAGGCGCTCACGGCGCCGCTCAAACTGTAGGAAGTGTCACAACGCATGCGCCGAACGGCGCATGCCCGTCGTGCGTCAGTGCCGGCCCCCGCACACGGGGCAGTCGGCCTGGCGCGCGATTTTCATCGTCGTCCATTCCATCCGCAGCGAATCGAGCATCATCAGCCGCCCGTTGAGCGTCTTGCCGATGCCGCCGATCACGCGCAGCGCCTCGGCGGCCTGCATCGCGCCGATGATCCCGACCGTCGGCGCGAACACGCCCATCGTCGCGCACGCGACTTCCTCGAACGGCTGGTCTTCCGGAAACACGCACGCATAGCAGGGCGCGGCCGGGTCGCGGAAATCGAACGTGCTGATCTGGCCGTCGAAGCGCAGCGCGGCGCCCGACACGAGCGGCACACCGTGCGCGACGCACGCGCGGTTGATCGCGTGTCGCGTCGCGAAGTTGTCGGTGCAGTCGAGCACGACGGTCGCGCGCGGTACGTGCGCGTCGAGCCACGCGTCGTCGACGCGCTCGGCGACCGCGTGCACCTTCACCTCGGGGTTCAGTTGCGCCAGCGCGTCGCGCCCCGATGCGACCTTGCTGCGGCCGACCGATGCCGTCACGTGCAGGATCTGCCGCTGCAGGTTCGTCAGGTCGACCGTATCGGCGTCGACGAGCGTGATCGTGCCGACGCCCGATGCCGCGAGATACATCGCGGCGGGCGAGCCGAGACCACCCGCGCCGACGACGATCGCGTGCGCATCGAGAAAGCGCTGCTGCGCCTCGATGCCGATTTCGTCGACGAGGATGTGACGGGAGTAGCGAAGGAGTTGATCGTCGTTCATGGGGAGTCGTGAGCGAGGCGGCGGACGTGTCGTTATTTTAGGCGCGCATGAAAAACGGGCCATCGCGGTCTTCCCGCGATGGCCCGTCGGATGCCGGCCGGCGCTTACTGCGGCGCCGACGCGGGCTTGGGTGCGGCTGCCGGCTTCGCGCTTGCGCTCGATGCCTTCGAGCCCGCCGCAGCCTTGCCGGCCGGGCTCTTCGTCGTGCTCTCGGCGAGCAGCGACTTCGATTCCTGGACCGGCTTGCCTTCGAGCTTGTTGAGCGCCTGCTGCATCATGAAGTCGTCGGCGCTGCCGAACTCGATCGGCTTGCGATCGCGATCCTTCTGGCGCTGCTCCGGCGTCTTCTTGTCGTTCTGCTCTTCGAGGATCCGCAGCTGATCCATCCGGCGCTGCTCGCGGTCTTCCTGTTCCTTCTTCTCGTTCGGATCCTGCGTGTTCGCGAGGTGGTTCGAGTAGTCGACCTCACGCGTCACGAGCACGTCGTCCGGATCGCCGTCCGCGTACTGATCGACCGGCACGTCCGGCGTGATGCCCTTGTTCTGGATCGAACGGCCGCTCGGCGTGTAGTAGTACGCGGTGGTCAGGCGCAGCGCGGTGTCGGCCGTCATCGGGCGGACCGTCTGCACCGAACCCTTGCCGAACGTCGTCTTGCCCATGATCTGCGCGCGCTTCGAGTCCTGCAGCGCACCGGCGACGATTTCCGACGCGGACGCCGAATAGGCGTTCGTCAGCACGATCATCGGCACGGTCTTGAAGACCGGCGGCAGGTTCTTCAGCGGATCGCCATCGAAGGACGGCAGGCGATAGTTGTCGTACGTATCGCGGTAGACCTGCTTCGAATCGGCGATCTGGCCGTTGGTCGACACGACGACGGAGTCGGGCGGCAGGAACGCGCCGGCCACGCCGACCGCGCTCTGCAGCAGGCCGCCGCCGTTGTTGCGCAGGTCGAGGACGAGGCCCTTCAGGTTCGGCTGCTGGCGTGCGATGTCCTGCAGCTTCTGGGCGAGATCGGGCGTCGTGCGCTCCTGGAAGCTCGTGATGCGGACATAGGCGTAGCCCGGATCGAGGATCTTCATCTTCACGCTCTGGACCTTGATGATCGCGCGCGTGACCGTGACCGGGAACGTGCGGTCGTCGCTCTTGCGGAAGATCGTCAGCGTGACCTTGGTGCCCGGCTCGCCGCGCATCTGCTTCACGGCCTTGTCGAGCGTCATGCCGCGCACCGGCTTGTCGTTGATGCGCGTGATCAGGTCGCCCGGACGGATGCCGGCGCGGAACGCGGGCGTATCTTCGATCGGCGAGATCACCTTGACGAGGCCGTCTTCCTGCGAGATCTCGATGCCGAGACCCGCGAAGCGGCCCTTCGTCTGCTCCTGCAGCTCGTCATAGTCGGTCTTGTCGAGGAACGACGAGTGCGGGTCGAGGCTCGACACCATGCCCTTGATCGCGGCCGTCAGCAGCTTCTTGTCGTCGACCGGTTCGACGTACTCGCGCTTGATCTGTCCGAAGACTTCCGCGAACAGGCGGAGCTGGTCGAGGGGAAGCGGCGCCGTGGCGGTCTGCTCGGCCGATGCGGAAACCTGCAGCGTGGCGAACACGCCCGTGGCGAGGCCCGCGGCAATCAGGCCGATGTTCTTCAATTTCATTCGCATAGAGATCTGGTGCGGTCGGGAAGCGCGTGGCGGTAGCGGGGATGATGTAGCGGACAAGTATAACTGTTCGTCCGATAACTCAGTGGAACGGCGCGAAAAGCGTCGAAAAGGGCCGGGAGCCAGCCCGGCGGGGCGCCGCCGCATGCGTTGCGGGTTCGAAAGCGGTTTCGACAGCGCCGGAGCCGCGAAGGTTCGCGCAGTGCGCCGGGCAGGGGCGGAGGCCGGGCATGCCGCGCCGGACGCGGCTCACCCGGCCGACGGGCGTTAGCCCGCCTTGCCCTGCTTCGCGACGGCGGCTTGCGCCTGCGCGATCGCGTCCTGGTCGCCGAGGTAATAGTGCTTGATCGGCTTCAGGTTTTCGTCGAGTTCATACACGAGCGGCACGCCGTTCGGGATGTTCAGGCCGACGATGTCGCTGTCCGAGATGCCGTCGAGGTACTTGATCAGCGCGCGCAGCGAGTTGCCGTGCGCGGCGATCAGCACCTGCTTGCCGGCGCGGACTGCCGGCGCGATCGACTCGTTCCACAGCGGCAGCACGCGCGCGACCGTATCCTTCAGGCATTCGGTGAGCGGCAGTTGCTCGCGCGGCACCTTCGCATAGCGCGGGTCGTTGAACGGCGCGCGTTCGTCGGTCGGCTCGAGCGCGGGCGGCGGCGTGTCGTAGCTGCGGCGCCACACGAGCACCTGGTCGTCGCCGAACTTCGCGGCCGTTTCCGCCTTGTTCAGGCCCGACAGCGCGCCGTAGTGGCGCTCGTTCAGGCGCCACGAGTGGACGACCGGCAGGTACATGAGGTCCATCTTGTCCTGCACGTGCCACAGCGTGCGGATCGCGCGCTTGAGGACGGACGTGTACGCGATGTCGAACGTGTAGCCGGCCTCCTTGAGCAATTCGCCGGCCTGGTAGGCCTCGTTGCGACCCTGTTCGGTCAGGTCGACGTCGACCCAGCCGGTGAAGCGGTTTTCCTTGTTCCACGTCGATTCGCCGTGGCGGATGAGAACGAGTTTGTACATGGATCTTGCGGTCGGTAGTGAAGGAAGCTGTGGCGCATCGAGCAGGACCCGACCCGGGCCCGCCATCGCGCAAGACGGTTATTTTATAATGGCGGGATTGTCCTCATCCGATTTCTCTTTTTCCGGCGGAATTCCGTGACGTTCTTTACCGATTACACCAACCTGGCCCTTATCGCGATCCTGGTGGTATCCGGCGGCCTGCTGGCCTGGCCCGTGCTGCGCCGCGGCCGTGGCGGCCTGTCGGCCGCAGAGGCGACGCAACTCATCAACCGCCGCAACGCGGTCGTGATCGACGTGCGCGCCGCGTCCGATTTCGCTGCCGGCCACCTGCCGTCGGCACGTCAGGTCGCGGCGGGCGAGATCGGCACGAAGATCGCGCAGGTCGCGAAGAACAAGAGCACGCCGGTGCTGCTCGTCTGCCAGAACGGCCAGCAGTCGCAGAAGGCGGCGCGCGAGGTCGAGGCGGCGGGCTACGCCGAGGTGCACGTGCTCGAGGGCGGCGTGGCCGCCTGGCAGCAGGCCGGGATGCCGGTCGTCAAACAAGGAGTGGCGAAGTGAACAAGGTTTTGATGTACAGCACGCAGGTGTGTCCGTATTGCATCCAGGCCGAGCGCCTGCTGAAGCTGCGCGGTGTCGAGCAGATCGAGAAGGTCCTGATCGACCGCGATCCGGCCCGCCGCGACGAAATGATGACGCGCACGGGGCGCCGCACGGTGCCGCAGATCTATATCGGCGACACGCACGTCGGCGGTTACGACGATCTGTCAAAGCTCGACCGCGAAGGCGGGCTCGTCCCGCTTCTGCAAGCGGCCTGATTAGGGCAGAATGGCCGCCGGCCGCGCTGCGGCTTGAGCGCGCAGGATTATCCGAGGCGGCCGGCGAGAAGCCGGGCCGCCCCGTCACCACTTTTAGGGAAACACCATGTCCGACGTCGAAAACCAACCGTTCTTCAACATCCAGCGCGTCTACCTGAAGGATATGTCGCTCGAGCAGCCGAATTCGCCGGCGATCTTCCTCGAGCAGGACATGCCGTCGGTTGAAGTCGAAGTCGACGTCAAGGCCGACCGCCTCGCGGAAAGCGTGTTCGAAGTCGTCGTGTCGGGCACCGTCACCGCGAAGGTGAAGGACAAGGTCGCGTTCCTGATCGAAGCGAAGCAGGCCGGCATTTTCGACATCCGCAACATTCCGGACGAACAGCTCGACCCGCTCGTCGGCATCGCATGCCCGACGATCCTGTTCCCGTACCTGCGTTCCAACATCGCCGACGCGATCACGCGCGCGGGCTTCCCGCCGATCCACCTGGCGGAAATCAACTTCCAGGCGCTGTACGAACAACGCCTCGCGCAGCTTCAGCAGCAGGCCGGTGCCGCAGCAGGTGCACCGAACGGCACGACGCTGAACTGACGTTTCATTCGGAGGACCGGTGCTGGGTATGAAAGTAGCCGTTCTCGGCGCCGGTGCCTGGGGCACCGCGCTCGCGGGCCATCTGGCCGCGCGGCACGATACGCTTCTGTGGGCGCGCGACGCCGCGCTCATCGCCGGGCTGCAGGCCCGGCACGAAAATTCCCGCTATCTGGACGGCATCGCGCTGCCTGACGCATTGCGCTACGACGCCGATCTCGGCGCCGCGCTCGCGCATGGCGCCGCGGACGACGCACTGTGCGTGATCGCCGCGCCCGTGGCCGGGCTGCGCACGCTGTGTCACGCGATGCGCGACGCAGGCTGCGTGCCCGCGCACGTCGTCTGGGTTTGCAAGGGCTTCGAGGCCGACACGCATCTGCTGCCGCATCAGGTGATAGCGGCCGAGCTGCCCGAACAGCACAGCAACGGCGTGCTGTCGGGGCCGAGCTTCGCGCGCGAGGTCGGGCAGTCGCTGCCCGTCGCGCTGACGGTGGCAAGCACGTCCGCCGAATGCCGCGAGCGCACGCTCGCTGCGTTCCATCACGGCGCGATGCGGATCTATACGGGCGACGACGTGGTCGGCGTCGAGGTTGGCGGCGCGGTGAAGAACGTGCTCGCGATCGCGACCGGCATCGCCGACGGCCTCGGTCTCGGGCTGAACGCACGCGCCGCGCTGATTACGCGCGGGCTTGCCGAAATGTCGCGGCTCGGCGTCGCGCTCGGCGGCCGCGCGGAGACCTTCACGGGCCTCACGGGCCTCGGCGACCTGATCCTCACCGCCACGGGCGACCTGTCGCGCAACCGCACGGTCGGCCTGCAACTGGCGGCCGGCCGCACGCTGAACGATATCCTCGGCGCGCTTGGCCACGTGGCCGAAGGCGTGCGCTGCGCGCAGGCCGTGCTGGCCATCGCGCGCGCGCAATCGATCGAAATGCCGATCACCGAAGCCGTGTGCGGCGTGCTGTTCGACGGCATCGCGCCGCGCGACGCCGTCAGCGGCCTGCTGCGGCGCGACGCGCGCGCCGAGTAACGTGGCACGGCGCCGTCTGGCGCCGTGTTTGCGTCGGGCGCGCGGCGTCAAAGCGCGCTACGCTTGAACAGTCTCCGGCGTTCCGGGAGGTTGTCATGCTGCAGATCCATTCCACCACGCTCGATGCGCAGGTCGTCGACATCACGACACTCGATGTCGACGCGATCGTCAACGCCGCGAACGGCTCGCTGCTCGGCGGAGGCGGCGTCGACGGCGCGATCCACCGCGCGGCCGGCCCCGGCCTGCTCGCCGAATGCCGCACGCTCGGCGGCTGCGAGACGGGCGATGCCAAGCTCACGCGCGGCCACGGGCTGCCGGCGCGCTATGTGATCCACGCGGTCGGGCCCGTGTGGCATGGCGGCGGGCGTGGCGAGGCCGAGCTGCTCGCGTCGTGCTACCGGCGCGCGATCGAGCTGGCCGAGGAGGTCGCGGCAACGTCGATCGCGTTCCCGGCGATCAGCTGCGGCATCTATCGCTATCCGGCTGAAGAAGCCGTCGAGATCGCGGTGGGCACCGTCGCCGAAATGCTGCCGCAGGCGCCAAACCTCGCACGCGTGGTGTTCGCGTGCTTTTCCCCCGACATTTATGACCTGTATCGCGCGCGGCTCGCGCGGACGTGACGCGTCCCGCGGGGCGGGATGCGCCGCGCCGGCGTCATGCGCCGCCTTCGAAGCCGGCCTGGCGCCACGCCTCGAACACGACCACCGCGACCGTGTTCGACAGGTTCAGGCTGCGGTTGTCCGGCCGCATCGGCAGGCGCACGCGCTGTTCGTTCGGGAAGCGCTCGAGCAGCTCCGCGGGCAGGCCGCGTGTTTCCGAGCCGAACACGAACCAGTCGCCGGGCAGGAATGCATGATCGTGGAAACGGCCCGAGCCGCGCGTCGTGAACGCGAACATTCGCGTGGGGTCGGGCGTTTCTGCCGTGACGAACGCGTCCCAGTCGCGGTGCACGCGCATCTGCGCGTACTCGTGATAGTCGAGGCCCGCGCGGCGCATGCGCGCGTCGTCGAGCGGGAAGCCGAGCGGCTCGATCAGGTGCAGGCGCGCGCCCGTGTTGGCGCACAGGCGGATCACGTTGCCGGTGTTCGGCGGAATTTCGGGAGCGACGAGGACGACGTTGAACATGTATCGGTTTGGCTGGGCCGGCCGGGGCAGCGCGACGCGTGCGCGTTCCCGGCCGGCCGGTTCATGACGGCCGCCGCCGTATCCGGGCGGCTGGCCTCTCTATCTAATTAGTCCCTGGCGGTGCGCAGCGCAACCAGATTCGTCACGCGTGCGGCGCCCGCCGCCTTGAGCGCCTGCGCGGCGGCCGCGAGCGTCGCGCCGGAGGTCATCACGTCGTCGACGAGCGCGACGTGGCGGCCGGCGACGCCACCCGCCACCGCGAATGCCGCCATCACGTTGTCGCGCCGTGCGTGCCGGTCGAGCCGCGACTGCGGCGCGGTGTCGGCGACGCGCGCGAGCAGCGCCGCATCCGCGCGCACGCCGAGCCGCCGCGCGAGCGGACGCGCGATCGCCCACGCCTGGTTGTAGCCGCGCGCGACGAGCCGCCGGTGCGACAGCGGCACCGGCGCCACCAGGTCGAAGCCGCCGGCGCCGGGCGTATCGTCGGTCAACCGGGCGAGCCGCGCCGCGAATTCGGCGCCGAGCGCGAGTTGCCGGTGAAACTTCAGGCCGCGCGCGAGCCCGTCGAGCGGCGCGCGGTAATCCGCCAGTGCGAGCGTTGCATCGAACGGCGGCGGTGCCGCACGGCACGCGTCGCAACGGTACGCGGCTGCACGGCCGGCGGCGCGAGCGCCGCGGGGCGGGGGCGAACGAGCGTGCCCGATGCCCAGCGGCAGCGCGCAGACGTCGCAGCGCAGCCGCGCTTCATTCCAGTACGCGGCGTCGCAAGCGCCGCAAATCACGGCGTGTGACAAATTGCCGCACAGTGCGCAGCGATTGGGTAGCGCGACCGCGGCGACGCGCGCTGCCAGCGTGCAAACCTGCGACAAAGCGACGCGCATCGTACGTCGGGCGGAACTGCGGATCATCGCAACACTCCTGACACCCCGCCTCAATGAAGCCTGCGGGGCGAGCGAGTATACTTCGGGCTCTTCGCCAGTGTGCCCGACATGTCCCCAGCTTCGACTTCAACCGGCCGTCCGGCCAATGACGCAAGGCGCCTGCGGCGGATTTTCGACCGCCGTGCCGCCACGTTCGATGCGGTCGCGTTCCTGCCGCGCGAGATCGCGCAGCGCATGAACGAGCGTCTCGAATACATCAAGGTGAGCCCCGCAGCCGTGCTGGACGCGGGCTGCGGCCCGGGCGACGACCTGCCGGCGCTGCGCGCGCGCTTTCCGGAGGCGCCCGTATTCGGCGTCGACCTGTCGGGCGCGATGCTCGCGCGAGCGGGGCAGCGCGAGGTCGAGCAGACGAGCTGGCGCCGCTGGCTGCCGGCCTCGCTCGGCCGAGCACTGGGCCAGCGCGGCCCGCGCGTCGCGCAGGCCGATTTCGCCGCGCTGCCGTTCCCTGGCGGCGCGTTCGACCTGATCTGGTCGAATCTCGCCCTCCACTGGCATTCGCGCCCGGACGCAGTGCTGCCCGAATGGCAGCGCGTGCTGCGCGTCAACGGGCTGCTGATGTTCAGCACGCTCGGCCCCGATACCCTGCGCGAACTGCGCGCGGCCTGCGCGGACGCCGAAGCGGCGCTCGGCATGGCGCCGCCCGCCGCGCGTGTGATCGATTTCGTCGACATGCACGACCTCGGCGACATGCTCGTCGAGAGCGGCTTCGAGATTCCCGTGATGGATCAGGAAGTGCTGACCGTCACCTACAAAACCTCCGATTCCCTGCTGGCCGACGTGCGCGGCTGGGGCGCCTATCCGTTCGACCGCGAGGCGCCGCAGCGCGCGACGCGGCGCTTTCGCGCGGCGCTCGGCGACGCGCTGGAGGCCCGCCGGCGCGCGGACGGCACGATTCCGCTGACGTTCGAAGTGATCTACGGCCACGCCTGGAAGGCCGTGCCGCGCACGACCGCCGAAGGGCACGGGATCGTGCGCATCGAAGACATCGGAAAGGGGCGTCCGAAGAATCGGTAAAGCGGTAAAGAGGGGTTTTGTTATGTCTGAAATTAGCAGCGCAAAGCGGGGTCGAATTGGCGCCTAAAATGGCCGAAAAGCTTGTCGCGCTTGGCTCGCGGGCCGATAGTCGCTTGCTTGTGGATGCCATTGAACCCGCCTATAATGCGTCAGCTTGTCGTCCCGGGGTCCCCGCAATACGGGGCGACGAGTCCGATGCAGGCATGCATCGCATGCCATTCGCGTGAGGCGGCGATGGAAGCAGCGAGGGTTTTGGCGGAGACGACGAACGGCGAGCCGGTCCTCGAAGACTGGCTCATGAAACGCAATTGTTCGGCGTCGCCGCGCCAGTTCGTGCTGTTTTACGCGTCGCTCGCGGGCTTCTCGCTGGTGATCGCGACATTGCTGATGTGGCGGGGGGCTTGGCTCGTCATGCCCTTCACCGGAATCGAGTTGCTGGCTGTGGGTGTCGCATTTGCGATTTATGCTCGCCATGCGGTCGATTACGAACGCATCAGGCTGTATCCGCACCGGCTCGTGATCGAGCGGATGGATGCGGAGCGGCTCACGCAGATCGAATTCAACCCGCGCTGGGTGCGGGTCGAGCCGGGTGCGACGCCACGCGATCCGATTCGGCTGGTATCGCGCGGGCAGACCGTCGTAATCGGGCAGCATCTCGCGCAGTACAAGCGCGCGCAGTTCGCCGACGAACTGCGCGTGTCGCTCAGGCGCTGCGGCTGACGAGGCGCGGGCACCGGCGGATATGGCCGGCGGCTTGCGACGGGGGAGGGTTTGAATGGAAATTTTGGGTAAGGATGCTATGAAAACAATCAAGCGAGCCCTCACGGGCGTGCTGGCATGCAGCGGATTGCTCTTTGCCGGTGCCGCCCTGGCGGTCGGTGATAGCCCGGGCGGCCCCCGCGTCAACGAGATCAACTTTCAGCCGCCTGTCACGAAGATCGCCGAGGAGCTCTACGATCTCCACACGATGATGCTGATCCTGTGTACGGTGATCTTCGTCGGCGTGTTCGGCGTGATGTTCTATTCGATCTTCGCGCACCGCAAATCCAAGGGCCACAAGGCCGCCAATTTCCATGAAAGCACGACCGTCGAGATCATCTGGACGATCGTGCCGTTCGTCATCGTCGTGCTGATGGCGCTGCCGGCGACGAAGGCCGTCGTCGCAATGAAGGACACGACGAACGCCGATCTCACGATCAAGGTCACCGGCTACCAGTGGAAGTGGGGCTACGACTACGTGAAGGGCCCGGGCGAGGGCATCGGCTTCCTGTCGACGCTCAGCACCCCGCGTGACGAAGTGATGGGCAAGAAGCCGATCACCGACACCTACCTGCAGGAAGTCGACAACCCGCTCGTCGTGCCGGTCAACAAGAAGATCCGCATCATCACGACCGCGAACGACGTCGTCCACTCGTGGTACGTGCCCGCGTTCGGCGTGAAGCAGGATGCGATCCCCGGCTTCGTGCGCGACACGTGGTTCAAGGCCGACAAGGTCGGTACGTTCCGCGGTTTCTGTACCGAGCTGTGCGGCAAGGAACACGCGTACATGCCGGTCGTCGTCGAAGTCCTGTCGGAAGACGACTACGCGAAGTGGGTCACCGCGCAGAAGGCCAAGCTGGCCAGCGCCGCAGTCGATCCGAACAAGGTCTACACGATGGCTGAACTCGTCGCGCACGGCGAGGACGTCTACAAGGCGAACTGCGCAGCCTGCCACCAGGTGAACGGCAAGGGTCTCGGCGCATTCCCGGCGATGGACGGCAGCGCGATCGTGAACGGCCCGATCGCCGGCCACGTCGAGCGCGTGCTGCACGGCAAGGGCGCGATGCCGTCGTGGGCGTCGCTGTCGGATCTCGACATTGCATCGGTCATCACGTACGAACGCAATTCGTGGGGCAACCACAAGAACGACCTGCTGCAGCCGAAGCAAGTGGCCGACGCGCGTAACGGCAAGATGCCGGAAGACGCGGCGGGCGCAGCGGCAGCCGCACCGGCCGAAGCAGCTTCGGCGCCGGCGCAAGCCGCGTCGGGCGCAGAGCAGCCGGCCGCAGCGGCTTCGGCCGCCCTGTCGACGATCTACTTCGAGACGGGCAAGAGCGTGCTGCCGGCCGACGCGAAAGCGGCGATCGCCACCGCGGCCGACTATGCGAAGGCACATCCGGACGCGAAGCTCGCGCTGTCGGGCTTTACCGACAAGTCGGGCTCGGCCGACGCGAACGCCGAACTGGCGAAGCATCGCGCACAAGCCGTGCGCGACGCGCTGAAGGCAGCAGGCGTGGCGGAAGACCACATTATTCTCAAAAAGCCGGAAACGATCACGGGCGGGGCGGACGCGAAGGAAGCCCGGCGTGTCGAGATCGGCCCGGCGGCTTGACGTGTCGCTGAGTTAGTCGACGTATTCGCATTAGGAGATTCTCATGTCTAGCATCGGGCACGACGTAGCCGCGGACCACGCGCACGACGACCACGCGCACGAAATGCCGCACGGCTGGCGGCGCTGGCTGTTCGCCACCAACCACAAGGACATCGGTACGCTGTACCTGTTGTTCTCGTTCATCATGTTCCTGTCGGGCGGCGTGATGGCGCTCGCCATCCGGGCCGAGCTGTTCGAGCCGGGCCTCCAGATCATGCGTCCGGAGTTCTTCAACGAACTCACGACGATGCACGGCCTGATCATGGTGTTCGGCGCGATCATGCCGGCGTTCGTCGGCTTCGCGAACTGGATGATTCCGCTGCAGATCGGCGCGTCCGACATGGCGTTCGCGCGGATGAACAACTTCAGCTTCTGGCTGCTGCCGGTCGCGGCCGTGCTGCTGGTCGGTTCGTTCTTCGCGCCGGGTGGCGCGACGGCTGCCGGCTGGACGCTCTACGCGCCGCTGTCGACGCAGATGGGCCCGGGCATGGACTTCGCGATCTTCGCGGTGCACATCATGGGCGCGTCGTCGATCATGGGCGGGATCAACATCGTCGTGACGATCCTGAACATGCGCGCACCGGGCATGACGCTGATGAAGATGCCGATGTTCGCATGGACGTGGCTGATCACGGCCTACCTGCTGATCGCGGTGATGCCGGTTCTGGCAGGCGCGATCACGATGGTGCTGTTCGACCGCCACTTCGGCACGTCGTTCTTCAACGCGGCAGGCGGCGGCGATCCGGTGATGTACCAGCACATCTTCTGGTTCTTCGGCCACCCCGAGGTGTACATCATGATTCTGCCGGCGTTCGGGATCGTGTCGCAGGTGATCCCGGCGTTCGCACGCAAGACGCTGTTCGGCTATAGCTCGATGGTGTACGCGACGGCTTCGATCGCGATCCTGTCGTTCATGGTCTGGGCGCACCACATGTTCGCAACGGGCATGCCGGTCACCGGCCAGCTGTTCTTCATGTACGCGACGATGCTGATCGCGGTGCCGACGGGCGTGAAGGTGTTCAACTGGCTCGCGACGATGTGGCGCGGCTCGATGACGTTCGAAACCCCGATGCTGTTCGCGATCGGCTTCCTGTTCGTGTTCACGTTCGGCGGTCTGACGGGCCTGATGCTCGCGATGGCGCCGCTCGACATCCAGTATCACGGTACCTACTTCGTGGTGGCGCACTTCCACTACGTGCTGGTGGCCGGCTCATTGTTCGCGCTGTTCTCGGGCTGGTACTACTGGGCGCCGAAGTGGACGGGCTGGATGTACAACGAGACGCGCGGCAAGATCCACTTCTGGGCGTCGATGATCTTCTTCAACCTGACGTTCTTCCCGATGCACTTCGTCGGTCTCGCAGGCATGCCGCGTCGCTATGCGGACTACCCGGCGCAGTTCACGGACTTCAACCAGGTGGCGACGATCGGTGCATTCGGCTTCGGCCTCGCACAGGTGTACTTCCTGTTCGCAGTCGCGCTGCCGGCCTACCGTGGCGGCGGCGAGCTGGAAAAGGCGTCGGACAAGCCGTGGGATGGCGCGACGGGCCTCGAGTGGACGGTGCCGAGCCCGGCTCCCTTCCACACGTTCGAGCAACCGCCGCACGTCGAATAAGTTTCACCGTGCGCTCCGCCGCTGCCTGCCGTTGCAGGCAGGCGCGGCGGGCGCCGAACCGAAGTGTCAGATGAACCGGAATCCACAAGAAAGACGAACGCCCGAGCAGATTCGCGCGGGCAACAAGCGGCTCGGCCTCATCCTGCTCGTCATCGCCGCCGTCTTTTTTATGGGTGTCGTGATCAAGCAGTGGTGGCTGTCCACACACTGATGCAGTAACGGACGCAGTAGCGAGGAAGTTGTCGTATGTCGAAGCCGGAAGAGGGCGCCGTCGATCGCGCGTTCAATCGTTCGATGCTGGTGAAGCTCTTCGTCGTGGCCGGGCTGATGTTCGGTTTCGGCTTCGCGCTGATCCCGATGTACCGGGCGATCTGCCAGATCACCGGCATCAACAACCTGGTGCAGCGCGATGTCAGCGAGCGCGAGGTGAAGAACTCGCAGGTCGATTACAGCCGCACGGTGTCGGTCGAGTTCGATGCGAACGCGCGCGGCCCGCTCGGATTCAAGCCGGAGCACAACAGTCTCGACGTGCATCCGGGCGAACTGACGACGATCGTGTACGACGTGACGAACGGGCAGGGCAGGCCGGTCGTTGCCCAGGCGATTCCGAGCTACGCGCCGAAACAGGCGACGGAGTTCTTCAAGAAGATCGAGTGCTTTTGCTTTACGCAGCAGACGCTGGCCGCGAACGAGTCGCGCAAGATGCCGGTGGTGTTCGTGATCGATCCGAAACTGCCGAAGGATGTGAAGACGATCACGCTGTCGTACACGTTCTTCGAGCTGAATACGCCGGCCACGCCGGCGCCGGCGCCGGGCAAGACCGCGGCGCAGGGCGCGGCGAAGCCGGACGCATGACGACGGAGGCGGGGCGATGACGGAGGTCAAGCGGGGTGGGTCGTTCGGTCAGGCGCTGAAAGCGGTGCTGTGGTCGTTCTTCGGGGTGCGCAAGCGGCGCGACCTGGAGGCCGACGCGACGCAGCTGAATCCGCTGCACGTGCTGATCGTCGCGTTGTTGGCAGCCGGTGTGTTCATCGGCGTGCTGATCCTGATCGTGCGTGCCGTCGTGGGCTGAAGCCCGCGGCCACGAAAGAATGCAGTGCGCGGCGCCACGGCGCCGCGTGCAGGAAGGAGCGGTGGTGGTCACGCCGCGCAAGAAATAAAGCCGGAGCGGTTTCCGGTACACAAATTGGACTGAAGTGGAGAATCAAGCATGAGCGGTCAAAACCAGACCCCGTACTATTTCGTGCCGCATCCGTCGCAGCATCCGATCAGCGCGGCCATCGGCCTGCTGGTCATGCTCGGATCGACAGCGCTGTGGATCAACGGTCACGACTGGGCGCCGTTTACGGCGCTGCTCGGCCTGCTTTGGTTGCTCTTTACGCTGTATCACTGGTTCGGCGACGCGATCGCCGAATCCGAAGGCGGTCACTACGGCAAGAACGTCGACAAGTCGTACCGCTGGAGCATGAGCTGGTTCATCTTCTCGGAAGTCATGTTCTTCGGCGCGTTCTTCGGCGCGCTGTTCTATGCACGTGAAATCGCGCTGCACCAGCTCGGCAGCCTCGACTACAAGCTGATCTGGCCGGATTTCTCCGCCGTGTGGCCGAACGAAGGCCCCGCCGCGCTCGCCGGTCACTTCAAGACGATGGGCCCGTGGCCGATCCCGACGCTGAACACGGCATTCCTGCTGTCGTCGGGCGTGACGCTGACGATCTCGCACCACGCGCTGCGTGACGATCATCGCAAGAAGGCGATCGCCTGGCTGGCCGCGACGCTCGCGTTCGGTATCTGCTTCCTGTTCCTGCAGGGCTTCGAGTACTACCACGCGTACAACGAACTGAACCTGACGCTGAACTCGGGTGTGTACGGTTCGACGTTCTTCCTGCTGACGGGCTTCCACGGTTTCCACGTGTTCCTCGGCGGCACGATGCTCGCGGTGGTGCTGGTGCGGATGATCCGCGGCCACTTCAAGCCCGATCACCACTTCGCATTCGAAGGCGCCGCGTGGTACTGGCACTTCGTCGACGTCGTCTGGCTCGGCCTGTACGTCGTCGTCTACTGGCTGTAAATGGAACAACGGCCCGCGCAGCAATGCGCGGGCCGTTTTCATTGGGGTCGGCCGGGCAGCCCGGCTGCCGGCCTTCACCACCCTGGCGCCGCCGCGACTCAGTCAGGCGGCGCTTTTGCTTGGTGGCGCGACCGTGCGGCGAAATGTCACAGCGGCCGCAGCGGCAAACGGATCAACGCCCGATCGGCAGGCCGGTCGAATGGATCCAGCCCATCCCGTTCGCGATCAGGATGAGCAGGAACAGCGACACCGACAGCCCGACGCGGGTGGCGAGCGACCAGACCATGCGTTTCGTGTGGCCGCGGTCGTGCATCATGAAGTAGAGCGCCGAGCCCATGCTGGCAATGATGAGGACGAAGGCGATGGGAACGAGTATGTGCATGACACGAACCGGACGACGGCAATTCGAAAGGAAGAGGATAATTATCGCACTTCGCTTTCGGGCAGGTGCCGGGCGGGCCGCATGATGAAGATCCGCTGGCTGCCTGCGCTGCTGATTCTCGTCGTCGTCGCGATCACGATCCGTCTCGGTTTCTGGCAGCGCGACCGCGCGCACCAGAAGGAAGCGCTGCAGGCGAGCATCGAGCGCTACGAGCAGGCGGCGCCCGTCGAAGTCGGCGCGCAGCCGATGCCGCTCGCGTCGATCGAGTTCCATCGCGTGCGGGCGACGGGCCGTTTCCTGCCCGAGCAGGCCGTGTTCCTCGACAATCGGCCGTATAACGACCAGCCGGGTTTTTACGTCGTGATGCCGTTTAAACTCACGGGCGGCGGCGTCGTGCTCGTGAACCGCGGCTGGCTGCCGCGCAATATCTCCGATCGCACGGCGATCGAGCCGTTCGCGACGCCCGCGGGCGACGTCGAGGTCGTGGGCATCGCGCGCGCCGACGCGTCGCGTGCGTTCGAGCTCGGCGAAGGCGGGTCGGCGGCGCACCAGAAGATCCGGCAGAACCTGGACGTCGCCGCGTATGCGAAGGAAACGGGGCTGCCGCTGCAGCCGTTCGTGATCCAGCAGACGAGCGACGACGGCGACAAGCTCGTGCGCGACTGGCCGGCGGCGACGACCGGCGTCGAGCGCAATTACGGTTACATGTTTCAGTGGTGGGGCATGGCGGCGGCCGCGCTCGGTTTCGGCTTGTACGCGGCGCGACGCGCGGCGAAGAAGTCGTCCGACGCGTGAATGCGATGCCCGGACGCGGCGAGGACGCCGCGGGTTCGTTTCGAGAGGTCTGATTTGTCCATGCAATCTTCCCGTCAGGGTCCGGCCGCTGCGCCGATCTCGCCGGCGGCCCGCAAGCGCGGCCGCTGGATGCTCGTGCTGCTGGGTCTCGTGTGCGCCGCACCGATGATCGCGTCGTACTTCACCTATTACGTGATCAAGCCGAAGGGCGGCTCGACCAACTACGGCACGCTGATCGAGCCGCAGCGCCCGATCCCCGCCGATCTGCAGGTGACCGACGAAACCGGCAAGACCGTGCCGCTGTCGTCGCTGCGCGGCGTGTGGCTGTTCGTGATGACCGACAGCAGTGCGTGCGACAAGGCATGCGCGGAGAAGCTCTATTTCATGCGCCAGATCCGCGTCACGCAGGCGGGCGAGCGGCACCGGCTCACGATGGTGTGGCTGCGCAGCGATGCGGGCGCAATGCCGCAGAAGGTGCTGGATGCGTACCCGGACACGCGCCGGCTCATCGCCGACCCGGCCGCGGTAGCCGCGTGGCTGCCGGCCGACGCGGGCACGAAGGACAGCGACCACATCTACATGGTCGACCCGAACGGCAACCTGATGATGCGCTTCCCGAAGGATCCGAACCCCAGCAAGATCAAGTCGGACGTGACGAAGCTGCTGAAGTGGTCGAGCATCGGCTAAGGCAATACGAGAGGCAATGAACCGATGTCGTATCTACTGCAACTCGGCCTGATCGGCTTCTGCATCGCGCTGCTGCCGCTGTCGTACGTGTGGGTGAAGGCCGACGACAACAAGTTTCGCAAGCTGGTGTGGATCACCACCTTCCTGACGCTCGACCTGGTGATGTTCGGCGGCTTCACGCGGCTGACCGATTCGGGGCTCGGCTGCCCGGACTGGCCCGGCTGCTACGGCACGTCGTCGCCGTTCATCGCACACGCCGCGATCACGGCCGCGCACCAGGCGATGCCGACGGGCCCCGTCAGCATGTCGAAGGCGTGGATCGAGATGATCCACCGCTATTTCGCGATGGCGATCGGCGTGCTGATCATCGCGCAGGTCGTGATCGCGTGGACCGCGCGGCTGCGCCGCCGCCCGCTGCACGTGTCGCCGTGGTGGCCGACGAGCCTGCTGCTGCTGATCCTCGTGCAGGGCGCGTTCGGCGCGTGGACGGTCACGATGAAGCTGCAGCCGGTGATCGTCACGATCCACCTGCTGCTCGGCCTCACGCTGCTCGGCACGCTCGGCTGGCTCGCGGCGCGGCAGACGCCGCTGCCGTCGTATGACCCCGAAGCCGGCCGCTATCGCGCGGCCGCGCTCGCGGCGCTCGTGCTGCTGGTCGTGCAGATCGCGCTCGGCGGCTGGGTGAGCACCAACTACGCGGTGCTCGCGTGCACCGACTTCCCGACCTGCAACGGCCAGTGGATCCCGCCGATGGACTTCCAGCACGGCTTCCACCTGTGGCGCGCGCTCGGGATGACGAAGGACGGCGAGGCGATCACGCAGGACGCGCTGGTCGCGATCCACTGGACGCACCGCACGTTCGCGTTCGTCGTGGTCGCGTACCTGGTCGCGTTCGCGCTGAAGATGCGCCGTTTCGAGTCGCTGCGGCGGCCCGCGAACGGCGTGCTGCTGGTCGTCCTGCTGCAGTTCGTGACGGGCCTGACCAACATCGTGCTGCAGTGGCCGCTGCCGGTCGCCGTCGCGCACAACGGCGGGGCCGCGATCCTGCTGCTGCTCGTCGTCATGTTAAACTTTCGCATCCTTTCAAGCCGCCCCGGCCGTGTCGCGCAGCCTGCGCGCGACGCCGCCCCGGCGTGACCGCCCCCATGCAAAGCACCCTTTCCCAATCGCCCGGTAGCCGGTTTTCGCAGTACATGGCGCTGACGAAGCCGCGTGTCACGCAGCTCGCGGTGTTCTGCGCGGTGATCGGCATGTTCCTCGCGACGCCGGGCATGGTGCCGTGGCATGTGCTGATCGGCGGCACGGTCGGCATCTGGCTGCTGGCCGGCGCCGCGTTCGCAATCAACTGCCTCGTCGAACAGAAGATCGACGCGATGATGCGTCGTACCGCGTGGCGCCCGTCCGCGCGCGGCGAGATCACGACGCCGCAGATCCTGATTTTCTCGGCCGTGCTCGGCAGCGTCGGCGCATGGACGCTCTATACGTTCACGAACCCGCTGACGATGTGGCTGACGATCGCCACCTTCGTCGGCTACGCAGTGATCTACACGCTGCTGCTCAAGCCGATGACGCCGCAGAACATCGTGATCGGCGGCGCGTCGGGTGCGATGCCGCCGGCGCTCGGCTGGGCCGCGGTCACCGGCGCGGTGCCGGGCGACGCGTGGATCCTCGTGCTGATCATCTTCGTGTGGACGCCGCCGCATTTCTGGGTGCTCGCACTCTATCGCCGCAAGGATTACGAGAATGCGGGGCTGCCGATGCTGCCCGTCACGCACGGCGAGAAGTTCACGCGGCTGCACATCCTGCTGTACACGGTGATCCTGTTCGCGGTCACGCTGATGCCGTTCATCTCCGGGATGAGCGGGGCCGTCTACCTGACGAGCGCGGTGCTGCTCGGCGCGGTGTTCCTCGCGTATGCGTGGAAGATCCATCGCGATTATTCGGATGAACTCGCCCGCAAGGCCTTCCGCTACTCGATCGTCTACCTGTCGCTGCTGTTCGCCGCGCTGCTCGTCGATCACTATGCACGCCCGCTGCTCGGCGTGTAACCGCACGGTTTGAACGCAATGCTCCAATCACGGTTCGGGCGCCGCGCGCGCCAAGGCTGGATGCTCGCGTGTGCATTCACGGCAGCGCTGCTGCTCGCCGGATGCGACAACGCGCCGAAATTCCAGAATCTCGACATCACCGGCAACACGCAGTTCGGCAGCGACTTCTCGCTGCCCGATACGGCCGGCAAGGTGCGTACGCTTGCCGACTTCAAGGGCAAGGCGGTCGTGATGTTCTTCGGCTACACGCACTGCCCGGACGTGTGTCCGACGACGATGGCCGAGCTGTCCGAAGCGTTGAAGCAGCTGGGGCCGGATGCCGCGAAGCGCGTGCAGGTGCTGTTCGTCACCGTCGACCCGGAGCGTGACACGCCGGCGCTGCTCGGCCAGTACGTGCCCGCGTTCGATCCGTCGTTCATCGGCCTGCGGCCGGCCGACGAAGCGGCGCTGAAGAAGGTCACGAAGGATTTCCGCGTGTACTACGCGAAGGTGCCCGGCAAGACGCCCGGCAGCTACACGATGGATCACACCGCCGCGAGCTACGTGTTCGACCGCGACGGCAAGCTGCGCCTGTTCGTGCGCGACGGCCAGGGCCCCGGCCCGTGGGTCCACGACCTGAAGCTGCTGGTCGACTGACCGGCAGCCGCCGGGCGCCCGGCCCGGCGATCACGTGACGGCCGCCACGCGCCGTCACGCTTTTCCTCTTTCCTCGTTGTTTGCATGCGCCGCCCGTCAGGCGGCGTGTCGGCCTGCGCGCGCATCGCGCAGGCGTCGCGTTACGGCAGCGCGGGCACGTTGAAGCCGGATGCGGCGCGCGTGATCCGGAATTCCGTCACGCGATACGTGGCGATCCCTTCGGTGACGAACGGATCCGTGTTCAGGATCGCGTCCAGCTCGTCGCGATCGATGCGGGCCGCGAGGATCACGCCGCCTTCGCGCGGCACCTTCGGCCCGGCCGCGATGAAGATGCCCTTGTCGAACTGCGGCTGCAGAAAGGCGCGATGGCGTTCGAGCGCATCGTCGATGCGTTCGAGCGATGCGGTGTAGTGAATATCGATGACGTACATGGATGGCCCCCGGAATGGTGCCGGCTCTTCGTGTGCCGGCTAGCCGGTCTTTTTAGCACAGCGGATGCGGGCTGTCGCGCCGGCGGTCGGGGTGTAGGGGCGTGCCGATCGTCGGTTCGCGGCGCCTGCGCGTATTCAAGTTGTAAGCCTCGATGCCGTAAATAAAAGGGCAAGCGTTTGCGCGCGGCAGGCCGTTCGCGCGCAGCGTGCGCATCGACATCGACAAAGGCACGCAGATGAGCAGAATGAGTTTGAACCGCAAGCTGTGGCTCGCGCTTGCGCTGGTATGGATCGGTCTCCTGGGCGTCGGCGCATGGAGCGCGTACGAGACGCGCGCGACGATGCTGGCCGAACGCAAGGCAGGCATCGCGAATCTCGTCGACTCGGCGGCCGGCATCGTGAAGGCGTATCACGCACTCGCGCAGAGCGGCACGCTGCCTGAGGCCGACGCGAAGCGCGACGCGCTCGCGAGCCTCGCCGCGATGCGCTACGGCGATTCGGGCTACGTGTTCGTGATGGACTCGAAGCCGGTCGTGCTGATGCATCCGACGCTGCCGAAGCTGGTCGGCACGCAGGTCGGCGATTATCTCGACCCGGACGGCAAGCCGCTGTTCGTCACGATCCTGAACGCGGCGAAGGAAACCGGCAGTGGCTTCGCCGAGTACCGCGGGCGCCTGCCGCACAGCGAGACCGCCGTGCCGAAGATCAGCTACGTCACGCGCTTCGCGCCGTGGGACTGGAACATCTCGAGCGGCGTCTTCCTGAAGGACATCGACACCATCTACTACCGGACGCTGCTCGGCCACCTCGCGGTCGTGTTCGTGATCGGCTTCGTGATCAGCGCGGCGATGCTGGTGATCATCCGCAACGTGCGCAGCAGCCTCGGCGGCGAGCCGGACGAAGCGGCCGCGCTCGCGGCACGCATCGCGCAGGGCGACCTGACGCAGCCGGTGCCGGTGCGTGCGGGCGACCGCACGAGCATGATGGCCACGATGCACGACATGCAGGCACGGCTGCAGGCGACGATCGGCGGGATTCGCCAGTCGGCTGGATCGATCGCGTCGGCGAGCCGCCAGATCTCGGCCGGCAACGACGACCTGTCGCAGCGCACCGAGGAGCAGGCCGCGTCGCTGGAAGAAACCGCCGCGAGCATGGAGCAGCTGACCGCGACGGTGAAGCAGAACGCCGACAACGCGCGGCAGGCGAGCGGGCTGGCGAACAGCGCATCGGAGATCGCGCGCACGGGGAGCGACGTCGTGAACCGCGTGATCGGCACAATGGGCCAGATCGACGACAGCTCGCGCAAGATCGCCGACATCATCGGCGTGATCGAAGGCATCGCGTTCCAGACCAACATCCTCGCGCTGAACGCTGCAGTTGAAGCCGCCCGCGCGGGCGAGCAGGGCCGCGGCTTCGCGGTGGTCGCGGGCGAAGTGCGCTCGCTCGCGCAGCGCAGCGCGACGGCGTCGAAGGAGATCCGCGAGCTGATCGTCGACTCGGTCGAGCGCGTGCGCAACGGGTCGACGCTGGTCGGCCAGGCCGGCACGACGATGGGCGAGATCCTGCAGGCCGTCGCGCGCGTGACCGACATCATGGGCGAGATCGCGGCTGCGTCCGAGGAGCAGGCGAGCGGCATCACGCAGGTCGGGCGCGCGGTCACGCAGATGGACCAGGTGACGCAGCAGAACGCGGCGCTCGTCGAGGAGGCCGCCGCCGCCGCCGCGTCGCTGCAGGAACAGGCCGCGCGGCTGCGCGACGCGGTCGGCGCATTCCGGGTTGGCGGGCAGGTGGGCGAACCTGCATTCGATACGAAGGTGGCCGGTCAGGCGGCGGTGGTGTGACGCCCCCAGGCTGACGCGCGATTCGCATGAACGCAACTAACGGCCGAGTCGCGTAACCTCCGCCAGCACCGCTGCGGTGCATACCCATATGAGCGGGATGTATTTCACTTCCCGCCGATCCTGTGACACCATTTGCCCCTTCCAGCGAGTCGGGGCATACCCGTATCGCGCCCCATTTCAGTCAAGCAAGAAAGCGAGAAACAGATGAAGCGTCGCAGTCTCCTGAAGGTATTTTCCGTGCTGGCCACCGGCGCAGCGCTGACGCTGTCGGCAGGCGCGCACGCCGAAGACAAGGTGATCAAGGTCGGCACGGTCGCCGGCCCGGATTCGGAAGTGTGGCAGCTCGTGCAGAAGGTTGCGAAGGAGAAGGAAGGCCTGAACGTGAAGGTCGTCGAGTTCAACGACTATGTGCAGCCGAACGCGGCGCTCGACGCGGGCGACCTCGACGCGAACAGCTTCCAGCACCAGCCCTACCTCGACAGCCAGGTGAAGCAGCGCGGCTACAAGCTGGTCACCGCGGGCCTGACCTACATCTCGCCGATGGGCGTGTACTCGAAGAAGTTCAAGGCGCTGAAGGACCTGCCGCAAGGCGCGAAGATCGCGGTGCCGAACGATCCGTCGAACGAGAACCGTGCGCTGCTGCTGCTGCAGACGCAGGGCCTGATCAAGCTGAAGGCGGGCGCCGGTACGGGCGGTAACAACGCGACGGTGCTCGACATCGCCGACAACCCGAAGAAGCTGAAGATCTCCGAACTCGACGCCGCGCAACTGCCGCGCGTGCTGTCGGACGTCGACGCGGCCGTGGTCAACACGAACTACGCGCTCGCCGCGAACCTGCAGCCGACCAAGGACGCAATCGCGCTCGAATCGCTGACGAGCCCGTACGCGAACGTGATCGCCGTGCGCGCGAAGGACAAGGACCAGCCGTGGGTGAAGAAGCTGGTCAAGGCGTACCAGTCGCCGGAAGTGAAGGAATTCATCAAGAAGCAGTTCAAGGGCTCGATGGTCGCGTCGTTCTGAACGCCGCACACCGGTCGTCCCGCTGAACGAAAAGGGCCTGCATCGCAGGCCCTTTTTCATTTCACCATGACTCCAGCACCGAACTTTGCTGGACTACGCCGAAGCCCGATACAGCAGGTTTATCAATAACTTAGGCGAGTCCAACATATGCCGGTGCTTTCCGAAACCTGACCCGGCTTCCCCTCTGATGGCCCCTACATGGCTCTTGGGAATCGGGTCTTTCCGAGGAGTCATCGTGGCAAAACTCAAGCTCACCAAGTCCGCAGTCGATGCGGCACAACCCCAGGCGCAGGCCGTCGAACTCCGGGACACGCTGGTGCCCGGCTTCCTGTGCAAGGTTACACCAGCGGGCCGCAAGGTGTTCATGCTCCAGTACCGCACGAACGCTGGCGAGCGGCGCAAGCCCGCCCTGGGCCTGTACGGGGAACTGACCGTCGAGCAGGCCCGCTCGCTGGCCCAGGAATGGCTGGCCGAGGTGCGCCGGGGCGGCGACCCCAGCGCGGCCAAGGCCGCCGCCCGTTCAGCCCCCACGGTCAAGGAGCTGTGTACCAAGTTCATGGAGGATTACTCCAAGCAGCGCAACAAGCCCAGCACCCAGCGCGGGTATCAGGCCGTCATCGACCGCTGCATCGTTCCGATGCTGGGCCGTTTGAAGGTCCAGGACGTGAAGCGCCCGGACGTGGCCACGGCGATGAAGAAGATGGCGCACAAGCCGGCCGAGGCCAACCGTGCTTTCAGCGTGATGCGCAAGATGTTCAACCTGGCCGAGGTGTGGGGCCACCGGCCTGACGGCACCAACCCCTGCCGCCACGTCCCGATGTACCCCAACGGCAAGGCCACCCACCTCATCAGCGACGAGGACATGGGCAAGCTGTTTCGGCGACTGGAGCACATCGAAGCCGAGGGTCTGGAGAACTACGTCATCCCGCTGGCGATCCGCCTTCAATTCGAGTTCGCCGGCCGCCGCTCCGAAATCGTGACGCTCCGATGGGATTGGGTGGACCTGGACAACCGCCGCGTGGTCTGGCCGGACAGCAAGACGGGCGGCATGTCCAAGCCCATGAGCGAGGAAGCCTATCGACTGCTCTCGACGGCGCCACGGCAGGAAGGCACTCCCTATGTGCTGCCGTCTCCAAGCCATCCCGGCAAGCACCTGACCACGGGCGAGTATTACGGCGGCTGGAGCCGCGCCCTCAAGGCGGCGGGCGCCACGCACGTCGGCACGCATGGCATCCGCCACCGCTCCGCGACCGACATTGCCAACTCGGGCATCCCGGTCAAGGTCGGCATGGCGCTGACGGCGCACAAGACCGTGGCGATGTTCATGCGCTACGTCCACACCGAGGACGATCCGGTGCGCAAGGCGGCCGAGCTGGTGGCGAACCGGCGCAAGACGATCACCGAGGCGCAGCGGCCTGCGGAGGTGGCTGCATGACCAAGAAGGCGCCTGCGATGGCGGGAGTCGCACCCGCCGCCGTGCCTGCCGGCTACGCCGGCATCCACGGCGGCATCGTGGATCTGCTCGATGCCGCGCGCCAGACGGCAGCGCGCAGCGTCAATGCGCTGATGACGGCCAGCTACTGGGAGATTGGCCGCCGCATCGTGGAGGCCGAGCAACAGGGCAAGCGGCGCGCGGGTTATGGCGAGCAGTTGATCGAGCGGCTGGCAAGCGACCTCACCCAGCAGTTCGGCCGTGGCTTCAGCCGTCAGAACCTGCAGCAGATGCGGTCGTTTTTTCTGACCCGGCCAATTCGCCAGACAGTGTCTGGCGAATCTTCCCCGGAGCCAGTGCGGCCTTGGCGGCTGGACGAGCTGGCGCAGGTCTTCACGCTGCCGTGGTCGGCCTATGTGCGGCTGTTGTCGGTCAAGGACGAGCATGCGCGCCAGTTCTATGAAGCCGAGGCCTTGCGCGGCGGCTGGAGCGTGCGCCAGTTGGATCGGCAGATCGGCAGCCAGTTCTACGAGCGCACGGCGCTGTCGAAAAACAAGGCGGCGATGCTGGCCAAGGGCGCGGTGGCCAAGCCCGAAGATGCCGTCGCGCCCGGCGATGCCATCAAAGACCCCTATGTGCTGGAGTTCCTCGACCTCAAGGACGAGTATTCGGAGTCCGATCTGGAGGCCGCCTTGATCCGGCGGCTGGAAGACTTCCTGCTCGAATTGGGTGAAGGGTTCACCTTCATTGGACGGCAGCGGCGCTTGCGCATCGACCAGACCTGGTATCGGGTGGACTTGCTGCTGTTCCATCGCAAGTTACGCTGCCTGGTCATCATCGACCTGAAGCTGGGGAGTCTGACGCATGCGGACGTGGGCCAGATGCACATGTACTGCAACTATGCCAAGGAACACTGGGCCTATCCCGAGGAGAACCCGCCGGTGGGGCTGATTCTTTGTGCCGACAAGGGGCTCGCCCTGGCGCGGTATGCGCTGGAGGGCTTACCCACCAAGGTCATGGCGGCGAACTACCGGATGGTTCTGCCGGATACCGATGTGCTGCAAAAGGAACTGGAAAGCACGCGGCTCTTGCTGGAGTCTCGCGGAACGATTCGTCCCAAGACGTGGAAGCGGTAGACACACCTGCGGAGCTATACGCCTGTTTGGAGATTGGGCAGAACCTCAGTCTGTAGTCGGTTTTACGGCTTTCTTCCGTGAGGAGGAAGAAGGCAACGACGGCAAACATTCAAACAAACGTTCCGCATAGACGAATCCCATCCGCCTTACTGCGTCCTGATCGAAATACAGTAGCCATGCGGCAAGTAGCGCCAGCGAAATGAGCAATGTCAAGCCTGCGGCAAGCCCTGGATCGGCAAGGTGCACCAAGTCAAATTGGAGAGGTGCTACCTGCAAAATCTTTGCAATCAACAATCCGTAGACGACGCCCATGAGGCACGACAGGATACCGACAGGCTTCATCGCCAGCATGTTGCGATGAAATCCATAGGCGATGTTCTCTTTCAGCAAGAGCTGCTTGTTGGAACGCGTGAGTTCGCGAAGCCGCTTAGTGGCACCGATGTAGATGTCGTCTGCCTTGTCTGGGTTTGCTGATTCTTCTTCTGCCGTTGGCATGGCGATACCCAACTTGGCAGTGATCGCCGTGTGATAACGCTGCTTGCTGACACCATCAAGGAACTTGTCGCGGTGGCGTAGTGCGATGGTCGTGGGCATGCCACCCCATTTTGAGACCAGCATCTCTTCAAGTTTTTTACCACGTCCGCGCGCTACGCTCGCGAGTGCATAGATAGCGCCGCAGCCGCCCAGCAGGCCGATCACACCTGTAAGCACAGGGTGCCGAGCCCCGTAGACGCACAACAGCGGCACCAGCACGGGTAAGGCCACAAGAAGGCCAGGGATAACACGTGCCTTGCGCTCGTAGGGGTCTTTGACCAGTTCAAAAATTGTTGTCATGTGAAGTCAGGCCTGTGCCGCCAAGGCGTCGATATAGGGTTGGATTTCATCGCGGTTTTTTAGCGTGATCTGCTGTGCGAGGGGGTCTGGTGCTTCCTTGGTATGCAAACCCAAACGTCTCAGCGTGTAGTACAGAAACGCTTGGCGGCATGGAAGTTTGACCTCTCCATCTTCCATGCCGTAGTCCAACTCTAAGACTCGTTTCTTGGCTGCAGGCAAATCGGGATGCGGTGCAAGTACCAGCGTCAATACAGTTTGCCAATGCGAATCTTGGTTGGAGTCCACTTGGGTCGCCTCGAAGCCATCGATGCGCAGGATTCGAGCAAGGACGAAATCGCTGAAGCGCTGGCGCTTGTGGCAAAACGCGCGCATGTGCCAGCGAAAACCGTCATTGCCAAGGGCGTGGGGAGACAGCAAGCGAACCGATTCATCCAACGACGTCATGGACTGGTAGCTCACCAGAATGGATTCCTGCTGGCGGATTGCGCGCACCACTGCTTCGACGGTCTGCTCATTGATCGTGCGCCAAGGGGACGGGGCCCAATCTGTCTCCGGCGCGGAGCCGATGAAGCTGGCCGTCGGCTCGACAATTCCCATCTTTGTCGCTAGCAGTTCTGCTAGATAGCGTTGCGCCGAGCTTCGTTGGTAAAGCGGGTGAAAACTCTGCGCTGCCGTGTAGGTCTTGGAGCTGCGGTCGTAAGTCAGGTTGCTCGGCGCCAACTCCATGTACTTGGAAATGTCCAGCGATGCCTGCGGGACCGAAATACCAAAGTGCTCGGTGAGATCCATCCGGTTGATGCGCCGCTCCCAGCGCAGACGGAAATCGATGAATTGAAGTCTGCTCTCCAGCCCCCAACTTAGCCCCTTAGGCTCAGCAGGTTCGGCGGCAGGAACGGAAGGTTTTTGCATCAGTCACGCCTAAAAAGTAGACGGATATAAAAAATCGTCGTACATTAACTATACGCGATCATCCTTCGGTCGTCTACCCGGAGACCCCAGTGCCTACAACCATCACGTTTTTTCCCGTCGACAACGGGGACATGACCCTCATCAAGTTCGGCGATCTCGACGCGACGACTCTGCTGATCGACGTAAACATCAGGCAAGACGCCGACGACCCTGACGGGGAGGCGCGCGATGTCGCCAAGGATTTGCGCGAACGACTGAAGAAGGATGAGAACGGCAGGCCGTATGTCGATGCGTTCCTGCTGAGCCACCCGGATCAAGACCATTGCCGAGGGTTGAAGCGACACTTCTACCTAGGGCCACTCGACAAGTACCCGGACGACAAGAAGGACGACAAGGACAAGAAAATCGTGATCCGCGAGATGTGGTCGTCCCCGATCGTGTTTCGACGCGCCAGCAAGACGCACACCTTGAGCGACGACGCCAAGGCATTCAACACGGAGGCGCGTCGGCGCGTGCAACTGAACCGTGACAAGAATTTCGCCGTCGGGAACGGTGACCGCATTCAGATCATGGGCGAGGACATCGACGGAAAAACCGATGATCTCACTTCGATTGTGCGGAAGGTGGACACGCGCTTTTCAACGATCAATGGCAAGAGTTCCGCATTCTTTTCTGCGTTTCTTTTGGCTCCACTGGACGCCCAGGATGACGAGGAAGAGGAAGAGTGCCTGGTCAAGAACCAGTCCAGCGTTATTCTGAACATCACGTTGGCGGCTGACGCGCAGACGCCGGATGGTGCGAAATTCCTTACTGGTGGCGATGCTGAGGTGTTCATCTGGAACCGCCAGTGGCAACGCCACAAGGCTGAAGCAGATGTGCTTGAGTACGACATCATGCAGGCGCCTCATCATTGTTCCTGGCATTCGCTGTCCTATGACAGCTGGTCCGACTACCGTGAAAAAGCCAAGCTCGATGCTGATGCTCGCAAGGCGCTTTCGCAGACCCGTGACGGCGCCGTCATCGTCGCCAGCTGCAAGCCGATTGCAGATGATGACAGCGATCCGCCCTGCATCCGTGCGAAGCGTGAGTACGTGAC
The DNA here is from genome assembly GCF_030482905.1 of Burkholderia sp. AU45251. NCBI lineage: Bacteria > Pseudomonadati > Pseudomonadota > Betaproteobacteria > Burkholderiales > Burkholderiaceae > Burkholderia > Burkholderia sp. AU45251. Next base: position 6,295 of record NZ_JAUJQH010000039.1, on the reverse strand, counting down.
GATCGTGGACGAAGCAAAAGGCGAGTTCTACTGCACAGGCGAGTACCCCAGCGAAAAGTCCGTGGAACCGCTCGTTTTCACCGTAACCGCTCAGGGTGTGCAACCTCCCTCGAAGAAGGAGTCCGGATCGAAGGCCGCTGCCGTGGTGACCTCTGCGCGCACCCCCATGCCGCACGGAGCATCATGACGGGCACCATCGCAGACGCACTGCATCAACTTCAGCGGCATCGAGGCCTTATCCGCGTTGGCGAGCCAAGGACAACTGGTGCATCGACGGAGATTGAAGTCGATGTTGCGGTCCAACTGCCGAACAGGTCTCGGCGCAATGGTATCTCTGAGACCGGAGTGCGCACCGTCGAGACGTGCGTGCTGGTATTCGGTAGTGACTGGCCCCTGTCTGCACCCGAGCCCTTCTTACGTGCGGACTTCCCGCTCAACTTGCCGCACATCAACCCCCATCGCCAAGGCGAGTTAGTCTCGCCGTGCCTATTCGAAGGGTCGTTGAACGAGCTGCTGCATCGGTTTGGCCTGGACGCCGTTGTCGATCAGTTGATCGACTGGCTGCACAAGGCCGCGGCCGGAACACTCCTGGACCTGGAGCAGGGGTGGGAACCAACGCGCCGAGACAGCTGTCCTTCGACCGTTGTATTCAGTGCCGAGAAGGTCGCGGCCGCCGCTCCCGCTGACGGCACGATTCTGGTGGTTCCCGCAGGCTACGTGACGATCGATGGCGGTCTGTACGCCATCATCAACGCCGAACTGACCGCACAAGTCGATCCTGTGTTTTATCAGGATGTTCACAACGACAAGCTGGGCAAATGGGGGAACGGCCATGCCGCGGCCTTCATCGCGCGCGCTCCGATGACCGACGGCCTCCCGCATGTGATCGGACGCTATCAACCAGAGACAGTTGTCGATCTCGCGACGCTGCTCGATCGAGCAGCGGAGCTTGGTATTGATCGCGACGCTTTGGCCCAGGAAGTGGACGGTTATTTCGGACGCTCAATCCTGGATATGCGACAGGACTCGCATGGCTGGGTGCATGGTTTGTACGCGATTGTGATTCTGGCTGTGCAAAGGCCAGCGTCGCTTGTGGGCTCGCCAGGGAGGAGTGTCGAGGTATTGCCCTATGTGGTGCGCTATGAACTCAACGCTCAATCGCTCCTGGAGCGTAACGCCACGGTTCACCCGGCCTTTCACGCGCATGCGTTGTCTCCTGAACTGCTGGCAAGGACGTCCGGCATTCCATACGCAGCCACATCACAGCCGCTGGTCGTGCTCGGCTGCGGAAGCGTGGGATCGAAAGTCGCGATGCAACTGGGGCGAGCGGGCTTTGGTTCGATGACTTTCGTCGACAACGAACCCATGTCGCCTCACAACGCCGCGCGGCATGCACTCATTGAGCGGGCATCAGTTCTGGTTCCGCCTCGGAAGTCGGCGCTGATGAAGACAGCCTTTGAATCGCTGTCGCATCTTCAATCGCGAGCGTTCGACACCGACGCAGTGACTCTTTTGGTCGATCCGGAACAGTTTGCGGCAACCGTTCCGCAGGATGCGGCCCTCATCGTGGATGCGACGGCGTCACTTCAGGTGCTGGCTGCAGAAACACAATCGGCAGCGTTGGATCAATCCCCAGCCCGATTGGCACGGATCGCGATGTATGGTCAGGGGCGCTGTGTGGCGGTATTGCTCGAAGGAGCTGGCCGTGCCGGCCGAGTTGACGACCTCACGGCGTTCTTGTTCGAGTGCTGCCGGTTTGCACCGGAACTGCGTGCGTCGATTGCCGGCGAGACGTCTGAGCCGACTCGGATTTTCGTGGGTGACAACTGTCATTCGCTGACGATGCCTATGTCTGACGCCGTTGTTTCGCGGTCGACGTCACTGGCCGGCCTGCAACTGGAACGATGGCTCGTTGATGGGCTTCCGAAGGAAGCGACGCTTTGCGCCGGAATCTCAGATGCCGAAGGCCTTGGAATGGCATGGACCCGCGCCAGCCTTGGCCCGACCACTGCGCTTGAAGTCGCAGACGATGGTGGCTGGAACATTCGGGTCCTGTCCCCAGTTGCGCAAGCAATCCATGCTGATGCGCTGCGCTGGGGTGCTCTGGAAACAGGCGGCGCCTTGATCGGCCGCATCTCGTTTGAAAATCGAACCATCACCATTGCAGGCCTTGTTGAGGCACCGCCTGACAGTGTTCGAGAGGCCGCCCGCTTCGTCCTCGGAACCAACGGGCTTGTTCAAAATTTGCGCGCCGCAAACGCGGCCTCTTTGGGGTATCTCGCCTTTATAGGAACGTGGCACAGCCACCCGAAAGGCGGCGCACATTCGGGTATCGACCGAAATACATTGCGCGGCATCGCCGAGGATGCTGGCGGCCTTCCGGCCGTGTCGTTGGTATGGACTCCGACAGGACTCACGTGTGCGGTGGATCGCTGGTAGGTGCAAAGCCACCGGCACTTTGTTGGCATAAAACAAGAGGGATGTATGGCTGACTACTTCGAGATCGACTTTCTTGGCGTCGAAACAGCGAAAAGCGGGGACGCGATCACGCTGCGCTACTCGGTGAATGGCACCGAGGGCGTGCACGTTGTTGACGGTGGGTATCTGGATACGGGTGATCAGATAGTCGAGCATCTGAAGACGTACTATGGAACAACAGTCATCGACCATGTGATCCTCACGCACCCAGATCGCGATCACGCCAACGGACTACGAAAAGTCCTGGAGCAATGCACGGTCAGGAATCTTTGGATCAACCGGCCGTGGATATACGCGGACCAGTTGATCGATCGCTTTGAGACCTATGAATCGGTTGAAGCCCTGCGACGGAAGTTGCGCTCAATCTACGATGCCACGGCAATTCTTGAGGATATTGCGGTGGAGAAGGGAATTCCAATCCATGCCCCCCTTCAGGGGCAGAGCATCGGTCCGTTCGCGGTCATGGCACCTACCCTGGGGCGCTACTTGGACCTGATCGTGGACTCCGCGAAGACACCGGAAGCTGTCGAAGAAAGTGCTTTTGATAGCGCGCTGAGCAGCATATTCCGGGCAGTGAAGGCCGCGACCGCCTACATCAAGTCCCTGTGGGGCGAGGAATATTTCCCGCCTGAGCCGACCAGTCGTGAGAATGAAATGAGTGTGGTGCAGTCGGCTGTCTTGAACGGTCATCGCGTCATGCTTACTGGCGATGCCGGGCGTGAAGCACTGCAGGAGGTGATCGACTACGCACCTTTCGTGGGACTCGCGCTGCCAGGTATTCGGTATTTCCAAGTGCCCCATCACGGCGGGCGACACAACGTTTCGACCGAAGTCTTGGATCAACTGCTCGGCCCACGGTTGAACAGTATGCCGGACAAGCACCATTGGAATGCCATATGCAGTTCTGCCAAGGCGGATGAGGATCATCCGCGGAAGTCGGTGATTCGCGCCGTATTGCACCGGGGTGGGCACTGGGCGGCAACTGAAAGCCAGAACATACGCATCGGGGCAGGCATCACCCGCGATGGCTGGGTGCCGATTCCCCAGGCGGCGTATCCGGAAGATCAAGAAAATTGACAGCGCCTGAAGGCCAGCACCACTTTTCAACTGCCTGCTGACAACTTGGCCTGCATCCCGACGTTCCTTCGTCGGGCTCATGGGCTGCGCCCCGAGCTTCGTGCCGAATCGCAGTCATCCGGCTTCAAGCCCGGACGCTCTGATCTGGACTGACGCTTCGGACCTGCGCGCTACGCTTGTCAATACCGGGGTGGCTGCGTGGTGAGGTGTGGCGGCTTGCTGTTCCCTTCATCGTGCCACGGCGTGCTCGCCGTCAATGACTGCGCACCTTCGGCGCTTGCGGCCTGGCGGCCGTCTTCGATCTTTGACTGCTTGCGCTGCGCCGTGCCCTGCAAGGGCTGGGCAATTCCGCCCGGTAACCTTACAGGAGTTCACCATGAACCACGCATTCATCACGGACGAGCAGCGCATCGTGCTGCTGGCCAACGGCCGCGAATCCTTGGAGAACCCGGACTTCGATCCGGCCCCAGTGGTCAAGCTGTTCACGCCGGATGCCGGCGCGACCTGGCTGCTGACCGAGATTGATCCCGATGACCACGATCACGCCTTCGGTCTTTGCGACCTGGGCCTAGGGATGCCGGAAATCGGCTGGGTCAGTCTTTCCGAACTGGCGACCGTGCGCGGGCGGCTGGGCTTGCCGGTAGAGCGGGATCTGCACTTTCGTGCCGAGAAGCGGCTGAGCGCCTATGCGCGCGATGCGCGGCTGGCGGGGCGTGTCGTTGTCTGACCTGGTTCTGGGGCGCCGCAAGGCGCTCCTGAGCGTTCTCAATCATTTCAGGAGGTCAAGGCCATGAGCAGCCACCACGACTACATCCTCGAAATCACGGCAGAGCATGATGCGTTCAAGCCGTTCCCACCGGAGAACGGCCAGCCCTTGCGCTTTGCGCTCGGCGACGCGGTGATCTATACCAACGGGTTTGGCGCACAGTTCCGGTGCCGCGTCACCGGGTTTTATCGTCCCAGCGGACTTTCGGGCCTGTACGCGCGCGGTGCGCGCTACCTGCTGGACTCGTCATCGCCGTGGATGCCGGTGTCGGAAGCCAGCCTGCGCCCCGACGACCCGGCCTGATGCCTTCGCGCCCCTGGCGGGGCGCTACGCGCTGCGCTTGCCTCCAGGGGAAAGCCCTGCGGGCTATCCCCGCCGCGCAGGCTTGGCGCCCCTCTCGCGCAGCGAACCGGCTGGTGCCGGATCGCTCCCTTCATGCCGGACATTACGATGGCACTTCGGGCGTGGGTGTGTCGGGTTCGTAGTCGCCCAGCCACTCGAAGAGACGTTCGATATCGCAGTCCAGCTGGTTCAGCGTGGCCTGGGCCATTGCGTACCAGGTGGTGCCGTCGTCCGTTTCTTCGGAGGCGGACAGCAGGACGTTGAGCTGTGCGCGCCGTCCCAGCAGGCGCTGCATCTCGTTGCCTACCGTCTTGCGGTCGGTGGTCCAGATGAGGGTCGGCAGAAAGATGCCAGGCCCTTCTGCTCCAGGCGCAGGCGTTCCGGGTTGCATGGGATCGCTCATGGTGGTTCTCCAGAAGGTGGAGATTCCACGGTAGGCATTGGCCCGTGACCGGGCCACTCGAAATTCGCGCTATTTCGGGGGGATTTCGGGATCAGCGCCGATCGGCCGTGGCGCAGTCATGCGGGCGGGCTGCCTTTGAGCCGGTGCTTACCAGGGCTTCCAGCGCCGCTGGGGTGTTTGCGGCACGGCGCCGAGCAATTGGATCGGCGGCAGTGCATGGGGCGCATTGTTCCTGGGGAAGCGCCGGCGCACTTCGCATTCCAGTTCGTGCGCGAGGCCGCGTGCGTCCTTCTCGCCGCGCAGTGCCCGTTGCCGCCAGTCTCGGGCCTGGGCCATCAGTTCATCGTCTTGTAGGGCTCGTATGTCCATGCCATTGCCATTTTGCCGATGGCTGGGTGGGTAGCTGTCCACGGGGATTTCATTGAAGTCATGTGGGCGTCCCCGGCCACCTGGGAGATGGCCGGTCGCGCTCTCGTGCTAGCGCATCGAGCCGCCTGCGGCGTCTCGCCCCCTTCGGGCTTCGATCGTTCCCTCACTCCGTTCGGCTGACGCCTCCGGCCCGGCTTCCAGCTTCGAGCCTGCGCGCTTCGCTTGCCGTGCGGTCGGCTTGTGGGATGGCCGTTGCCATGTCCAGTCCTCTTCCCTGACTTCATCACCTTGTCCGCGACTGTAGCCCGCGGCCGTGTGCCGTCAAGGCGCGCAGGGCCGTGTCCTCGGCTGCGCCTGCGGGCCGCCCCACCCTGCGCTTGTTTCCTTGACGGCCCCCGTCCGCGCGCTCCCTTTCGTCGCGGGCGATGAACTCAGGAAAGACGGTGGCAACAGGGCCAACCGGGTTCCTCGCGCCGACCGCACCGAACAGCCGAAAGGCTGGGCTTCGAATCTTGGAATCCGGTGTGCGGTTTTCTTCAACAGCCTTTTTGTTCAGGAGAAAGACCATGCAACTCGCATCCCGCTTCGCTTCCCATTCCCCCGCATTGCGCAGCGACTCCCCGCTGTCCGATGACCAGATCCGCCGCGTGGCCCCGTCCATCTTCGCGGATGCCCCCCATGAAAGCCGTTCCGAGCGGTACAGCTACATCCCCACCGCCGCCGTGCTGACCGAGTGAGCGTGAGCACGTAAATCGATGGGGCAATGAGCAACATAAATGATGTTCGAGGGACGAAGTAAAACGGGAGCGATGAAGCTCCCGTTGTCGTTTCAGAATGGCTCGTCAATGCTCTGGTGTGGC
>NZ_JAUJQH010000038.1:0-44874 GCF_030482905.1 Burkholderia sp. AU45251 | reverse complement strand
CTCGCAACTGCGTCTCCAACTCTTTGATGCGCTGCTCCGGTGTGAGTGGCTTTGAGTCTGGCTTTGGCATGGTGGAACCCGATCGCGCACGGCCGGATGGATCGGCCCAATCCTGCAAGCCGTGCTTACGTAACCATACCAGCACGGTCGAGCGCCCCTGGATGCCGTAGCGCTGCTGCGCCTCTCTGTACGTCAGTTCGCCTTTTTCGACTTGCGCCACCACCGACAGCTTAAAAGCCAGGCTGTAGTCCCGCTGCGTTCGTTTGATCCCTTGTTGCACTTGGCACCTCTTCGCTTCGGCGAAAAAGTGTCAACCTATTTCAGGACGGGTCACCGCCATGAAAAAAGCCGGCCGCATCAGCGGCCGGCTTCCCGTTGATCCTGCCGCGGCGCGCACGGTGCGCGCCGGCCTGTCACTTCCGGTCGACGATCACGCGATCGAACGTGCCGCCGTCGGCGAAGTGCGTCTTCTGCGCGTTCGCCCAACTGCCGAAGACCTGCTCGACGCTGAACGTCTTCAGCGGCTTGAACTCGGCCGCATGCTTCTTCAGCACGTTCGCGTCGCGCGGGCGCAGATGATGCTGCGCGATGATCTCCTGCGCTTCCGGCGTGTACAGGTAGTCGAGATACGCCTGCGCAACCTTGCGCGTGCCTTTCTTGTCGACGACCTTGTCAACGACGGCGACCGGCGGCTCCGCGAGGATGCTCGCCGACGGATACACGGCGTCGAACTGCGCGCCCGATGCACCCGTGTCCATCAGTGCGACTTCGTTCTCGAACGTCACGAGTACGTCGCCGATGCCGCGCTGCGTGAACGTGGTCGTCGCCCCTCGGCCGCCCGAGTTGAGCACCGGCACGTTGCGGAAAATCGCCTTCTCGAAGTCGAGCGCCTGCTGGTCGGTCGCGCCCTTCTGCTTCTGGAAGCCCCACGCGGCGAGATACGCGTAGCGGCCGTTGCCCGACGTCTTCGGGTTCGCGATGATCACCTGGACACCCGGCTTCGCGAGATCGCTCCAGTCCTTGATCGCCTTCGGGTTGCCCTTGCGCACCAGGAACACCATCGTGGTCGAGTACGGCGAGCTGTTGTCCGGGAAACGTGCACGCCAGTCCTTCGGCAGCAACTGGCCGCGCTCGGCGAGCAGGTCGATGTCGTTCGGCTGGTTCATCGTCACGACGTCGGCCTGCAGCCCCTGCAGCACCGACAGCGCCTGCGCGCTCGACGCGCCGTGCGACTGCTTGATCGCCACCGTCTCGCCGGTCTTCTGCTTGTAGGCGGCCGCAAAGCTCGTGTTGATGTCCTTGTACAGCTCGCGCGTCACGTCGTACGACACGTTCAGGATCGACGTGTCCGCGTGCGCGGCCGTCGCCGCCACGACCAGCGCCGCCGCGGCGCCCGTGTGCAGCCAGCGGCCGATCCCCTTCATGCTTGCCATCGTGATATGCCCCGTTTCCAGTGGTGGTGAGTGTGCGTGACGGCACGCGTACGCGCTGTCATCGAAACGTAAGCGGGCATTCTAGCGGCCGGGCGCGACGCGCTTTCCAATCAGTCGTGGAAAGCAAATCTCGAATCCTGCTAAACGGCGGCGGACGCTCGCGCACGCATCGGATCCGGTGTTAAGATCGCCGCTCAGCCCACTTACGGTTCCTCCATGTCCGCTGCCCTGCGCTCGCTTTCGATCCTCGCCGCCGTCGCGGCAGGTACGCGCGCGGCCGGGCTGAAACTGAAAAAACGACTCCTCGACTGACGGGGACGTCGCGTCCCGTCAGGCGAATGCCGGACGGGATGCCCGCAGGTCGTTTCTTTCTCCTTGCACGCACGCCTCGCTCCGGCACTCCGCCGGCGGAACGGTTCCTTCCCACTCCGTTTCCACCATGAGGCTTTGCATGAACACACGTTTCGAAGGTATCTGGCTGCCGATCATTACGCCGTTCCACCACGGCGAGGTCGACCACGCCGCGCTCGCGCGGCTCGCGCGCCACTATGCGGCCGCGGGCATCGCGGGCTTCGTCGCAGGGGCGACGACCGGTGAGGGCGTGCTGCTCGACGCGCGCGAACAGGATGCGGTGTTCGCGACGCTGCGCGACGCGGCGCCCGGGCTGCCGATCGTCGTCGGGCTGACCGCAAGCGCGACGCACTTCGCGGCCGCCCGCGCGCGCGAACTCGCGGCACTGCGGCCCGACGGGCTGCTCGTCACGCCTCCCGTCTACGTGCGGCCGACGCAGGACGGCATCCGCCGCCACGTCGAGGCGATCGTCGAGGCGGCCGACCTGCCGGTGCTCGTCTACAACATCCCGTACCGCACCGGTGTGAACGTCGAACTGGAGACGCTGCAGGCGCTGGCGCAGGACCCGCGCGTCGCGGGCATCAAGGAATGCGGCGGCACGCTCGACCGGATGAGCCGGCTCGTGCACGACACGCCGCTCGCGATCCTGTCCGGCGACGACAACCAGAACTTCGCGGCGATGTGCGCCGGTGCGCACGGCGCGATCGCGAGCAGTGCGCACGTGCTGCCCCAATGGCATGTGCGCATCCACGCGCTGCTGCGCGACGGGCGGCTCGCCGATGCGCGGCGCCTGTCGGTTGCGCTGCAGCCGCTCGTCGCGGCGCTGTTCGCGGAGCCGAACCCGGCGCCGGTGAAGGCCGTGCTGGCCGCGCAAGGGTGGTGCGAGGACGGGTTGCGGCTGCCGTTCGTGCCGGCGAGTGAAGGGTTGAGGGCGCGGCTGGCAGCCATTTGTGCGGAACTGGAAACGTCCACGCACGCTGTCGCGGCAGCGTAGCATTTCGCTTCCGAAACTGTTTCAGACTGTCAGGATTCGGGACGCACCATATTGCGCGAGGTGGCTGTCGGCCGTGACGAGCAACAGCGGTTCACACCACGCTTGCGCGACGAGCAACCGGTCGAACGGGTCGCCATGATGATGTGGCAGATGACGCACGGCAGCACCATGCGTAGCCCGGACCGGTAGCTCACGATACTTGCTCGTCTTGATCTCACCGACGAGCAAATCCACGTCGACATCCAGCTTTCCCTTCCCGGCTTTGATCGCCATTTCCCAGATGCTCGCGCTGCTGACGAACACGGCATCAGCGCAAGTGATCAGCCTGCGCGCACGCACGCTCAGTTTCGGATCGTCACCCCACATCCACAGAAAGATGTGCGTATCGACCAGCAACCGCATTACTTCCCTTCGAACTCGGCCAGCTCTTCGGCGGAAAGGGGTGCGTCGAAATCGTCGGCAATCCATATCTGCCCCTTGAGGGCGCCGAACCGATGGATGGGCTCAAGCGGCACCAGCCGGACCGACTGTTTGCCATCCTGCGCAATCACGACGCGCTCGCCGGCGATCGCGGCATCGAGCAGCCGCTGCAGATCGAGCGCGGCTTCGGGGACAGTGGCAACTTGCATGATGGGCTCCATTGAGTGATCCGCCATTGTCACGACATTCGCCCTGTTGCTCCAATAGGCCGAACGGCCGCCCGAAGCATGCCAGCCACTCGATATCACGCCGCCAGCGCCGCCCCCTCCGTCGCCTCCCGCACCGCCTGCTTCACGATCCGCGCGAGCCGATCGACGGTCGGCGTGGCCGACGACGTGCGCCGCAGCAGGATCAGCGGCAGGCTCGGCAGTGCCGGCAGCCCGCACGTCGCCGCATCGAGCACGCGCACCGATGCGGGCAGCCCGTAGTGCGAGCGCACCGTCAGCCCGAGGCCGGCCGCCGCCGCGGCCCATAGCCCGGCGAGGCTCGGCGTCGTGAACGCGACCCGCCACGGCACGCCCGCGCGGTCGAGCGCGCCGGTCGCCGCGCCGAAGAACCGGCATGGCCGGTCGAACACGACGAGCGGCAGCGGCTCGCCCGGCGCGCGTATCGCACGGCCGCCCGTTTCGAGCGCGCCGCCTTCCGTACCCTCCTCCGCGGCACCGCCCGGCATGCCGAAGCCGCCCGCTCCCGCCGCCCCGACCCACTGCATCGGCACCTGTGCGATCGCCTCGCTGTCGATCCCCGTGCGCGCCACCAGCGCCGCCGACGCCGGATCGCCCCACACCAGCGCGAGATCGAGCTGGTTCGCGTCGAGCCGGTCGAGCAAATCGGCATTGCGCGCCACCCGCGCCTCGATCCGCACCTTCGGATGCGCGCGCGCGAACCGCCCGAGCACGTCGGGCAGGATCGCCTCGCCGAAATCCTCCTGCAGCCCGACGCGCACCCAGCCGTCGAGATTCGTGCCGCGCACCGCCGCGGCCGCCTCGTCGTTCAGCTCGATCATCCGCCGCGCATAGCGCAGCATCGCGTCGCCGGCGTCGGTCAGCGCCAGCCCGCGCCCGGCTTTCACGAACAGCGGCGTGCCGGCCTGCTCCTCGAGCTTGCGGATCTGCGCGCTCACCGCCGACGACGAGCGCGCGACGCGGTCGGCCGCCTTCGCAAAACTGCCGAGATCCACCCCCGCGACGAGGCTACGCAGCGCCGCCACGTCGAAGTTTGGCCGTGCCAGCGCGGCATCGGCCAGCGCGAGCGACTCGCCGCCGTCGCGCGGAATGTCTTGTCCGGGCATATCAACCATCCTGTTTCATCGAACGATTCATCAAGAACTTTCCGATTTTCAGGATGAATGTAGGTCGCCAGACTGTCGATGTCAATTTCCAACCGGGCCTGCCGTCATGGATACCTCGTACCTCGCCTCCCCCTCCTCGCCCGCCCGCGATGCACGTGGCCCGGCCCATCGCTGGCGCGTGCTGGCCGCCGGCGTCGCCGCGAACATGAGCTTTTCGGCCGCAGCGGCGGGCATTCCGACCACGGCGGTGTGGATGCGCACGGCCTATCACCTCGACAACGGCGCACTCGGCCTCGTGCTCGGCGCGCTCGGCTTCGGCGTCGCGCTGTCCGAGCTGCCGTGGGGGATGGCCGCCGATCGCTTCGGCGATCGCCGCGTGCTGCTCGCCGGGCTCGTCGCGACGGCCGCGATGTTCGCGCTGATGGTGTGCACGATCGTCCCGACCGCGCACGGGGTGCCGCCGCTGCTGCGGGTCGTCGCGGCGATGTGCTGCGTCGGCCTGCTCGGCGGCAGCGTGAACGGGTCGAGCGGGCGCGCGGTGATGCGCTGGTTCGGCGAGCGCGAACGCGGGCTCGCGATGAGCATCCGCCAGACGGCCGTGCCGCTCGGCGGCGGGATCGGCGCAGCGCTGCTGCCGTCGCTCGCGTCGCACCTGGGCTTTGCCGCGGTATTCGGCACGCTGATGCTGCTGTGCGCGGGATCGGCGGCGCTGACCTGGCGCTGGCTGCACGAGCCGCCCGCCGCACCGGTCACCGTGGACGCCGCTGCGACACGCGCGGCGGAACAGCCGCATCGCGCAGCCCCGCGCACCCGCGGCCCGCTGACGAGCGGCCCCGTGTGGCGCATCGTGCTCGGCATCGGCACGCTGTGCGCACCGCAGTTCGCGGTGCTCACGTTCGCGACGGTGTTCCTGCACGACTTCGGCCGGCTCGGCCTCGCCGGCATCAGCGCGGCGATGGTCGTGCTGCAGCTCGGCGCGATGGTGACGCGCGTCTGGAGCGGCCGCCATACCGACCGGCACGGCAACCGGCGCGCGTACCTGCGCCGCTCGGTGCTCGTCGCGGCCGGGTCGTTCGCGCTGCTTGCGGCCGCGACGGCAGGCTGCCCGCAAGTCCCCGTCGCCGCGATCGTCGTGATTCTCGTGTTCGCCGGCATCTGCGTGTCGGCGTGGCACGGCGTCGCGTACACGGAGCTCGCGACGCTGGCGGGCGCGAACCACGCGGGCACCGCGCTCGGGATGGCAAACACGATCTGCTACCTCGGACTGTTCGCCACGCCGCTCGCGATTCCACCGCTGCTCGCCGTCAGTTCGTGGAGCGTCGTGTGGCTCACGGCCGCGCTGGTCGCCGCCGCAACCTATCCGCTGTTCGCCGCGCGATAGCGGCCGTGCGATGCCCGCGGGCATCGCGGCACCCGCCGCGACACCCACGCTTGCATCAGGCCCCTTCGCGCACCAACGCACGTCGCGCGGCCGGCCGTTCGGCCTCGCGCAGCGCATGGGCAGTCCACGCGGGATGCCGCGTCATGTCGAGCCCGATCGCGACACCCCAGCGATACAGCACGAACAGGAACGGATCGACGATCGAATGTGCGCCTGGCTCGGCCCATGGGCGACCGTCTGCGAGCGCGGCTTCGATCGTTGCATTCGCGGCTTCGATCGTGTCTCGACCGTGCGCACTGACCTCGCCGTGCAGGGCCGGATCGCCGATGAAGCGACCCGGCCGCCACAGCGCGCCGTAGCCGACGCCATGCACCCAGCCGACCAGCCAGGCGAGCCATTCGTGACACCGTGCCTCGCGCAACGGATCGCCGAGCGGCAGCAATTGCGCGTCCGGATAACGGCGCGCGAGATACGTGAGGATCGCCGGCGTTTCGGTCAGCACGCGCGGCTCGCCTGGAATCGCGAGCACCGGCACGCGCGCCTTCGCGTTGATCGCGAGATAGCGCGCTTCGAGGTTCTGCTGCTTCTGCACGGAGACGATCTCGACGTCGAACGGCGCGCCGGTTTCCTCCAGTGCGATGTGGGCGGCAAGCGAGCAGGCGCCTGGCGACAGATAGAGACGATATGCGTTCATGGTGGTGTGGCCCGACGGGGCTGTGGAAGACGGAACCGAGTGTAGGAACGCGTGCACTTGCGCCGCAAACGATGAATTGTCGTGCTCGGACATTAGTGTTACTAATACCTGCATGCGACGCATCCACCTTCCTCCGCTGCAGACGCTGCGCGCGTTCGAGACCGCCGTGCGGCTGCAGAGCTTCACGCGCGCGGCCGACGAACTTGCGCTCACGCAAGGCGCCGTCAGCCAGCACATCCGCGCGCTCGAGGCGCAGCTCGGCTACCCGCTCTTCACGCGCGAACGCAACGGCGCGACGCCGACGCACGCCGCGCACGCGCTCGCACTGCAGGTGCGCCAAGGCCTCAGCGTGCTGGAACGCGCATTCGAGCCGGCACTCGCCACGCGCAGCCGCCCGCGCACCGGCGACGTCACGCTGAACGTCAGCGTGCTGCCGAGCGTCGCCGAGCGCTGGCTCGCCCCGCGCCTGCCGCGCTTCTCGGCCGCGCATCCGCACATCGCGATCGCGCTGCACCCGGACGTGGCACTCGCGCCGCTGCGCAAGCGCGACCGCATCGACGTCGCGCTGCGCTACGGGCCCGGCACGTGGCCGGGCGTCGTCGCCGAGAAGCTGATGAACGAGACGATCTTTCCGGTCGCGAGCCCCGCGTACCGCAATCGCGACGGCGTCGCGCCGCGCGCGCCGGCGGATCTCGTGCGCGCGACGCTGCTGCGCCATCCCGCCCAGCCGTGGGAACCGTGGCTCCAGGCCGCGCGGCTCGGCCTCACCGAATCCGCGCGCGCGCCGCGCTTCACCGATGCGAATGCGCTGATCGACGCGACGCTGAAAGGACGCGGCGTCGCACTCGCGCGACGCTCACTGATCGAGCCCGAACTCGCGGACGGCACGCTCGTGCGCGTGTCGACGGTGCGCGTGACCGACGTGTATGCGCACTACGTCGTGTGGCGCCCCGGCCATCCGCACGAAGCGGCGATCCGCACCTGGCTCGACTGGCTGCGCAGCGAGGTGCGGCGACGCACGCCGCGGCGCTGACGCAACGCGATCGGCTGCACACGTTCATCATGAACCGTCACGCTGCCGTGAACGTCTTCGCGCATCGCGTCGCGTGCCCGCGTAAAAGTGCCCGGCCCGCATCGTCCACCGGGAAATGTTGCACGGGCACCATTCCGTTCGGGCGACGGGTCAGGATCTCGAAAGCATTCCGCGATCACGCGCCGGTCGCAAACGATTCACCGAAACGTCGCACCGTATCGGCATACTCGAAAACGTTTCCCGATCAGCCTGCCAGGAGAGAAGTCATGCGTCGCGTTTCCGTCGTTGTCGTTCTTTGTGCCGCCGCTTTCGTCGCCGCCTGCAGCGACGACGCGCCGCACGACGCACACGCGACCGACGCGTCGCAGCAGGCCGGCGCATCGGCCGGCTCCGCCAGCGCATTCAACAACGATGCAGCCGCGAACGCCGCCGCGTCCGATGCCGCGCCGCTCGCGCCGCCCGTCGTGCACTACCCGCCCGATGACGACGACGACGCGAAGCCCACGGCGAATGCGGCCGCGTCGAGTGCCGCCGCGTCGTCGCCCGGCTGATCCCTCCGCTTCCGTCCCCCGATCGCAGCAGAACCGAGGTGGACAACAACGGGAACCTGTACCTGAAGCTGCGCAACCCCGGCGGGGCTCGCGTCACGCTGCCGCTGACCGACAACACGTACGGCGCGCCGTCGCGGCAGGTGACGCCGCATGGCGGCGACGAGCGTGTCGAGCAGTGGACGCTCGCGTCGAGGCACCAATGGTATGACGTGACAGTGAGCGACGGCGCTGCCGGCACCTTCTCGCGCCGTTTCGCGGGCCACGTCGAGAACGGCCGGCCGAGCTATCCGGATCCGGCGCCGGTACAGCTCGTCTCCGCGGCGTAGGCACGACGGCGCAGCGTGGCGCGGCCCAGACGGGCCGTGCGCGCCGCCCGCCCGGCTGGTCAGATCGCGTGCGCGAGCGCGCGGTCGACGAGCGTGGCTTCGAAGCCGTCGTCCGCGTCGCGAAAGCGCAGCGGTGCCGCGCAGTGGACGAGCGTGTCGATGAAATACTTCGCGCGCGGCCACGGCCCGAAGCCAGCCGCCGTGTTGATGTGCCCGGCGTCGCCGAGGTTCACGAACGCGCTGCCGAGGTGCTGCGCGAGCGTGCGCGCATCGGCGAGCGGCATCCACGGATCGGTCTCGCTGCCGATCACGATCGACGGCACGGCGAGCCGGCGCGCGTCGAACGGCCCGGCAAACGTGAATTTCTTCGGACTGGCGGGCGCGACGAGCAGCACGCCAGCGACATTGCCCGCGTGCGGCCACTGTGCAAGCGCATGCGCAGCCGCGAGGCAGCCGAAGCTGTGCGCGGCCAGCACGAACGGGCCGCGTTCGCGGTCGAGCAACGCGCGCACCGATTGCGCCCAGCGCGCGAGATCGGGCGCGTCCCAGTCGTGCTGCTCGACGCGCAGCGAGCGCGGGAACTGCCGTTCGAGCCAGGTCTGCCAGTGAGCGCCTTCGCTGCCGTGCAGGCCCGGAACGGTGACGAGCCGCGGCGGCCACGCCGATTTGCTGCATGCGCGCATGATTGCCCTCGCTTGCTTGAAGACGGGATTCGATTGTGGCGCGGCGCCCGCGGCCACCGAACCAATATTTTGTGCTTTGCTTTTGCGTGGGCCGGCCATCCGGGGGCCGGCCATCCGGGAGCGGCCGCCCACGCCGGTCGCCCACGCCGGTCGCCCGCCCCGCAGTACCGGCGCGCGATGCGCCGCGAAACCGTAGAATGTGGGCTTCCCGTCAGCTTCATACGGAACCGGGGCCGGGCGCCGACGCGCCGGGCGCCCGGTCGTCAGGAGACGCCCGATGTCCGCTACGCCCGCCGGCGCGCTGCGCCCGGCTCCTCTCGCCATTCCCGTGACGCGCCTCGCCGGCGCGCGCATCGTCATCCAATGAAGATCCTGTTCCATTCCCCGCACCAGGAAGCAGGCGCGTGGCGCGACGCGTTCGCGCATGCGCTGCCGGAAGCCCAACTGCGCGCGTGGCAGCCGGGCGACACGGCCGCCGCCGACTACGCGCTCGTCTGGCGCGCGCCGCGCGAATTCTTCACGCCGCGCGACGGCCTGCGCGCGATCTTCAACCTCGGCGCCGGCGTCGACGCGCTGCTCGCGCTCGAGCGCGCGCATCCGGGCACGCTGCCGCGGCACGTACCGCTGGTGCGCCTGGAAGATTCGGGCATGGCGCAGCAGATGGTCGAATACGTGACGCACGCGGTGCTGCGCTACCTGCGCCGCTTTGACGAATACGACGCGCTGCAGCGCGAGCGCTGCTGGCGGCCGCTCGAACCGCACGCGCGCGCCAGCTTCACCGTCGCCGTGCTCGGCCTCGGCGTGCTCGGCGCGCAGGTCGCGCAAGCGCTCGCCGCGCTCGGCCTGCCCGTGCGCGGCTACAGCCGCAGCGCGAAGCAGCTCGACGGCGTCACGACCTTTGCCGGAGAAGGCGCGTTCGACGCATGCATCGACGGCGCGAAGGTGCTCGTCAACCTGCTGCCGAGCACGCCCGACACCGACGGCATCCTGTCGGCGCGCACCTTTGCGCGGCTCGCGCCCGGCGCGTATGTCATCAACGTCGCGCGCGGCGCGCATCTCGTCGAAGCCGACCTGCTCGACGCGCTGTCGAGCGGCCAGGTGGCCGCCGCGACGCTCGACGTGTTCGATCGCGAGCCGCTGCCGGAAGACCATCCGTTCTGGCACGCGCCGCGCATCACGATCACCCCGCACAGCTCGGCCGAGACGCTGCGCGACGAAGCCATCGCACAGATCGCCGGCAAGATCCGCGCGCTCGAGCGCGGCGAGCGCGTCGGCGGCATCGTCGACTACGCACGCGGCTACTGAACCTACAAGCAAACCAGGAGACAACCATGACGTTCCCCACCGCCGTCAAGATCGTCGAAGTCGGCCCGCGCGACGGGCTGCAGAACGAGAAGACCTTCGTGCCGACCGACGTGAAGATCGCGCTCGTCGACCGGCTGTCGCACGCCGGCTTCCGCAATATCGAGGCCGCGTCGTTCGTGTCGCCGAAATGGGTGCCGCAGATGGCCGACGGCGCCGACGTGATGGCCGGCATCGAGCGCCGCGCGGGCACGGTGTACTCGGTGCTCACGCCGAACCTGAAGGGCTTCGAGAATGCGGTCGCCGCGCGCGCCGACGAAGTCGTGATCTTCGGCGCGGCAAGCGAGGCCTTCTCGCAGCGGAACATCAACTGCAGCATCGCCGAGAGCATCGCGCGCTTCGAGCCCGTCGCGAAGGCCGCGAAGGATGCGGGCCTGCGGCTGCGCGGCAGCGTGTCGTGCACGCTCGGCTGCCCGTATCAGGGCGAAGTGCCGGTCGCATCGGTCGTCGACGTCGTCGAACGCTTCGCCGCGCTCGGCTGCGACGAGATCGACATCGCCGACACGATCGGCGTCGGCACGCCGAAGCGCACGCGCGAAGTGCTGTCGGCCGTCACGCGCGTGTTTCCGCGCGAACGCCTGTCGGGCCACTTCCACGACACCTACGGCCAGGCGCTCGCGAACATCTACGCGGCGCTGTTCGAAGGGATCGAGATCTTCCACGCGTCGGTCGCGGGCCTCGGCGGCTGCCCGTACGCGAAGGGCGCGACCGGCAACGTCGCGACCGAGGACGTGCTGTACCTGATGCAGGGCCTCGGCATCGAAACCGGCATCGATCTCGCGCAGGTCGTCGCCGCCGGCGACTTCATCTCGAACGCGATCGGCCGCGCGAACGTGTCGCGCGCCGGTCGCGCACTGCTCGCCAAGGCGCAGAGCGCGGCCGACGCCGCGAACTGCGTGTGACCCCGACTTTCCACGGATTCCTCGACATGACGACACCCGCTTCACTCGACGCCCTCCCCGATTCCGCGCGACGCGTCGCGCTGCTGCTGCGCGAGCGCGGCCACGAGAAAGGCATCGTGATGCTCGCCGAAACCGGCAAGACTTCCGCCGAAGCCGCAGCCGGACTCGGCTGCTCGGTCGCGCAGATCGCGAAGTCGATCCTGTTTCGCCGGCAGTCGGACGGTGCGCCGGTGCTCGTAGTCGCGAGCGGCGTCAATCGCGTCGACGAGAAGAAGGTCGCCGCGCAGGTCGGCGCAGTGGGCCGCGCGGACGCGAAGTTCGTGCGCGACAACACCGGCTACGCGATCGGCGGCGTCTGCCCGATCGGCCATCTCGTCGAACCCGTCACGCTGATCGACGCCGACCTGCTCGCGCTCGACAGCCTGTGGGCGGCCGCCGGCCATCCGCACGCGGTGTTCAACCTGTCGCCGAACGAACTCGTGTCGCTGACGGGTGCGCCGGTCGCGGACGTCGCGTTGCGGGAGCCCGCGTGAGCGACGTGCCGGTGCAAGTCGGCACGGTCGCGTCGCCGTGCACCGACGTCTGCCGGATCGATCCGCGCACCGACTGGTGCGCGGGTTGCCTGCGCACGCGTGACGAGATCAAGGGGTGGCGTGCGTCGGACGACGACGCGAGGCGCGCGTTGCTCGCGCGGCTCGATGCGCGGCGGCGGCTGATTGCGGGAAGCGGCGCATAAAAAAAAGCCGTTCAGCCTGACGGGCGAACGGCATCGAGATCGGAATCCTGTGAACGTGATCAACGTCACAGCCCGCATCATACGAGCGACGCGGCCGCATCGCATCGGGTGTTTCCCTACAACTTCTTACAGCGTCTTTCATGCGTGCGCGCGCGCCGCTTTCGCTCGCCATCTGCGCGCCATCCGCTCCCAATACGCGTTCCTGAAATTCGCATTCGACACGCCGCGGCGCTGCGCCGCGGCGGCGCCGAATCGTACGACCGTTTCAGTTGCCGACTGCCGCGCGACGCGCGGGCACGATGCGCCAGCCGAGATTCACGCCGGCCGCCGCGAGCAGGATCAGCAGCGCGCCGAACACCTGCGTCCACGCGAGCGTCTGCCCGAACGCAACGTGATCGACGACGATCGCGACGACCGGATAGACGAACGACAGCGCACCCGTCATCGCGGTCGGCAGCTTCTGGATCGCGCCGTACAGCAGCACATACATCAGGCCCGTGTTCACGACGCCGAGCACAACGAGGTCGAACCACTGCGCGGCGGTCGCCGGCAGCGTGCCGAAGTGCGCGAACGGCGCGAGCAGCAGGACACCGAGGCCGGCCTGCAGCAGCGCGAGCAGATGCGGCGGCGTGCCCTTCAGGTGCTTCGTGACGATCGACGAGATCGCATACAGAAAGGCCGCGCCGAGCGACAGCGCGACGCCTTCCAGATATTCGCCCGGCACCGCGAGCACGGCCGGCTCGACGCGCACCACGGCGACGAGCCCGACGAATGCGAGCGCGAGCCACGCCACCGTCGACGCGGTGATCCGCTCGCGGAACACGATCGCGCCGAGCGCGACCAGCATGAACGGCTGCGTGTTGTAGACGGCGGTCGCCATCGAGATCGATGCGCGCGAATAGGCGGCGAACAGCAGCAGCCAGTTCGCGACGATCGCGACGCTGCCGAGCGTCGCAAGCGCGAGCATCCGCGGCGAGAACAGCGCGCGACGCAGGAAGCCGAACGCCGCGCAGACGATCGCAAGCGTCGCGGCACCGAACAGGCAACGGAAGAACACGACGTTCGTCAGCGGCTGCTGCGACGACATCACGAGCCAGCCGATCGTGCCGGACATCATCATCGCGACGACCATCTCGGCGGCGCCGCGGCGAATTTCATTCGAAGCCATCGTGAACTCCGTTCAGAAGAGTGGATGACTTCGATTCTAGAAACTTGCTTTCACGACAACCACGGCTAAACTGAAGTAAATCAACCGATTCACCTTCGAAAGCAAAGCGATCATGCCGAAACGCCTTTCCCCGCCCGCGGTCGCGTCGCTCGACGCGATCGACCGCGCGATCCTCGCGGCGCTGGCCGACGACGCGCGCATCGCCACCAGCGAACTCGCCCGGCAGATCGGGCTGTCGGCGCCCGCGACCGCCGACCGCGTGCGGCGGCTCGAAGCGCAAGGCGTGATTGCCGCGTTCACGGTCGAGCTCGACCCGCGCGCGCTGGGCTACACGCTGCAGGCGATCGTCCGCGTGAAGCCGCTGCCCGGCCAATTGCATCTCGTCGAAGAGATGCTGCGGCGGATTCCCGAATTCGTCGAATGCGACAAGGTCACCGGCGACGACTGCTTCATCTGCCGGCTCTACCTGCGCACGATCGAGCACCTCGACGGCATCCTGTCGAAAGTGACGGAGCGGGCCGAGACGAGCACCGCGATCGTGAAATCGACACCGGTGCCGCGCCGGCTGCCGCCGCTCGTCGAGGACGACGGCGCGCACCGCTGAGCAGCGGGCGGCACGCGCCGCCCGCACGCGCACTTATGCCGCCGGGTCGCGCGCCTCGAAAAACGCGAGCAGCTCGTCGATCAGCGCGACGGGCGCCTCTTCCGGAATGTAGTGCCCGCAGTCGAGCGCGCGGCCGCTGACGTCGCGCGCGACACGACGCCATTCGTCGAGCGGATCGAAGCAGCGACCGACGATCCCGTTCTCGCCCCACAGCACGCGCAGCGGGCACGCGACCTTGTTGCCGCGCTCGAGATCCGCACGGTCGTGCTCGAGATCGATCGTCGCGGACGCGCGGTAGTCCTCGCACATCGCATGCACGGCGCCCGGCTGCGCGAGCGCGGCCCGGTACGCGGCGAGCGCCTCGGGCGCGAACGGCGCGAGCCCGGCGGACCGGTTGCCCATCACGCGCTCGATGTACGCATCGGTATGCGCGCCGACCAGCGTCTCCGGCAGCGGCGCCGGCTGGATCAGGAAGAACCAGTGGAAATACGCGGTCGCGAACGCACGATCGGTTTTCTCGTACATCGCGAGCGTCGGCGCGATGTCGAGCAGCATCATCCGCTCGACGGCGTCCGGATGATCGAGCGCGAGCCGGTGCGCGACCCGCGCGCCGCGATCGTGCGCACACACATGGAAGTGGTCGAAACCGAAATGCCGCATCACGGCGACCTGGTCGGCCGCCATCGCACGTTTCGAATACGGCGCATGCTGCGCGTCGCTCGGCGGCTTGCCCGATGCGCCGTAACCGCGCAGGTCGGTGGCGATCACCGTGAAATGATTCGCGAGCGTCGCGGCAACGCGATGCCAGATCATGTGGGTTTGCGGATGTCCGTGCAGCAACAGGAGCGGCGGACCCGCGCCTCCTTTGACACCGAAGATGTCGGTGTCCTGCACCGTCACGCGAAACGGTGCAAACGCCTCAAACGACATGGTTTGTTTCTCGTTGGTTTGTTATGGCGGTTATTTTAGGAGCGCTTGCGCGTCTGCACAGCGCGGTACCCCCCTGAATCCGTAGAAAGAGAACACTCACTCGATTGCCGCCACACCGTGCAGTTTGTTAAGCTCGCGTAGAATCGCACGATCGTTCGTATTAATAAGAACGACCTCGTTTCGCAGCTACACTCGAATTACGGTTCGACCGCAAAGCATGGCGTCGGCGCGACTGCGCGACCGCCCCTGGAGACTGGAGACATCACATGGCATTGCCCACCGTCCTGCAAAACCTGACGCTGCCCGTCATCGCGTCGCCGATGTTCATCGTCAGCTACCCCGAACTCGTGCTCGCGCAATGCAAGGCGGGCATCGTCGGTTCATTCCCCGCGCTCAACGCCCGCCCGGCCGAACTGCTCGACGAGTGGCTCACGCAGATCCAGTCCGAGCTCGCCGACCACCAGGCAAAAAATCCCGACGCGGTGATCGGCCCGATCGCGGTCAACCAGATCGTCCATCAGTCGAATGCGCGGCTCGAGCACGACGTGCGCGTGTGCGTCGAGCACAAGGTGCCGATCTTCATCACGAGCCTGCGCGCGCCGGCGCGCGAGATCGTCGACGCGGTGCACAGCTACGGCGGCATCGTGCTGCACGACGTGATCAACCTGCGTCACGCGCAGAAGGCGCTCGAAGCCGGCGTCGACGGGCTGATCCTCGTCGCGGCCGGCGCAGGCGGCCACGCAGGCACGACGTCGCCGTTCGCGCTCGTCGGCGAAGTCCGCAAGATCTTCGACGGTCCGATCGTGCTGTCCGGCTCGATCGCGAACGGCGGCTCGATCCTCGCCGCGCAGGCGATGGGCGCCGATTTCGCGTACATGGGCACGCGCTTCATCGCGACCCAGGAAGCGCACGCGATCGACGACTACAAGCACGCGATCGTGAACGCAAAATCGTCGGACATCATCTACACGAACCTGTTCACGGGCGTGCACGGCAACTACATCCGCGAGAGCATCGAGAAGGCCGGCCTCGATCCGGACGCACTGCCGGAATCCGACAAGACCAAGATGAATTTCGGCAGCGACAAGACGAAGGCGTGGAAGGACATCTGGGGCGCCGGCCAGGGCGTCGGCCTGATGGACGACCTGCCGAGCGTGGGTGCGCTCGTCGAGCGCCTGAAGCGCGAGTACGACGACGCGAAGGCACGGCTCGGCATTCCGCGCTGACGGATGCGGCGGCCACGACGGCCGCTACCGGCGCACATACCGTCAGACAAAACAAAAAGCGCGAACCGCAGCGGTTCGCGCTTTTTCATTGCCCCGCCGCAGCGGGAAAGACGGTTCAGACCGCGCGCTTCATCCGCGTCATCGGCAGCACGCGCAGGTGCGATTCGATCGACGGGCACAGCGACTGCCCTTCGAAACGCGCCGCCAGGAAGTCGACGAACGAACGCACCTTCGCGGACACGTGACGCCGGCTCGCGTAGACCGCATAGATCGGCGCCTCGTGCGGCGGCACCGCATCGAGCAGCACCGGCACGAGCCGGCCGGACTCGATGTCGTCGCCGACCACCTCGGTGCCGAGCAGCGCGATGCCCGCGCCCGCAAGCACGGCCGCACGCAGCCCTTCGAGGTGATTCACGATCAGGTTGCCGTTGAGGTTCACGCGCGACGCGGCGGCCGCGTCGATCACCAGCGAGTCGAGC
Organism: Burkholderia sp. AU45251; assembly: GCF_030482905.1. Classification (NCBI taxonomy): domain Bacteria; kingdom Pseudomonadati; phylum Pseudomonadota; class Betaproteobacteria; order Burkholderiales; family Burkholderiaceae; genus Burkholderia; species Burkholderia sp. AU45251. The sequence goes on along the minus strand of NZ_JAUJQH010000038.1, from coordinate 28,250 downwards.
ATCGTCGAATTCGAGTCGCGCCGCAGGTAGTTGTGGTGCGCGAGATCGGCGATCGTCGTGGGGGTGCCGTGTTTCTCGAGATACTCGGGCGACGCGACCAGCAGGATGTGCGCGGTCGCGATCTGCCGCGCGACCAGCGACGACGATTTCAAGCCGTTCGGCGCCGCGCGCACCGCGACGTCGTAGCCTTCCTCGATCAGGTCGACCACGCGATCGGACAGCGTCATGTCGACGGTCACGTCCGGGAACCGGCCCGCATAATCGGTGACGGCCTGCATCACGTGCCGCAGCCCGAACGCGGACAGCGACGTCACGCGCAGCCTGCCTTGCGGCACCACGCTTGCGGCGCCGACGGCCTGCCCGGCTTCGTCGAGTTCCGACAGCGCCTGCACGAGGCGCTCATAGTATTCGCGTCCCGCCTCGGTAGGGGCGACGCGTCGTGTCGTGCGATGCAGCAGCCGCGCACCGAGCTGTTGCTCGAGATGCATCACGTGCTTGCTCGCCATCGCAGCCGACATCTGCATGCGCTCGGCCGCGCCGACGAAGCTGCCCACTTCGACGACGTAGCGAAACACATTCATGCTGACGAGGGTATCCATCGAACTAGCTCGTAATGACGGGGGAATGGTCCAATTACGAGATAGGGTAACAAAGGCGAGGAAACAGAAAGGTCAACAAAGGCAAAACGGCGCCGCGGGTGGCGGCGCCGTTTGGGCGGAAAAACATGTAGCGCGGACGCGATTTTCGCGCGCGACCGGCGCACCGGTCGCGTGTGCGCGTCAGAACTTCGCGCGGATGCCGGCGCCGAACGTGTTGCCGGACGACAGGCCGCTGATGTGGTCGTTCATGTACGCAGCGTAGACATCCGTGCGCTTGGACAGCGGATAGTCGTAGCCGACGGCCCAGGTCTGGCGCGTCTGGTCGAGGCCGCCCGCGTCGCGCGAGTACGCGTACGACGCCATCGCGTTGCCCACGCCGAGCGGCACCGACACGCCGCCTTGCGCGGTATTCACGTGCCAGCTGCCCGCGACCTGGTCATTCTTCGTATACATGTACTGGCCGAACAGCTTCACGTACTTCAGGTCGTAGGTCGCGCCGACTTGCGCGATGCCCTGGCTCTTCATGCCGGCCACCAGCGCGCTCAGGTCACGCGGGCCGTTGTTGAAGTTCACGTACTGGTAGACCGCGGTCGCCGCGAACGGGCCGTTCGCATAGTTGAACTGCGCGCTCCACTTCTTCGAGCCGTTGTCGCCGGCCTGGTTGCCGAGCGCGTACATCGCGCCGAAATTCAGGCCACCGAACGACGGCGACGTATACGACAGCGCGTTGTTCCAGCCCGAATCGCCGACGGCACCCTGGTCGCTCGGATAGGTCGGGAACGTGCCGAGGCCGAGGAACACGTGGTACACCATCGGCGAGAAGGTATACGAGTCGTAGAACGGGTTGAACAGGATCGTCGACAGGAACAGGTGCGTCGTCAGGCGACCGGCCGTCACCGTGCCGTACGGCGAATCGATGCCGACGTACGCGTTGCGTGCGAAGAAGGTGTCGCCCTGGAAGCGGCCGAACTGGCCGTTCTGCGCGCGGAAGAAGCTTTCCAGCGTGAAGATCGCCTTGTAGCCGTTGCCGAGATCCTCGGCGCCGTGCATGCCCCAGTACGACGTCGACATCCCGCCGCCGCTCACGTTCCACGCGCGGTTGCCGCCCGGGAACTTGGTTGCGCCGACCCATTCGTCGACCTGACCATAGAGCGACACGCTCGACTGTGCATGGACGGGAGCGGTTGCCGCCACGCAGGCGGCCGCGGCGATCAGCTTGACGGACGTGCGCGATGCACGGCGAGCGAATGCTTTCATTAGATCTCCAGATCTTGTCGAATTGTCGAGAAGTGGCGCGAGCGTTGTTTTTTGGAGCCGAGTGCTTGCGTCGTATGGGGCGCAGCCATCTTTACGGATCATTCGTCCGGTCAAAATTGCGCACACTTATTGCTGGTATAGCGGCAGCATTAACTTCGCGGAACGGATACATGGCCGGAAATCCGTCGGCGGCCCGGCCTGAACGCGGTCGCACGGCGGGCCGGCGGCGTGGCACACGCGATCCGGGCGCGAAAGATAGCGCAATGCGGCGGGAAAATCAGCGGAAATCTGTGCGCGACTGTGGCGAATTCGCATCAGCCGGCGGAGGGACGAGCGCGCGGGCGCTCAGTTTCGGTAGAACGGCGAGAAAAACGGCGAGTGCGCAGGCTCTTCCTGCGAGCGGGGCGGCGGCATCGGACGGCCGCCGCGCTCCTCGTTGTAGCGCGCGACGTCGGCGCGGATCGAACCGGCGCGCAACGGCACGTTGCCGCCGCCCGGCGGGCGCGGCATCTGACGCGCGTCGGCGCTGATCGGGCGATACGGGCTCTGCGCGGCGTAATGGCCATACGACGGCGTCGGCCGCAGCCCCCAGCGGGAGCCGTAGCCGCTCACGCCGCCGGCGCGTGCACCAGGAGGAGGCGCGACGCGGCGCCAGACGGGCGCACCGCCAGCCGGCTGACCGTACGCGCGCATGTCGCCGCCACCGAAGCCGTGGCCGCCGAACGCATGACCGCCGTGGGGCGGTTGCGCGAGCGCGAGCGGCATCAGCAGCGCGCCGAGCACGCCTGCCACCCATCGTCCGATCTTCCGTTTCACCCGTTCCGTCATCGTTCAGAGCCAGTCCATGCCCGCCGCCGGCCGCTTTTGGCCGACGCTAGGCTTTCAGCAGTAATTTATGAGCGGGCCGAAAGCGTGTCGAGCCAAAAAGTGTTATGTCGCCGGCATCGGTGTAACACCATGTTACTGCTAGGTTTTTTCACTTCCGCCCGCGGCCGGGACAGAACATTCTTCTGCCGTTTTGCGCATGGCCGGGCCGATACCGTGGGCGTTGTTGCATGAGATTGATTCATCAATCGATTCCCACAATGAATTTGTGTAGTGAATTGCCAACCGGGACAATGGCGCCATCCGCGCGCGCGACGCGCGCCTCCGTCGTTTCCGAATCGAGTTCCTGATGGCCCGTCCCCGTTTTCTTCCCGACAATTTCACGCTCGCGCTCGTCGGCACCGTCGTGCTCGCGAGCCTCTTGCCGTGCCGCGGCCCGGCCGCGCACGCGTTCAACTGGGCGACCAACATCGCCGTCGGCCTGCTGTTCTTCCTGCACGGCGCGAAGCTGTCGCGCGAAGCCGTCGTCGCGGGGGCGACCCACTGGCGGCTGCACGCGGTCGTGCTGCTCAGCACGTTCGCGCTGTTCCCGCTGCTCGGCCTCGCGCTGAAACCCGTGCTGCAGCCGCTCGTCACGCCGACGCTGTATGCGGGCGTGCTGTTCCTGTGCACGCTGCCGTCGACGGTCCAGTCGTCGATCGCGTTCACGTCGATCGCGAAGGGCAACGTGCCGGCCGCCGTGTGCGCGGCATCCGCGTCGAGCCTGCTCGGCATCTTCGTCACGCCGGCGCTCGTCGGGCTGATGATCACGTCGCAGTCGGCGGCTGCCGCGTCGCCGTGGAGCACCGTCGGCAGCATCGTGATGCAGCTGCTCGTGCCGTTCATCGCCGGCCAGCTGCTGCGGCCCGTGATCGGCGGCTGGATCGACCGCAACCGCGGCGTGCTGCGCTTCGTCGACCAGGGCTCGATCCTGCTCGTCGTCTACGTCGCCTTCAGCGAGGCCGTCAACGAAGGCCTGTGGCACCAGATCCCGCCGCGCGCGCTCGGCGGCCTGCTTGTCGTCAACCTCGTGCTGCTCGCGATTGCGCTGTTGCTGACTGCGTTCGTCAGCAAGCGGCTCGGCTTCAACCGCGCCGACCAGATCACGATCATCTTCTGCGGATCGAAGAAGAGCCTCGCGGCCGGTGTGCCGATGGCGAAGGTAATCTTCTCGGCGAACGCGGTCGGCGCGATCGTGCTGCCGCTGATGCTGTTCCACCAGATCCAGCTGATGGCGTGCGCGGCGCTCGCGCAGCGCTGGGGGGCGCGCGACATGAGCGGCGAGCACGACGAGGGCGACGCGACATCGGCGCCCGGCGCGCTGAGCGCAGGCAAGCGCTGACGATCAGGGCGGCGGGATGGCTCCGGGTGGCGCCTTCCCGCCTTCCCGCCTTCCCGCCTCCCGCCTCGCGCCTTCCCGCCTCGCGCCTCGCGCCTCGCGCCTCGCGCTTCCCGCTTCCCGCCTTTCCGACCAACTGCCCACCTGCCCACCTGCCCACCTGCCCTCCTGCCCTCCCGCCCTCCTGCGGTACCCCCCTCCCAACTGCACACCGACGCGATGCACCAGCAACGCCCATCGCGTCACGAAATCTTCATTCAATTCCCCGCGAGCGGTGCCGTTAAGTCGGGCGTCCTGTCGATTCGGCTGCTCTCGCCCATGCCCGCGCCCCACTCCGACTCCGCTGCCGCCCGCACCACGCGCCTGATCGCGGATCGCGCGCTCGCCGCCGTCTTCCAGCCGATCGTCGATCTCGGGTCGGGGACGGTCGTCGGATACGAGGGCCTGATACGCGGCCCGCGCGGCACCGACCTCGAGCCGCCCGCCGCGCTGTTCGCGCTGGCTGCGCGCGAAGGCGAGACCCTCGCGCTCGAACAGGCCGCCGCGCTCACCTGCCTCGACGCGTTCGCGGCGCTCGGCTGCGACGGCAAGCTGTTCCTCAATTTCAGCGCGGGCACGATCCTGCAACTCGCGCGCGAACGCGAGCGCATCCGCCAGCTGCTCGGCCGCGCGCGGGTCGCCGCCGAGCGCATCGTGATCGAGCTGACCGAGCAGAACGCGACGACCGACATCACGCATATCGGGCCGGCGGTCGCCTCGCTGCGCGACACCGGCATCCAGTTCGCGCTCGACGACTACGGCACCGCGAACGCGAGCATGAACCTGTGGCTGCGCCTGCATCCGGACGTCGTGAAGATCGACCGCTTCTTCATCCACGACATCGCCCGCGACCCGCTGAAATTCGAGGCCGTGAAGGCCATGCAGCACTTCGCGCAGGCGAGCGGCGCGCAACTGATCGCGGAAGGCATCGAGAACGAATGCGACCTGATCGTCGTGCGGGACATGGGCATCTGCTGCGTGCAAGGTTTCCTGCTCGGCCGGCCGAACGCGCAGCCGTCGCGGGTCGTCGCGCCGGCCGCGCGCGATGCGATCCGCGCGCCGCACATCGCGGTGTTTCCCGGCGCGACGCGCTCGGTGCGGCCGGCCGGCACGATCGCCGGGAAGATGCTGGTTCCGGCGCCGGCACTGCCTCGCGACGCGACCAGCAACGACGTGCTCGACCTGTTCAACCGGATGCCCGACCTGCACGCGGTCGCGCTCGTCGAACGCGGGCGGCCCGTCGCGCTGGTGAATCGCCGCGGCTTCATCGACCGCTTCGCGCTGCCGTACCACCGCGAGGTGTTCGGCAAGAAGCCGTGCCTGCAGTTCGCGAACGACGCGCCGCTGATGATCGACAACGGGACGACGTTCGAGCAGCTCGCGATGCTGCTCGCGAGCCACGACCAGCGCTATCTCGCGGACGGCTTCGTGATCACCGAACACGGCCGCTACGTCGGGCTCGGCACCGGCGAGAGCCTCGTGCGCGCGGTGACCGAGATGCGCATCGAAGCCGCGCGCTACGCGAATCCGCTGACGTTCCTGCCCGGCAACATCCCGATCAGCGCGCACATCGACCGCCTGCTCCAGCGCGACGCCGGCTTTCACGCGTGCTACGTCGACCTGAACCAGTTCAAGCCGTTCAACGACCAGTACGGCTACTGGCAGGGCGACGAGGTGCTGAAGTTCGCGGCGACGGTACTGGCCAGCGTGTGCGACCCGCAGCGCGACTTTCTCGGGCACGTCGGCGGCGACGATTTCCTCGTGCTGTTCCAGCGCGCCGACTGGCGCGAACGTGCCGCCGACGCAATCGCGCGCTTCAACGACGGCGCGCAGCTCTTCTACACGCAGGCCGACCGGCAGGCAGGCGGGTTGCGCGGCGAGGACCGCCACGGCAATCCGGCATTCTTCGGCTTCGTGACGATGGCGATCGGCGTGGTCGGCGTGCCGGCCGGCGCGCATGGCGCGAAGCGCTACGGCAGCGACGAGATCGCATCGGTCGCCGCGCTCGCGAAGCGGCGCGCGAAACAGCAGCCGGACGGGCTCGCGGTGGTCGATCTCGATGCCGGCCGTGCCGCGCTGCGCCATCGCGGCGAACCGCCGGCGGTGGCAATACGCTGAACGGCGGCGGCCGTCGTTTACGGAACACGGCGCCCCGGTGCGGCGGTAGCGAACTATCGCCGGCCAAGCAGCCAGACCGTTAGTTGCATGCCGCCTTCCCGGCGGCCGGCGAAGGCAGTCGGGCACTGCCCGCGCGAATGCGTGAAGCCGGCCCGCTTGCCCCCTTCCCGCTCGCCAGATGTCCGCACGCCCACCTTGCCTTTTTCGTGTTTTGTTTAGTATTTTTAGTAACGGTGTTTTCGCAGATTAGCGCTTAAAAAGCCAGAATTTGCGGGTATTCCCCGGCTATCCGGCCCGAATTCCGCGATATGTTTTACTATACAATCGCTTTCACCCTAAACAAACCGGACCCCGAACGAACGATGGGTACCACCATTCGCGATGTGGCGCGGGCGGCAGAGGTCTCGATCGGCACCGTCTCCCGCGCGCTGAAAAACCAGCCGGGCCTGTCCGAAGCCACGCGTGCGCGCATCGTCGAGATCGCGCAGCAGCTCGGCTACGATCCCGCGCAGCTGCGGCCGCGCATCCGCCGGCTCACCTTCCTGCTGCATCGCCAGCACAACCGCTTTCCGGCCAGCCCGTTCTTCTCGCACGTGCTGCACGGCGTCGAGGACGCGTGCCGCGAGCGCGGCATCGTGCCGACGCTGCTCACGGTCGGGCCGAACGACGACGTGCTGCGCCAGATGCGCCCGCACGCGCCCGACGCAATCGCGGTGGCCGGCTTCATCGAGCCGGAGACGATCGAGGCGCTCGCCGCGACCGGCCGGCCGCTCGTGCTGATCGACCTGTGGGCGCCCGGGCTGCGCTCGGTCAACATCGACAACGCGACGGGCGCGGCGCTCGCGATGCGCCACCTGCTCGCCACCGGCCGCACGCGGATCGCGTTCATCGGCGGCTCGCCCGCGCACTACAGCATCGCGCAGCGCGCGATCGGCTACCGGCGCGCGTTCTTCGAGGCCGGGCGGCTGTTCGATCCTGCGTACGAAGTGACGATCGACGCGGGGCTCGATCCCGACACCGGCGCCGCGCGTGCGATGGAGCAATTGCTCGACGCGCCGGGCCCGCGCCCGGAGGCCGTCTTCGCGTACAACGACGCGGCCGCGCTCGCCGCGCAGCGCGTCTGCATCGCACGCGGGCTGCGCATTCCCGACGACATCGCGATCGTCGGCTTCGACAACATCCCGGCCGCCGCGCACGCGAGCCCGCCGCTCACGACGCTCGCGGTCGACAAGGAGGCGCTCGGCCGCCGCGGCGTCGAGCTGCTGCTCGCCGACGCGCCCGAGCGCACCGAGATCTCCCTGCCCGTCGAGCTGATCGTGCGGGCCAGCAGCCAGCCCGCCGGCTCCCCGGCACTCGATACCGCCACGGTCACCGAATCATGAACATGCCCCCGGTCCAACCCTGCACGGCCGCGCCGGCCGCCCACACGCAAGCCGCGCCGTTCGTCGCGAGTTTCCGCGATCCGTCGTTCCTGCTGTCGCACATCGAGGACACGCTGCGCTTCTACGCGACGAACGCGTTCGACCCGACGGGCGGCTTCTACCACTACTTCCGCGACGACGGCAGCATCTACAACCGCACGTCGCGCCACCTCGTCAGCAGTTGCCGGTTCGTCTTCAACTACGCGATGGCGTACCGGCATTTCGGCGACCCGCGCCACCTGGAATACGCGCGCCACGGGCTGCGCTTCCTGCGCGACGCGCACTGGGACGACGAACTGCAGGGCTACGACTGGGAACTCGACTGGCGCGACGGCGCGAAGCGCGCGACGCTCGACGGCACGCGCCACTGCTACGGGCTCGCGTTCGTGCTGCTCGCGGCCGCGCACGCGACGATGGCCGGCATCGACGAGGCCCGCCCGCTGATCGCGGCCACCTACGAGCTGGCCGAGCACCGCTTCTGGGATGCGGCAGCCGGCCTGTACGCGGACGACGCGACGCCGAACTGGATCGTGTCGTCGTATCGCGGCCAGAACGCCAACATGCACATGACGGAGGCGCTGCTCGCCGCGTACGAGGCGACCGGCCACCTCACGTACCTCGATCGCGCGGAGAAGCTCGCGTCCCACGTCACGCAGCGCCAGGCCGCGCTGTCGGGCGGGCTCGTGTGGGAGCACTACCATGCGGACTGGTCGGTCGACTGGGACTACAACAAGGAAGACAGCTCGAACATCTTCCGTCCGTGGGGCTTCCAGCCCGGACACCAGACCGAATGGGCAAAGCTGCTGCTGCTCCTCGAGCGGCACCGCCCGCTCGACTGGCTCGTGCCGCGCGCGGCCGAGCTGTTCGACGCCGCACTCACGCACGCGTGGGACGCCGATCACGGCGGGCTGAACTACGGCTTCGGCCCCGACTTCACGATCTGCGACCACAACAAGTACTTCTGGGTGCAGGCGGAAACGTTCGCGGCGGCCGCGATGCTCGGCGCGCGCACCGGCAGCGAGCGCTTCTGGGACTGGTACGACGAGATCTGGCGCTATAGCTGGGCGCACTTCGTCGATCACCGCTACGGCGCGTGGTACCGGATCCTCACCTGCGACAACCGCAAGTACAGCGACGAGAAGAGCCCGGCCGGCAAGACCGACTATCACACGATGGGCGCGTGCTACGACGTGCTGGCGACCCTCGCCCGCACTCAACGCAGCGAGCCGACGCAATGAGTGGCGGCACGTTTCCGGCTTTCGTGTCGGCGGGCGACATCCTGACCGACATGGTGCGCGCGGGCGACGCGCAATGGACGTCGGTGCCGGGCGGCGCCGGCTGGAACGTCGCGCGCGCGGTCGCGCGGCTCGGCGTGCCGAGCGCGCTCGCGGGTTCGATCGGCGAAGACTGCTTCTCCGATGTGCTGTGGCGCACGAGCGAAGCGGCCGGGCTCGACCTGCGCTTCCTGCAGCGCGTCGCACGGCCGCCGCTGCTCGCGATCGTCCACGAGACACGCCCGCCCGCGTACTTTTTCATCGGCGAATCGAGCGCCGACCTCGCGTTCGATCCGGCACGGCTGCCGGCCGGCTGGACCGACCACGTGAAATGGGCGCATTTCGGCTGCATCAGCCTGGTGCGCGAACCGCTCGCCGGCACGCTGGCCGCGCTCGCGGCCGACCTGCACGCGCGCGGCGTGAAGATCAGCTTCGACCCGAACGTCCGGAACCTGATGACGGCCGCGTACCGGCCGACGCTGGAGAAAATGGCCGCACTCGCCGACCTGATCAAGGTGTCCGACGAGGACCTGCGGCACCTGTTCGGCGGCGACGGCCCCGACGCGATCGGCGCGGTGCGCGCGCTGAACCCGCGCGCGGCCGTGCTCGTCACGCGCGGCGCGCAGGCGGCGACGCTCTACGTGGACGGCGACATGCATGAAGCCAGCCCGCCGCGCGTCGAAGTGGCCGACACCGTCGGCGCGGGCGACGCGTCGATCGGCGGCATGCTGTTCAGCCTGATGGCCGCGCCGCAGCGATCGTGGCGCGAGCATCTCGTGTTCGCGCTGGCGGCGGGCGCCGCCGCGTGCCGGCATACGGGCGCGCACGCGCCGACGCTCGACGAGGTCGTCTCGCTGATCGAACGATGACGGGAAGGACGGTGACCGGACGCCGCGACCGGACGCCGTTCGGTCACCGATAAGCGGCGCTGTACATGCTGCGCCGCAGTGCTACGATGAAGTGTCCTTTTGCGGGAGAGCACGATGGACACCAACACGTTCACGAAAGGCATCTACACGGCCAAGGCGCATACCCAGCATGCGGGCAACGGGCAGTTCCAGGGTTACGTGATCCTCGCGCGGGACGACGGGGACGACACCGAGAACACGCGCTACGACGTCCACTCGACGAGCCCCAGCGAGGAGGAAGCGTTCGACGAGGCGAAGGCGCTCGCGCACCGGATCCTCGGCGAAATCGAGCTGTAACGCGCGCCGCCATTCAGGCGCGGCTTAGGGCCTGTTCACGCTAATAACGGACTTGCGAACGCGCCTTTCCGCTCGCAGTGCAAGAAGTGAGGAGCGCCGTCTGGCCGTGCCAAACGCCCCGAAGGAAGTCCCCTTGGGGGACAAGCGACGAACGACGCCGCAATGCGGGCGGACAGGCACGTTCCCTGTTCGGGAAAATTCATTCGTGGTGGCCAGCGCAAGCCCGTTATTAGCGTGAACAGGCCCTAAAGCAGCCGCGCCACCATCGATACCAGCATCGTCAGCACCAGCGTCGACATGAACGGGAACGGGTAGCGCCGCCCGCCGAGCGTCAGCGTGACGTCGCCCGGCATCCGCCCGATGCCGAGCTTGCCGAGCCACGGCCAGCAGCGCGTCAGGATCATCACCGCGACGAACGACGTCATCAGCCAGCGCAGCATGTCGGCTCCCGTCAGAGCGCGTGCGAGCGGTCGCCGCGCGCGAACGCGTCGAGTGTGCCGTCGATGCCGCGCGAGAACGCGATCACCTTGAACAGCTCGCCCATCTCGGCCTCGGAGATCAGCTTCTGCACCGCGTTCGCGGCCGGCAGGAACGCGTGGATGTCCGACGGATCGATCGCGGCCAGTGCGTCGGTGATGCCCGCGTTCAGCAGGAAACGCGCCTGCGACGTGTAGCCGAGCAGGTCGGCGCCGGTGGCGATCGCCGCGTCGTAGATGCCGGTGAATTCGACGTGCGCGGTGATGTCCTGCAGCCCCGGGTACAGGAACGGATCGTCGTGCGCATGGTGGCGGTAGTGGCACATCAGCGTGCCCCGGTCGCGCTGCGGGTGGTAGTACTCGTGTGCGGGAAAGCCGTAGTCGACCAGCAGCACCGCGCCGCGCCCGAGCATCGTGCAGACGGTGCGCGTGAAGGCCAGCGCGGCCTCGTGCGTCTCGGTCAGGTAGCCGTCGCCCGCATCGTCCAGCCCCGCGAGCACCGGCGGCAGGCCGGCCGGCGCGGCCGGACGGTCTTCGAACACGAACGCCTGGTGCGCGTCGAGCGCGACACCGCGCTCATGCCATGCGTCGCCCGCCTTCGCGAACAGCCGCACGGGCATCGCATCGAGCACCTCGTTGCCGACCACGACGCCGTCGAACCGCTCGGGCAGCGCGTCGAGCCAGCGCACCTTCGCGGCAAGCGCCGGCGCGGCGGCCGCGATCGTGTCGCGCTGCCGTTCGCGCAGCTCGCCGGACAGGTCGACGATCAGGTATTCGTCGAGCCCGGCTTCCAGCACGTCGAGCGCCGCGAGCAGCCCGGCCGCGAGCTTGCCGGTACCGGCGCCGAACTCCATCACGCTACGCGTGCCGCTCGCCGCGAGCGCTTCCGCGACCGGTTGCGCGAGCGTCTGCGCGAACAGCGGCGACAGTTCGGGCGCGGTGACGAAGTCGCTGCCGTCGTCGGCGCGGCGCCCGAACTTGCGCGCGCCGCCGCTGTAATAGCCGAGACCGGGCGCATACAGCGCGCGCTCCATGAAGCGGTCGAACGGCAGCCAGCCGCCGGCCGCCGCGATCTCGTCGCGCAGTTGCCCGGCAAGGGTTTCGGACTGCGCGAGCGCGTCAGGGCCGGGAGCAGGTAAACTAGCGGGTTCGTGAGCTTTCGGGTTCATCCCGGCATTGTAAATGACCGTTTCAGCCGATACGTCGACCCAGCGCGTGGCGCTCGTCACAGGCGCCCTGGGCAGCGCGGCCGACGCCGCGTCGATCGGCCGTGCGCTCGCGACCGGCTTCGCGCGGCACGGCTGGGACGTCGCGCTGCAGCGCAGCCACGGCGCGCCGCACGCGGCCGCCGACGCGCTCGTCGCCGAAGTCGCGGCGCTTGGCCGCCGCGCGGTCGTGCTCGACGCCGATCTGGCCCTGGAAGCCGACGCCGCCGCACTCGTCGCCGCGTGCAGCGCGGCACTCGGCCGGCCCGCGTGCGCGGTGTTCGTGAGCGCCAGCGCGGGCGCCGACGACGCCCACACGGTGGACGGCGCGTCGCTCGCCGGCGCCCTCGCGCGCAACGTGACGGCGCCGCTCGCGCTGGCCCGCGCGCTCGCCGATGCGACGCCCGAGGCCGCATGCGAACAGGAAGCGCTGCGCGCGTGCGCGATCCACGTACTGGATCAGGCCCTGTTTCACCCTGCGCCGGCGCAGATGTCGCACGCGCTGATGCAGGCCGCGTTGAACCGCGCGACGTCGGCGCTGGCGCTGGCGCTCGCGCCGAAGGTGCGGGTCGCGGCGCTCGTGCGCGGCCACGCGCCGCACGCGGACGACATCGCGGCGGCGGCCTGCTATCTCGCGAGCGCGCCCGGCGTCACGGGCGCGACGCTGACCGTCGACGGCGGCGAGCACCTCGTGCCGCCCGCCGCCGGCCCGAATGAATGAACTGCGCGGATCGCGCGGCCTGACTGCCGCCGCCCGCGCCGCTTTGCGTGTGCGCACGCCAATTTGACTGGGACGACCATGTTTTCCGCTCTCCTGCACCCCCGCCTCGCGGACTGCCGCAGGCTCTACCTGCGCGACTACGAAGTGCACATCAACATCGGTGCCTTCGAACACGAGAAGCGCGGCGAGCAGCGCGTCGTCATCAATGTCGACCTGTTCGTGCCTCTCGCGCTGTCCACCCCCGTCGACGATCGGCTGCATGAAATCGTCGACTACGATCTGATGAAGCAGAGCGTCACGCAATGTCTGGCGCGGGGCCACATCCACCTGCAGGAAACGCTGTGCGACGCGATCGCCGCGCGCCTGCTGGCGCACGATGCCGTGCGCGCGGTACGCGTCTGTACCGAGAAACCGGACGCTTATCCGGACTGCGACGCCGTCGGCGTCGAAGTCTTTCGCATCAAGGACGAGGAGCGCGCATGAACGCCCCCCACATGAATGACACGGCGGCCGATGCCGCCCCCCTCGACGCGACCGCCGCGCCGGCAGGCCGCCCGGCGCTGACGCGCCGCGAACAGAAAGACGCGTACGAGAACAACAAGCTGTTCAAGCGGATCGTGCGCCAGGTCGGCCAGGCGATCGGCGACTTCAACATGATCGAGCAGGGCGACAAGGTGATGGTGTGCCTGTCGGGCGGCAAGGACAGCTACGCGATGCTCGACGTGCTGCTGCGCCTGCGCGAGCGCGCGCCGATCGATTTCGACATCGTCGCGGTGAACCTCGACCAGAAGCAGCCGGGCTTCCCCGAGCACGTGCTGCCGGAATACCTGAAGCAGGTCGGCGTGCCGTTCCACATCGAGAACCAGGACACCTACAGCATCGTCAAGCGGCTCGTGCCCGAAGGCAAGACGACCTGCTCGCTGTGCTCGCGGCTGCGCCGCGGGATCCTGTACCGCGTGGCCGGTGAGCTCGGCGCGACCAAGATCGCGCTCGGCCACCACCGCGACGACATCGTGCAAACGCTGCTGCTCAACATGTTCTACGGCGGCAAGCTGAAGGGAATGCCGCCGAAGCTGCAGTCGGACGACGGCAAGAACATCGTGATCCGCCCGCTCGCGTACGTGAAGGAAACCGATCTCGAGAAATACGCGGAACTGCGCGAATTCCCGATCATCCCGTGCAACCTGTGCGGCAGCCAGCCGAACCTGAAGCGCGCGGAAATGAAGGCACTGATCCGCGAATGGGACAAGCGCTTCCCGGGCCGCGTCGAGAACATGTTCAACGCACTCGCGAAGGTCGTGCCGTCGCACCTGATGGACACGACGCTGTACCCGTTCCAGTCGCTGCGGGCGACAGGCGAAGCCGATCCGCAGGGCGACATCGCGTTCGACGAGGAGCCGTGCGCGTCGGGCGACGACACCGCGGCGCCGGGCGGCGCCCAACCGATCTCGATCGTCCAGTTCGACGACCTGTAAGCGGGGCCGGAACCCTTGCCGGAACGGCGCGCCAGCCGCCCGTTCCGGCGTTGCAGCCGCGCCGCAGCGGGCCCGGATCGACGGGGGCTGCATGCTAAAATGGACGGCTTCGAACTCTTCTGACAAGCTGGCGCCATGAATATCGTGATTTTGGCGGCAGGCACCGGCAAGCGCATGCGTTCCGCGCTGCCGAAAGTGCTTCATCCCCTGGCCGGCAGGCCGCTTCTCTCCCACGTCATCGACACCGCGCGCACGCTGCAGCCGTCCCGGCTGGTCGTCGTCGTCGGTCACGGCGCCGAGCAGGTCCAGGCCGCCGTCGCCGCCCCGGATGTGCAGTTTGCCGTGCAGGCCGAGCAGCTCGGCACCGGCCACGCGGTGCGCCAGGCGCTGCCGCTCCTCGATCCCGCGCAACCGACGCTCGTGCTGTACGGCGACGTGCCGCTCACACGCGAGTCGACCTTGCAGCGCCTCGTCGACGCCGCGCGCGAAGGCCGCTACGGGATTCTGACCGTCACGCTCGACGATCCGACCGGCTATGGCCGCATCGTGCGCGACGCGGCCGGCTTCGTCACGCGCATCGTCGAGCAGAAGGACGCGTCGCCCGAGCAGCTGAAGATCGCCGAGATCAACACCGGCATCATCGTCACACCGACAGCCCAGCTGTCGATGTGGCTCGGCGCGCTGAAGAACGAGAACGCGCAGGGCGAGTACTACCTGACCGACGTCGTCGAGCTCGCGATCGAGGCCGGTTTCGAGGTCGTCACCGCGCAGCCCGACGAGGAATGGGAAACGCTCGGCGTGAACAGCAAGGCGCAGCTCGCCGAGCTCGAACGCATCCACCAGCGCACGATCGCCGACGCGCTGCTCGTCGACGGCGTCACGCTCGCCGATCCGGCGCGCCTCGACGTGCGCGGCACGCTGCGCTGCGGCCGCGACGTGTCGATCGACGTGAACTGCGTGTTCGAAGGCAACGTGACGCTCGCCGACAACGTGACGATCGGCGCGAACTGCGTGATCCGCAACGCGTCGGTCGGCACGGGCACGCGCATCGACGCGTTCACGCACATCGACGGCGCCGAGCTCGGCGCGCACACGGTGATCGGCCCGTACGCGCGGCTGCGCCCCGGCGCGCAGCTCGCGGACGAAGCGCACGTCGGCAACTTCGTCGAGGTGAAGAACGCGGTGATCGGCCACGGCTCGAAGGCGAACCACCTCACGTACATTGGCGACGCCGACATCGGCGCGCGCGTGAACATCGGCGCGGGCACGATCACCTGCAACTACGACGGCGCGAACAAGTTCCGCACCGTGATCGAGGACGACGTGTTCGTCGGCTCCGACACGCAACTGGTCGCGCCGGTGCGCGTCGGCCGCGGCGTGACGATCGCCGCCGGCACGACGGTCTGGAAGGACGTGGCCGACGGCCTGCTCGCATTGAACGAGAAGACGCAGACCGCAAAAAGCGGCTACGTCCGCCCGGTCAAGAAGAAAAGTTAACATCACGCGGGTGCCCTACGGCGCCCGCTTCCCTATAGAAGGTAGATTTCATGTGCGGCATTGTCGGCGCAGTTGCGCAGCGTAATATCGTTCCGGTGCTGATCGAAGGATTGCGGCGCCTCGAGTACCGTGGCTACGACTCGTGCGGCGTTGCCGTGCTCGAGCCGGACGCGCCGAAGCGCGCGCGCAGCGTTGCGCGCGTCGCCGATCTCGACGCACAGGTGCGCGAATCGCACGTCGAAGGCACGACGGGCGTCGCACACACGCGCTGGGCGACGCACGGTGCGCCCGTCACGCACAACGCGCACCCGATCTTCTCGTCGAACGCGCTCGCGCTCGTCCACAACGGCATCATCGAGAACTTCGAATCGCTGCGCGAAGCGCTGCGCGCGAAGGGCTACGAATTCGTGTCGCAGACCGACACCGAAGTGATCGCCCACCTTGTGCACAGCCTGTATCGCGGCAACCTGTTCGACGCGGTGCGCGAGGCGGTCGGCCAGTTGCACGGCGCGTACGCGATCGCCGTGATCCACAAGGACCAGCCGCACACCGTCGTCGGCGCGCGCCAGGGTTCGCCGCTCGTGGTCGGCCACGGCGACGGCGAGAACTTCCTCGCGTCCGACGCGCTCGCGCTCGTGGGCAGCACCGACCGCTTCACGTTCCTCGAGGAAGGCGACGTGTGCGAGCTGTCGCTCGACGGCGTGAAGATCGTCGACCGGAACGGCGCGCTCGCGCAGCGCGAGATCCGCGTGGTCAGCACCTACGGCGGCGCGGTCGAACTCGGCCCGTATCGTCACTTCATGCAGAAGGAAATCTTCGAGCAGCCGCGCGCGATCAGCGATACCGTGCCGCAAACGGACGCATTCGACGCGACGCTGTTCGGCGACGCCGCGCCCGCCGCGTTCGCGAACATCGACAGCCTGCTGATCCTCGCGTGCGGCACGAGCTACTACTCGGGCCTGACCGCGAAATACTGGCTCGAATCGATCGCGAAGATCCCGACGCAGGTCGAGATCGCGAGCGAATACCGCTATCGCGAATCGGTACCGAACCCGCGCCAGCTCGTGCTGGTGATCTCGCAGTCGGGCGAGACGGCCGATACGCTCGCGGCGCTCAAGCACGCGCAGTCGCTCGGCCACACGCATACGCTGGCCGTCTGCAACGTCGCGACGAGCGCGATGGTGCGCCTCACCGAGATGCAGTTCCTGACGCACGCGGGCACCGAGATCGGCGTCGCGTCGACCAAGGCGTTCACGACCCAGCTCGTCGCGCTGTTCGTGCTGGCCGCGACGCTCGGCAAGCTGCGCGGGCACGTCGACGCCGCACAGGAAGCGGAATTCCTGAAGCAGCTGCGCCACCTGCCGGCCGCGCTGAACAGCGTGCTCGCGCTGGAGCCGCAGATCATCGCGTGGTCGGAGGAATTCGCGCGCAAGGAAAACGCGCTGTTCCTCGGCCGCGGGCTGCACTACCCGATCGCACTCGAAGGCGCGCTGAAGCTGAAGGAAATCTCGTACATCCACGCCGAGGCCTATCCGGCCGGCGAACTGAAGCACGGGCCGCTCGCGCTCGTCACGGAAGCGATGCCGGTCGTCACGGTCGCGCCGAACGATACGCTGCTCGAGAAGCTGAAGTCGAACATGCAGGAAGTGCGCGCGCGCGGCGGCGAGTTGTACGTGTTCGCCGATGCCGACACGCAGATCGTCAACGACGACGGCCTGCACGTGATCCGGATGCCGGAGCACTACGGGCAACTGTCGCCGATCCTGCACGTCGTGCCGCTGCAATTGCTCGCGTATCACACCGCGTGCGCACGCGGCACCGACGTCGACAAGCCGCGGAACCTCGCGAAGTCGGTGACGGTGGAGTAAAACGAGCAGGCACGCCGACGAGACAGACGGAGAGACCATGGTAAGACTGTTGGGATGCGGAATGCTGGCACTGACGTTCGCGTCGACGGGCTGGGCGGCCGAGCACTATGTCGAGGTCTGGAACCCGCCCGAGGCGCGGTCGCCGGCCGCGCACGCGCCGGCGGCACGCAAAGGTGCCGACGCCCCCGCCGCCACGACGACGAAACACGCCGCCGTGCCGCCGAAGGCCGTCGCGAAGCCACCGCACAAGCGTCGCGTCGCGCAAACCGCGCAGGCCGTGAAAGCCGGCTCGCATCGTTCGCCCGCCGCCGCGGCCGAGGCACCCGTCGCCCCGCGCCCCGTCGCGCAGCCCGCACCGGGCCGCCTGACGGTGATGCAGCCGGCTGCGCCCGATGCGCAGCACGCGCTAAACTTCTCCAACATCCCGCGTCAATACACGCCGGACGGCAACGTGCTGCAGGTCGGCACGCACGGCCGCTCCGCGGAGGTGACTCGATAATGGAAGCGCAAACCTACCACGGCTACCAGATCTGGGGCCACGCGATCCTGCAGCAGGACGAGATCCTGCAGCCCGAGCGCTTTGCGGCGAGCGGCACGATCACGCAGAACAACAAGCTGGTCGAAGCATCCGGCGTGCTCGGCGTGTTCGACACCGAGGACGACGCACGCGATGCGGGGCTCGAATGGGCCCGCGCATGGATCGACAGCCACCGCTGACCGGGCGCGGCGTGCGCCACCCGTGTGCGGCTGCCCAGGCCGCGCACGGGCCGGCCGCGAACCGCACATGCAAAAAAGGGGCGTCCATGACGCCCCTTTTTTATTCGAACCCGGACCACTCAGGCCACCGGCCGTGGCGGCCGCACCGCCGCCTGCGGCCGGCCGACGAGCCGTGCCAGCCCGACAATCGCGGCCAGCGTCGCGAGATACGCGACGATCTGGATGCCCGCCGGGCGCGCGGTATAGCCGACCAGCGTATGCAGCGCCTTGCCGACGATGCTCGAATCCTTGAGCAGCCACGACGTATCCCAGATCACATCGCCCCACGACGGCACGAGGCCCGCCGAGAGCAGGAAGCCGACGCACTGGCTTGCCATCCCCGCCGCGAGCAGCACGATCAGCCAGTTGGTGACGGAGAACAGGCGCTTCAGCGGAATCTGCAGCAGGCCCGCATACATCCCGTAGCCGAGCCCGGCGCCGCCCAGCACGCCGAGCAGCCCGCCGACGATCATCTGCGGCGTCTGCCCCGGATCGCCAGCCGCGATGCCGTACAGGAACAGCACGGCCTCGGAACCTTCGCGCAGCACCGCGACGCCGACCACGATCGCCAGCCCCGTCAGCGGCTTGCTGCCGGCCGCGACGGCACGCCCGACCTCGGTCATCTGCATCGCCATCTCGCGACCGTGCCGGCTCATCCAGATGCTGTGCCACGCGAGCATCAGCGTCGCGACGAACATCACGCCCGCGTTGAAGACCTCCTGCCCCATGCCGGACGCCCACTGCGAAATCACGTCGGCGAACGCGGCGATCAGGCCGGCGCCGATCACGCCGCCCACCAGCCCGCTGCCGACCCACCAGCCGCGCCGCGGCACGCCCTTCGTCGCGGCCATCACGATCGACACCACCAGCGCGGCCTCGAGCACTTCACGAAAAACGATCAGAGCGGTAGACAACATGGCGATATCGGCTTACTTGACGGTCAGGTGCGTCTTCGACTGCGCTTCGTGATACTCGTCGTGGAATTCGTACGTGCCGGCCTTCAGCGGCCCGACCAGGATCTCCACCGACTTGCCGGCGGGCACGACCTTCTCCGCCTTGAAGTCGTCGCTCTCGAATTCAGCGGGCGTCGCGTCGAGGTTCTTCACGACGAACTTCACCTTCTTGCCGGCCGGGATCGTCACGCCGTCCGGCGAAAACTTGTGATCCTTCAGGGTCAGGTTGACGACATCGTCGGCCGCGAAGGCGGACGTTGCCGAAGCGCCCAGCAGCGCCAGCGCGAAGCCGAAAGCAAAACGATTCATAGGGGTAACGAAATGAAATATCGAAGGGAGCTGATACTAAGATCGATTCGCATTTTCACCTCGCGTACCCTTACTCGCAACATGGTGATCGCGCTTAATGGATCGACGTCACGCGTTGCCCCGCAAGGCATCCGCCCGGCTTCGCCCGGAACGCTTCTCCGTCAATCAGGACAAGTGCCGAATGACGTCAAAGGCCCGATCGATATTCGTCAGACTTCATCTTTACAACGCGCTGTCGCCCGATCCAGGCGCAACACCGATTCCCGGCGGCACGCGCACGCTTGACCTTCCCACTATGGCAAGCTTCATGCTGTCGATGCTTGTCAATCGTCAACTCAGGAGAACACGATGGAATTCGAAGTCCAGGACATGACCTGCGGCGGCTGCGCCAATGCCATCACCCGCGCGGTGACGGCCGCCGATCCCGCCGCGAAGCTCGACATCGACGTCGCGGCGAAGATCGTCAAGGTCGAATCGGCGCAAGGCGCCGAGCGTGTGCAGTCGATCATCGAAGCCGCCGGCTTCCACCCCGCGCTGCGCACGGCATAACGCCCGCCCGCCGCGGGTGCGGGCACGCGGTCGTACGACGGCCGCGCCCGCACCCGGCAGCGCGTCAGCGCAGCCGGATCAGCGTCGACTTCAGCTCGGTGTACTTCTCGAGCGCGTGCAGCGACTTGTCGCGACCGTTGCCCGACTGCTTGTAGCCGCCGAACGGGAAGTTCATGTCGCCCCCCTCGTCGTAGCAGTTCACCCAGACGGTGCCCGCACGCAGCCGGCGCGACACGTCGTGCGCGGTCGTCAAGTTCGACGTCCACACGGCCGCGGCCAGCCCGTATTCGGTGTCGTTCGCGATCCGCACGGCCTCGTCGACGTCGTCGAACACGATCACCGACAGCACCGGCCCGAAGATCTCCTCGCGCGCGATCTTCGCATCCGGTTTCACCTCGAACACCGTCGGCTCCACGTAGAAGCCGCCCGTTTCCGCCTTCACGCGCGCACCGCCGGTGACGAGCCTGCCTTCGCTGCGCCCGGCCTCGATATAGCCGAGCACGCGCTCGAGCTGGATGCCGTCGACGATCGCGCCCATCGACACCGACGGATCGAGCGGATTGCCGGGCACGTACGCACGCGCGGCCGCGACGAGCTTCTCGATGAACGCGTCCTTGATGTCGCGATGCACGAGCAGCCGGGAACCTGCCGTGCACATCTCGCCCATGTTGTAGAAGATCGCGCCGGCGGCTGCCTGCGCCGCACGGTCGAGATCGGGGCAATCGGGCAGCACGATGTTCGGCGACTTGCCGCCGAGTTCGAGCCATGCCCGCTTCAGGTTCGACTGCGCGGCGTACTGCATGATCAGCTTGCCGACCGCCGTCGAGCCTGTAAACGCGATGCAATCGACGTCGCGATGCAGCGCGAGCAGCTTGCCGGGCTCGCCCGCGCCCGGCACGACGTTGAACACGCCGGCGGGAATGCCGGCCTCGTACGCGAGTTGCGCGACACGGATCGCGGTCAGCGGCGATTTCTCCGACGGCTTCAGCACCACGCTGTTGCCAGCCGCGAGCGCCGGGCCGAATTTCCACGCGGCCATCAGGATCGGGAAGTTCCACGGCACGACGGCGGCCACCACGCCGACCGGCTCGCGCGTGACGAGGCCGACGAGATGATGATCGGCCGGCGCGACCTCGCCGCCCACCTTGTCGATCGCTTCCGCGAACCACTCGACGCAGTACGCGGCGCCCGGCACGTCGACCGTCGTCGTGTCGCCGATCGGCTTGCCGGCGTCGAGCGTTTCGAGCAGCGACAGCTCGTCGAGATGCTCGCGCATCAGCGCGGCCCAGCGCAGCAGCACGGCCTTGCGCGCACGCGGGTTCAGCCCGGCCCATACGCCCGCGTCGAACGCGCGGCGCGCGGCCGCAACGGCCGCGTTCACGTCGGCTTCGCCGCAATCGGCGACCTTCGCGAGCACGCGGCCGTCGATCGGGCTCACGCAGTCGAACGTCTTGCCGCCATGCGCGTCGCGCGACGCACCGTCGATGAATGCGCGCCCTTCGATCTCGAGCGACGCCGCCTTGTCCTGCCAGTCAGCCAAAGTCAACTTGTTCATCAGGATGCCTCAGTTTTTTGGCATTCGCGATGCGGCACGCCGCTGCGCGTGACGCGCAGCCGGCCGGCAGCGAATGCAGTGACGCGCGGTGGAAAGGTCAGAAGGTCGCCGGCGAATTGGCCGAAACGACCTCGCAGATCAGGTCCGCGCTGGGATTACGGAAACGGTGCGGCAAACGGCTTTCGAAGTAGTAGCCGTCTCCGGGGTCGAGCAGCCACGTCGCGCCGTCGACGGTCAGTTCGAGCCGGCCCGACACGACGACGCCGCCCTCGTGCCCCGCGTGTACGAGCATCTCGGGCCCCGTATCGGCCTGCGGCTGGTAGATCTCGCGCAGGATGCACATGTTGCGGTCCTTCATGCTCGCGCCGACCAGATGGAACGCGAGCGTGTCGTTGCCGAGGTTCGGCATCTCGTCACGACGCGACACGACCGAACGCGAATCGACGAGCTCGAACGTGAAGAACTCCGCGAGGCTCATCGGGATGCATTCGAGCAGCTTCTTCAGCGAGCCGACCGACGGGCTCACACGGCCCTGTTCGATCAGCGAGATCGTGCCGTTGGTCACGCCGGCCCGCTTCGCGAGTTCGCGCTGCGACAGGCCATGCTTGTTGCGCACGAAACGCAGGCGCTCGGCGACTTCGGTAGACATCGATTCGGTTTCGGACACGATAAGTGCGATGACAAAGTGAAACGACGCGTTGGACAGCCGTTGAATATTCTAATCACTTTATGCCGCGCATCAGCGGGGAAAACCCTGAAAGGCGTTCGAAATAATGAACACCCTGTCGATTATTCCGTTTACGAATCTTTTGTTCGCACTGCTCGGGAAAGCCCTGATGCAACACCGTTAAAAAACATTTGACGCCGTTTTTGGCTCGTATATGCTGGCTCTCAGGTTAGCGTCATCAAGCTTTCATGGGCAGCAAAAACGTTATTGCAACGCAAAAATTGATGCCCATCAATGTAAATAACGCGTAACCGGCGCCTTGATTATTTTAAACGCCCAGCGCGTCGAAACGGTCAGGTGTTCAATACTTTCAACAACCCAGTCGAGTGTAATCGTGAGAGTCCGTGGCCCTCTGGTGAGGTGGGATCGAGGCGATGTGCGAAGTTTGCGCAGCGCGGCGTCCGCTTCCGACGACGGCAGTTGCGGCTGGCATAGTCCTCGCCTGCTTCATCTGTCGATCTACACCATCCTGTCCCGTCGTTCCGTTCGGCGTCACAACGCCGTTTCCGCACGCGCCTTCGTTGCCGTCGATACGGACGAAGTGGCGTCGCTGCTGCCGTAGCGCCTCTCCTTTCTTTACGTCGTTCGTTTCATCTGCCGATTCGCCAACCGCATCGTCCGTGCGGTGACGGAACGCGTTCGCGCATGCGTTGCTGCGTCGCGTATCGCCATGAAATGAACGACGGCCAGATCGTCGCGCGCAGCGCGGATCGCCACACCATCCCGTTGCGCCCATTCACCAGCGGCCCTGCGTCTCGCGCAAGGCTGCGGGGTTGTTGCACGCCGGCGTTTCGCCACATCCGGCAAGACGTAAGCGACAACCCTCCGGATAACTGATTGACGTCATGGAAAGAAGGAAACCTCTCGTCGGCATCACCGCCGACCACACGCAAATCGGCGCCCACGCGTCGCATACGGTCGGCGACAAGTACGTCGCCGCGATCGTCGACGGCGCGCAAGCGTTCGCGATGGTGCTGCCCGCGTTCGGCGATCGCCAGTCGGTCGACGACGTGCTCGACACGGTCGACGGCCTGCTGTTTACCGGCAGCTACTCGAACGTCGAGCCGCACCTGTACGGCGGCGAACCGAGCGCACCGGGCACGAAGCACGACCCGGCCCGCGACGCGACCACGCTGCCGCTGCTGCGCGCGGCGATCGCCGCGGGCGTACCCGTGCTGGCCGTCTGCCGCGGCTTCCAGGAGCTGAACGTCGTCTGCGGCGGCACGCTGCACCAGCGCGTGCATGAAGTGCCGGGCTTCGCCGATCACCGCGAAGACGACGACGCGCCGATGGACACGCAGTACGGCCCCGCGCACGTCGTGCGCCTGACGCCCGGCGGCCAGCTGCACGCGCTCGCCGGCGGCCGCGACGAAGTGCACGTGAACTCGCTGCACAAGCAGGGCATCGCTCAGCTGGGCTCCGGCCTGGCTGTCGAGGCCGTCGCGCCGGACGGGCTGATCGAAGCCGTGAGCGTCGTCGACGCACCGGCTTTCGCCCTGGCCGTGCAGTGGCATCCGGAATGGCGCCATGCGCAGGACCCGCTGTCGAGCGCGATCTTCCGCGCCTTCGGCGATGCCTGCCGCGCCCGCCGCGCCGCCCGCACGCGTGCCATGGCCGCCGCCGCGCTCGCCTGAGCGCGCCGACCCAAACCAACGAGAACAGACATGCAAGACATCGAAGATTTTCTGAAGCAGCACCGGATCACCGAAGTCGAGGCGATCATTCCCGACATGGCCGGCATCGCGCGCGGCAAGATCACGCCGCGCAACAAGTTCACGTCCGGCGAATCGATGCGCCTGCCGCAAGCCGTGATGGTGCAGACCGTCACCGGCGAATATCCGGAAGACGGCTCGCTGACCGGCGTGACCGACCCCGACATGGTGTGCGTGCCCGATGCATCGACGATCCGCCTGATCCCGTGGGCGATCGACCCGACCGCCCAGGTGATCCACGATTGCGTGCACTTCGACGGCTCGCCGGTCGAGATCTCGCCGCGCTACGTGCTGCGCCGCGTGCTCGACCTGTACAAGGCGAAGGGCTGGAAGCCGGTCGTCGCGCCCGAGCTCGAGTTCTACCTGGTCGACATGAACAAGGATCCCGACCTGCCGCTGCGTCCGCCGGTCGGCCGTACGGGCCGCCCCGAAACGGGCCGCCAGTCGTATTCGATCGAGGCCGTCAACGAGTTCGACCCGCTGTTCGAGGACATCTACGAGTACTGCGAAGCGCAGAACCTCGACATCGACACGCTGATCCACGAAGTCGGCGCCGCGCAGATGGAGATCAACTTCATGCACGGCGACGCGCTGTCGCTGGCCGACCAGGTGTTCCTGTTCAAGCGCACGGTGCGCGAGGCCGCGCTGCGTCACAACATGTACGCGACGTTCATGGCCAAGCCGATGGAAGACGAACCGGGTTCGGCGATGCACGTGCACCAGAGCATCGTCGACGAGGAAACGGGCCATAACCTGTTCACGTCGCAGGAAACCGGCGGCGCGACGTCGATGTTCTACAACTACCTCGCGGGGCTGCAGAAGTACACGCCGGCACTGATGCCGATCTTCGCGCCGTACATCAACTCGTACCGCCGCCTGTCGCGCTTCATGGCTGCACCGATCAACGTGCAGTGGGGCTACGACAACCGCACGGTCGGCTTCCGCATCCCGCACTCGAGCCCGTCGGCACGCCGCATCGAGAACCGCATCCCGGGCGTCGACTGCAACCCGTACCTCGCACTCGCCGCCACGCTCGCGGCCGGCTATCTCGGCATGACGCAGCGCCTGGAGCCGACCGAGCCGCTCGTCAGCGACGGCTACGACCTGCCGTACCAGCTGCCGCGCAACCTCGAGGAAGGGCTCACGCTGATGGCTGCATGCGAGCCGCTCGGCGAGATTCTCGGCCACAAGTTCCTGAAGGCGTATTTCGCGCTGAAGGAAACCGAATACGAAGCGTTCTTCCGCGTGATCAGCTCGTGGGAACGCCGCCATCTGCTGCTGCACGTCTGAGCGTGCACCCAACCGAATACGGAATCACGGAGGAAACATGACGTACCGCAACGAATCTGCCTGGATCCAGCCCGCCGCCCCCACCGCTACGGCCGCCGCGCCGCGCGCGACGCAGGCGCGCACGACCGCCGAATACCGCGCGCTCGACGCCGCGCACCACATCCATCCGTTCTCGGACATGGGTGCGCTGAACCGCGCGGGCAGCCGCGTGATCGTGAAGGCCGACGGCGTCTACCTGTGGGACTCGGACGGCAACAAGGTGATCGACGGGATGGCCGGCCTCTGGTGCGTGAACGTCGGCTACGGCCGCAAGGAACTCGCCGACGCCGCGTATCGCCAGATCCAGGAGCTGCCGTTCTACAACACGTTCTTCAAGACCACGCACCCGCCGGTGATCGAACTCTCCGCGATGCTCGCGGAAGTCACGCCGAAGGGCTTCAACCACTTCTTCTATTGCAACAGCGGCTCGGAAGGCAACGACACGGTGCTGCGCCTCGTGCACCAGTACTGGCGCGTGCAGGGCCAGCCGCAGAAGAAGTACGTGATCTCGCGCAAGAACGGCTATCACGGCTCGACGATCGCGGGCGGCACGCTCGGCGGGATGGGCTACATGCACGAGCAGATGCCGTCGAAGGTCGAGAACATCGTGCACATCGACCAGCCGTATTTCTTCGGCGAAGCGGCGGCCGGTGAAACGCCGGAAGCGTTCGGCCTCGCCCGCGCGCAGCAACTCGAAGCGAAGATCCTCGAACTCGGCGCGGAGAACGTCGCCGCGTTCATCGGCGAGCCGTTCCAGGGCGCGGGCGGCGTGATCTTCCCGCCGTCGACGTACTGGCCGGAAATCCAGCGGATCTGCCGCAAGTACGACATCCTGCTGGTTGCCGACGAAGTGATCGGCGGCTTCGGCCGTACCGGCGAATGGTTCGCGCACCAGCACTTCGGCTTCGAGCCGGACCTGATCACGATGGCCAAGGGCCTCACGTCGGGCTACGTGCCGATGGGTGCCGTCGGCATTCACGAGCGCGTCGCGCGGCCGATCATCGACAACGGCGAATTCAACCACGGTCTCACGTACTCGGGCCACCCGGTTGCAGCGGCCGTCGCGGTCGCGAACCTGAAGCTGCTGCGCGACGAAGGGATCGTCGAGCGCGTGAAGAACGATACCGGCCCGTACTTCCAGGCGCTGATGCGCGAAACCTTCGCGCGTCACCCGATCGTCGGCGAAGTGCACGGCCACGGCCTCGTCGCGAGCCTGCAGCTCGCCGAATCGCCGGCCGAACGCCGCCGCTTCGCGAACGGCGGCGACGTCGGCACGATCTGCCGCGACTTCTGCTTCAACGGCAACCTGATCATGCGTGCGACCGGCGACCGGATGCTGCTGTCGCCGCCGCTCGTGATCTCGCGTCCGGAAATCGATGAACTCGTATCGAAGGCGAAAAAAGCAGTCGATGCAACCGCCCAGCAACTGGGTATTTCGTAACGGTTTTGCCTACAGGCGTGCGGCGGGCGCCGCACGCCGCCATAACCAGGGGAATTCCACCATGCGTGCCTGCTTTCTTCGCCAAGCCTGTTCTGTTGCCGCCCTTGCCGCCGCGGCCGCGTTCACGTCGGTCGCCAGCCCGACGGCGCACGCGGCCGACGAGCTGAATGTCTACAACTGGTCCGACTACATCGCACCCGACACGATCCCGAACTTCCAGAAGCAGACGGGTATCCACGTCAAGTACGACAACTACGACAGCGACGAC
Organism: Burkholderia sp. AU45251; assembly: GCF_030482905.1. Taxonomy (NCBI): domain Bacteria; kingdom Pseudomonadati; phylum Pseudomonadota; class Betaproteobacteria; order Burkholderiales; family Burkholderiaceae; genus Burkholderia; species Burkholderia sp. AU45251. Next base: position 1,293 of record NZ_JAUJQH010000038.1, on the reverse strand, counting down.
ACGCTTCAGGCGAAGCTGCTGGCCGGCAGTTCGGGGTACGACATCGTCGTGCCGACGTCGAACTACATGGCCAAGCAGATCCAGGCCGGCGTGTACCAGAAGCTCGACAAGTCGAAGCTGCCGAACCTCGCGAACCTCGACCCGCTGCTGATGAAGATGATCGCGGATGCCGATCCGGGCAACCAGTACGGCGTGCCCTGGGCCTACGGCACGGACGGCATCGGCTACAACGCGCAGGCGGTGAAGAAGGCACTCGGCGACAAGGCGCCGGTCGACAGCTGGGCACTGGTGTTCGACCCGGCCAACATGGAAAAGCTGAAGGGCTGCGGCGTGTCGTTCCTCGACCAGGCCGTCGACGTGTTCGCCGCCACGCTGCAATACATGGGCAAGAACCCGAACAGCACGAACCCCGGCGATTACCAGGCAGCCTTCGAAGTCCTGAAGAAAGTCCGCCCGTACATCACCCAGTTCAACTCGTCCGGCTACATCAACGACCTCGCGAACAACGACGTGTGCGTCGCGCTCGGCTGGTCGGGCGACGTCGGCATCGCGCATCGCCGCTCGGCCGAAGCGAAGCGTTCGTACGACATCAAGTTCTCGAACCCGAAGGAAGGCGGCCTGCTGTGGTTCGACGTGATGGTGATCCCGAAGGATGCACCGCACCCCGAGGCCGCACTGAAGTGGATCAACTACGTGTCCGATCCGAAGGTCAACGCGGCGATCACCAACACGGTGTTCTACCCGACTGCCAACAAGGCTGCGCATCAGTTCGTCACGCCGAGCGTCGCGCAGGACCCGACGGTCTATCCGCCCGAAGACGTGCTGAAGAAGATGGTGCTGATGAAGCCGATGCCGGCCGACATCCTGCGCCTCCAGAACCGCCTGTGGGCCCAATTGAAGACCGGCCACTGATCGCCCAGCATTCCGGCGGCGCAGGCATCGCTTCACGCCTGCCCGCCTGAGATCCGCGGACCTCCGTCCGCCCGCGCGCGCCGCGCGCACTGTTCCATCCGGCACGAGCCGTCGTCCGCGAGTCGCGTTGCGCGCCTCGTGCGGGGACGCTCACGCCTGCAATCCGTGAAGAACGAATGGTGACTCCCATGCAATCGATACCCTCTTCCGCTGCTGCACGACAGACCCAACCGGCCGCCGCGGCCCGTACGCAAAACGACGCGTTCGTGCGCATCGAAAACGTCGTGAAGAAATTCGGCGACAGCACGGCCGTCGACAACGTGAACCTGACCATCGCGAAGAACGAGCTGTTCGCGCTGCTCGGCAGCTCGGGCTGCGGCA
>NZ_JAUJQH010000037.1:0-57467 GCF_030482905.1 Burkholderia sp. AU45251 | reverse complement strand
CGCCACACCAGAGCATTGACGAGCCATTCTGAAACGACAACGGGAGCTTCATCGCTCCCGTTTTACTTCGTCCCTCGAACATCATTTATGTTGCTCATTGCCCCATCGATTTACGTGCTCACGCTCAGCACGACGTATTGCTGACCTGGTGACTCGGGAACAACGCGCTCGGGGCGATAGCGCATCTCCCGCGTGGGTGACCACACCCGCAGCAGAAACATCTCCACAACGGCTGTGGAGGCGCCACCGTTGACGACGGTGATCGGAAGTATCAGTTCGAAAGCCCGGTCCGAAATCGTTTCTGGCCCTGCGATTTCCAGCACACTCCACAATACATTGCAGTTCGTAGTCAGGCGTTGACTGACCGCGTGCGGATAGGAGGCCGTGATTCCGCTTAGCAACCATCCGTCGAACTCAGCGCGAGGCATACGCTTTCCGCGTATTGCCGCCTCCAGCATGCGAGCGACGAGCTCGTAGATCAACGACTCGCGCAGGGGCAGCGGAAGCGGCTCGATGGACTTGGCGGTCAGGTAACGATCTACCTTCGTGATGGCTTGGTCGAGCAGGGCCAGCGTATCCATCGACGTTGGAGTGGGCACCTCGACATCATCGAAAGGGCCGTCATCTAAGACGGCAGCTGCGATTGGCCCAGCTAACATCAGTTGGTACTTGCTTGCAGCATTGGAGTCTTTGAGCTCTTTGCACCATGCGACCACATCTCCTTTGCCGATCTGGTTTTTGGAGGACTTAACTTGCTGAGCAAGAGTCGAACCATCTGCGTACTCCCACAAGATGTCTACCTTGTCGTTATCAGAGTCCGGCTCTAGCGTAACGGCCGTCCATTGTCCGTTCGCCCAGAGCGAGTCGAGCAAGCAGATAAGTGTCTGGACCGCAAACCCGCGGATCGCTTCGCGCCCGCCCACGGCTAGTTCTCGATCTCGAAGAAGTCCATGGCCATGCGCCCCCACTGAAGGCGAGTGTCCTCGATTGCCACTCGCATCTTTTCGCTCGGTGCTTCGTCTTCCATCCGGGCCCAGGCGGCAATAAGCGACAGAACTTCCCTTGCGTACTCAACCTGCGTTCCGTCCTCCCCTTGGAGAGCCTCAAAGATGCGCGCATGCACCGGGTGACGACTGTTAAGCGTCACCAGGATGACGCCACCGGTCGTGGAAACGTCGAAGATGTTGAAACCAGACAAGTCGGCGTGCTTAAAGCGGAACTTGATCTTCTTACTGACATAGTCGACCGCGAGTTCTAGAGCCTTCGCCTCTTCCACTCCGTCCTGAACAATGTCGGCCGTCAGCGCCGACGTGCGCTCGCTGGCGGGTGCATGTTCCTCCTTGTCGCTTCGGCCAGTGTCCCCAACCCGCTCCCTGCGTCTCGCCACCGACTCAGAGGCTGCTCTCTCGGCCTTATTCTCGGCGCGCTCCTTCATGGAATTGATGCGCTCACCCTCTCGCATTTTAGCCACTTGCGAGCGCATGTCGTGCAGCAGCTTCTCGATCTCGCGGCTGATACGGTACATGGCTAGCCGCGGGTCACGATCCTGCTCAAGCCTCTCTTGGTATTCGTTCACACTGAGAGCCTCCTCGAGCGCGTCTTCCTCGACACTCAAGCGTTTGAATCCCGTGGCGAACTGCTTGTTGTTGGTGACGCCAAAGACGTCATCCAAGCCAGGATCGAACTGCACTTCGATACCCCACCATCTCTCACGAGTGTCGTAGGAGTTTGTGAAGCTGTGGTTGAGTTCTAGCTCCCGCCTCGACCTCACGACGGATATACCCTGATTCCTTTGCGCGTGCTGACCAATGGCCTTGCCTCCGCCTTCACGCCGCGCCTCCGGCTTGCAGATCGACGCCCTGATGGTCACGGGATGTTCCACACCGCCGTGAGCCACCTTGAGTACTAGTGGTTGTCCGAACAGGACGAAGGCAGGACTTTGATTGAAGGGAGCAGGGGCGTTCGTTCCGGACATCAGGTAGAGCGGATCGTTTGGCCGGACGAAACTTTCATAAACGGTCTCTCTAGTCTTGCTCTGATAGGCGGCAAGGCGAATTCGAACAGATTTATCGTCGATGAAGTGCCGATACACGCGCCCGCTGACGAATTCGGTGTGTCGCAGGAGAGTCGTACTCTGCTTCCAAGAGACACGATCCAACTTGCTCCAAACGACCAGGGTGCCGTGCTCTTCGAGATTGCCCGCGATCAATGAACTCCATTCGGATGGAATCTCAGCGGGTTGCGGCTCGGGAACGTCTGTCATTTTGCCGTCTTGGATGTCCTGTACGTCCAAGAATGCGTGATAAACCGATCCCGCTTGCCATGTCCAGACATCCACCCTTTTACACTGAGAAATTGAAGAGTTCGGCAATCCCATGCCGAACTTTCCGATCCCTTTTTGCTGAGCCTTTTCGAGGCGCGAACCGTTGCCGAATTGGAGAGCCTTTCGAAGCAAACCGGGGCTCATGCCGCTGGCGTTGTCGTACACCGCGAGTCGTGATATCTGATGTCGCCCTCCGGCCGAAGCTTCATCGATACAGATGACCTCTACTTCGGTACGGGATTGGGTGTCTTCTCCCGCTTGAATGGCGTTGTCAATGAGCTCCGCCAATGCGTGCGCGGTGTCGCGATAGCCCGAGCTGCGCATTGCAGAAATCGACAGATTCTGGGGGATGATGGGAAAGGTCATATTGCCTCGTAAGTGTCCAGCGTCGACCAAGAAGTGCTTAACGATCCAACCCATCCGGCATCGACTTGTGAGTCGGCGGCCACAATGAGTCTGAGGGTCGGGAGATTGGCGTCTCGAGCTTGGACAAGCCGCCCAATCGTGGCAAGGAATGCTGCACGGGACTTGCCGGGCAACGCCATCACGCATACTGAAATATCAGGAACGGAGCTTCCTGAGAGCAAAAGCCCGTGGACGCACAAGACTCGTTCCCCTCTAGCAACGAATTTCTGAAGGGCAAGTGTCCGCTCTGCTGAGGACTGTTCAGCAGTAACGGACCGTGCCTTCACACCTAGGACCGGAAGAAGGCCGGCGAACAGCCTTGCGTTTTCAGCTGTAGTCGCGTAGAAGATGACCCGTCCCTGACCTGCGGACTCCTTCTTCAGAATCGCTAGTAGGCGCTCGTTGCGTTCAACATTGTTGCCGAGCTCGCTAACGTAGTCGTGGTCGAAGTCGAGCGAGTCGTTACTGGTCAGGTTCGACGGGGCACTTGTGCGGGGGCCTGTTGCAGACGGATTAACGAGAGGCACGACGGTAGCTTCAATGTCCACGAAGTCGCCCCGCTCGCGAAGCGACTGCAATTCGTCATCCGCAGCGACTGTGATACATGCATTCGAAAAGGCTGCCGTCAAGGCACTCCGAGCGGGCCCGGCAGGAATGACTGCGCCAGACGTCGCCAATATTCCCACGACACTAAAAGTTCCACCTTCAGACATCTTTCGGAGGATCTCGGCCCCGACAGGATGAGTAAGGCTCTCGGCATCTGCGAGGATGGCCACCGACGTGACCGATCCGAGATCTATGAGAGTTGGATCGTCCTTGCTTAGTCGGAGAATGTCAACGACGGCTATCGCCCCTCCGAGCTTGTCCAGGTCACGCGCGGGGTGATCACCGTAGAGCCGGAGGATGGTTGCGTCGCGCGAACCCAGTTGTCGCCACACCTCGTGCAGCTCGAGGAAGGCCTCCTCACACATAGCCGCGCCTGGCGCAAGCCAGACAATTGATCTATGGTCGGCCTCCGAACGATAGAGATCGAGCGCGGCCGTGGCGACGAGCCGGAGCTTTCCCGCACCAAACGGCATGTGAACCAAAACGGAACATGGCGGGCGCGCGATCGCGCGTCTAAGTTCGCGATATGCGTTCAGTTGATGCGCATGGAGCTTGTGAGAAGCAACGGCCTTGTATGACCCCTCGAATGCCTGAAGAGGCACCGCGATATCGTCACTTGGTACGCCGTACCATCTTTCCAGCAGCTCAAGGCTGCCCGGGGCTGTGCCGAAGTCAATGCCGCTAAGCGTTTGGAGCGGGGAGATAACTGGCAACTGGAGCAGGTGGCACAGTTCAGTAGCCTCCGACTTGTTCAGCTTGGAGAGCAAGAGTCCGCGAATGTCTCGCCTTCGCAAGGTACCGCGTTCGCCATGTACACTCACGATGAAGTAGGCAAGCCCCGCAGGACTGGTTGCCTCCGGTCCCACTTTCCCGAGCAGCTCAATGGTCGATGATCCCAGCAGACTGGTGAGTTCGGATGCCTCATTCCTTGCGAGATGCTCGGCGAGTCGGCTCATCCCGGTCCCGCGAGACGATCCTGAGGTCGACGGGCTTTCTTGAGTGTCAGATGGTGACATGCGCTGATTGTGGCGAGTTGTCGAGGGAAATCGCCGTTACTGCTGCGGCAATCTCATCGTCGGTCAGAAAGGGGGCTTGCGCGAATACCAGCCCCTGCTCCCCGTTAAGCTTGGCAGCAAGATGCCCACGGCCGAGCAGGAGCTCAGCGCCCGGTCGGTCGAGCGCGATTTTGGAGGTGGCCTCGCTGGAAACCTTGAGGATGAGACGGTTGCCAAGGTTTTCGCGCAATTGCATCGGCATGACGTCCTTATCGGGGCGCTGCGCGGCGAAAATCAGATGGATACCTGCTGCACGGGCTTTGACGCCCAATCGCTGCACAGCGGCTCCTACGGCAGACTTGTATGCGTCGTCGAGCATCCAGTCCGCAAACTCGTCATGCACGAGGAAGACCATGGGCAAACGTTCGTCGGCCGACACCTTCGCGTTGTAGGTCGGCAGGTCACGCGCGCGCGCTTTAGCGAAGGCGCGATAGCGCTCCTCCATCTCCTGCACCAAAGCATCGAGGACTTCTGCGGCCGTCTCCTTTGTCGTCACAATCTCACCGCGCATGTGTGGCAGTTCGGCAAGCGGCGCGTAGTCCACGCCCATCTTCGGATCTATCAAGATGATTTGGGCAAGATCCTTCGAGTTGGTCGCGGCGATGTCTAAGAGCAGCGCCTGAATCAGTACCGACTTGCCGCTACCGGTGGCACCCGCCACCAGGGAATGCGGCTCGTGGGAGGAGAGGCCGCCGAACTCCGCGCCGAGGTTCAGATACAGCAACGCACCGTTGATCTCTTGGAGTCCCAAGAGGAATGACGTGTTGATACCGGCGACGTTGCGATTAAGTTCGCGACGCGACCACAGCTCCCAAAGCGATACCGCTTGACGCTTGGAGCCGGCAACCGTCACCACGATCTCGCCAGGCTTGGGCTGGACTGTGACCAGGTTGATCGCGTGCGTGGTTAAGAGCTGCGTGCGCTTGTTCTCGATGTCTTCGACGCGCAGCCGGTCGGAGCCGGCCAAGCGCACTAGGCAGCCATTGGGGGTTAGGCGTGTGCCGAGGATGGCTGCCTGCAAGCCGTAGCCGTTGAGCGCAGCCTTGAGCTTCTTGGTGACCTGTTGGGCCCACTCCTCTCGCTCGGCATCGGTCTGCGCGCCGCGCGCAAACTTGGATGCGACCAGCTCGGAGAAAGCGGCGCCGAGGCCCGGGGACACAATCGGCGTTGGAGCTAAGGCTGGGACAGAAGCTACCGCGGCAGCGACTTCGACGCGCTCTAGCGGAAACTCTCCAGGCTCGGATGCCGAACCGCTTGAATGGTTCCACGTCCCGGAATCTGTAACAATTGCAAGAGTTTCACCCTCGGGGGACGCGGTCTGACCACCGGCCAGCAGGCCCATCGCCGCGAGCCATGGTACTCGCGGAGCCGGCTTCCTGAAGCTATGTCCAGCCCAAGGCTGATGGGAGCCGAGCCCCGCGCGAGCATCGAATCCCCCGTTCCCTTTGGCATAGGCTTCAGCGAGCTTGCGAAGATCAGGCCTGTCGAAGACCTCCTGCCACGCTTGGACGCCATCTGCATCGTCGAGCAATTCCTGATCCGAAGCGGACGTCGAGCCTGCATCCGAGGTATGTACGTAGACGTGCGAGTAGCCACGTAACGAGATCTCAACGTCGCCGTCGCGCAGCTTCGCCCTCGCGCGCTCCATCAGGTCGGTCATGCCCGGAGGGATCTCCGCATCAAGCAGCATGTCGGCCAAGCGTGCGAGCCACACGTCCCGATCTAGTCGACCAGGGTCGCCGAACAGCGCCTCGCGAAACATGCTGAGCGTCGCCAGCAGTTGATCCTTGGAGTCACGGCGAGCCTTAGCTAAACCATCGATGCCGACGTATTTCGATTCGACCACTGAGATGGTGACGCGGACTCCTTCATCCCGCTCCTCGACATTAAGTGCGAGGATGTCGGCGATACGGCTCTCCGGTTGCGACAGCCAGCTCGCGTAGTCGTCAAGCAGAAAGTAGGCTGTCAATATCTGCCCCCGACCCGCAGCGGCCTTGAACTCCTCGGCCAGTAAATTCCGGCTAAGAACTAGGCCGATCATCTCCCCCGCAGAAACACCGCGCTTGGCCGCGCGAAGCACGATGTCGCCGGAGACGGAGAGTGCATCGCGTTTGGCCTTAGCGGCGGCTGCTTCGATTTCATCGGGCCCGAGCTGCAGGTTAAGTTCTTCCATGCGACGACGCACCAAGACGCTGAGTAGCCGCAGCTCGGAAGTTGAGCTGACGATCATGTTGCGGCCATTGGTTGAGCCGCGGCGGTAGCGCACTACCGTTATGTCGTTATGCTGAAGCTGACGTTTATCGAGCAACTCATCGTAGGTCGCGACCCATTCGGCAAGATCGTGCGCGTCCTTAATCATGCCTGCCAACGCGGGGCTTTGCAGCGAGATACGCCGTGCGGGTAGATATCGCTCGTCGGGCAACGCATCGGTTTGGCGGCAAACTGCAGCAACGGCGGACACGTAAGACCAGCCCGAAGCAGTCTGCCAGGGACAGGTCAAGAACGTCGTTGATTTGAGCTCATTCTCTCCGGAGACACTACGATATGACCATCGCGAAGGAGCATGGTCCAAGCTCGGGCGATCATTGGTCCAAGGAACTGGTAGCCATTCCGACTGTGCTGCGCGGGCCACGACATCATGCAAGAAAGCCACATCGAAGGCTTTGAAGCCCCGCACGCTTTCGCTGGGTGTGGCTGAAATCGGCGTCACGGAGATGCGCAACTTTGAGATGAAGTTGTCACTAGTCTCACTGACCACCGGAAGATCAGGATCATCGCCGGCCTTATTAACCAATTCGCCATAGACGCTACGAAGCTTTGCCGGATCTGAGTGACGCACCGACACGCTACATTGGAGCCTTCCATCCGTCTGAATCGACGAAAGTTCGCGGACAGTAGCAAGCGGCAACTCCGCTGCGTCAGCGTTGTAGAGTACGACGCTGAGATTGGACGCTTCGTGAGGCTGCAAACCGACATAACGCTCCAAGAGCTCGCGCGCTTGTTTGGCAGCGGCGGCCGGATCGACATCGGTCATTGCATCCTCGGTACCGCGAGTAGGCGACTCCAAGAGACTGTATCCGTTGACCGTGCTGCTCTCAGAGACCAGCATCGGTGCACCAGCTCGCTTGAGGACCGCAATCTCAGGGTAGAACGGATGCGCGATCTCATCGGAGAGCTCCCGCATGAAAATCTCGCGATCTCCATAGAGAATGCTGCCACTCGAAAGCAGGTGCGTCGCGAAACCTGCCACGCGTCGAGACTTAACCGCCAGCGCCTTCATCCGCTCGGGGTGCCATGGCGGGATTATCACAGCTGGATTGTCGCCGGCCACACGGACCGTACCAACCGAGAGCACCTCAGAGACCAAGCGTGCGCGACAAACGTCGCCGCGCGCGTGAGCCATCAAGCAGCTCAGCAGCGCGCCGAAAGACTCGGCTTGGTATATGACCGCTTCGCCATGGAGGCCCGTGGAAACGAAGTCTCCCATTGCCTTGATGTATTCTTCCTCGAACTTGTCCCACGCCCCACGAATCTCGTCGCGCTGCTGTAGTGTTATTCGGCCTTCCTCGAAGAGTTCTTTAACTCGCGCCTTCAAATCTTGGCGAAGGCTGCGCAGCTTGTTAGCGGCAGGAACAAGGGACCCGGCGTCCGTTGAATACGTGGCCTCCAAGGTGCCGGTGTCGAGCAGCGAAACGTTCTGAACACCACCCTTCTTGCTCACGAGTCTGCGTGAAACCTCCGTGCAGCCAACCGCCCCCTTCTCCAAGAGGCGGCGCATATCCGATACCATCGACAAACCAATCGACGCGGGCTTGTAGCTCCACAGAAGCTGGGTCTTGGCCAGCACCGTTTCTTTATCGTGCGCAACCTGAACCAAAGCGACATCAAACTTGATCTGCAACGCTGCTCTTGAAAGCGAGGCATTCGGGCGGATCTTGTTTTTTTTGTCGTTACGCAACTCCTTCTCTTTGGCGAAGAAAGCTTCGTAGTCAAACAGCGGGTCGGGCAAATTCGCGTTGCCAAGTCGCTCGACCTTCCAATCCGCCTTGGAACCCATCAACTCCTTCAGTCCGCGGTACATCGCCGAAAAATAGCTACCAGCGTCGTAGTTGAAGCGCTCACGCCATTCCTTCCGGCCCTTGGTAACGGTAAAGCGCAGGATGCGCTCGCCCTCCGGGTCGCGCAGGCCCGCATGTAGACTGTTGACCACCCGTGCGAAGCCGTCGAAAAAGTCGCTGCATTCGATAGGCTTGCCATATAGGGCTTTTTCCCAACGAGCGCAGAGCTTGGCGTCTTGCTCAAGCAAACGGCGATGTTTGACAAAGAACGCCTCGTCCTCCTCGTTGAAGTCCGACCGACGTTCGCGAGACTTCAGGTCATCCAGGAGCACACGCCCCTCGGCATCCAGCGTGTTTTCTTGATCGCATTCGTGGTCAAAAAAACGGATCGTCGAGTCGGCCAGGCCGAGCTGCTTCTCCTTAGGCTTGTCGAAGGCCAGGTAAACGCCGTCGCTTTCCCACTCGAATTGGGCCAATGCCCTGGCCGCTTCTTGGTCACCGGCTGGAGCAGCGGCAAATACCTCCAAGGCTTGGCGTGCGCCTTCTGCGATATCCGACGCATTAGCTTCGATGCGCTCTGCAAGTTCCTCGGGGTCAAGCAACTGGCCGTTCTGACGAAGCTTCTTTAGCAGCGGCGCTCGCTGGCTGAACAGTTTGACGAAGGCCTTTTGCCACGGCTTACGCGTTGCCGCAAATGTCCTTGTGTTGGAGAAGAAGGAGCTATCTCTGGGAAGCCCGGCTCGTGGCAATGCGTATCCAACCGCGTCGCGAATAGGCAAACCACCGGTCGAGATGGCTTCGACTATCTCTGAACAAAACTCGCCGAGCTGGACCAGCGAGAGTTCGGAGGAGGAGAGCAACCCGCCAAGCGCCGCGTGAAACACGGCCCGATCATCCGGAACTGGAGAGAGCCCGCCAGCGTACAAGGCAGCGTCGACCCACGGCTCGGGATCGGCACGCATCTCTTTCGCACCAATCGCCATGACGTGGCCGAGCGTATCGGCGAGGTTGTGCTCGTTCCCATTGGCGGTCAGAATCGCCGCCTTGGAGCTTAAGGCGTTATTGCGCACGTACCCCGCGTTGTGAGAGATCAAGATGTCCGCTGGCAAACCCTGGCCTTCGACCAGCGCTTCCGGAATCATCAGCTCCACGCGGGAGAGGAGGTCCGGGGTTGCCAGAATTGCTCTAGCTACAGCCGCAATCTGGCCCGCAGAAAGTTTGTCGAGCCGAAAGAGGGCCGCAGAGTCACCTGGCTCATCGGGATTGGAAATGCGCTTCGCGAGGATGTCTGCGCCGACGCGCCCAATAATGCGATCGGTCAGCATTCAGCCTCTCCCTTCAACGTGAACGGGTTTTCAACAAACGAACAGGAATCGGAAAGCCTGCGGACTAGGCCTAAACCGACAAGTCTCGATTCGAGATTGTCTCGATTTTCGCTGAGCTCTTCTTGGTCAACTAGCTTGGCGTCGATTAGGCGTGCACCTTCCGCATCGCCAACGACTAGGCCGTAGCGTGACTTCGCTTCGGCTAGAAACTCGTCAAATTGCATACGATCATCAACGATGGCCACCACAATCGACTTAAGCAGCCGGTCATTAGGAGCATACCGGGTTCGGCGCGAAAGCCGGCGAGAGCTGAGCCCGATTGCACGCGACCACGACGCGTGAACCTTGCCAACGTGCTGCGCATGCCGTGCAAGTGCCAGCTCAACGAGGTCTCCGACAAGTACGTCCGGACTCTTTCCAGTGTAGTCTTCATCGTCGCCGCCATCGAGCGGCGGCCACTGGAAGCGCTCTCGCATCAGCTTCACCCGCTCGGCCTCCGGGAATTCGCTCGAGGCGGCGTTGTCCCAGACGATGTCCTGCCGAATTGCTTCGATATGTGCACGCACTGCCTTAGCGGGCAATCCCTGGTTGAGTTGGTAGCTGTCACCCGATAGCGCTCGAACCTTTGTGCGCTCCTTGGAGACTATTTCACAAACGATCTCAACGGGATCGTCATCGCCCGAAATACGTTTCGCACGCTGCAAAAAGTAAAGCAGCATGTTCAGGCCGGAGATGGAAATTAGATGCTCCAACGCATCATAGATCGGCATATCCCTCGCGAGAATAGAAAGCCAGTCTTCGCACATTTGATCAAAACGCGCGTTTGTAACCTCCGGCAAATAGCCGGATGGTCGCGGATCGTCTGCGAGCTGGGGCGGACCTTGCAGCGCGCGCACCAACCGGTTCATGGGCGCCCCATAATCAAATAGGCGCTTGGCCAAGATATCGCCGAGTTCCGCTCCTCTCTCAGCGCGCGTGAGCATCAGGTAGAGCAGCTCGCCAGTGCGCGCGAAGAACCTACGGTCGTTACTCATCTTGCCACGCGAGTCGATTTCCAAATCCTCATAGAGAGCATCTGGACCAAAAGGGAAAACGAACTTCGAGCTCCAACGCTTATTGCTGCGTGACTCAAAAGAGGACGAGCGCAATAGCTCTATGGCCTTCGCAAAGTCGTCGAAACTAGCGAACGAGTGACGCAGGTAGGCCATGTCGTCGTCGCCATTACCCGTCTTGCCTTGGTCAAACTTCTCGAACCACTGCCTCCATTTCTCTGCGTCTGGCAACGCGCTCTCAGCGATGGACTCGACGTAGGGGTTGTTGAAGAGCAACCCGCGTAGTCGAATTTGCCGCTGCGGTTGAAATTTCACTGCGCCGTTCAGCCCATCATGGGGACGTAATGGCCTATCTAGGTTTGAACCGAGCACGCCCAAAAATTCGAGCACCGTCAAATGCGGGAGCTGCTCGTCGTATAGGCGGTGGCCCCAGATATTCTCGTCGACACAGAAGTCGACGCTCTTGATCTCCGGGCGCTTGATGATCTCGCTCATGCCGGGGCTCTCACAGTTACAGGACGAGCGAAGCCGCGGCCTCCCGGTTCGACGTCGATGAAATTCAGCGTTAGAGCGAATGCTTCGCCGCCTAGCTCGTCGTCATCCCCTCCCAGTCCGGCGTTGCGAACGATTTCGGCCTTGCGTAGCAGCTTGGCCTTGAAGGCCAACAGGTCTTCAAGGCACTCATTGGAAAAGCTGGCCGGCAGCGCACCGCAAGCGACACGCGACAGGAACTCATGCCGGATGGGCGTAAGGTCGAAAGCAACGGAGTTGCCGGGGCCTGGTGAGAGCGACACATCTAGCTGTGGACGACCAGTCTCCAAGTCGAGCTTCATCGCCATGCCCACTCCGCCTTGCCGGCGCGAAGGTGTTTCGTGGTCACAGAGAACGCTCACGCGGCTTTGCGTAAAGCCACCGGAACTGGCAATGAAGAGACGATCGACGTTTTCCAAAAGCAGGCCAGTCATGACCCGGTTAAGCCCTTTGGCGATACGTCCGCGAACCATTTCGCTCACGGGCTTTTTGGCCTTGAGCGATTCGATCATATCTAGGTAGTCGCCAGCAAAGTGGAACGCGGTCATCGACCAGCGGGGGTAGCCGGTCTCGGTGTCCGGCACGGTGAAATAGAGTCGGCGTCGCTGAGCCTCAAGCATCTCCAAGAACTCGAACGAGCTGCCCTCCAAGCGCGCGTCTTCGTGCCCTTCCAAGTAGGCGTCTTGAGCGGCACGGAATGCAGCGGTGGCTCCGTAGACAGAGTCGCCACCCACCAATCGTTCAAAGTTTGCTTGAAGCCGGGAATCGTCCTTGCCGTACACCAAGAGGCCGTCCGCCGCATTGGTGGTCTCCTCGCCTACGCCGAAGCCGGCCATGGCCTTAAAGACCGGGCGATCGGAAGTTCTTCGCTTCGGCAGGTTTCCTCCGAACGCATTGACATAGATGCTTGCCTTCCCGATCTGCCCGCCATCCTGAATCTTGGCCACATCCGCACAGGTCATCAGATTCTCTTTCGCGTCCTTGGCGTCGGAGTAACCGAGAACCATGTTTGAGCACAGCGCCAACAGATCGCGAACAGGAAGATGCAGGCCGTTGAGCCGTGCTATTTCAATTAAATCGCCCAAGCGGCGCGCGAGCTGTCCGCCATCGGATTCGCCTAGTAGCCTACGGCGATTTTCGTCGATCGGGCAGACCTTGTCAGCAGCCTTTAGTGAACAACGCCCGCAGTTGTCCCACTCCGGATGACCCGCCACCGCCTTGGCGACTTCCTCGAGCGTCTTTCGGCTAGTTGTGCGGCTGAGATCGAACACGGCGAGCCGATCGGGTGCCGGACCCGCTTGCAAAAAACGCTCTTGCAGAGGTTTTCGAAGCGGATGGACCCGACCCTGGCGCTTGCCCAAATTGCGCAGACGATCCAGTAGTTGGCCGTGGTTGGCGGCGAGAATCACCACCTCAGAGTCATCGTTGCCCAGAACCGATTTTTCGAGCCGCTGAAGCGGTAGATCACTCTCCTCGCCGTTGAATTCGGATAGGTCTTTGATGAACACAGCCAACCGGCCATCGGCGAGCTGAAGCTCCTTACTGTTGCCCTTAGCCGACCAAACCTTTGGATCGCCCCCCATCTTCGTCCATAAGGCACGGCAGTGATAAGTTTTTCCGTCGCCAGCAGTACCGGCGATTAACATGGAGCCGGGCGCTTTTGATTCGATATGCTCTATCATCGACGCGAGCAGCGGCGTCGATAACCCAATGGGTTGAATCTTTGCCCGTGCCAGCGCCCCCGCCACGTACTCATCGAACATCGTTAGGTTGTTAGGGGTCGGGCCGTAGCTCCGGAGAAATCTAACCCAGGCTGCCGCCGGCAGCGCGACGGAAGCTGCCTCCGTCTGTTGCTCAGAATCTGTCAAGTTGGTTCCCCTCGGTATCGGTCGTTCGCATCTTCGTGCGAGCCGGCCCAACGTCCCCCAGCCATCGCAAAGCCACGCGACGGAGCCTATAGCTTCGCTAACGGTGAATTATGACTGGTGAATGCTGCGCAGTAGCAGGAGCGCGTTTGGACGAGCGATCGCTCGTGTCGTGCGCGTACATGGCACGCGGATATCGGAGGCGCGAAGCCCAGCATCCATTTCGAATTAATTCGACCACCCGGTGCATTTTTTGATGTGCAACCGACCATTCTTTCGTTTTTCTTTCAATTAATAGCTGATCAAGCTTGCCTACGGGCTCATTCCGTAACTGCCATCTCATGCCATCCCCCGATCGGTACGCCGTAAAACTGCGGCGTCTCAGCCGTCGTGGTTAAGACTCAGTCCCGGTGCCCGGGCCCTCCGTTGCACCAACGATCGCGGGCGCAACGGCTTACCGCTAGTTCCCGCCAATCATCATACTTCATTACCCGCCCGCCTCCGCAAATTCCGCGGACCACCTATTAGCGTGAGCTAATCGATGCGGCGCCGCTTTGGCACAACGTTTCCTCCGGCAGTCTCGATCATGTCGACTACTTGCCGTGCCGGCGTCGAGCTGTAGCTGATGTGAATCGGACGATGGCGACCGTAAAAATACAGGCGATCAAACTTCACGTTATTAATAATCCATTCAACTACCATCGCCATATCCTCGTCTTCCACAACAAAATCGCACGCCGCTCCGAGGCGTTCGCAAATGTATCGACCGCGACGTGCTCTTTCGTGCGCGGCATGCTGGTCCAATTTCGGCGAGATTCGCCCTTTGATGTGAGAGGCCAGTGCCGGTGAGCAAAAACCAAACGTCAACTTCACCATGCCGAAGTAGTCAATTACCGGATCTATGACGTGATGAGCAAGGTCAAGAAGTGCATTAAAACTTTCCGGGTCAACCGGCACGTTGCCGATGTCCAGTGCCGCTTGCGTTTCCCCGCACTCGATCAAATCACGAAACGTGAGATAGCGTCCGCACTTTTGATCTAACGGCGGAATTGATCTTGATCGAATCAACCTGTATCCATCTACAGTCAATCGCATTTCACCCAACTTAGCATCGAAGGTCGCAACGTCCGGGCCGTAGCCGCTGAGATCGAAGACACCTAGCTCCTCCAAAGTTTCTTCAAACAGTACTTGTTCAGAGTAGGACGGCGACTCTTCATTGAGGAAGCGCGACTTCCTGTAGAGGTATGGGGAAGGATACGGTTCGCCATAGTCAAAAACCGTCAGATCTTGCTTGCGCAAGTTTATTTTCACGCGCTGAGTCATGCGTGGCAAAGGCGACCCATAAAAATCGTCGAATTTCATCATGGTCAGCTTCCCTGACCGAACGTGGATTTTTAGTAAATCTGCGCTGGTGACATCGCCGTAAAGTAGCGTACCGCAACCAACATATGCGCGCAGGATGGGGGGGAGGCGCTCCACAAGGTCTGTATGAAGCTGCAGCGACTCACCGCTCTCCAGCCATCCAATACCTTGCTCCGCCGCCTGGAGGCAAGCGTCCGAAATTTTCTGTATGTCAGCCAAGCTGAATAGTAGTTCTCGACCCGCAGACAGCGCCGCGGAATAACCGCCGAAAAATACCTTCACATCAACCTGAAGCTGCCGCTCGAGCTTGCTGTATGGAGGTCGCTTGTCGAATTGCAATAACGCGAAGTACACGCGAAGATCGTCTGCTCTCGAGGCCGCCGCACGCTCAAGCATATTCGCCGAATCAACTTTTATTTCTTTGAGAAACCGCAGGGCAGCTGCGGTTGATCCGAATGCGCGAAGCTCTTGCTGTAGCCCCTGCATTTCTGGCCTAACGGGGTTGCGACCAAGAGCCAGGCAAAGTCGCCACAGTTCATCAAGGGCATTCTGGTGACGTTCGTAAAGCAGCGCTGAACGATCCGGACGAGACTTGGTGACCGTGTCACGGTCTGCATGTCCTTGAGCCATAATACGCGTCGGCCGGACGGGAGGCATGATCCGCCTGCTGCTCTTGACCCGACTAAACCGAAAACGCTGCTCCAGATCTTTATCCTTAAATACCAAAAATACTCCGGGCCCCACCGCAATCGCATCATTCTCTGTGACGTGATCAATGAATTCCTTTAGTTCCGATTGAAAGTAATATTTCTGAAACGTATTTCGTGAGGTTAGAACTCCGTCGCGGTATGGAGTGCCACGAGCGGAATCCTGATTTACAAGCATCGCGGAGACAACAAGGATGTCGTCCGATAGAGAATATGATTTCTTCAGGGCTAGCTCGCGTTCATCTACGTTTTCTATCACGTTTATGACAAATCCGAGATTAACAATTGATGCCCGGGACAACGGCTGGTCATTCGCATAGTGTGGGTCCCAACCCGCAGCCTCAATGCCTAGCCCCTTGAGCCCGCGCACATCGTCTCCACGCCCACACCCATAGTCAAAAAGCGAACGCGTTCCATCGAGAAATCCGAGACGTGAAAGAATTTGTATCGGTGCCGAAAAGCTATAGCGAGACAGTGCAGTACGATGACGTTCGATAGGGCCAGGTCTACTCTCGCCTTCAGTATCATCGGGCTCCTCATTGGCTATGGGAACGAGCACGTGGTCGACGAGGCGATAGCCTCGTTGCTTAATGAGATCGCCGAATGCCCGTTGGAAGCCAATACGAGTCGGATCGTCAAATAATCCGATCTGTTCGGCTGCCCGAGTCAGTTGCTCAAAAACCGACCGCTGCGGATGATCGGCCGCAATGAGTAGTTCCTTTCGATGCAATATCGGGGGATTGATTGACGACTCGTAGCTGCGATATCGATACGTCTGCTGATCGAGGTCGATAAACCAGCTGCGGTACAGTGCCGGAAACGCCTCGCTGAAGAAATTCGGGTAGTCGAGGAGCGACATATCCGACATAGAACGATCTAGCCTGACAACGTTGAAGTCGCTCCCTGCCGTGAGCCTCGTCAGCACAATACCTTTCTCGACGTTGCATCGCACGGTCTCGGGGAGACCTTCCAGACGTGACACGTGAAAATATACATCCCGTGCCATGACCTTTCCGATATTTGTATCGAGGTGCGGCGCACGGATTTCCCTCGTCGTCGAGCTCATGTCCTTAACTCTCAATATGGAGACGCTGGCGCAGCCTTACCACCGCCACGTGCGAAGAGAACCGCCGACTTCAACCTCGCGACAGGATATCTCGTATCGAGACAGCATAAGGCTCTGGCGAGCAGTGCGGGAGGTGGATCATAAGCCCACTAGACATCGCCGAATCCATGGAGATGAGCCCGCCGCACATGGCCGCCCACTCAAACGAATTTCAACCCTATATCACCACCGTGAGCTGGCAATCGCTGCCGCTCCGTCAGTACCGTCGTGTGCCATCGCCATCTATCTTGGGAGTCCGGTGATGCTGCCTATTTCTCCCCTCGAATCCCTCGCTGCCTTCGCACTTTCGTTCCTCGACGGCTCCGTCTCTCAGACGGTAAGGCTTTTCTCGGGCGCATTGCGAATTTCGGCGTCAGCCAGGGCATTCGATCTCCGTGGGGGCATCGGTATACGGGGGCATGGTTCGTGCCCCCTAAAATGCCCACTGGCGCCCCGAGATGTCAATGAGGACATCAGGAAAATGCAGAAACAAAAAACCCCGCAAGCCTTACTGGCTGCGGGGTTTGCTGACCTGCTCGTACAACCCTAGACACGTTCTTTGTGAGGCGGAGGAGGATCGAACTGCCGACCTTTGCTCCGCCACTCCGATGTAATGGCTTTGCTCGTACCTCTAGAAAGCTCGCCAAGAAAGAGGCGTGATGCGAGCCGAATAACCTCCGAGAATTTTCACTAAATGCGACTTCGATTGTCACTATTGGTGGGGCATTTTTCACTAATAGTGACTTTCGACACCTACGGTATGAGTTAGACGTCAATATTCCCCGCCCGCAACGCATTGCTCTCGATAAACGCCCGCCGCGGCTCGACATCATCCCCCATGAGGGTAGTGAAGATCCCATCCGCCGCAATCGCGTCTTCGATCTGCACACGCAGCAGTCGCCGCACTGCCGGATCCATCGTCGTTTCCCACAGCTGCCCGGGGTTCATCTCGCCGAGCCCCTTATAGCGTTGTTTGGAGACGTTGCGTTCAGCATCCGCCAGCAGCCACTTCATCGCGCTCTTGAAGTCCGCCACGACCATGCTGCGCTCACCGCGCTTGATGATCGCACCTTCCCCGATGAGCCCCTTGAACGTATTCGCGGTGGTCACGAGCTGCTGATAGTCCGCCGTGTGCTGGAATTCCTGGTCGATGACCGAAACGCGCACGTTGCCGTGATGCGTACGTTCGACATGCAGCGACCGCTGTTCGCGAACCGGGTCATACGAAGGCACCACGCGCACTTCGTTCTTCAAAGCCTCGTCATGCAACGCAGCGTGCAAAGCCTTAGCCGAAGCCTCAGTCGAAGCCTCATTGGAAAGATCGATCGCCACGCCATCCATGACCGCTTCCAGCGCGGCCGGGTCATACAACCGGCTCAACCGCTCGATCACGCTCTTCGACAGCAGGTACGACCGCGCCAGCTCCCCAAGCGCATCGCCCGAAATCGCCGCCGCATTCTCACCCGGCACCAGCTCCGACCCCTGCAGCGCCAACCGCAGCATGTGCGCGTTCAGCTCCACGTCATCCTTCAGATACCGCTCGTCCTTGCCCGCCTTGATCTTGTAAAGCGGCGGCTGCGCGATATACACGTACCCGCGCTCGATCATGTCCGGCATCTGGCGATACAGGAATGTGAGCAGCAGCGTCCGGATGTGCGCACCGTCAACGTCCGCGTCGGTCATGATGATGATGCGGTGATAACGCAGCTTGTCGAGGTTGTAGTCTTCCTTGCCGATCCCGCATCCAAGCGCGGTCACTAGCGTGACGATCTGCTCCGACGACAGCAGCTTGTCGTAGCGCGCCTTCTCGACGTTCAGCACCTTGCCGCGCAGCGGCAGGATCGCCTGGAACTTCCGGTCACGCCCTTGCTTCGCCGACCCACCTGCCGAGTCGCCCTCGACGATGTAGATTTCGCACTTCGCCGGGTCTTTCTCCTGGCAGTCCGCGAGCTTGCCGGGCAGGCCGATGCCGTCGAGCACGCCCTTGCGTCGCGTCATCTCGCGAGCCTTCCGCGCAGCATCACGCGCCCGAGCAGCCTCAACGATCTTCCCGCAGATGATCTTCGCGTCGATCGGCGTTTCCAAAAGGAATTCTTCCAGCGCCTTCGCCACAACTTCTTCAACCGGCGCACGCACTTCGGACGAAACCAGCTTGTCCTTCGTCTGCGAGCTGAACTTCGGCTCCGGCACCTTCACGGAAAGCACGCAAGACAGCCCTTCGCGCATGTCGTCGCCGGTCGTCTCGACCTTCGCCTTCTTCGCGATTTCGTTGTCGGTGATGTACTTGTTGATGACGCGCGTCATCGCGGCCCGCAGGCCGGTCAGGTGCGTGCCGCCGTCGCGCTGCGGAATGTTGTTCGTGAAGCACAGCACGTTCTCGTTGTAGCTGTCGTTCCACTGCATCGCGACTTCGACGCCCACGTTATCCTTCTCGCCGGTGGCGAAGAAGATGGTCGGGTGCAGGTTGGTCTTCGTCTTGTTGATGTACTCGACGAAGCCCTTCACACCGCCGGCGAACGCGAAATCGTCTTCCTTGCCCGAGCGCAGGTCCGTGAGGCGAATCCGCACGCCGTTGTTCAGGAACGAAAGCTCGCGCATCCGCTTCGCGAGGATGTCGTAGTGATACTCGACCGTGCCGAAAATCGTCGGATCGGCCATAAAGTGCACTTCGGTGCCGCGGTTCTCGGTGTCACCCGTCACGAGCATCGGCGACACTTCCACGCCGTCCACCGTCTCGAGCACGCGATCCTGCGCGACGCCGCGATGGAACTCCATGAAACGCTTCTTGCCGTCGCGGCGCACGGTGAGGCGCAGCCAGCTCGACAGCGCGTTCACGCACGACACGCCCACGCCGTGCAGGCCGCCCGACACCTTGTAGCTGTTCTGGTCGAACTTGCCGCCGGCATGCAGCTCGGTCATCACGATTTCAGCGGCGCTGCGCTTCGGCTCGTGCTTGTCGTTCATCTTCACGTCGGTCGGTATCCCGCGGCCGTTGTCGGTCACGGAAATCGAGTTGTCGGCGTGAATCGTCACGTGGATGTCGTTGCAGTACCCGGCCAACGCTTCGTCGATCGAGTTATCGAGCACCTCGAACACGAGGTGATGCAGACCGGTGCCGTCCGACGTGTCGCCGATGTACATCCCGGGGCGCTTGCGCACCGCTTCCAGACCTTCGAGGATCTGGATCGACGAGGCGCCGTAGCTGCTGTTATCGGGTTGCGTATTGTGCTGTTCACTCATGGATATCTTCCGGTTCTGCGAGGCCACTCAAGCGGCGGCGCGGTGCGTTTCCTTGCGAAAACGCCGGGCCGCTCCAGTTTTCCTGGCCCGTCCGAGGCGCCGTTAGGGCACCAAAGGGACGGGTTGTCGGTTCGCCATAAAAACGCCAAAGGGGCTTGCCGCCCCCTGGTGTGTGTCGTGATGTCGCGCGCGTCAGATGCGCATCGGCATCACGACATACTTGAACTCTTCGTTCTCGGGCACGGTAATCAGCGCGCTCGAGCTGGCGTCGCCGAGGCTCACCTGCACGGTGTCGACCTTCAGGTTCGCGAGCACGTCGAGCAGATACGTGACGTTGAAGCCGATGTCGACGGTATCGCCCTGGTAGGCGATTTCCAGTTCTTCCTGCGCCTCTTCCTGATCGGCGTTGGTCGACATGATCTTCAGCTGGCCCGGCGCGATGATGCAGCGCACGCCCTTGAACTTGTCCGAGGTCAGGATCGCCGCGCGCTGCAGCGAACGCTGCAGTTCTTCACGGCCGATCTCGAACGTGTTCTTGTGCGCCTTCGGGATCACGCGCTGGAAGTCGGGGAACTTGCCCTCGACGAGTTTCGACACGAGCTCGACCTGGCCGAACGTGAACTTGGCCTGGGTTTGCGCGATGTCGATGGTGACGGTGTCGTCGATGTCTTCGAGCAGGCGTTGCAGCTCGAGAATCGTCTTGCGCGGCACGATGACTTCCTGGCGGCCGAACGTGCCGCCTTCGAGCTTCATCGACGAGAACGCGAGGCGGTGGCCATCGGTGGCCACGGCCATCAGCTGGTCGCCGTCGACGACGAGCAGCATGCCGTTCAGGTAGTAGCGGATGTCCTGCTGCGCCATCGCGAAGTGCACCATGCCGAGCAGCTGGCGGAACGACTTCTGCGGGACGGTCAGCGTTGCGCCGAAATCCTTCGCCTGCGCGACGGTCGGGAACTCGTCGGCCGCCAGCGTCTGCAGTGCGAAACGGCTCTTGCCGGATTGAACGGTGAGGCGCTTGTCGGCGAGCGACAGCGTGACCTGGCCGTCAGGCATCGCACGCAGGATGTCGAGCAGCTTGCGCGCCGCGACGGTGGTCGCGACCTGGTCGCCGCCGACGCCGAAATCGGCGCGCGTGGTGATCTGCAGCTCCAGGTCGGTCGACAGGAACGAAACGTCCGAGCCGTTCTTGGTGATCAGCAGGTTGGCGAGGATCGGCAACGTATGGCGGCGTTCGACGATGCCGCTGACCGTTTGCAGCGGCCTGAGGAGGGTGTCTCGTTCGGTCTTGACCAGTTGCATAGAGTTCCTTCGTTGAGTAACGGCCTGCAGCGCAGCAGCCTCGCAGCGCCCCGCCGGCCGGGCTCTTGGCCCGCCACCACCGGGGCGGTCAAACCAGTATTGTGCCTCAAAACCGAACCGCCCCCCTTAAATTGGGGCGGAGGCCGAATTATCAAGCGCGCCTCGCGCTCAGCCCTTCAGCGTCTGTTCCAGCACGTGCAGCTCGTGGTTGAGCTGCGCGTCCTTGCTGCGTTCGTCGGCGATCTTGCGCACCGCGTGCAGCACGGTGGTGTGGTCGCGCCCGCCGAACAGCTCGCCGATTTCCGGCAGGCTCTTCTGCGTGAGTTCCTTCGCCAAGTACATCGCGATCTGCCGCGGCCGCGCGATGTTCGCGGGACGCTTCTTCGAATACATGTCGGCGACCTTGATGTTGTAGAAGTCGGCGACGGTCTTCTGGATGTTCTCGACCGAAATCTGCCGGTTCTGCACGGTCAGCAGGTCCTTCAGCGCTTCCTTGGTCAGCTCGATCGAGATCTCGCGGCCGTGGAACTTCGAATACGCGAGGATCTTGCGCAGCGCGCCCTCGAGCTCGCGCACGTTCGAGCGCAGGTGCTTCGCGACGAAGAACGCGACGTCTTCCGACAGGTTCACGTATTCCGACTGCGCCTTGCGCATCAGGATCGCGACGCGCATCTCGAGCTCGGGCGGCTCGATCGCGACGGTGAGCCCCGAGTCGAAGCGCGAGATCAGGCGATCGTCGATGCCCGAGATTTCCTTCGGATAGGTATCGCTGGTGATGATCACCTGCGCCTTGTTCGCGACCAGCGCCTCGAACGCGTAGAAGAATTCCTCTTGCGTGCGCGACTTGCCGGAGAAGAACTGAATATCGTCGATCAGCAGCAGGTCGAGCGAGTGGTAGTAGCGCTTGAAGTCGTCGAACGCCTTGCGCTGGTACGCCTTCACCACGTCCGACACGTATTGCTCGGCGTGGATGTAGCGAATCCGCGCGCCGGCCTTGTCGAGCAGCAGCTGGTTGCCGATCGCGTGGATCAGGTGGGTCTTGCCGAGGCCGACGCCGCCATACAGGAACAGCGGGTTGTACGAAATGCCGGGATTGTCCGCGACCTGGATCGCGGCGGCGCGTGCGAGCTGGTTCGCCTTGCCGGTCACGAAGTTGTCGAACGTGAGCACGGGGTTCAGCTTCGAACGCTCGTACATCGAATCGGCTTCGCCGCCGTTGGCGGGCGCGGCACCCGGGCCCGGGCGCCACGTGCGGCGG
This sequence comes from Burkholderia sp. AU45251, assembly GCF_030482905.1. NCBI lineage: Bacteria > Pseudomonadati > Pseudomonadota > Betaproteobacteria > Burkholderiales > Burkholderiaceae > Burkholderia > Burkholderia sp. AU45251. The sequence goes on along the minus strand of NZ_JAUJQH010000037.1, from coordinate 35,276 downwards.
CCGGCCGCCGCTTCGTGCGCGGGCAGGCTCGGCAGGTCGATGTCGGCGTCGTCGGCGTTCAGGTGGTGCGCGGCGGCTGCAGACGGCGTCATCGGCACGTCGGCCGGTGCGGCGGCGGCATTCGCGGCGAGGTTGGCGGCGATCGCGGCGACCGTCGCGGCCGGGCCGCTCGGGGCCAGCGGCGCGCGGGAGGCAGCCGGTGCGGCGCCGGTCGCAGCGGCGCTGCGCATGCCTGCCTTCGGATCGAGGACGAACTGGACTTCGATCGGCGCGCTCCAGAATTCGCGGGCCAGATCGGAGATCCGTCCCGAAAACTGGCTCTTGACCCAGTCCAGCTTGAAACGGTTCGGCGCGGCGATGGACAGCGTGTTCGCCGACGCATCGAAGGCCACCGGGGCCAGGGGTTTGATCCACGTCACGTACTGTTGGGGCGTCAGCTCGCGCTCCAGCAGTGCGGAACAGTGTTGCCAGAAATCGTTCATCAAGTAACTGTCGTTTTTTGCGTGCACAGCGCGGCTCGCCGGCGCCCTTGTCGCGGTAACGCAACAAGGCCCGAAGCGGTCGTGCGAGCGTGCCTCGGACGCCTGCGTCACAGTCGTGGAGGGGCAGGCGCGGGCCGAAGCGGCGTGCGGGATTCTTGGAGATAAGGCGAGATTCTACCGCCAAACGCGGCCACAGCGCGAGTTATCCACAGGCCGGGATTGTGGGGCGCGGGGCCGGATCGCACAGGGCGGGCACAGGCGATCGACTCCTAAAGTATTGACCGTCAACAGAAAAACGGTTTAAATAGCGGGTTCCGCGAAAACCAATCCTGTATTCCCGGTGATTGCGTTCGCCCGAATGCCTCCGGTTAAGGGCACGCGGTCCCCTGAATGTCGACATTCTCGAACAAGTGAGAACATCATGAAACGTACTTACCAACCGTCCGTGACGCGCCGCAAGCGCACCCATGGCTTCCGTGTCCGTATGAAGACGGCAGGTGGCCGCAAGGTCATCAACGCTCGCCGCGCGAAGGGCCGCAAGCGCCTCGCCATCTAAGGCAGGTTGCGCGCTGTGTCCGCCGTCCGCAGTCCTGCGGAAGGTGCCGTCGAGCCGGGTGCGAATCCGTCGCAGACGAAAGCCGCCTTCCCGAAAGCTGCGCGACTTCTGAAAACGGATGAATTTTCATCCGTTTTTCGTTTGCGTCCTTGGCGGCGCTCCGCGCACTTCGTGATTTACGGCAAGCCGACCGGTCAGCCCGCGCGTTTGGGGCTCGTCGTCGGCAAGAAGTATGCGCCGCGTGCGGTAACCCGTAACCTTGTGAAGCGGCTGGCGCGCGATGCATTTCGCTTGCGCCGGGCCGAATTCGCCGGTTACGACCTGCTGCTGCGGCAGCACACGCGCTTCGACAAGAAAGCGCTGCCGAGCGCGGCTTCCGCCCCGCTCGCGGCGATGTGCGCGGCCGAGATTCGCGAACTGCTCGACAGGGCAGTCCGGGAGATCGCCCGCCGTGCGTCGAAGCCCGCGTCCGAGTGACGCATCCGTCCGCGGTGCGGCGTTCGCGCCTGCCCGGCCGGTTTTGACGCGGCGCCGAACGGCGTCGCCCAAGGTATGGAAACGGTATTGATCGCCTTGCTGCGCTTCTACAAGGTTGCCGTGAGCCCTATGCTCGGCAACCGTTGCCGTTTTTATCCTTCCTGTTCGGATTACGCGCGCGAGGCAATCCAGTATCATGGCGCCGCGCGCGGCACGTATCTCGCCGTCAGGCGCGTGTGCCGATGCCATCCGTTTTCCGCGGGCGGCATCGACCTCGTCCCGCCGCCCAACTCCGACACTCGCGCTCGCGGCGAAGCCGACGCGCGGTCCCATCGACTCTGAGACAACGCATGGATATCAAACGCACCGTCCTATGGGTGATCTTCTTCATGTCAGCTGTCATGCTGTACGACAACTGGCAGCGGTCCCATGGACGCCCGTCGATGTTCTTCCCGAGTGCCACGCAGACGGCCCCCGCGGCCGCTGCCGGCGGTGCATCGGGCACGGGCGCGACGACGACGACGGCAGGTGAAGTGCCTGCCGCCGCAGCTGGCGCCGCACCGTCGACGACGGCACCGGCCGCCCAGGCGCAGCTCGTGAAGTTCTCGACCGACGTGTATGACGGCGAAATCGACACGCGCGGCGGCACGCTCGCGAAGCTGACGCTGAAGAAGCAGGGCGACGGCAAGCAGCCCGACCTGTACATCACGCTGTTCGACCACACGGCCGGCCACACGTATCTCGCACGCTCGGGCCTGCTCGGCGGCGATTTCCCGAACCACAACGACGTCTACACGCAGCTGAACCCGGGCACGACGTCGCTGACGGGTGACCAGAACGCGCTGAAGCTGTCGTTCGAGTCGCCGGTGAAGGGCGGCGTGAAGGTCGTGAAGACCTACACGTTCACGCGCGGCAGCTACGTGATCGGCGTCGACACCAAGATCGACAACGTCGGCACGGCACCGGTCACGCCGACGGTCTACATGGAACTCGTCCGCGACAACACGGCCGTCGAAACGCCGATGTTCTCGCACACATTCCTTGGGCCGGCGGTCTACACGGACGCGAAGCACTTCCAGAAGATCAACTTCAGCGACCTCGACAAGAACAAGGCCGACTACGTGACCTCCGCCGACAACGGCTGGGTCGCGATGGTGCAGCACTACTTCGCGTCGGCCTGGATTCCGCAGCAGGGCGTGAAGCGCGACATCTACGCTGAAAAGATCGATCCGACGCTGTACCGCGTCGGCGTGAAGCAGCCGGTCGCCGCGATCGCACCGGGCCAGTCGGCCGACGTGCAGGCACGCCTGTTCGCCGGTCCGGAAGAAGAGCGCATGCTCGAAGGCATCGCGCCGGGCCTGGAACTCGTGAAGGACTACGGCTGGGTGACGATCATCGCGAAGCCGCTGTTCTGGCTGCTCGAGAAGATCCACAGCTACATCGGCAACTGGGGCTGGTCGATCGTGCTGCTGACGATCCTGATCAAGGCCGTGTTCTTCCCGCTGTCGGCCGCGAGCTACAAGTCGATGGCGCGCATGAAGGAAATCACGCCGCGCATGCAGGCGCTGCGCGAACGCTTCAAGAGCGATCCGCAGAAGATGAACGCCGCGCTGATGGAGCTGTACAAGACCGAGAAGGTCAATCCGTTCGGCGGCTGCCTGCCGGTCGTGATCCAGATCCCGGTGTTCATCTCGCTGTACTGGGTGCTGCTCGCGTCGGTCGAAATGCGCGGTGCGCCGTGGGTTCTGTGGATTCACGACCTGTCGCAGCGCGATCCGTTCTTCATCCTGCCGGTGCTGATGGCCGTTTCGATGTACGTGCAGACGAGTCTGAACCCGACCCCGCCGGACCCGGTCCAGGCGAAGATGATGAAGTTCATGCCGATCGCGTTCTCGGTGATGTTCTTCTTCTTCCCGGCCGGCCTCGTGCTGTACTACGTCGTGAACAACGTGCTGTCGATCACGCAGCAGTACTACATCACGCGCAAGTTCGGCGGAGTCAAGAAGAAGCCGGCCTGACGCCCGTTGCACCCGTGGGCGGCGAGCCGCCCGCGATGCACGCAAAAAAGCCGCATGGTTAGCCCATGCGGCTTTTTGCTTTTGGCGCGCCCGGCGTGGGCTCAGCCCTTCTTCGCTTCGCCCGAGTCGCCGTAGAACTGTTCGACCAGCTCCTGCACGAGATAGCGATGATGGGGCGACAACGCTTCGATCTTCGACGCGAGTTCGATCGTCTCGGGCGTCGGCGGATAGCGTTCGTCGCGCGGCAGCGGTTGCGGTGTCGGATGTTCGATCACGCTCGGCGACGGGCCGTAATGCAGCCAGTGGAGTTCGACGCGCAGCCATTCGGCAAGCGTGGCGAGTTTGTCCGACGTCGGAATCGTGCGGCCCGTCAGCCATTTGTGCGCGGTTTGCGGCGAAACGGGCTGCGCGCCGCGGTGGCGCAGATTGAATCGGTTCGCCAGCTCAGTCGCACCGGTCACCTTCTCCGGGCTGCGCCGCAGGGCGAATTTCAGGCGTTCCGAGAACGCGGCTTTTTCTTCGGATGTCGGCATGGGGGAGATTGTGCAATTCCACCGCCGCCTCTCAGACAACCATTCGGGATAAACGTATCTCGTTCAGACGAATCCCGGTCTTGCCCGGGGTGGAGGTGGAATTGAGGGCCGCAGTGTTGGGCCGCTCCAGCAGGCATACTCGTCCGAAGCGGTGGCTGGGACATTGCGCTGGGCTGATACTTGGCTTATCCCCGATGGGATAAATTCAGGCGTGTCCGAATCCTGCGCGGCGGCCTGTGGCGTGTGTGCCGGCACGCTACAATGCCGGCGTTCCGATGCCCAAACTGTTGCGCGGGCGCACCATATTCACTGTTCACCCGATTCCCATGCTCGCTACCGATTCCGATCCGATCGTCGCCATTGCCACTGCTGCCGGCCGGGGTGGCATCGGGGTCGTCCGCGTGTCGTTCGGGCGCGGCGGCGAGGCGGCTGCGTTGCCGTTGATCGACGCGTTGTGCGGGCAGAAGCTCGCCCCGCGCCATGCGAGCTACGTGCCGTTCCTCGACGAGCACGGCGCGCCGCTCGACCGCGGGATCGCGCTGTATTTCCCGGCGCCGCATTCGTACACCGGCGAGCACGTGCTCGAGCTGCAGGGGCACGGCGGGCCGATCGTGATGCAGCTGCTGCTGCAGCGCTGCCTCGATGCGGGGCGTGGTTTCGGGCTGCGGCTCGCGGAGCCTGGCGAATTCACGCGGCGCGCGTTTCTGAACGACAAGCTCGATCTCGCGCAGGCCGAGGCCGTTGCCGATTTGATCGAAGCGAGCACCGAAGCCGCGGCGCGTTCGGCCGGGCGTTCGCTCGACGGCGCGTTCTCGCGGCAGATCCATGCGCTCGTCGAAGACGTGATCACGCTGCGCATGCTGGTCGAGGCAACGCTCGATTTTCCGGAAGAAGAGATCGATTTCCTGGAAGCCGCCGACGCGCGCGGCAAGCTCGCGAAGATTCGCGCGCAGCTCGCGCACGTGCTGGGTGATGCGCGGCAGGGGGCGCTGCTGCGCGAAGGCTTGTCGGTCGTGCTCGCGGGGCAGCCGAACGTCGGCAAGTCGTCGCTGCTGAATGCGCTGGCCGGCGCGGAGCTGGCGATCGTCACGCCGATTGCGGGCACGACGCGCGACAAGGTTGCGCAGACGATCCAGGTCGAAGGGATTCCGCTGCACATCATCGATACGGCCGGGTTGCGCGAGACCGAGGACGAGGTCGAGCGGATCGGTATCGCGCGCACATGGAGCGAGATCGAGCGTGCGGATGTCGTGCTGCATCTGCTGGATTCGCGCATCGGGATGACGGCGGACGACGAGACGATCGCGGCGCGGTTTCCGGGCGGCGTGCCGGTGGTGCGTGTGCTGAACAAGACGGATCTGACCGGTGTGGCGGCGTGTGTCGAGCATCCGGCGGCGGAAGGCGATCTGACCGAGGTGCATCTGTCGGCGAAGCGCGGCGACGGGATCGACATGCTGCGTGCGGAGCTGCTGCGGATCGCGGGGTGGCAGGCCGGGGCGGAAGGCGTGTATCTCGCGCGCGAGCGGCATCTGATCGCGCTGCGGGCCGCGCAGGAGCATCTCGCGCAGGCGGCGGATCACGCGGAGCAAAGGGCGCAGTCGCTCGATCTGTTTGCCGAGGAACTGCGGCTCGCGCAGGAACAGCTCAATGCGATTACCGGGGAGTTCACTTCGGATGATCTGCTGGGGGTGATTTTCAGCAGGTTCTGTATCGGGAAATAGAAGCGAAAAGGATTGCGCGCCGGGAATGACGCAGCCATTTCCCGGCAATAGAGCATACCCGCATCCGCGTGACGACTGCCAACCAGATTGGCACGGCGGTTTTACAGGTGGGGACGTGCCGCTAGCAGCCGATCGATGAACGATGGCGGCAGCGATATATATACAGAGCCATCTCCGCCGTCACCTTTTGAAAAGGATACGTAGACATCGCCATAACTATTCCACGAAATTTCGGGGGTCGGTGTGCTGAATGTGTGCTGAGCTATCAATCTCCCGGTTTGTGCGCGGAATACGCGGCCAACGTACTGGGAATTTCCGCCTGGAACCCAAGCTAGAAGGCACAGATTGGCGAGATATATTCCATCGGGAGATATCGATTTTCTACACTCTTCCCCCTTGGGTGTTCGGTCAAAGATAAAAATGCCAATCAGTGCCGCGATGAGCAGTGTATAAGCAATTTTCAAAGGAATCTTCATGGGTTGTGGTTGGATTTGATTATAGTGATATTTCTATCGGAGGGGAGATTGGGATATATTTCTTATCAGAATAAATAACAAAATCGCCACCCCTGTTATGTATTTCTGACCATCTTCGAAAATCGATGTTCTCTACCGGGTAGTAGACGTTCCCTTTGATGAGCGAATTACCTCTGGCGACGGCGTATTTGACATATGGAACATACTCGGAGTTCGAGAATGCAGCGATCGCGCTATATGGGACTACGATGACGCCGTCGCTGCTCCAATGCCCTAAATATTGAGATCGCTCACCGGATTTGTCGGTAAATGTATAGTTGTCTTTCACATACACCCACACCCCGGTCACTTCGGCTGTTGTTCGGTGTGAGTCTACGTCCCACGAGAAGCGCGCGCTTCCGAGCGCCGCATATATATTGAAGGAACCGAGTGCGCCGGATAGATCGTCAGGCACTCCGTTATTGCGAAGTTGTGCATCCAGTTGAGTTCCGATTTTTTGCCCAAGAGTGCTGTCTACGTATGAGTATTGAAATTGAAATCTTCGGTGCAGGTCGCGAAGATCATTCCCGCATATGTCGTCGGTGTAGAGCCTCGCTGCGCAGTCTTTGTACGGGGTCAGCTGCTTGTAAAGCAGGGCTCTGGATTTTGGCGAACGAATCATTTCATTAATAAGATGGTCTAGTTGCCGCTTGGCCCGAGGGAAGCGCAGTACCCAATCCAGTTTAATGGTGGACATGTCGTACATGTCGGAAGGGTATGGTTTTCCATCTTGATTGACTTCTGATGATTCATCCGAAGAGGTGCGCGAATAATTTAATTTTCCAGAAAACCATCGCTCCATAAGTGTAGCGGATGTCGGGAGGTATATCTTGCGCATTGCTGCGGGAATATCTTGTATATCGAACGATGGTACGGAATCGTCCTTTTTCAGCTTTACAATAGCTGGCTTTGGAGGGGCGGGGGCATTGAGCCATGCTTGAAAGCGGGCCAGCGCCTTGCCGGCCCTTTCCAAGTCATCGACCATTTTGTCAAGCGAATCGCGCTTGGCGGCGGCGGAGGTATGTTCGGGTTCGGCCACCTTCGGTTTTTGTTGTATCGGAAGCGGTGGTGCTGGGTTATCCGTGGATAGCGCGATATTTGGAACAATCTTGCATCCATCTGCGCCGTCATGAAGTCTCCATTTCCAAAAAATTTTATTTATTGTGAAATATGGGATTTTTTCTTTGCTTGGTGGCATCTGTACTTTAGGTCCGGTGGTGTTGAGCGGTATGCGCGATGCTTGTTACGCTAGCGTGGTCATACCTGGGCAATCAATCGGACTAGTACGAAATGGTTGTCAGGGTGATTGGGTCTCGGATCAAATATTCTTGGATTTTTCATGGCGCATCTAAATGCGCTGGAATCGTGGGGTTGTCGATATGTATGTTGATACCCAAAGGAGGTGCGATTTTTTTGAATTTTCTTGGCGAGGCGGTTGGGTTCGGCGCCAGCTCGCACGATAACCACGAACTCGAGGAGAAGGGTACTCGTGGGGTTGTGAGAGCGTGATCAGAGGAGATCTGCTCCTCACTAATGTCGTGAGTTAGAAATTCGTTGAACAAATTGTTGCCTGTAGTACCGTGTAGTGAATGCCACGGACGCGAAGAGGCGGCGATGAGCGGAAGACCCAAGGCGGAACTCATGTTGAGCGAAGCGGAACGCGAGCAGCTCACGGCGCTGACGATGCGCCGCAAGACGGCGCAGGCGTTGGCATTGCGAGCACGGATCGTGCTGGCCTGCGCCGAGGGTACCGACAACAAGACGGTCGCGGCGAAACTGCGGGTCACCCAGCAAACCGTCTCGAAGTGGCGTGGGCGCTACGTGACGCATCGGCTGGATGGTCTGCTCGACGCGCCGCGGCCTGGGGCACCCAGATCGATCGACGACGTGCGTGTCGATGCCGTTATCGCGAAGACGCTGGAGTCCGTACCCAAAGGAGCGACGCACTGGAGTACGCGCACGATGGCTCGGGAGATGAGCCTTTCGCAAACTGCGGTGTCGCGAATCTGGCGAGCCTTCGGCCTGCAGCCACATCGGCAGGAAACCTTCAAACTCTCGAGCGATCCGCTGTTCGTCGACAAGGTTCGCGACATTCGCTCTCCCGTTCGCCTCACCCGGCCTGTCGTAAAATCGTCCGGCCGGGCAATCTCGACATAACAAATCCCGGCGTCAAAACAAAGAGAGGGCACGCATGGGATTCGGATTTGGAAAGCGCAATCAGTCGACGAGCAACTCGACCGTCGATCTGACGAAAAACCAGCATTCGAAAGCGAATGACCGCATCGCGTTGGATCTTGCGTTACGCCGGGCATTGGCGGTCCTCGAGTGTTGCGCATCGCACGGCGCTTATATCGAGCTCAACGACGCCAAAGTCGGGTGGGACTATCTGAAGGAAAAAGGCCTGATTTCGATCGATCTGGATGCCGAGTGGAATGAATCGGAACGCATCCTGCTGGCCTATTACAACGCCGGCGTGCTCGCCTCATCGGATAAGGAGCGCGCCCGGCACCTGGTGGACGTCGTCGAGACCCAACTCCGGGCCGTACGTGGCGAGGTGGTGGGCGTCGTGGATGCCGTTTCCGCACTCAATCTCGCGCGGCTCAAATATCCGTCGAAGAGCTGGATCGGCAATGGCATATTCGGTGCCGTGTTCGGCGTGATGGGCGGCGCGATCATCGGCACCGTGGCCGGCAGGTTCGCAGACGATACGACGGCCGTGACCAATGTCGTCTTCGTTCTCGTGATACTCGGTTCGATTCTGTTCGCGCGCTACAGCCACCAGAAGAGCATCGTCGCGGCCGACGCGAAAATTGCGAAGGCACAAGCCGAGGTCGACCGCCTCGTCGTCCGGAATCTGTCTCCTTCGGCGGAAGGCTCGTCCGTCGCCGCCTGACAGTGTTGCCAGATGGCTCGTCGTCGCACCGGGTGCTACATTGCCTCGGCCGAACGAGCCGCCACTCGACGAGGTCGGGCTTGCCTGACGAGCGTATCCGCGCCGCGTGATCGCCATCGGGCAACGTGCGGCGCCGAGCGTCGTGGCGAGCCAACCGATCCTGTTTTCTCGCACGACCGCCAACCATGCCCTTGTCCCGCCGCCACTTCCTTGCCACCCTTCCCGTGCTCCCGGTGTTGGCCGCCCATGCGGCATCGGGTGCGCCCACCCCGCCGCAATCAATCGACCGCGACGCGATCATCCGCGCCGTTTTCGCCGACGGTGCTGCACGTCCCGACCTGGCCGCGCGTCACGTCGTGCTGATGAACCAGCTTCGCGTGATGTGGGTGCCCGTCGAATCCGGTGCGCCCGGTATCGATCCGTCGCAGCCGCTGATGGGTGAAGGGCCGCCGATCGCGCTGGCGAAGGCGGCACTCAAAACCGACGACGATGCGCTCGCCATCCGCACGCTGGCCGAACTCGGTCGGCTCGTGCCGCAGTTCGTGGCGGGGGCCGGCACGCTTGCACCGGGGCAATACACGATCCCGCCGGTGCTGCGCAAACTGTTCGCGTTCAAGGAAAGCGGTGTCGACGCGTCGGGCCGTTTCCAGTTTCGCGCCGCGCATCTCGCCGTGCTGAGGGGCGCGAACTGGAGGACGGTCGATTCGGAAGCGATCGAGGACGTGCTGGGCGAAGGGGATTTCTGGCCGATGCCCTATATCGACGGCAAGCGGCCGTATGGCGACCGTACCTACTATCAGTTCGACATGGCCGAACTGCTGGGTGAGCCGTACAAGCGGGATGGGCGAGGCAATCTGGTCGCGGAAGCGAAAAAGGATGCGCGGCTCGAACGCCTTCACTACGAAACGCTCGCTGCGCTGCAGGTATTTCTGATGCATGCCGAGCTGATCCGCCCGGCCTGATCATTTGCGGTTCGGTGCGTCGATCCTGCATCGTGCGGCACGGCCGGCGATGCAGGCGAATCGCACGCTCGCGACGACGCTTCAGCCATCCGTCGGCCGAAGCGTCCCGCGCGTCACGACATCAATCCCAGTCCCGATGATGATGGTGGTAATAGCCGCCGCCACCGTAGTAACCGCCGCCATCCGGCACGACGATACAGCCGCTCAGCAAGACAGCGACGCCTGCGATCAGCAAAAGGGTTTTCTTCATCGCGTTCACCTGCTCGGATTCGATATGAAACCCAGCATAGCGAGCGCCCGCAACACCGGCTGTAAGCGATCGTATCCCTGATCCGCAATCCGTAACGGCGGATTATTCCGGTCACAATGACCGTAACAAATTCCCAAACAGCAGACGTTTTCAGGCGGTGACGACCCTGTTTCGCCCCGTATCCTTCGCACGATACAGCGCGGCATCGGCGGCTTCGATCAACGCATCGGGCGTCGAGAGATCGTCGGCCGACACGGTCGCGCAGCCGACACTCACGCTCACGCGTCCGGCAGGTGACGCCGGCATCGCGAGATCGAGCCGCAGCACCGCTTCGCGCGCTTCCTCGGCGACCACCCGCGCGCCGCGCGCACCCGTGTTCGGCAGCACGATCGCGAACTCCTCGCCACCGTACCGCGCGACGATGTCCGCGGGCCGCCGCACCGCGCCGGCGAGCGCATTCGCGACCGCGATCAGGCACGCGTCGCCCTTTACGTGGCCGAACGCGTCGTTGTACGCCTTGAAGCGATCGACGTCGACCATCAGCAGCGACAGCGGTTCGCCTTGCCGTCGCGCCTGCAGGAACAGCGTGTGGAAATGATCGTTGAAGTGCATGCGGTTGAACGCGCCCGTCAGCCCGTCGCGCGCGGACGAACGGATCAGCGTCGCGTGCGCCTCGAACAGCCGCTGGTACAGCATCGTCACTTCCCATGCGAGCACGCACACGAGCACGCCCGGCGTGAACATGCTGAACACGCGCGCGAGATACCAGCCGACTGTGAAGCGATTGGTGCTCATCAGGTTCAGCGTCGTGTCGGTGAGGCACGCGAGCACCGCGATCGCGAGCCACAGGTCGAGCGTCGTGCGCAGCCGGCCGGTGGCCAGCACGGCAACGAGCGCCAGCGCATTGAGCAGCCACACGACCAGTGCGACACCGTTGACGGGCAGCACGGCCGCGTCGCCCGGCGGATGAAACGCAGGCGGCAGCGACACGTTCAGCGTGACGAGGCACAGCAGCCCGGCGACGACAGCCGGCCCGCCGATCAGCGCGAGCGTCCACCAGCGTGTCTGCTGCGCGCCGATCGGTGCGCGCGTCAGCCGCTCGCGGGCGAGCAGCGCGACCATCACGAAACCCGGGAAGCCGGCATGCCAGAAGATCCACATCCACGCGGCGCTTTGCGGTCGCGCGCCGAGCAGCCCGTGCGGCGCGAATACGCCGGGAAAGGTGAGCAGCTGCAGCGCGACGGCGAGTGCGGTGAACGCGTAGGCGCCGCCGAGCGCGCCGAGCACCGGCTGGCGCGTCACGGTGAACTGCGCGCCGAGAAAGAACGCCGCGATGCTCGCGGTAGTGAACACGGTGAGCGCACACATCGGCATGAACGGCTCGACGGCCGGCAGCGCGACGTTCGCGTGCGGCGCGGCGATCCCGAGCGCGAGCACGATGACGAGTGCCGCCAGTGCGCCGAACCAGAGCTGACGGCGTGTCGTGTGCTGGATCAGGATGCCTTCCATGGAGTTCCCCGGGCACGTAGGCGGACACGCCCGGTCTTGCGCCGGGCGACAGGCAACCGGCCGCTACGCGACCGGTGCGGCCTGATCCTATCGCGTTATGGGTGCGCGCTCAAACCCCGAGGCCGGGGCCGTAGTTGCCGGCGACCCAGTGCGTGACGGCGTCGACGTCCGCGTAGTCCTGTTCGGGCAGGCCGTCGAGCATCGACAGCACTTCATTGCTGGCCCCGGCGTCGCGTGCGGCATCGACGATTGCATCCTTGTTGGCCGGGTAGCGGACGGCCGCCAGCACGTCGGCGATCTGCAGGTCGATCGTTTCGTTGGGAATGTCGTGCGGAGGCTGGGCGGGCTGGTCGTTCACGGCGGTGTCTCGCGGAGTGAGCGGGTTGAGTGGTAGTCGGATCGAGGTGGAATTCGGGTGCTTGACGGGGTACGTCACGCGTTCACATGCCAGGGCGGCCGGGCCGGCGCGCCCCGCGGATGGGCAGCGATCGACTCAATGCTCGCGTCGCACGCGGCGCCACGGATGCTTCCAGTCGATGTGCGGTGCGTTTTCGTCGCGCGGATGCTGGCGCCGATGTTCCTGCCACAGTTCGTCGGAGAACAGCGCCGCTACGATCACCAGCGGCAGCACGAGGAATATTCCGAGTATGACTTGCTCGATCACGATAGCCTCCTTGCGGTGGCAGGAACCCTTGCTCCCATTCTAGGCTCTGAGCTTCGCCCGCGTTCAATTTCTTACAGTGCGGAACAGGCCCCGATGCGGCCCTGCCGCACGGGCGCCGGCATCAAAAGGGACATGAACATGCAACTCCAGAACGATACCAACTCGCTCGCGCTGCGGCCGCTGGAGCGCCAGGACCTGCGCTTCGTCCACGAGCTGAACAACGACGCAAAGATCATGCGCTACTGGTTCGAGGAGCCGTACGAAACCTTCTCGGAACTGTCACAACTGTACGACCGCCACGTGCACGACCAGCGCGAGCGCCGTTTCGTCGCGGTCGACGCGCAAGGCGAGCTGGTCGGCCTCGTCGAGCTGATCGAACTCGACTACATCCATCGCCGCGGCGAGTTCCAGATCATCATCGCGCCGCAATGCCAGGGGCGCGGCTATGCGGGCCAGGCGACGCGCCTCGCGATCGAGTACGCATTCAAGGTGCTGAACATGCGCAAGCTGTACCTGATCGTCGATACGTCGAATGCGGCGGCGATTCACGTGTACGAGAAATGCGGATTTCAGCACGAGGCCGAATTGAAGGAAGAATTTTTCGGAAACGGCGCGTATCACAACGCTTATCGCATGTGCATTTTTCAGCGCGATTATTTCGAGCGTCAGCAACCCGGCTTGAATCAAGCAGGGTAAACACGCTGACGAAAGGCGCTTGCGGCGGGGATTCCGTGGGCGCTGAATACATGCGGAGAAGTACGGATAAATACGGATTCGCTTATACCTGGCATTTTTCTTGTTTCAGGTAAATGCGATTCCGCGTTGCGGTAAAGTCGAATCGTTTCGGATGACTTTATGTGCGGCGCATCAAAATGATCCGGATAGCGAAATGGATTATCCAAACCGTTCAATCGCCGCATTGTAACTTTGCTGAAAGTCTTGCTGCGCAACGCTTTCCGCCCGGCGACGCGGGCCTGCCCGCCGTGCGGCGCGCGTCGTCACGCCTGCGCCCGGCGCGAAAGACGGGCTGCGCACGGGGTGCGACAATCCGCCGCTATTGCGGTCGCACAACAAATGTGCTTGCTATCGCTTGCCGGTCTTCTAAAGTGAAAAACGCGGGTTCACGATCACCTTTAAACACATAGCTAACCCAAGCCTGGTGCCCGCAAGCCTGGAGACAGAACATGATGAAGCGTACCGGTATCCTTTTTGCCCTCGTCGGCGCATTTTGCGCGGTGTCGATTGCCCAGGCGGGCGGCGATTCGGCCGTCAAGCCGACGCAGGAAATCCAGTTGACGAAGAACGCATGGGGCTGCCTGTCGAAAGACAATCTGGACTCCGTACTGAGTCACGAGCGTGACGGCAAGTCGCAGGCGAAGCAGCAATACTTCGACGACTACCGTTGCCTGTCGGTGCCGGAAGGCCAGCGCTTCCGCGTGGTGTCGGTCGACCAGGGCGACGTGCAGTTCGTCAGCGCCGACAACAGCGACCAGCAGGGTCTCTGGACCGATTCGCGCTTCGTCAAGCAATAACCGTCCATTCGCCGCGCTGTCACACGACGCGCGAGCGCGCCGGCCCGATCGGCCGGCGGCGCGCACCGAACACGGCCCGGCCCATGCCGGGCCGTTGCGCTGTGGGTTGCGCATGACACGCGCCGGACGCCGCGCATTCGGTATCATCACGGCCCGACCGAACCGAATGCCCGCCCGGGCCGTATCCGCATGGCGCTGAAATCCACGATCTACAAAGCTGAACTGCAAATCGCCGACATGGATCGGCATTACTACGCCGATCACGCGCTGACGGTGGCGCGCCATCCGTCGGAAACCGACGACCGGATGATGGTGCGCATCGTCGCGTTCGCGCTGTTCGCGCACGAGCGGCTCGAATTCTGCAAGGGGCTGTCGGACGTCGACGAGCCCGATCTGTGGCAGAAGGACCTGACGGGCGCGATCGACGTCTGGATCGAAGCCGGCCAGCCCGACGAACGGCGCATCTCGAAGGCGGCCGGCCGCGCCGGGCAGGTCACGGTGATCGCGTACGGCGGCAAGACGTCGGATATCTGGTGGCAGGGCGTGCGCAGCAAGGTCGAGCGGCTGCGCAACGTGCAGGTGCTGTCGCTGAACGACGGTGTTGCAGCCGCGCTCGGCAAACTCGCGGAGCGCACGATGCGCCTGCAATGCACGGTGCAGGACGGCGCCGCGTGGATCTCGAGCGCCGACCACGATCCGGTCGCAGTCGAGTGGACGGTGCTGAAGGCGCGCGCGGACGCGTGACGGCCGCACGCCGGCCGCGTTCAGCCGATCGTGGCCGGTGGCCCCTTGAATTCGAGCATGTTTCCTTCCGGGTCGAACAGGTAGATCGACGGCCCGTAGCCGCCGGCGCCGTAGCGTTCCGCGGGGGCGCCTGGCTGTGCGCCATGCGCGGCGAAATGGGCGGTCAACGCGTCGGGATCGAACGGCTCGACCCGCAGGCACAGGTGATCGAGATTGCGTCCCGCGCCGGGCGGGCCGCTGTCGGGACGGTCGATCGGGCCGCCGACCGACAGCAGGTCGATCAGCGCGTCGCCGGCGCGCAATTGCACGAGGCCCAGATCGGGCTGTTCCTTTTCCACATGGCAGCCGACGGCGTCGCAGTAAAAACGCGTCATCGCGGCCATGTCGGTCACGCGCAGCACGATGTGATCGATCGCGCGGATGGTCGGTTTCATGGGCAGGCACTCCTTCGCGGTCCACGAGCATCGAGTGTAGACGTATCGCGCCTGCGCCGCCGGCCGGAACGCGGCACAATCGACGGACGAAAAAAAGCCCGTTCACGCGGAGCGGAACGGGCTTAATCCATATCAGGAGGAGACATGGAGGAGACAGTTCCAACTATACACACGGCGATGGTGCGACGCAATATTTCGAATGCAAAAAATCGTCAGGACGGCGATTTGTCGCATCTGCAGTGCAGCAAAATGGTGACGGTAGGATGACGAAAACCGCGCTGAAACAGCCGGCGCGCGTGTTTTGTCGGATTTATCTTTAATCGATGCGCCCCCGATTATTCGGCGCGAATCACAGAGCAAGATTCAGGGCGCGACGGCGCGTGCCGATGTCTAGAGTAGGTCCCATCTACACTAGAGAGTGCGAGGTTCAGATGAAAACCGCCTATCCGACCGATGATGCCCGCTGGGGCGCCGTCACCGAGCGCGATCCGCATGCGGACGGCGCGTTCTTCTACGCCGTGAGCACGACCGGCGTGTTCTGCCGCCCGACCTGTGCGTCGCGGCTGCCGCGTCGCGAAAATGTGTCCTTCTTCGCCGATACGGCCGCCGCGCGTGCGGCCGGCTTCCGGCCCTGCAAGCGCTGCCAGCCGGAAGGGCTGCCGCGCGAGCTCGAGATCGTCAACCGCGCATGCGCGGTGCTCGACGCGCATGCGGAACGGCTCACGCTGCAGCAACTGAGCGACGCCGTGCACGTGAGCCCGTTTCACCTTCAACGCCTCTTCAAGCGCGTGGTCGGCGTGTCGCCGCGGCAGTACCAGGCCGCGCAGCGCGGCGCCGCGCTGCGTCAGGCGCTGCAAAGCGGGCAGCCGGTCACGCAGGCGGCCGTCGACGCGGGCTTCAACTCGCCGTCGCGGCTCTATGCGTCGGTACCGCGCGAACTCGGGATGGCGCCGTCGGCATTCCGCCGCCAGGGCGCCGGCCTGTGGATCGACTATGCAACCGCATCGACATCGCTCGGCACGGTGCTCGTCGCCGCGACCGAACAGGGCATTTGCCGGATCGCGTTCGGCGACGAACCGGCAGCGCTCGCCGGCGAGCTGAAAGACGCATTCGCGCGCGCCGAACTGGTCGAAGCGCCGGCCCGGCTCGCGCCGTTCATCGCGCAGATCCGCGCGTACCTGGACGGCACGCGGCACGCCTTCGACCTGCCGCTCGACATCGCGCCGACCGCGTTCCAGCAGCGCGTGTGGGAAGCGCTGACGCATATTCCGTACGGCGAAACGCGGAGCTACTCGGAGATCGCGGAGGCGCTCGGTTCGCCGAGCGCGGTGCGGGCGGTCGCATCCGCGTGCGCGTCGAATCCGGTCGCACTCGCGATCCCGTGCCACCGCGTCGTACAGAAGGGCGGCGCGCTTTCCGGGTATCGTTGGGGCGTGCGCCGCAAGGCGACGTTGCTGGCGTCCGAGGCGCGTCATGTGCACGACGATCAAACCGAATTCGTTGCGGAGGGCAGCGCAGTTTGAGCATCGCAAAAACAACGATCACATCCATCGTGAACGGCGGCCAGGTGCCGCCGTCCGCGCAAATGGAACTGCGCTTCAATGCGCCCTACGACTGGGCGCGCGTGCTGCGTTTCTTCAGCGGGCGCGCGATTCCGGGCGTCGAGCAGGTGGCGGACGGCGTGTATCGCCGCATCGTCGACCTGCACGGCGACGCCGGCCGGCTCACGGTCGCGAAACATCCGCGCAAGCATTGCCTGGTCGCGACGGTCGAAGGCGCGGTCGCGCGTCATGTCGATGACGCGTTCGCCGCGCGCGTCGCGACGATGTTCGACCTCGGTGCCGATCCGGCCGCCATCGGCAGCGGGCTGGCACGCGATCCGTGGTTCGCGCCGCTCGTCGAGGCCGCGCCGGGGCTGCGCGTGCCGGGCGCATGGTCGGGGTTCGAACTGGCCGTGCGCGCGATCGTGGGCCAGCAGGTGAGCGTGAAGGCTGCGACGACGATCGTCGGGCGGCTCGTCGAGCGTGCCGGGGAGCGTGTGGTGCATGAAGACGACGGCGCGCCCGCGTGGCGCTTCCCGACGCCCGACGCGCTGGCCGCCTGCGATCTCGACAAGATCGGGATGCCCGGCAAGCGGGTGGCGGCACTGACGGGCGTGGCGCGTGCGGTGGCGGCCGGCGACGTGCCGGTCGATCGCGAGCACGCCGATCTCGCGACGCTGCGCAGCGCGTGGCTCGATCTGCCCGGCATTGGCCCGTGGACCGTCGAATACATCGCGATGCGCGCATGGCGCGATCCGGATGCATGGCCGGCCTCCGATCTCGTGCTGATGCAGTCGATCGCCGCGCGCGATCCGGCGCTCGACCGGCTTGCAACCCAGAAGCGCCGCACCGAAGGCTGGCGGCCGTGGCGCGCGTACGCGGCGCTGCATTTGTGGAACGAAGTGGCCGACCGGGCGGGCGGCGCGCGCGGCGGGTGAGGGCGGCCGCACGCGGCCGGGTGCGACCTGGCGAGGCAGCGATGCAACCCGTTGCGCAGGTCGTGCCGGCATGCGCACGCGACCTGCCGGACACCGGCCGTCACGGCCATACCGCGCCTCCGTCGCCCGCAGGGTGCCGGTCGCGCGAAGCACATTTACCCCGCTTTCCGCGGCCGGTCCGGCCACACGGTTGCACCTGCCGCCACCCGTTCGCACGTCACGTTCCTTCGGACGAATTCGCGTAACCGGCGTGCCCGTTGCCGCCGCCTGGAACCGGTGACACATGCGGCGACCGCCGCGACCGGCCCGTCCGGCGGCCCGATCCGGCCCGCGCACGCTGCCCGGGGCCACCTCAAGCGCGTGTTTCGGCGAGATGTTAAAGTGCCCGCTACCAACGAAGCGACCAACAATCCAGCCGGCCGCGCGCGGCGTTCTGCGCGCGGCCGTCACGCACTTGCGTCTCCATGTCGAACACCATGACTCACCGCCAGTCCGAACTGCTGCTGAATCGCCTCGACGCGCTGAGCTCGGGCCCGACGCGGCAGCATCTGCCCGACGGCCTGCGCGGCATCGAAAAGGAAAGCCTGCGCGTGACGCGCGACGGGATGATCGCGTTCACGCCGCATCCGCGCGCGCTCGGTTCGGCGCTCACGCATCCGTCGCTGACGACCGACTATTCCGAAGCGCTGATCGAGCTGATCACGCCCGCGGAAGGCGACGCCGCGATCACGCTCGAACGTCTCGACGATCTGCATCGCTACGTGTATGCGTCGCTCGGCGACGAGATGCTGTGGAACGACTCGATGCCCGGCCTGCTGCCGGCCGACGACCAGATTCCGATCGCCGACTACGGCACGTCGAACATCGGCCGCCTGAAGACGGTGTACCGGCGCGGCCTCGCGTATCGCTACGGCCGCACGATGCAGTGCATCGCCGGCATCCACTACAACTACTCGCTGCACGAAGAGGTGTGGCGGCGCCTGCATGCGGAAGAAGGCTCGACGGCCACGCTCGTCGATTACCAGTCGGAGCGCTATCTCGCGCAGATCCGCAACTTCCGCCGCCGCAGCTGGCTGCTGATGTACCTGTTCGGCGCGTCGCCCGCGCTCGATACGAAGTTCCTGCGTGGCAAGCCGCACAAGCTCGACACGTTCGATGCCGATACGCTGTACCTGCCGCATGCGACGAGCCTGCGGATGAGCGATCTCGGCTACTCGAACACGACCGCCCAGGCGGCGCTGCATGTCGACTACAACACGCTGCCCGGCTATCTCGACGCGCTGTCGAAGGCCGTGAGCGAGCCGTATCCGGCCTACGAGGCCATCGGCACGCATCGCGACGGCGAGTGGATCCAGATCAACACGAACGTGCTGCAGATCGAGAACGAGTTCTACTCGACGATCCGGCCGAAGCGCGTCACGTATTCGGGCGAGCGGCCGCTGCATGCGCTCGCATCGCGCGGCGTGCAGTACATCGAGGTGCGCTGTCTGGACATCGATCCGTTCGAGCCGACCGGTATCGCACTGGAAACCGCGCGCTTCATCGACGCGTTCCTGCTCGCGTGCGCGCTCGACGAGAGCCCGGCGCTCGACTGCCCCGCGTACCAGGAAGCGAACGCGAACTTCGGCAGCGTGACGATGGAAGGGCGCAAGCCGGGGCTCACGCTGCAGCGCGACGGCGAGTCGGTCACGTTGCAGGCGTGGGCAGACGATCTGATGGCCGATATCGAAACCGTCGGCCGCCGTCTCGACGAAATCCGCGGCGGCGACGAGCATGCGCGCGCGATCGCCGCGCAACGCGAGAAGCTCGCCGATCCGGAGCGCACGCCGTCCGCGCACGTGCTGCGCACGATGCGCGAGCGCGGGCAGTCGTTCCTTGGGTTTGCGCTGGCGCAGAGCGAAGCGCATGCCGCGCATTTCCGTGCGAATCCGCCGTCGGCGGACACCCTGCGCACCGGGCAGGCGCTCGCCGCGAAGTCGCTGGCCGAGCAGGCCGAGCTCGAAACGAAGGAGGCCGGATCGTTCGACGCATTCGTCGCGGCCTATCGCGCGTATACGCTGAACCGCTTCAGCGTTTGATGCTTGCGCACGTGCATCGCGTCGATCGGCGCGGTGCGCGAGGCGCCTCTCCATCGCCGGTCGGCGCGCACCGTTCACCGTGGTGCGCTCGATCCGGTTCGATCAGCCGTCAGTGATGCGCGTACGTGCCGCGATCGATCGCAGGCGGCAGCGCCGGCTTGCCCGATTCCACGTTTGCCCCGCCGTCGCTGCCGTAGCCGGCGCTCTCGCCGCGCGCCTGCGCGGCACGGCGCATGATCGCCTGCATGTCGTCCGGAAAGTCGGGACTGCTCGCGAGACTCGTCCGGTAACCGGCGGCCTGCAGCTCCACGAGTTCCTGGCGGACCTGGGCGCGCGTCAGCGTCGATGCGGCCTGTGCGTGGGCGGCAAAGGCCGCGCCGATCAGCACGCATGCGCATGCCGCCTGTTTCATCGTCTTCATCGTTTCACTCCGTGAGGTTCCGGTGCCGTGCCTGCCGTGGCCGGCGCGGGCGGAATCGATGCGACCAGTCTAGGCTTCGGACGCCAAACGAAACATCCCGCCCGCCGTCAGGCACCTTTGCCGCACGTGCAACATTGCGCGGGGGCGGCGTCGCGCTGCGCCGGCGAGCCGCTCGCGACGGGCTTCCTGTCGGATGCGACAGCGGGCCGCCTGCTGCCGGTCAGCGGGCGTCGGGTGGTTCGTATCGGGTCGCTACGCATCGGGCTTGTCCCCCTTGTACAAGCGCTGCGCGCCTCCTAACCTCTTTTAAGCGACTGATCGGTTGGCCGCGCGACGTCGTTGCGTGCGCAAGCGCCTGAGCGTTGTCGCGACTGCAGAACGTTGAGGTGAATTGAGTCCGGGAAGGCTGAAGCGCCAACCTGGGTTGCTCGAACGAGGCATCGGACCCGAGTAGGCGCTAAAGCGCCAACCCGGATCGACCGCCGTGGGGGTGGAGTAAGCGCTGAAGCGCTAACTCCAACTAGCCACGCCATGGGATCCGGGTAGGCGCTAAAGCGCCAACCCGGATCGACAGGAGACACGATGAACCCCACCGACGCCCTACCGCCCGGCATCGTCTTCGCGCAGCCATTGACGCCGGTCGCCAACTCGCTGCTGCTGTCCTTCCTCGTCGCCGCGATCCCGATTGCGGTCGCGCTGATCGCACTCGGCGTGCTGCGCCGCCCTGCGTGGCAGGCCTCGCTCGCCGGGCTCGTCGCCGGTCTCGCGGTCGCGATCGGCGCGTGGGGGATGCCCGCCGGGCTCGCGTTCAACGCGGTCGGCGCCGGCATGGCGCTCGCGGTCGTGCCCGTGATGTGGATCGTCTTCAACGCATTGCTGCTGTACAACATCGCGGTGAAGTCGGGCCGCTTCGACCAGTTCCGGCAATGGATGCTCGACAACCTGCCAGACGATCGCCGTCTCGTGCTGCTCGTCGTCGCGTTCTCGTTCGGCTGTCTGCTCGAAGGGATCTCGGGATTCGGCACGCCGGTCGCAATCACGAGCGCACTGCTGATCGCGCTCGGCTTCCCGGCGCTCGAAGCGCTCACCTATACGCTGTTGTTCAACACGGCACCGGTCGCGTTCGGCGCGCTCGGCGTGCCGATCACCGTGCTCGGCGCGGTGACGTCGCTGCCGCCCGCGACGCTCGCGCAGATGGTCGGCCGCCAGTTACCGTTCTTCGCGTTGCTGCTGCCGTTCTACGTGGTCGGCGCGTACGGCGGGCTGCGCTCGATCTCGAAGCTGTGGCCCGCGCTGCTCGTGTCGGGCGGCAGCTTCGCGATCGCGCAGTTCGTCACGTCGAACTTCCTCGGCTACCAGCTCACCGACGTGCTGTCGTCGCTCACGTCGCTGATCGTCACGATCGGCTTCCTGCAGGTATGGAAGCCGCAGCCCGATCCGCAATACGCGCTCGCGCGCAGCGTGCCCGCAACGGCCGGCGCCGCGCGCGCGGGCTTCGGCGGCTGGCTGCCGTGGCTCGTCGTGTCGGTGGTCGTGATCGTCTGGGTGCACGCGAACATCGCGGCGATCGGCGACGTGAAGATCAAGTGGCCGGGCCTGCACAACGCGGTGTTCGTGTCGCTGTACCACAAGCCCTATGCGGCGATCTGGGACTTCCAGCCGCTCGGCACCGGCACCGCGATCCTGGTCTCGGCGATCGTCACGGCCGCGCTGACGCGCACCGGCGTCGGCGCGTTCTTCGAATGCGTGGTCAAGACCTGGCGGCAGACGTGGATCGCGATCGTCACGGTGATGATGATCGTCGGGCTTGCGTACCTGCTGAACTACTCGGGGATCAGCTACACGCTCGGCACCGGCGTCGCGTCGACCGGCGCGCTGTTCCCGCTGGTGTCCGCGTCGCTCGGCTGGATCGCGGTGTTCCTGTCGGGCAGCGACACGTCGGGCAACGCGCTGTTCGGCAACCTGCAGGTGGTCGCCGCGCGGCAGCTCGGCCTCGATCCCGTGCTGATGGCCGCGACCAATTCGTCGGGCGGCGTGATGGGCAAGATGATCTCGCCGCAGAACATCGCGACGGGCGTGTCGACCACCGATCTGAAGGGGCAGGAGGGCGTGGTGTTCGCGCGCACCTTCTGGCACAGCGTGATCCTCACGCTGCTGCTCG
Source organism: Burkholderia sp. AU45251 (assembly GCF_030482905.1). Taxonomy (NCBI): domain Bacteria; kingdom Pseudomonadati; phylum Pseudomonadota; class Betaproteobacteria; order Burkholderiales; family Burkholderiaceae; genus Burkholderia; species Burkholderia sp. AU45251. The sequence goes on along the minus strand of NZ_JAUJQH010000037.1, from coordinate 12,847 downwards.
GCGTGCTGGTGTTCCTGCAGCAGCACGTGCTGACGTGGATGATTCCGGCGCTGCCGAAATGATGTGAGCGCAACGACAGAGGGAAGGCGCGGAAACAGCGCCACGTAAAGTGCGGAACCGGTGAGCGCGCGGCAATTCAGCGCGCGTTCGCCCGCCGCGCCGTTCGTCCCGCTTCATCCGCCCCGGCCGCGTCACTGCCGGCCGGCAGGATGCACGCGAGGAACGCGTCGATCGCGGGGCTCTGGCGGCGCGCCTTCAGGTAGTACACGTATTCGTCGATCGTCGTGTCGACGCCGCGCAGCGCGATCACGCGCAGGTCCGGATGACGTTCGGCCTCGCCGAGCGGAAACAGGCTGCCGCCCACCCCATGCAGGATCGCCTCGCGGATCGCTTCGCGGCTGCCGATCTCGGCAACCGAGACGGCCGCGACACCGGCCGCCTCGAGAATCGTCTCCGTGCAGCGGCGCGTGACCGAGCCTTCCTCGCGAATCAGCAGCCGCACGTCGGCGAGCCGCGCCGGATCGATCGCGTCGAAGCGCGCGAGCGGATGGTTGCGATGCACGACGAGCACGAGCGGGTCGGTCGAGATCACCTTGCGTTCGAGGCCGTCGGCATCGTTGCGCTGCGACGAGACGGCGAGATCGATGCGGAATTCCTGCAGCGCCTGCAGGATCTCCTCGGAGTTGCCGATCCGGCACGTGAGCGCGATCGACGGATGCGCGTTCGAGAAGCGGCCGACCGCCTCCATGATGTAGTAAGGCCCCGTCGCACCGATCCGCAGCTGGCCTTCGAACAGGCCGCCGACGTTGCGCAGCATGATGTCGGCCTGCGCTTCGAGCGCGATCATCTTCTCGACGAGCGGCAACAACTCGATCCCCGTCTCGGTGACCTCGAGCTTGCGGCCGCTGCGGTAGAACAGCTCGACGCCATACACCTGCTCGACCTGCCGGATCTGCGCGGCGATCGTCGGCTGGCTCACGCCCAGGTGACGCGCGGCGCGCGTGATGCTGCCCTGCCGGACGGTCGCGTGGAACGCCTTCAGCTGATCGAACACGACTCGGCTTCCCCCTCTGTATCGCGCGTCAGCGTAGCGCATGCGTATGTCGGCCGGATGAAAGGCGCGTCGTGTGCCACTTCGAAAAAATTCTTGTGGGTAACCCAAAGAAACCTGCGGTAACCGGTCACGGCCGGGACATGCCGATGCGGGGTAATAGCGGCGACGCAAACCGCCGGCCCCGCTCGACTGGCGCCCCCACTCCTACCGACAACAGGGTTCTCTTCATGTCCTCGAACAATCGACGCGATTTCCTGCGCCTCGCCGCGCAGTCGGCCGGCGCGATGGCCGCCTACGCGGGCTTCCCGCCCGCGATCCGCAATGCGCTGGCGATGCCGGCCGCCTATCGCACGGGCACGATCCGCGACGTCGAACACGTCGTGATCTTCATGCAGGAAAACCGTTCGTTCGACCATTACTTCGGCGGGCTGCGCGGCGTGCGCGGCTTCAACGACCCGCGCCCGCACCTGCTGCCGAGCGGCGCACCGGTGTGGCAGCAGCCGCCGGCGTCGGTGTTCACGAAGAACTACCATTCGCGCGGCCTCGATCCGTCGGCGCCGTACGTGCTGCCGTTCTACCTCGATCCGAAGCAGACGACCGAATTCCAGCCGGGCACCAACCACGGCTGGAGCAGCGGCCACCTGTCCTGGAACAACGGCCAGTGGGACCAGTGGGTGAACCAGAAGCAGGACGTGCTGACGATGGGCTACCTGAAGCGCCAGGATCTCACGTACCACTACGCATTGGCCGACGCGTTCACGATCTGTGATTCGTACTTCTGTTCCGCACACGCCGACACCGCGCCGAACCGCATCTACCTGTGGACCGGCACGGTCGACCCGCGCAACATCTACGGCAACCCGCCGAACGGCCCGGGCATTGGCGAGCGCGACGACGTGAACGGCTACACGTGGACCACCTACGCGGAACGCCTCGAGAACGCGAAGATCAGCTGGAAGGTGTATCAGGGCGGCACGGGCATCCCGGGCGACCCGACCGACAACTACACCGACAATTCGCTGATGTTCTTCAAGCGCTTCCAGGTGAAGGAAGGCGCGAGCGGCCCGCTGGTCGACAAGGGCGCGTCGGACCACACGCTCGCCGAGCTGAAGGCCGACGTGCAGGCGAACCGGCTGCCGCAGGTGTCGTGGATCGTGTCACCGTACAAGTACAGCGAGCACCCGCAGGCATCGCCGACCGACGGCGCGTTCTACATCAACATGGTGCTCGAGGCGCTCACGTCGAACCCGGAGGTGTGGGCGAAGACGGTGTTCATCCTCAACTACGACGAGAACGACGGGCTGTTCGACCACGTCGTGCCGCCGGTGCCGCCGGTGACGAGCGGCGTGGGCGGCCAGGGCATCGTGTCGTCGAACCTGCTGTCGAATCTCGGCGACGAGCTGCTCGACCTGAACAAGTACCCGGGCGAAATGAGCCCGCTCGTGCCGGGCGCCGACCCGGGCGGCATCCAGCCGATCGGCCTCGGGCCGCGCGTGCCGCTGATCATCATCTCGCCGTGGACGAAGGGCGGCTGGGTCTGCTCGGAGACGTTCGACCATACGTCGGTGCTGCGTTTCCTCGAAGCGCGCTTCGGCGTGAAGGAGCCGAACATCAGCGCATGGCGCCGCTCGATCTGCGGCGACCTCACGTCGGCGTTCGACTTCTCCGCACGCCCCGACACGCGCACGGTGAGCTTCACGGTGCCGCAGCACATCGCGACGGCCGGCCAGGCGTACCAGGTGCCCGCGCAGCAGTCGATGCCGGCGCAGGAGCCCGGCACGCGGCCGGCACGCGCGCTGCCGTACGAGCTGTTCGTGCACAGCCGGGTGAGCGCGCACGACGACAGCGTGTCGCTCGACTTCGCGAACACCGGTGACGCAGGCGCGGCGTTCTACGTGTACGACCGCCGCAACCCGACGACGCCGCCGCGTCGCTACGCGGTGTCCGCGCATGACCGCTTCGTCGATACGTGGAACACGTCGGCCGCGCGCGGCGATTACCATCTCGCGGCATACGGCCCGAACGGTTATCTGTGCGAGTTCCAGGGCAACACGCGGCTCGCGGCGGACGGCCGCCACGCGAACCCCGAAGCGCGGATCGGCTACGACGTGCGCAACCGCCACGTGTATCTGCAACTGCGCAACAGCGGGCGCGCGACGTGTCGCGTGACGGTCGACAACGCGTACAGCCATGCGCACGCGCGCACCTACACGCTGGAGCCGGGCGAGCGCGTCGAGGATCACTTCGAGCTGTCGTCGAGCCACGGCTGGTACGATCTGACGATCACCGCGACGACGCTGCGCGGCGGCGACGACAAGGTCGTGCGCCGCTTCGCGGGCCACGTCGAGACGGGCCGGTCGAGCCACAGCGATCCGGGGCCGGTGAAGCACACGACGGCCTGACGGCCGGCACGCGTCGCGCGATACGGGCGAGGTCGGCCCGTCGCGCGACTGCCGCCTGCCGGGTGCGTTTCGGTTGCATCCCGGCAGGCGGGATTGGCTTTTGGAAACTGAAAACTGTTGACAATGTGCCGGGCCGAGGGTATATAAGGATCATTCGCCGATATGGCGCCCTCGATTTCTACCGCAGCCTTGCTGCCTGCCCGACCATGACAGCCCCGAACGCGCTCAGCGCCATCGAACTCCTGCAAAGCCAGTCGCTCGCGATGATCGTCCAGGACATGCTCGAGCGCGCGATCGTCTCCGGCGAATACGCGCCGGGCGAGAAGCTCAACGAAGTCGAGATCGCGACCAAGCTGAACGTGTCGCGCGGCCCCGTGCGCGAAGCGTTCCGTGCGCTCGAACAGGCCGGCCTGCTGCGCAACGAGAAGAACCGCGGCGTGACCGTGCGCGTCGTGCCGCTGCGCGAGGCCGAGGAGATCTACGAAGTGCGCGCGATGCTCGACGAATCGGTCGCGCGCGCGCTCGCCAAGCGCATCTCGCCCGACACGCTGAAGGTGCTGAAGGGCATCATCCAGTCGATGAAGGACGCCGCGAAGACGCACGACGTCACGCGCTATACCGAGCTGAACGTGCAGTTCCACGACGCGATGGTCGTCGGCGTCGGCAATACGCACCTCACCGATACCTACCGCCGGCTCGTGCGCCAGCTCGGCCTGCTGCGCCAGGCCGCGATCGAGGCCGAGGAGGATGCGATCGCCGTGTCCGCCGCCGAGCACGACAAGATCGTGCAGGCGCTCGCGGGAGGTGACGAGGAGCAGGCGGTGGCACTCGTGCGCGAGCACGTCACGCACGGCCTCGCGCGCATGCGCCGCACGCACGAGCAGGGGCTGCCCGCGACGGGCAAGGCGGCGCGGGAGAAGACCGTGCGCGCGTAAGCGCCCGGCAAGGCCCGCGCGGGTTGCCGCGCAAAAGCAAAGGGACGCTTCGCAGCGTCCCTTTTTCATTGCGTCTTCAGGTCATGCGGGTCCTGCAGGTCGACGCATCGTCACGCCTTGTCGGCTTTCCCCGCCGCGCTCGCGAATTTCGCGAGCCACGTGTCGACAGCCGCCGGCGGCCGGCTCTCGTCCTCCGCGCGCTCCTTGCGGCGGATCGCATTGCGCACGACGTGCGCGCCGACATAGCGGATCGGTTCCGGCGGGAACGCCCCAAGCGGGCCGCGCACGATCGGGCTGCGCGTCCACGCGTTGTCGAGGCCGAGCACGAGCGACGACAGGATCTGCCCGCCCATGTAGGTCGGCCCCACGCCGTTACCCGAGTAGCCGAAGCCGTAGAACACGTTCGGCGCATCGTCGAGGCGGCCGAAGAACGGGAAGCCGGTGACGGATCGATCCGACGGCCCGTTCCAGCTTGCCGTGACCGGCACGCCAGCGAGCGACGGAAAGAACTCGCGCAGGCTTTGCGTGAGTTGCGCCTCGTACGGCGAGCGCCGGTCGAACACGGGTGCGATACGGCTGCGCCACGAGAACGTGTTGCCGCCCTTGCCGAGCATCAGCCGCCCGTCGGCGGTGGTGCGGTAGTAGTAGACGAAGATCCGCGAATCGAGCACCGACACGCCGTTCACGAGCCCGGTCTGCTCGAGCAGTTCGGGGCATTTCTCGGTGATCACCATGTCGCTCGACACGACCGCGATCGTGCGCTCGAATTGCGGGAAGCGGCTCGCCATCCACGCGTTGATCGCGAACACGAGCTTGCCCGCGCTCACGCTGCCGGACGGCGTGCGAACAACGGCCGGTTGCCCGGGCGTGAAGTCGAGCATCGGTGTGCGTTCGTAGATCCGGATGCCCATCGCGAGCGCGACGCGGCGCAGCCCGCGCACGAGCTTGCCGGGATGCACGGTCGCGGCGATCGGCGAGTAGACGCCGTCGAGATTGCGTGCGGAACCCGAGCGGCGCGCGACTTCGGCGGGCGGCAGCGGCTCGTAGCTGTGAATGCCGCACGCGGCGAGCGCGTCGAGCACCGGCGCGAGCGTGCCGACCTGCGCGCGCGACGTCGCGGTGTACAGCGTGCCGTCGAGCCGCAGCTCGGCATCGATGCCGTGCGCGCGGCAGAAATCGGCGATGTGCTGTACGGCCGCTTCGGATGCCTTCACGAGCCGGATCGCCTCGGCTTCGCCGAACAGGCGCCGCAGCGTCAGGAATTTCGCGGACCACGTGAGCAGGCAGCCGCCGTTGCGACCGCTCGCGCCGGCGCCGCACAGGTCGGCCTCGACGATCGCGATGTCGAGCGCGGGGTTCTGCTGCTTCGCCTGGATCGCGGTCCAGAGCCCGGTGAAGCCGCCGCCGACGATGCACACGTCGGCCTGCGTCGCGCCTTGCAGCGCGGGGGCGAGATCGCCGTCGTTGAACAGCGCTTGTTCGATCCAGAAGGGACGCATCGGAGGGTTCTTCGAAAAGGGGCCGTGCCGCGCACGGCCCGAAACAACTGGCCGCCGCGTGCGAACGTGCACGCGGCGGGGACCATCACGTCACGTCGTCCTGCGTCACGTCAGGCGGCCGCTTCGGCCGACACGCGGCGCACGCCCATCGCGCGCAGCGTGTCGGCGATCGCGGCGACGGCGCCCGGGATGCCGGCTTCGCCGAAGTGGCCGATGCAGCCGACCCGGAATGTCTCGACCTCGGTCAGCTTGCCCGGATACAGGATGTAGCCGCGCTTCTTGACCTCCTGATAGAAGCGCTTGAAGTCGTAGTTCGGATCGTCCGGCGCATGGAACGTGACGATGATCGGTGCCTGGATCGCCGGATCGAGGAACGGCCGGAAGCCGAGTGCGAGCATCCCGTCGATCAGCGCGCGATAGTTGCGCTGGTAGCGGCCGCCGCGCGCGGCGAGCCCGCCTTCGTCAACGTATTGCCCGACGGCTGCGTCGAGCGCCGCGACTACGTGCGTCGGCGGCGTGAAGCGCCACTGCGTTGTGCGCTGCATGTAGACCCACTGGTCGTACAGGTCCATCGCGAGCGAGTGGCTGTTGCCTTCGCAGCGTTCGAGCGCGCTGCGCTTCGCGATCACGAAACCGAGCCCCGGCACGCCTTCGAGGCATTTGCCGGATGCCGCGATCACCGCGTCGAACGGCGTCGTGCGCGCGTCGATGTCGATCGCGCCGAACGAGCTCATCGCATCGACGATCAGTGCGCGGCCGTGCTTCGCGACGACCTGCGCGATGCCGTGCAACGGGTTCAGTACACCGGCGCCCGTTTCGCAGTGCACGAGTGCGACGTGCGTGATGGTCGGATCGGCGACGAGCGCGCGCTCGACGTCGGCCGGATCGACGCGGCGATCCTCGCTGTAGTCGATCGTCGTCAGCTTGCGGCCGAGCACACGGCAGATCCTCGCGATGCGCTGGCAGTACGCGCCGTTATTCGGCACGAGCACGTGGCCGTCGCGCGGCACGAGCGTGCCGATGGCCGCTTCGACCGAGAACGTGCCACTGCCTTGCAGCGGCACGCATTCGTGCGTGCCTTCGCCGTGCACGATCTGCAGCAGGCGTTCGCGCAACCGCGCGGTGATCGCGTTGAAGTCGCTGTCCCACGATCCCCAGTCGCGCAGCATCGCGTCGCGCGTGGTGTCGGAGGTCGTCAGGGGGCCTGGGGTGAGCAGGATGGGCTGGGCGGCGAGCGTCATGGTGTCTCCTTGATGAAGTCGGGACGTCACGTGAATGCGGCTAAAAAATCAGTGGCGATGCGGGTTGCGCCAGGCCTGCGTACGGCGCAACAGTCGATGCGAGATGCACGCGAACAGCACGCACGCGAACGACGAGGTCGCGAGCACGAGCGTGGCCATCGCGGCGGCCGGGCCCATCTGGCCCGCGTCGTCGAGGTTCAGGATCGCGACCGACGCGGGCTGCGTGTCGGGCGAGTAGAGGAACGCGACGGCCGAGACCGTCGTCATCCCGTTGACGAACAGGTAGCGCGCGATCAGCAGGATCGCGGGCAGGCACACGGGCACGGTCACGCGCAGGAAGGTCTTGTAGAACGGCACCTTCAGCGACGCGGACACGGCCTCGAACTCGCTGTCGATCTGCCGGAGCGCGGTGACGGCGGTCAGGTGGCTCGACGCGTAGTAGTGCACCACCGTGACGATCGCGAGCAGCCACAGCGACCCGTACAGCCCGTTCAGCGGATTGCCGGGCGCGTTGAACAGGAAGATGTAGCTGATGCCGAGCACGAGCCCCGGCACGCCCATCGGCAGGATCGCGCACAGGGCGATGAAGCCGCGCAGCCAGCGTGCGCCGCGCGTCTTCTCGATCAGGTATGCGCCGCCGAACACGACGATCGTGCCGCCGAGCGCCACCGTCGCGGCCATCCGCAGGCTGTTCTTGTACGCGTCGAAGATGCCCGCGCCGATCAGCCCCATCTTGTAGTGCTGCAGCCCGAGACTCATCTGGTACGGCCAGAACTTCACGAACGACGCGAACACCGAGATGCCGACCACCGCGATGAAGAACGCGCACACGAGGCCGCAGTACGCGAGCATCGCGGCGTCGAAGCCGCGCGACGGCTTCGGCTGATACGGCGTCGAGCGTGCGCCGAGCTGCGACTGCTGGCGGCGGCGGATGAAGAAGTCGACGCCGAACGCGACGAGGGCGGGGCACAGCAGCATCAGGCTCACGACCGCGCTGCGGTTGAAGTCCTGCAGGCCGATGATCAGCTTGTAGATGTCGGTCGACAGTACGTTGTACGAACCGCCGATCACCACCGGCACGCCGAAGTCGTTGATGCACATCGTGAATGCCACCATCGTCGCGCTGATCAGCCCGTACTTCGCGCTGGGCAGCGTGATCGTGAAGAACTTGCGCGTGCGGCTCGTGCCCATCGCGTCGGCGGCCTCGTAGAGCCGGCCGTCGGCAAGCGACAGCGCGGTGACGAGGATCATCAGCACGTGCGGGAACGACGCGTACACCATGCTCAGCACGATGCCCGGCAGCCCGTAGATCGAATGGCCGTGCAGTAGCGGCTTCAGCAGCCCCGCGTTGCCGAACCAGTAGATGAACGACACCGCGGACAACAGCGTCGGCGCGAGCAGCGGCAGCAGCGCGACGGTACGCGCGGCGTTCTTGAACGGCATGCACGAGCGGGTCAGCGCATACGCGAACGTGAACGCCATCGGCACGACGATCGACGTGACGAGCGCGCCGACCGTCAGCGAATGCAGCATCGAGCGCAGCACGCCGCTGTCCTCGAGATACTCGATGAAGTTGTGCGCGCCGACGAATCGCCCGTCCGCATCGACAAAGCATTTCTGCACGACGAGCGCGAGCGGCAGCAGCAGGAACATCGACATCAGCGCGGCCATCGCGACGAGCGCGAGCTGCGCGATGCGGTCGTGCCAGTGCGTGATCTGCCGCACGTCGGCGGGGGCGGAGGCGCCGCGGCGGCGCTCGGTCAGGACGGTGCTCATTGCAGTCGCTCCTTCGCGCTCGGGAACACGCGGACATGGTCGCGATCGAGCGCGAGGTCGATACGCGCGCCGGCCTGCACGCCGGTGCGGTCGACGTCGTGATACGACAGGTCGGCGACGATCTCCTGGCCGTCGAGCCCGTCGATCCGGAAGCTCACGCGGCAGAACGCACCGAGGAATTCGAGCTTCTCGACGCGGCCGGCCAGCACGTTGTCGGCCGTTTGGCCCGGCACGCAGATGCGCAGGTCTTCAGGCCGCACGTACACCGACACCGCCGCGCCCTGCGCGGGGCGGGCCGTGCCATGGCGGCAGTCGAGGCCGACCGCGCCCGCGCGCAGCGTGCCGTCCTGCGCGACTTCGGCGGGAATCGTGTTGACGCGGCCGATGAAGTCCGCGACGAACGGCGACGCGGGCTGCCGGTAGATTTCGAGCGGCGTGCCGATCTGTTCGATCACGCCATGGTTCATCACGACGATGCGATCGGCCATCGACAGCGCTTCTTCCTGGTCGTGCGTGACCATGATCGTCGTCACGCCGAGCCGCTGTTGCAGTGCGCGGATTTCCTGGCGCAGCCGCACGCGCACCCGTGCGTCGAGTGCCGACAGCGGCTCGTCGAGCAGCAGCAGGCCGGGGGAGGTGGCGAGCGCGCGCGCCAATGCGATGCGCTGCTGCTGGCCGCCGGACAGCTGGCCCGGATGCTTGCGATGGCTGTCGGGCAGGCCGACCAGCGCGAGCAGCGTGTGCACGCGCTCGTGGATCGCGTCGCGCTTCATCTTCCGGTTCACGAGCCCGTACGCGACGTTGTCGTACACCGTGAGGTTCGGGAACAGCGCGTACGACTGGAACACGATGCCGTAGTCGCGCAGTTGCGGCGGCAGCCGCGAGATATCGCGGCCGTCCTGCATGATGTGGCCGGCGTTCTGCGTCTCGAGCCCCGCGATGATCCGCAGCAGCGTGGTTTTCCCGCAGCCGGACGGCCCCAGGAAGCAGATCATTTCGCCCTTCATCACGCTCAGGTTGATGTCGGTCAGGACCTGCGTGTCGTTGTACCGCTTCTCGATGCGTTCTACGCTCAGATAAGGTGCCATGCGCGCCTCCATGCTGGGGCGGCCCGGGGGCCGGATTCGACGACGGAAAGGGTGGCGCGGGGCGGCGCGCGGCGCGGCCCCGCTGCCGGTCGCGGCGTTACTGCTGCGTTTTCGAGCCGTAGCGCTTCTGCCACGTGTCGAGAATCGACTGGCGGTTCTTCGCCGACCATACGAAGTCGTTCTTCACGAGCAGCTCCGAGTAGTTGTCGGGGATACCGGTGAGCTTGCGCGCGACACCCGGGTACGCGACGATCGCCCACCAGCGCGCGGTGATCTGGTTCGCATCCTTGCTCGCCATGAAATCGGCCAGCTTCTTCGCGGCATCGGGCTGCTTCGTCGTCTTCATGATCGCCGTGCCTTCCATGTCCCAGCCGAGCCCTTCCTTCGGGAACACGAGATCGATCGGCGCGCCCTGCGACTGCAGTTCGTGGCCGCGGAACTCGAACGAGATGCCGATCGGGAATTCGCCGGTGCCGGCGAGCGTGCACGGCTTCGAGCCCGAGTGCACGTATTGAGCGACGTTCTTGTCGAGCGCGTCCATGAATTTCCAGCCCTTGTCGTCGCCGAAGGTCTGCAGCCACGCGGTCACGTCGAGGTAGCCGGTGCCGGAGGAAACCGGGCTCGGCATCACGATCGCGCCTTTATAGACGGGCTTCGTCAGGTCCTCCCACGACGTCGGCTTCGGAATGCCCTTCGCCTGCGCGGCGACACGGTTGTAGCAGATCGTCGCGCCCCACACGTCCATGCCGACCCAGTGCGGCGGCGTGTTCGCGTCGCTGTACTTGCGCGTGAGCTGGTCGAAGCCCTTCGGCGAGTACGGCATCAGCATCCCCTGCAGGTCGAGCAGCGTGAGGCTCGACGCGGCGAGGCCGAGCACGACGTCCGCGCGCGGGTTGTTCTTCTCCGCGAGCAGCTTCGCGGTGACCGAGCCGGTCGAGTCGCGCACCCAGCGGATCTCGATATCGGGGTTCGCTTTCTCGAACGCGTCCTTGTAGGGCTTCATTGCCTCGTCTTCCAGCGCGGTATAGACGAGCAGCGACGTCTTCGCGTGCGCCGCCTGCACCGCGCCGAGCGCGACCGCCGCGGCCAGTGCGAAGCGGGCCGCGCCCGCCGCCCATGCGTTCAAACGCTTGTTTACCGGCACTTCGTTCATCTTCAGACCCCTTGACTGTGGCGCCGCGGCACGCGGCGGATGAGTGGAGACCAGCCCTCTTGCTGCTACGTTGTTTTGCTTTCTGTTCTCTGCATGTTGTTGACAATCTACAAATCATCAATTTTAATGTCAAGCATGGAAAACACCTCCCTTCGGCGCGACGCGGGCGCCGACGGCTCTACCCTTCGAACTGAAAGGAATGAACGTCATGAATGAAACGCCTGTCTCCGTGGAAGTGAACGGCCGCCGCTACAACTGGATGAGCCGGCCCGTGGTGGTCGTCTGCGTCGATGGCTGCGCATACGAATATCTGGAAGAAGCGGCCGAGGCCGGCGTCGCGCCGTTCCTGCGCACGCTGCTGAAGCCGGGCACGGCGCTCAAGGGCGAGTGCGTGGTGCCGAGCTTCACGAACCCGAACAACCTGTCGATCGTGACAGGCGTGCCGCCGGCGGTGCATGGGATTAGCGGCAACTACTTCTACGATCGCGACACCGGCGCCGAGGTGCTGATGAACGATCCGAAGTACCTGGTCGCACCGACCGTGCTCGCGACCTTCGCGGAGCAAGGCGCGAAGGTCGCGGTCGTCACCGCGAAGGACAAGCTGCGCCGCCTGCTTGGCAAGGGGCTGAAGGGTATCTGCTTCTCGTCGGAGAAGGCCGACGAAGCCAGCCTCTCGGAAAACGGCATCGACAACGTGCTCGAACTGGTCGGCAAGCCGGTGCCGAGCGTGTACAGCGCGGATCTGTCCGAATTCGTGTTCGCGGCCGGCGTGCGCCTGCTCGAGACGCGCCCGATCGACCTGATGTACCTGTCGACGACCGACTACGTGCAGCACAAGTGCGCGCCCGGCACGGAAGGCGCGAACGAGTTCTACGCGATGATGGACAAGTACCTGCAGCGCCTCGACGAACTCGGCGCGATCGTCGCGATCACGGCCGACCACGGGATGAACGCGAAGCACGACGATGAAACCGGCGAGCCGAACGTGATCTACCTGCAGGAACTGTTCGACGAGTGGCTCGGCGAGGAGGCGGCGCGCGTGATCCTGCCGATCACCGACCCGTACGTCGTGCACCACGGCGCGCTTGGTTCGTTCGCGACCGTCTACGTGCCGGCGACGGCCGATGCCGAGGCGCTGCGCGCGCGGCTCGCCGCGGTCGACGGCATCGAGGTCGTGCTGACGGGCGCCGAAGGCTGCGCGCGCTTCGAACTGCCGCCGGCGCGGATGGGCGACCTGATCGTGATCTCGAAGCAGGACGTCGTGCTCGGCACGCGCCGGATCAAGCATGACCTGTCGGGCCTCGACGTGCCGTTGCGCTCGCACGGCGGGATCTCCGAGCAGATCGTGCCGCTGATCTTCAGCAAACCGGTCGCGGGCGACGTCACGGGCCGCGCGCGGCTGCGCAACTTCGACATCATCGACATCGCGCTCAACCATCTGCAGTGATGCGCACGCATCCGTAAGGGGACACACTCATGAACGCCATTGCAGCATCGACGGACGTCCGCGAGATTCGTCGCGAAGCACTGCGAATCGACGGCGAACGGATTCATAGGGACGCGGTAATCGAAGTGCGCAACCCGTACGACGGCTCGCTGGTCGGCACCGTGCCGAAGGCGACGCTGGACGACGTGCGGCGCGCGTTCGCGACCGCACGTGCGTACCGGCCGACGCTCACGCGCCACGATCGCGCGGCGA
>NZ_JAUJQH010000036.1:0-61515 GCF_030482905.1 Burkholderia sp. AU45251 | reverse complement strand
GCGCATTGATCAATTCGTCTCCCACTACAACGAAAACTGCAAGCCATTCGTCTGGACCGCGTCTGCCGATTCCATCCTCGAAAAGCTACACCGACTTTGTTCGCGAATCAGCGGAACGGGACACTAGCACTTCTACAGTTTGATCGAGAGAAAGAAATGGGCACACACGGTGAGCAAGCTTGCCTGACCGGTGCCGTATGGCAACACTCCGTCGCTCTCGCGATGAAGCGTTGGCGGATACGTCGCAACAAGAATACGATCCGCTCCGGTCGGGGCTGGAAGAAGAAGTAGTATGCGCGTTGCCCGTGACAGCTTGACCGGAAACCTTGTTGATTCAAGGGGCCCTCCCGGGCGCGCCCCCCTTGTTTTTCATTCATGGAGAATTATTAGAAATGCCAAGAGTTGGCTTGATATTGGCTCCCGGTTTTGCGGACTGGGAATATGCTTTCATCGCAGGAACGGCGTCACCGTTCTATGGGATCGACGCTCGCTTTTTCGCCCCTGTTCCAGGGGCTTTCCGTTCACAAGGCAGATTGATGGTGACGGTCGACGGAAGTTTGCAGCAATGCGTGGAGTGGAAGCCGGACGTTGTTGTCATCATCGGCGGAATGATTTGGGAAAGCGCGGAAGCCCCTGATTTGCGGGAATTTCTCCTCGCCGTCCGGGCAAATGGCTCGACCGTTGCAGGTATCTGTGGAGGGACGCTGGCGCTTGCGCGAGCCGGGCTGCTCAACACGGTTCCCCATACCTCGAACAACGCCAACTTCTTAAGTCAAAACGGCGCTGGCTATGAGGGCGCCGCACTTTATCGACACAGCACGGCAGCCGTTGTTGCGGACGGCATAATAACTGCACCCGGCCCCGCGCCGGTCAGCTTCACCTGTGCTGTGTTTGAAAGCGCAGGGTTGCCACCTGAGATTGTCGCGCAGTTTCGATCCATGTTGGCAGCGGAGCACGGCGCTATCGCATAGATCGGCTGACATAGTTATGGCTGTCGGGGCCGGTTAGTCCACACTCGCCAGCCGGCGATGCAGACGGCTTGTTAGTAACAGACTCAGATCGATTGCTCCCATGTCACTCCTGGGCTGACTCCGGGGCCGCAGCTCAACGCGCCCGGCAGATGATCGAGAACTAGCCTGAGCATTCGAAAACGCGGCCGTCTGGCGCCGATCGGTTTCACAGCTGGGATTACAAGTAAGAGGTTTGGTTTTGTACGCTCGGCCCTGTGGTGGCTCGTCGTGCCCGCGGTTTCGACCGAGAACCACGCTCAGACCAAAGAAGTGCCGTGGTTCCTCCAGTAAATCGAAGTCGATCAGTCTCCGAAGGATATTATCTTCAGAGACGCAACCCCGGTGATTGAAAGCTCACCGGCTCCTCAATCGTTGGCAGCCTGATCATGTCGACCAACCCGCATACACCAGTCTTGACGATTGCTCCTATCTCAGCAAATCCCCCTGGAACTTGAAAAATCCAATGGGCAGACTTGCCACGCACCTAGCATCCCACATTGGCAACAAAATATCGGCAGTTCAACTCGAGACCGGGATCAAACCATGTCCTACATTCTGTATTACACACCGGGCGCAGCAAGTATGGCAGTGCACTGGATGCTACTCGAACTCGGTGTACCCTTCGAAACAAGACTCGTGGACATTGATACTGGCGCTCAGCGCAACCCTGAGTACTTGCGCCTGAATTCCTCCGGTCGCGTGCCAACTCTCGTGATCGATGGCATACCACGAGGAGAATCAACCGCGTTACTGATGCTCCTTGCTGAACGACATCCTTCTTCCGGGTTCGCACCGCAACCGAACTCACCCGAGCGCTCCGAGTGGTTCGAGACGATGATCTATCTTGCGAACACGTTGTTGCCGGCGATGCGAAGCTGGTTCTATGCGGAGGTGGACGGTAAACCACAAAACGCGGCGGCAGTGAAAGAGTTTGCATGCGGCCAAATAGAAGGGGCCATGGAGCACCTAAACAGTTTGCTCGGAGATGGCCGCCAGTTTCTGATCGACAACCGCTTGAGTACCGCTGACTTCCTGGCACTCATGCTTATGCGCTGGACGCGCAATATGCCCCGTCCGGCGACTTCGTGGCCAAATCTCGCGGGCTACATACAGCGACTTCGTGGAAGGCAGACGTTCCTCGATTTAAATGCGAGAGAAGGATTAACTGAATGGTTGAACCCAACACCTTGAGTAAAAGGCAGTCGGGGCGACTCACCTACTCTACGCACTAACCGGCCGTTGAAATGCCTCGGTCGGCCCTGCACGACGTAGGTACCCGAGATCAATGACGAGCACGCCGATGCACGGCGCGGCCGCTAACAACGAATCGCTGTTCAGCACGGTGCCGCCCTCTCTATTTCCGACGGAATTTTCGGCGGTTCCGGCCTGGAACCCCTTGCTCTGGTCTCTTCGCTATTGAACGGGTAATCAAGAAATGAAAGCAGACACCAAGGAGTTGCGCAGTAACTTTGAAAAGGCACTCCAGTTTTTTTTAAAGGGCGAGTTCGCGGGCCATCCCGGCGTGAAAGTCACCAAGAACAAAATCACGGTCAGCCACAAGGAATCGGGGACCGTGGCGACCCTGCACTTCGAATACTTGGCCAATATCAGGGCCTACGAAACCATTATCTTCGTCGAGCATCCAACCCTACGGGCGGAGCTCGATCGCATAGGTCCGCCCTATCCGTCAAACCTGCCAAACGCAAAACTCGTCTACAGCATGTCGACCGTCACCGAAGACGATGCCTGCCCATTACTGCCCGTCACGGAGCAAGGCATCGAAACCACCTGCCAGGGGTTGCTTCGCAGGCTCCGGGAGATTGACTTGCCGATTGTCTCCAACCTCCTCAACCTCGGCCCCGGCCTGGTGAACGATGTGATCGCCAGGCCAAAGTACTACTCCTACCCAGTTCCACTTATCTTTGTCGCCTTGCGCAGCAATGGCATGAAGCCGGATGAGGACGCCCTGGCCAGAATCCTGAGCGAGCAGACCCTTGGTTATACCAACCACCGGGAACAGAAAGAATCGTTCAACATGCAGCTATTGGGGAGTGTCGGAAGCTGATGATCTTGAGCTGGAAGCCCCCAATTCGCCACAACGAGAAACTGATTGGCTCATATGACGCTGAGGCCGGCTCTTATGTGACTTCCGGCTCAGATTTCGACTACCTGGCCCTACTGGATGGGCGGCCGTATCCGCCGGCAATGGACGCGCCGTCGGTGTTCTTCCAGTGCAAGGTGAAGAAGCTGCTGGAGCACGATTGCCTGTGGCTGCTGGGGGGCATTCCCCTGGTGTCGGCGCGCCTGGCGGGCTTTCTCGGCGCCCAGGCGCCGGCAGACGTCGAGTTGATCCAGCCCCTGCGCCTGGTAGCCGACCATCAGGAAGTCAGCCAACGGTTTTATATCGTCAACGCCGTAAAGGCCGTTAACGCGATCGACCACACTCGCTCCGAAGCCGAACGAGACGACGAGGGAAATTTGCTCTACTTCAATAAGACCTGGTTTCTCGACAACGTCCTGGGCATGGATCTGATCGCCCGGGACGCGGAGTCCGGAGACCTATTGATCACAGCCACATTGGCCGACAGTTTGATCGACGCAGGCTTCAAGGGCGATAAGGGGTTAGGGCTCTACAGTGCCGGACAGCGTTTCGTGCCTTATCGTAGTAATGCCTGAAATCAGACCTCGACCAAGTGATAATGTCCAGGCTTCCTCCAGGAAACCCGGATGAACCTGCCGCTGAGCAGGTTCAGGTCACGCAGGTACGGGTCTGAACAGCACTTCGGCATCGATTGCCGCCGCATTCTTCCCAACGTGCTGCCCCATCGGCTATCGATCATGCCAACAACGGCATCACCGGCCGACGAGCGGAAATGCCGCTGTTCACCTCTCCTGTCACTGTCGGCCGGCGTAATACCGTGCAGCGGCAGCGATTTCATCAGGCGTCATCTGCCGCGCCACATTGCGCATCTGCTCGCTGATGTCGTTGTGCCGCGCACCCGACGCAAATGCCTGCAACTGCGTCTTGATGTAGGCCTCGGGCTCGCCTTCGAGCCATGGCCCGCCGACCTTGTTGTCCATCCCCCCGTGGCACGACGCGCATGGCGCGATGTTGCGCATCGGCGCGCCGCTCGCGACGATCTTCGGCGGATTCACCGCAGACTTCGTCACGGCGCGCGGCAAGTACGCGTAGTACGCCGCCAGATCGCGCATGTCCTGGTCGGACAGATTCGCTGCCATCGACTCCATCACCGCGTTCGTGCGTGCCCCCGCCTGGAAGTCCTTCAGTTGCTTGTAGACGACCGCCGCATACTGGCCCGCGAGGTTCGGCGAATCCGCGTCGCTCATGCCTCGCGCGCCGTGACACATCGTGCAGCGCATCGCGAGCGTCGCGCCGCGGCCGATCGACAGGCTGTCCGTCTTCGACATCATCTGCGGCGTGACGACCACCGTGCTGGTCTTGATCGTCGACGGCTCCGGCTGCGAGGCCAGCCACGCCCGCGGCACGCCGGCCGCGCTGCAGATCGCATTCCAGATTCCCTGGAACTGCGCATCCTTCTGCACGGACGGCAGCCAGACGAAACCGATCAGCACCGACGCGGCCACCGTGAACAGCGTGAGCCCGACGCTCACGGTAAGCCAGCGGTTGCGAAGCGAAAACAGGCGTTCCGTGCTCATCGTTGCGTCCCCAGGTAGATGGCTGGTACCGACGGCTGCTTGAGCACCATCAACTGTGCGATCGGGTAGCCGTAGTTGACGACCGTGAGGCCGATCATCAGCGCGATCCACAGCCCGAAGCTGTTGAGCGCGATGGGCAGCTTCTTCGGCTCGTGCACGGCCGAGCTGAACGTGAACTCCGCGGGCTTGATCTTCGCGCCGCGATGGCCGCGTATCAGCACGACGAAGAAGAGCACCGCCGACGCGACCAGGATCAGCGCGCCGATCACCGACAGGATCACCCAGATCGCCTGCGGCGCAAGCGCGGGATCGCTGTAGTCGTAATAGGCCATCCGGCGCGGCATGCCTAGGATGCCGACGTAATGCCACGGGAACGTCGTGACGATCATCCCGACGAACCACAGCCAGAGCTGCGTCTTGACGAGACGCGCGCTGCCGAGCGCACGGCCCGTCAGATACGGCCACAGCTCGTACGCGATCGCGAAGTACATGATGACGACCGCGCCGCCGAAGATCAGGTGAAAATGGCCCGTGATCCACTGCGTGTTGTGAATCGTCGAATCGAGTTGGTAGCTCATGTTGATGAGCCCGCCCGCACCGCCGAAGCCGAGCATCACGAACGAGAACGCGACGGCAAGCATCATCGGCTCATGCCACGGCAGCGCGCGCAGCCAACCGAACGCCCCCTTGCCGCCGCGCAGCCGCGCGGCGATCTCGACCGACGCGCACACGGTGAACACGGTGAGGAGCGTCGGCACCGCGACGATCGCCGTGAACACCGACTGCAGGAACTTGAAGCCGGAGCCCACCTGAGGATCGGCGAACAGGTGGTGAATGCCGATCGGCATCGCGCCGACGAGGAACAGGATGAACGAGATGCGCGCCATGCCGTCGCTGTACAGCTTGCCGCCGATCGCGCGCGGCACGAGCGTGTAGTACGCGATATACGCCGGAATCAGCCAGAAGTACACGATCGCATGCAGCGTCCACGAGAAGAACACGCGGGCGAGACCGGCATCGATCGTCGTCTTGAGCCCCACCGCGACCGGCAGGATCTGGAACAGGATCTCGATTGCGGCGCCGATCGAGGTCCAGCCCCACAGATACGCGCCCGCGACGTTCGCGAACATCGCGAGCGGGATCGGCACGCCGGGATTCGCCTTCTTCCATACGTACAGGTTCACCGACGTCAGCGCGACCCAGATCCACGAACCGACGACGACGAGGACGACGCCGAGGTAGTAGAACGGGCTGCCGATCATCGGCGGATAGAACGTGTAGAGGACGGACGACAGGCCGAGCGACACGGGCACCATCGCGACGACCGAGCCGACCGCGATCAGCCCCAGGCCGGCCCACGCCCATTTGCGGCCGACCAGCGGCATCTTGAGCGCGAGCTCGTTGATCGCATAGCCGAAGCCCATCGCGATCAGCGTCGGGAATACGTAGCCCATCACGGAGCCGTGCGCCGTCACCGAGCGATAGTAGAGCTCGGGATTGCCGAGCCATGGATGCAGCGGACTGCGCGCAAGCATCTGCCATGCGCCGAGCAGCAGCGCGACGCCGAAGACCGCGAACGCGAGCCAGAAATGCGCGAGTACCAGTCGATTATTCTTTAACACAGCTCAGTCTCCGCGCGCCGGACGCCAGTTTGTCGAATTCCGCACGATCAATCACCTTGACGTGCGCCCACATCCCCTCGTGGCCGGTTCCGCAATATTCGTGGCACGGCATCAGGTGGTCCTTCGGCTTGTTGAAGGTCGTCCGGAACGTTGCGACGTAGCCCGGCTCGAGCATCGAATTGATGTTGGTGTCGGTGATGAGGAAGCCGTGCACGACGTCCGCACTCGTCGCGCGGAACGTCACCGGCGTGTTCGCCGGCACCAGAATGCACTGCGGCGTGAACGAGTACTGCTGGCCGATCACGCGCACCGTGACAGAGCCGTCCGGCTCGCGCGCGGTACCGAGGTTGCTCTCGATGAATTCGCCCGAGACGTGCAGCGTCGTCGGGTCGACCGTCTCGACGCGAGACGGCGGCATCATGGCCCAATGCAGGCCGGTGTATACCATCATGGCGACGAGGAGGACCATCAGGCCGACGGCCAGGATCGCCCATCTGCGCTCGATCCGGGCCGCGAGCTGCGCGCCGTCGAGACGGTCTGGCAAAGGTTGTTTGGACATGGGAACCCGGTTACTGGATCAGGCCGCGGGGCAGGAAAACGAAAAAGTAGAAGGCAAACCACAGTGCGATCACGATCGCGGTTGCGGTGCCTGCGAGCGCGAGCGCGCCGTGCGGACCCGCGCGGACGATCTCGTCAACCGCGTCGTCGTGCGGTTCGGGACCGTTGCCGGGCCGTTGAAATGTGTCGCTCATGATGTCCTCAATAGAGCGGAGCCGAACGCAGCGCATTGGCTTCCTTCGCGGAAACCGGCGTGCCGCGGTTGCCCCAGGCGGTCCGGATGAAGGTCGTCACGGCCGCTACCTCGTCGTCCGACAGCGACTGGGCGAAAGGCGGCATGCCGTAGGGTTCGGGGTTCTTCGTGGTGCCGGGCGCGTATCCGCCATTCAGCACCATGCGGATCGGGTTCACCGCGGACGTCATCTGGATCGACTGGTTGCCCGCGAGCGGCGGGAACGCCGGCGGCTTGCCGAGGCCGGTCTTGCCATGACAACTTGCGCACTGGGCGCCGTAGATCTTCGCGCCGAGCTTGTTGAGTCGCGCCTGCTCCGACGCGGGCACCTTCGTCGGCCGCGCGGACACGGCTTCGCTCCCGCGTTGCGGCAGCGACTTCAGGTAGACGGCCATCGCACGCACGTCATCGTCGGACAGGTGCTGCAAGCTGTTGTAGACGACTTCCGCCATCGGGCCATACACCGTGCCGCGATGCGACGCGCCCGCTTGTAGCAGGTCGGTGATTTCGGCGATGTTCCACTCGCCGAGCCCCGCTTCCTTGTTCGACGTGAGCGACGGCGCATACCACGCCTGCATCGGTATCAGCCCGCCTTCGAACGCGTTCGCTTCCGAGCTGCCGCCCAGCGCATTGATCGCGGTGTGGCACATCGAGCAATGGCCGAGCCCTTGCACGAGATACGCGCCGCGGTTCCATTCGGTCGACTTCGTGGTATCCGGCTGATACTCGCCTTCCTTGAAGTACAGCGTGCGCCAGCCGATCAGGAGTTGCCGGTTGTTATACGGAAAGCGCAGGTCGTGCGGCCGGTTTGCCAGCTTCACGGGCGGCACCGAGCGCAGGTACGCGAAGATCGCATCGGAATCCGCGCGCGTCACCTTGGTGTACGCGGCGAACGGCATGGCCGGATACAGCAGCGAGCCGTCGCGCGACCGGCCGGTGTGCATCATCGAGTAGAACTCGTCGGCCGTCCATTTGCCGATGCCGGTTCCGTCGTCGGGCGTGATGTTCGGCGAGTACAGCGTGCCGAATGGCGTCGGCATCTCGCGGCCGCCCGCGAAGAGCTTCTCGCCCGGCACCGTATGGCACGCGATGCAGTCGCCCGCACGCGCAAGGTACTCGCCCCGCCGGACGGTCGCGGCGTCGTTCGACGGCTGCGCGAATGCCGAGCCCGCGACGGCGCACAGGACGCCGGCGAATGCGAGCGCGCGGCGCAGTTTCACGATCAATTGCTTGTGCACGGAGGTCTCCATTAGCGGGTCTCGCCACCGCATGCGAGCGGCATGACGAGCGAGCCCACGGGCGCGGGCGACGGACTGGCAGGCGCGGGCCGCGACGCGAGCCACGCGGAGACCGCGGTCACGTCGGTGTCGGTGAGCCGGGATGCGACCTCCTGCATGCAGTCGGGCGCGATCGATGTGCGCGTTCCGTAGCGCCACGCGCCGAGCTGCGCGCTCAGATAGCTCGCGTGCAGGCCGAGCAGGCCGGGAACGGCAGGCTCCATCCCCGTGAGCGCCGCGCCATGGCACGACACGCACGCGGGAATCTTGCGCGCCGGGTCGCCCGACTTCACCAGTTGCTGCCCTCGCTCCAGCATCGCGGGCGCGACGGCGGGCGCTGCGATCGCAGGGAATGGCGGGCGCAGGCTCGCGAAGTGGTCGGCTATCCGATGCAGGTACGCGTCGGGCAGGTACGCAAGCAGGTAGTTCATCGGCGGGTACTTGCGCCGGCCATCGCGAAACGCGACGAGCTGGTTGTACAAGTAACCGGCCGGCTTGCCCGACAGGCGCGGGAAGTAGTCGTCCGACGTCCCCTGCCCTTGGCGGCCATGACACGCGGCACAGGCCAGCACGCGTGCCTCCATCGAATCGGGCGCGCGCTCCGTCTGCGGTTCCCGAGAGAACGCCGGCTGGCTCAGCAAACCGCACAGCACGGCGAGTATTGCGGTGGATCTCAAAGTCACTGTCATCTTCTCGGACAAGGCATCCCGTTCCCGCTATCACGCGAGCCGCCCCCGCGAATCTTTGGCGCAAGCAAGTACATCGCCGGCACCATTGCCTTCGTTGGCCTCAAGGGAACCTGTTATTCAAATTTTGATCGACGTGAGATTCTCATGCGCGCCACCGGCTCGCCTTGACTCACGTCAAATGTGGACCGACCAGCTTTTCGTAGGCATCTTCGAGCCATATGACCGGCTCCCCGCGTTTAGTACGGTGACGATGTAGAGTCCGTTCCAGAGCGGAACGGCAATGAAAAAGCGATTCACCGAAGAACAAATCATCGGCATCGTGATGGAAGCTGAGGCTGGCTTGAAGCCGGCGGAGCTGCGCCGGCTGAAGCAGCTTGGTGAAGAGAACGCGAAGCTCAAGCGACTCGTTGCTGATCTGTCGCTGGACAAGGCCATGTTGCAGGATGTGCTTTCAAAAAATGTATGGTCCGCCCCGGCTTTGCAAGGCGAGCGTTGTCGAGCCGACGCATGTCAGTTTGCGTAAATGTATCCGGCCTCTCGCGAGTCGGACCTATCCGTGATTTCGTGGGCAGGTCAGCCTCACGGAACGTCACATTGGCGTCGATCGAGATATCAAGCTGTCGCCGACGCTGCTCTTCACGCCGGGCGAGAATGGGATCGACCTGGTTACCGACCATGTCGCGATATCCGATGGCCAGTTTCCGGGCTTCCCCAAGCGAAACGCGCGACAGCGGTCCAAGGCCCATTTCGCGCACGCGCCCATCGAGCGTGAAGCGAAACACCCATGAGCGTGCGCCGCTGTCGGCGATCCGAAGGTAGAGGCCACCGCCGTCTGCGTAATGGCCTGGATCAGCCGCCTTCGCGACGCGCGGTGCGCTGAGCCGATGCAAGTGTCGTCCCGCCATGTCGTCCTCCTTTCCTACCCACAAAACCCAGCTCGCTACCCATGTTTCATGGGGAGATTGTGCGGAGCCGTGGCGGAAGTCGCAAGCACGCCGCTACCCACAAATCGCTTTGAAATCAGCGATCTAGGGCGCGTTTACGGAAGCCGCCGGAATGCGCGGGAAGCCTTGACTGGCGGAAGGCAGCCGGAGTCGAACCGACCCGGGAGTGTCTGACACCCCCAACCGGGTTTGAAGCCCGGCCGTACCACCGGATACGAATGCCTTCCGTGGGGAAAAGAATCAAAGAAACGACGAGCGCCTACGCCTGATTACCCGCCCAACCGCTGTCAGGCCGCAGGAAGTGAAGATCGCGGTGGAAGCGAGTATACCCAACCCGATCGAAGAACTCGAGAATCTGGATCGCGCGCTTGCGGCCGAGCCCCGTCGCGTCACGGAACGTCGCGGCATCGAGCCCGCCGCCGCGCGACGGCGCGAGATGCGCGACCAGTTGCGCAAGCTCCCGCACGACGTCCGCGTGATAGAACAGGTCGCGCACGACCTGGTGCACGTCACCGCGCCGCGCGAGCTTGCGCAGCAAGGTCCGCACCGCATCCTCGGCCTCGCCCGTGTCGCGGGCCAGGTCGCGCACCCACGGCGGATCGAAGCGCCCCGCCTGAAGCAACGGCAGCAGTTGCTGCGCCAGCGCTTCCTCGCGCGGCTCGAGGCTCACCGAATGCGATGGCAGGTGCAGCCACGGCCCGCTTCGCGCGACTTCGCCACCGGTCACCAGTGCATCGACGAGCGCGCGCCACAGCGTATCGCCGGCGAGCGGCGCGGCCATCCGCCGCAGCCGTGCGGCGTCGAGCCCCTGCTCGTCGGGCATGCGCTCGTGATACGCGCGCAGCGTATCGATCGCCCGGGTCTGCAATGCGCGCCAGTGCGCATGCGCAATCACCGCACCGTCGTTCGACGCGGCGTCGCGCTGCCCGATCGCCAGCGCGTCGTCCGGCAACGCCAGTGCGTTCGGAGCAAAACCCGTCAGATGCGTGAGCATCGCGCGCGGGATGCCGAGCGGCGCCTGCGCGAGCAGCGCATCGAGGCGCCCTTCGTCGAGCCATTCGGCCAGCGCGTCGAGCCACGCGCGGCGCTGGGGCGTACGACGCTTTCGCGCCGGCCCGAACGGGTCGAGCACGCGGCCGCCGCCGACCGTGCGCGTCGCCTGCGGATTGCGGACGATGAACCGGTCGCCCGGCAGCGCAAACACCGGCTCGTCGAATACCAGTTGCACGCGCATCCGCTGGCCGGCCGCGAGCGTGTCGCCGTCGAGCAGCGCGACATGCGCGACGCGGTGCAGCGTGCCGAGATGCACGTGCAGCGGCGCCCAGTGCGTCAGCGTGAGCCCCGCATCCGCGAGCAGCGTCAGTTCGACGTCGAGACGCGGTGACGTCGCGACGAGCCGCGCATCGGCGACGGTGTCGCCACGCTCGACATCGGCCTTGTCGACGCCAGCGAGATTCAGTGCGCAACGCTCGCCCGCGCGGCCGGCCTCGACGGGCCGGTTCTGCGCATGGATGCTGCGCACGCGCGCCGCGCCGCCGCTACGCACGATCGCGAGCGTATCGCCGGTCGCGACGCGGCCCGCGAACGCGGTGCCCGTCACGACGGTGCCCTGCCCCGCGAGCGTAAACACGCGATCGACTGCGAGCCGGAACAGCCCGTCGTCGCGGCGGGCACGCCACGCGATCGCCGCGTCCGCCAGGTAACGCTTCAACGCGGCGACGCCCGGATCGTCCGCGGCGGTCGCGCGCGTCTCGAAGATCGGCACGCCGGCGAGCGTCGTATCGTTCAGCCACGTGGCGATTTCGTCGCGCACCTCGGCCACGCGCGCGGCGTCGACGCGATCGCACTTCGTCAGCGCAACGGCGCCATGCGTGACGCCGAGCAGCTGCAGGATCGCAAGATGCTCGCGCGTCTGCGGCATCACGCCGTCATCGGCGGCAATCACCAGCAGCGCGAAGTCGATCCCGCACGCGCCGGCCGCCATCGTATGAATCAGCTTCTCGTGGCCCGGCACGTCGATCAGGCCAAGCACGTCGCCGTTGTCGAGCGGCGTATACGCGTAACCGAGTTCGATCGAGATGCCGCGCGCCTTCTCTTCCTTCAGGCGATCGGTATCGACGCCCGTCAGCGCGCGCGCCAGCGTCGTCTTGCCGTGGTCGATGTGTCCGGCGGTACCGACGATCATGCAGCGGCCCCCGCCAGCGGCACGCATTGCGCGACGAACGCCGCCTCGTCGGCGGCTTCGAGGCAACGCAGGTCGAGCCGCAGCGCGTTGTCGGCCACGCGGCCGATCACCGGGCGCGGCCATTCGCGCAGCCGTTTCTCGAGTTGCGCCAGCGCACGGCCGCCGCGTTTGCCGTCCGCCGTGCGTACGACGAGGCCGGCGCTCGGCAACTGGTCGACCGGCAGCGCGCCGCTGCCGATCTGGCTGAACATCGGCTCGACCGTCACGTCGAAACCGCTGCCGAGCGCGGCCTGCAGCGCCGGACGCACGCGTTCGGCGGCCTCGGCGATCTCGCGCTGCGGGCGCGTCAGCAGGCGCAGCGTCGTGAGCCGGTCGCGCAGGAACTCGGGTGACTGGTAGAGGCGCAGCACGGGCTCGAGCGCCGCGAGCGTCAGCTTGCCGACGCGCAGCGCGCGCTTGAGCGGATGTTTCTTGATCTTCGCGATCAGTGCGCGATCGCCGACGATCAGGCCGGCCTGCGGCCCGCCGAGCAGCTTGTCGCCGCTGAACGTGACAACGTTTGCGCCGGCGGCGACAGTTTCCTGCACGGTCGTCTCGTGCGGCAGGCCCCATTGCGACAGGTCGGCGAGCATGCCGCTGCCGAGGTCGACGGCAACCGGCAGCCCATGCTCGCGCGCCAGCGGCGCGAGTTCGGCGAGCGTCGTTTCCTTCGTGAAGCCGCTGATCGCGTAATTGCTGCAGTGCACCTTCATCAGCATCGCGGTGCGCGGGCCGATCGCGTCCGCGTAGTCGTGCAGATGGGTGCGGTTGGTCGTGCCGACTTCGCGCAGCTTTGCGCCGGCGCGGCTCATGATGTCGGGAATGCGGAATGCGCCGCCGATCTCGACCAGCTCGCCGCGCGACACGACGACTTCCTGCTTCGTCGCCAGCGCCGACAGCGTCAGCAGCACGGCCGCCGCGTTATTGTTGACGACGGTCGCCGCCTCGGCGCCCGTCAGTTCGCACAGCAGATCGTCGATCAGGCTGTCGCGATCGCCGCGGCGGCCCGTGGCGAGGTCGAATTCGAGGTTGACGGGGCACGTGAGCGCGTCGACCACCGCGCGCACCGCGTCGTCGGGCAACAGCGCGCGCCCGAGGTTCGTGTGCAGCACGGTGCCGGTCAGGTTGAACACGACGCGCACCGCACCGGCGCTCTGCGCGGCCAGCGTGCGCGCGACGGCCGCGGCGATGCGCGGCTCGTCGAGCGGCTCGGCCGCCGCCGGATCATGCTGCGCGGCGGTACGCCAGCGTTCGAGCTCGGCGCGCACCGCGTTCAGCACGCGCGTGCGGCCGTAGTCGGCGAGCAGCGGTTGCAGCGGCACCGACGACAGCACACGCTCGACCGACGGTACGCGTGCCAGCACGGCATTCAGTTCATTCAAACCCGGTTCGGTCACGTCGTGGTGGCTCCAGTCTCATGCTTCGCAGTCGGCCGAAGCCGGCGCTCACGCACCGCCTCCGGCCCCGTGTCGTCACTCTGCTTCCCGCGAAACATCCGGCCACAGCAGCGGGTTCGGCGAACTGCGCTGGTAGCCGGCTTCGTTCATCAGCAGGTCGAGCGTGAGACTCGCGAGATCGTCCGCCAGCGGTTCGAACTCGTAGTCCTTCTCCTGATAGCCGATCTTGCGATAAGTCTTGCACTCGTCGCACGATTCGGCCTTGACGGCTTCGCTGCCGCCTTCGATCCCGTGATACGCGATGCCCTTCGTCGAATCGCAGTGCGAGCACTTCGTGCGCACCATGTGCCACTCGGTCGTGCACAGCCCGCATTGCAGGAAACGGTAGCCCTGGTACTGGCCGCCCACCCGCACGACGCTCGCGACCGGATGCGTGCCGCACACGGGGCACAGCCCCGGCTGGTCGAGATACGGGACGTCGGCCGGCGCAACACGGCTGGCGAGATCGGTCCAGACGACCTGCAGCGCGGCCATCAGGAACGGCGCGGTGGCCGGGTCGACTTCCGCGAAGCGCAGCGCGAGGATCGCGTCGGCCTGCGCGTCGAGTTCGGCGGGCGCCATCAGGCGCAGCCGGTCGAGCAGCTTCGCGAGCGACGGGTTGACGAGCCCGGCGCCGTCGACGCGGTCGAGCAGTTCGTACAGCACGGCACGCCAGCGCGGATCGCGCTCGCCGTCGAGCGCCGGCACGAGCGGCATCGAATGCTGCTGCGCCCGCGCGATCGCTTCCTTCGACGGCAGCGGCAGTTCGAGCGTTTGCAGCGTCGCGTGCTGCGCATCGGCGACGGTGGCCATCAGCCGCAGGTAGCCGCTGATCGGGTTCAGGTCGGCCAGCTTGCGCAGCCGCGCGGCGCGGGCCGAGAACGCGGTGGCGCGCTCCGGCAGGCGAAAGCGCGGGATGGCCGAATGATCGAGGGCCGAGATCTCGGTCGGCTCTAGGATGCGTTGTGTCACAAAAATGTCTTCCAAAAAAACAAGCGCCGACGCATCGGCGCTTTCGGGCGGTTCCGGCGAAGGATCGGAGCAGCCCGCCGTGATCGGCGAGCCGCCCCGCTCCGGTGCGTTACTTCACGCTTTCACGGAACCACTTCGGGTGATGCTTGCGAGCCCAGCCCAGCGTGACGGTGCCGCGCACCATCGCGCCGATCGAGCCCTTCACCCACAACGCCGCGTAAATGTGCACGATGATGCTCGCGATCAGCACGAAGGCCGCCACGGCATGCACGACAGCGGCCGCGCGGATCACCCCGATCGGGAAGTAGAACGAGAAGTAGCGCCGCCAGATCACGACTCCGGACAGCAGGAGCAGCAGCAGGCACGCCACCAGCGTAAAGAATAGCAGCTTCTGCCCGGCGTTATAGCGCCCGACAGGCGGCAGCTTGTCTTCCTGGTTGGTCAGCACGTCGCCGATCTGCTTGAGCCACTGCCGGTCGTCCGCGTCGAGCGCGTTGTGGTGCCAGAAGCGCACCACCAGGATCGCGAACGACACGAACATCACGAGGCCGACGAACGGATGCAGGATCCGCGTCCACTGGCCGCCGCCGAACAGCGCGGTCAGCCAGAACATCGACGGATGAAACAGCGCGAGCCCGGACAGCGCGAGCAGCACGAACGTGATCGCGGTGATCCAGTGGTTCGTGCGCTCGTTCGCCGAGTAGCGGACGATCAGGTTGGGGTCGTCGTGTTTCATTTCGCGTCCTCCTTGATGCGTCGCGCCTCGTCGCGCGCGGCCGATTCCTCTTCGTCGCTCACCTCGTTCGGGCCGACCCTGACGTAGTGGAAGAACCCGGCGAGCGCCGTCAGCGCGATACCGGCGACCGCGAGCGGCTTCGCGATGCCCTTCCACAGCTTCACCATCGGGCTGATCGACGGGTTGTCGGGCAGCCCGTGGTACAGCGACGGCTTGTCCGCGTGGTGCAGCACGTACATCACGTGCGTGCCGCCGACGCCCTGCGGGTCGTACAGCCCCGCATGCTCGAAGCCGCGCTCCTTGAGGTCCTCGATCCGCTCGGCCGCGTGCTGCTTCATGTCCTCCTTCGTGCCGAACACGATCGCGCCCGTCGGGCAGGTCTTCACGCAGGCCGGTTCCTGGCCGACCGCGACGCGGTCGGAACAGAGCGTGCACTTGTACGCGCGATGATCCTTCTTCGAGATCCGCGGAACGTTGAACGGGCAACCGGTCACGCAATAGCCGCAACCGATGCAGTTCTCCTCGTGGAAATCGACGATCCCGTTGTTGTACTGCACGATCGCGCCCGGCGACGGACACGCCTTCAGGCAGCCCGGATCCTCGCAGTGCATGCAGCCGTCCTTGCGGATCAGCCACTCGAGGTCGCCCGCCGGGTTCTCGTATTCGGAGAACCGCATGACCGTCCACGAATGCTCGGTCAGGTCGGCCGGGTTGTCGTACACGCCGACGTTGGTGCCGACCTCGTCGCGCAGGTCGTTCCACTCCATGCATGCCGTCTGGCATGCCTTGCAGCCGATGCACTTCGATACGTCGATCAGCTTCGCGACGCTCCCGGTCACCGGTTCGCGCACCGTGGGCGGTGGCGTCGTGGTGGCCGAGACGCGTTTGATATCCAGCGATTGCAATGCCATCTCTTCCCCCTTACGCCTTTTCGACCTTCACCAGGAACGACTTGAATTCCGGTGTATAGGAGTTGCCGTCGCCCACGGACGGAGTCAGGGTATTGGCGAGATAGCCGGGCTTCGTCAGACCCTTGAAGCCCCAGTGCAACGGGACGCCGACCGTCTGAACCTTCTTGCCGTCGACCGTCAGCGGCTTGATCCGCTTCGTGACGAGGGCGACCGCGATGATGTAGCCGCGCTTGGACGACACCTTCACGCGCTCGCCATGCGCGACGCCGACTTCCTTCGCGAGGTCTTCGCCGATCTCGACGAATTGCTCGGGCTGGATGATCGAGTTCAGCCGCGCATGCTTGGTCCAGTAGTGGAAATGCTCGGTCAGCCGGTACGTCGTCGCCACGTGCGGGAAGTCCGCCACCTTGCCGAACGACGCGCGGTCGTCCGGGAACACGCGGGCAGCCGGGTTGTTCAGCGCCTGCGGGTTGTTCGGGTGCAGCGGGTTCGCGTCGAGCGGCGTCTCGAACGGCTCGTAGTGCTCGGGGAACGGACCTTCGTTCATCCCTGCGCGGGCGAAGAAGCGCGCAACGCCCTCCGGGTTCATGATGAACGGCCCCATCCCGTTTTCAGGCGATTCGTCCACCTTGAAGTCGGGGATGTCGGCCCCCTTCCACGCGCTGCCGTTCCAGCCGATCAGCTTGCGGGTCGGGTCGAACGGCTTGCCGGCGACGTCGCACGACGCGCGGTTGTACAGGATGCGCCGGTTCGCCGGCCACGCCCACGCCCAGTTCAGCGTCTGGCCGATGCCGGTCGGGTCGGAGTTGTCGCGCCGCCCCATCTGGTTGCCGGCCTGCGTCCATGCACCGCAGAAGATCCAGCAGCCGCTCGCGGTCGTGCCGTCGTCCTTCAACTGCGCGAACGCGGCCAGCTGCTCGCCCTTCTTCACGAGCGTCTTGGCCGGATCCTTCGGATCGGGCAGATCGGCGAGCGCCTTCCCGTTGAACTCCATCGCGAGCTCTTCGGGTGTCGGGCTTTCCGGGTTCGCATACGGCCACGTCAGGTTGACGATCGGATCCGGATACTTGCCGCCGTCCTTCTGGTACATCTTGCGCATGCGCAGGAACAGCCCCGACATGATCTCGAGGTCGCTACGCGCCTCGCCCGGCGGCTCCGCGCCCTTCCAGTGCCATTGCAGCACGCGGCTCGAACTCACGAGCGAACCGTTTTCCTCCGCAAAGCACGTGGTGGGCAGACGGAACACCTCGGTCTGGATCTTCGACGCATCGACGTCGTTGTAGTCGCCGTGATGCTTCCAGAACTCGGAAGTTTCGGTCGCGAGCGGATCCATGATCACGAGCCACTTCAGCTTCGCGAGGCCGGCTGCCGTCTTCACCTTCGACGGCGACGCCGCAAGCGGGTTGAAGCCCTGGCAGATGTAGCCGTTCATCTTGCCGGCATTCATCAGCTCGATCACCTGCAGCAGGTCGTACTGCTTGTCCAGCTTCGGCAGGTAGTCGTAGCCCCAGTTGTTCTCGGCGGTCGCCGCGTCGCCCCACCAGGACTTCATGAAGCTCACGTGGAAGGCCTTGTAGTTCTTCCAGTAGCTCAACTGGTTCGGCCGCAGCGGCAGCTGCACGCGCTTCTTGATGTAGCCGTCGAAATCCTGCTCGGATTGCATCGGCAGCGTCATGTAGCCCGGCAGCAGGTTCGACATCAGCCCGAGGTCGGTCAACCCCTGGATGTTCGAGTGGCCGCGCAGCGCGTTCATCCCGCCGCCGGCGATGCCGATGTTGCCGAGCAGCAATTGCACCATCGCGCCGGTGCGGATGATCTGCGCGCCGATCGAGTGGTGCGTCCAGCCGAGCGCATACAGCACCGTGCCGGCGCGGCCGGGAACGGCGGTGGTCGCGAGCATCTCGCACACCTTCAGGAATTTCTCCTTCGGCGTGCCGCACGTCTGCTGGACCATGTCCGGCGTATAGCGCGCGTAGTGCTGCTTCAGCAGGTTGTACACGCAGCGCGGATGCTGCAGCGTCGGGTCGACCTTCACGAAGCCGTCGTCGCCGCGCTCGTAATCCCAGCTCGATTTGTCCGGGTACGCGTGCTTCTCCGCGTCGTAGCCGGAATAGATGCCGTCGTTGAACGCGAAATCCTCGCGCACGATGAACGAGAAGTCCGTGTAGTTCTTCACGTACTCATGCTGGATCTTGTCGTTCGTCAGCAGATAGTTGATGACGCCGCCCAGGAAGACGATGTCGGTGCCCGTGCGGATCGGCGCGTAGTAATCGGCCACCGAGGCCGTACGCGTAAAGCGCGGGTCGACGACGATCAGCCGCGCCTTGCGGTGCGCCTTCGCCTCCGTCACCCACTTGAAACCGCACGGATGGGCCTCGGCTGCATTGCCGCCCATCACGAGAATCACGTCCGCGTTCTTGATGTCGACCCAATGGTTCGTCATCGCTCCACGGCCAAACGTCGGGGCAAGACCTGCCACCGTCGGGCCATGTCAGACACGCGCCTGATTGTCGAATGCGAGCATCCCGAGACTGCGGACAGTCTTGTGCGTCAGGTAGCCGACCTCGTTGCTGCCCGCCGACGCGGCCAGCATGCCGGTGGTGAGCCAGCGGTTGACCTTCGCACCGTCTTCCGCCGTCTCGACGAAGTTCGCGTCGCGGTCGGCCTTCATCAGCTTCGCGATGCGGTCGAGCGCGTCATTCCACGAAATCGGTTCCCACTTGTCCGAGCCGGGCGCACGATACTCGGGGTGCGTCAGGCGGCTCGGGCTGTGGATGAAGTCGATCAGGCTCGCGCCCTTCGGGCACAGCGTGCCGCGATTGACGGGATGGTCGGGATCGCCTTCGATGTGGATGATGCTCGGCTGCGCATTCTTCGCGCCGTCTCCGAGGCTGTACATCAGGATGCCGCAACCCACTGAGCAGTAAGGACAGGTGTTGCGCGTTTCGACTGTGCGCGCCAGCTTGTACTGTCGGACTTCGGCGAGCGCTTCGGATGGAGAGAAGCCCAACAGGGCTAGACTCGATCCGGCAAGCGACGTAGCCGTCACCTTCAGGAACTGGCGCCGGGACATTTGTAGCATGGCTGGTCTCGGCTTATTGTGGGGGTGGGGAAACTGAAAGGAATTATAGACAGTTCGCGCAACTATGTTCGAATCCTCGGATCAATACTGAATTGTCTGATTACCAACGATGATCCGCGTTCCGCGCACAACCGAACCGTCATGAAACGACAGATCACCTCCGAAGCCACCCGTCTCGCGCAACAACAGGCCAACTGGGCCCTCACCGCGTTCAAGCGCTTCTCGTCCGACCGCTGCTCCGCGATGGCCGCGGGCATCGCATTTTTCTCCGCGTTCTCGCTCGCGCCGATGCTCGTGATGGTCATCGCGGTGGCGGGCTGGTTCTACGGCGACGATGCCGCGCGCGGCCAGGTGTTCGAACAGGCGCACCAGCTGATCGGCGACGACGCGGCGGCCAGCATCCAGACGATCGTGCAGAACGCGCACCGCGCGGGCGAGCGCGGCGGCCTCGCCACGTTGATCTCGTTCGCTGCGCTCGCGATCGGCGCGTCGGCCACCTTCGCGTCGCTCAGCGCCGCGCTCAGCGTGATCTGGCCGGCCACCGAAAATCGCTGGTCGAGCATGCTCGGGCTCGTGCGCGTGCGGCTGATCTCGTTCGGGCTCGTGCTCGGGGTCGCGTTCCTGCTGATCGTGTCGCTCGTGCTCGACACCGCGATCACGTTCGTCGGCACCTGGCTGCTGGGCAATTCGCCGTACGTGATCGTCACGAACCTCGTGCAGTTCTTCGTCGGCATCGCGGTGCTCGCGGCCGCGTTCGCGTCGTTGATGAAGTTCCTGCCCGATGCGCGCGTCGCGTGGCGCGACGCTGCGATCGGCGGCATCGTGTCCGCGATCCTGTTCTCCGGCGGCAAGAAGCTGTTCGCGCTGTACCTCGCACATGCGGGCACGGCCAGCGCATTCGGCGCGGCCGGATCGTTCGCGGTCCTGCTGATGTGGCTGTACTTCTCCGCGATCGTGCTGCTGCTCGGCGCGGAATTCGCGGCGGCGCGCGGCAACGCACATCGGCTCGCCGGCACCACCGCACCGGCCGCTTCCGCGCAAGCCGATCGCCCCACCGATCGCCTGCGCGACGACTGACCCGCCCCTTCGCCGCACCGCCGCACACCCCCGCACACCTGCCCGCGTCGTTGCAACCACGCTGCCCGCCACGCATTCGCGTGGCGTTGATGCGCGCTTTGCATGACCGCGCATTCGTCGCCGCAATCGCAAACGTTTGCAAGCCATTGTTTTCGTGCGCCAACGGGCCGAAACAGGCGAGATGCTGCCATGCGTATCATCTATTGAAACAATCGCGTCGCAGCAATTGTCAACTATTTCAAAAACAGGAACAGTCGTTGATGTGCTTGATATATATGGACTTTTTCACGCTGTTACCTTTTCGAGACACTTTATTTTTTAAGCTTTCTTGCGTCTATGGCACTGAGCTATTCTCCAATCCGCAACAAATAACGATGAATCACTTGCGTGGAGAAACTCAACGATGAAGAAACTTGCTCTCTCGACCCTCTCGCTCGCCCTGCTGGGCGCCGCCGGCGCTGCTCAGGCCCAGTCGAGCGTGACGCTGTACGGCGTGATCGACACGTCGATCACCTATGTTCACGGTAACGCAGGTCAAGGCAACAATTCGTGGTCGATGGGTAGCGGCAACCTGCAAGGCAGCCGTTTCGGCCTGAAGGGTTCCGAGGACCTCGGTGGCGGCCTGAAGGCGATCTTCCAGTTGGAAAACGGCTTCAACTCGGCATCGGGCGCACTGGGCCAGGGTGGTCGCATGTTCGGTCGCCAGGCATTCGTCGGCCTGCAAAGCAACCAGTACGGTACGGTCACGCTGGGTCGTCAATATGACCCGCTCGTCGACATGGTTCAGGCAGTCACGGCTGACAACTACTTCGGCAGCGTGTTCGCCACGCCGGGCGACGTCGACAACAACGACAACAGCCTGCGCGTCAGCAACGCAGTGAAGTACACGTCGCCGGTCTGGGCAGGCCTGCAAGTCGAAGCAATGTACGCATTCGGCGGCGTTGCCGGCGCAACCGGCAGCGGCCAGACGTGGGCAGCGGCAGCAGCCTACAACAACGGCCCGCTCGGCCTGGCCGCTGGCTACTTCCACGCGAACAACTCGGCTCCGATCACCGCCGGCAAGCGTACCGGCTGGGCCGGTTCGTCCGACGCAATCTTCGACGGCGATCCGGGCACGACGTTCATCAACAATGCATTCACGTCGTCGTCGTCGATCGGCATCGCACAAGTGGCCGGCCAGTACGCATTCGGCCCGGTGACGTTCGGCCTCGGCTACAGCAACGCGCAGTACAAGTCGGATGCCAATTCGGTGTTCGGCACGAACCAGAAGTACAACACCGGTCGCGCATTCGTGACGTACCAGGCATCGGCACCGCTGCTGCTGGGCCTCGGCTACATCTACACGAAGGGTAACGGCGACAACAACGGCAAGTACCACCAGGTTTCGCTTGGCGCGGACTACTCGCTGTCGAAGCGCACGGACGTCTACCTGGTTGGCGCGTACCAGCACGCAAGCGGCAAGAACGCAGACGGCAGCGATGCGCAAGCGTCGATCGGCTCGTACGGTATCGCCGGCAAGAGCTCGCAAGAGCTGGTCGCACTCGGCCTGCGCCACAAGTTCTAAAAACGACGTACCCGGCGTGCAAGGCGTCTCCGACGCCTTGTCGCCGAACTGGAAAGCCAGTCATCGGTTTCGGCCGTGGCTGGCTTTTTTTTCGTCCGTCGCCCGCGGGCCGGCACGGCCTGCAGCGGCCGACGGTCGATCGCCGAACACGATGGCATGTCCATCGGCCGGCAGCGGCGCCTGACGGCTGCCATGCGCCGGAAACGCGCTTTCCCGATGCCGGCTTCCCTCGCTGTGTGCGCGCCGGACGACTACCATCCGCACTGTCGGTGCCACGAATCCGGTGCGACGGCCGTTCGCCCCGGCGTGTCGATTTCGACGGCCTTCATCCGTCGTATCGAGGTCGGCACGCGATGTGCGCCCCGGCCCATACAGACAGGAGATACGCCATGACGATTCAGAAGATCACGCCTTTCCTCTGGTACGCGGCGGAAGCCGAAGAAGCGGCCGCCTTCTATGCGGGCATCTTTCCGGATTCGCGCATCGTGCGCGTCACGGCGGTGCCCGGCACTGACGGCACGCGGATGGTCGAGTTCGAGCTGTTCGGGCAGCCGTTCTTCGCGATGAGCCACCCGCGCACCGAGACGTTCAACCACACGATCTCGCTGCTGGTCAGTTGCGCCGACCAGGCGGAACTCGACCGCTACTGGAGCACCCTGCTCGACAACGGCGGCACGGCCGACGCCTGCGGCTGGCTGAGAGACCGCTATGGCGTCTCGTGGCAGATCGTTCCGGAAGCGCTGATCCCGATGGTGTCCGACCGGGACACGGTCAAGGCTGCGCGCGTGGCCGCCGCGATGATGCAGATGATCAAGCTCGACGACGCCGCGCTGAAAGCCGCCTATGCCGGTACGGCGGGCTGACGAAGCACGCCGCACGGCAACAGCGCCTGCGCGATGACGCGCCGGGCCGCCGACAAACGTCCGGCTCGACGGCATGCGTGTGCGTGTGCGGCTGCCGGGTAAGGACTCGTGATCCTCATCGGTGTCGCCCGCTAGCCGATCACGTTCGCGGCATCTGTCGCGACGTCGACAGCATCGATTCGACGGTCCGCCGCGCATGGCCGATGAATGCGGCGAGCGGTTCGCCCGACAGGATCGCCGCGTCTTCCTCGCCGCCGAGATAGGCGGCGCGCGCCGCCGCTACGACCGGCCGGTACGTGTCCGGCAGGCGCGCCAGCACCCATGCCGCGGCGACGTCCTTGGGCGCGATCCTGCCGGTCGCGGCGCTGTACCAGATACGCGCGAGCGCGAGCACCACGTTGCACTCGTCGCCGCGCCAGTCGGGTTCAACATTCCACTGCGCAACGGTCGCCAGCAGCGCGGCGACAAAATCGTGCGCGGGCACCGGCTCGAGCAGCGTGGCGGCCGACGGGCCGGCCAGCACGACACTGTGCTGTCGCACCTTCGTCAACAGGATCGCCAGATCGTGATCGGCGAGCACCGGTTCGACGATGCCGGCTTCGAGATCGCGACGCAGCCACTCGCCGAACTGCAGTTCGCGCCGCGCCGGATGACGCCACGGCACGACTTCATCGTGCGCGACGACGGTCACTTCCAGTGCGCGCAGGCCGTCGGCGCGACCGGGCGGCGCCGATACCGCGAGCAGGTCGAGCATCAGCGCACGCCGCGTCGAGTCGTCGGGCCGGGCCGACACCGTCACCAGCAGGTCGATGTCGCTGCGCGGCTTCAGTCCACCATCGAGCGCCGATCCGAACAGGTGGATCGCCTTCAGCGCCGTGCCGAAATGCCGCTCGATCGTGTCGCATGCGGCGGCAACCTGCACCGCGATTTCGTCGGGAATGGAGTCAGTCACGATGCGTGTGTCTCGCGATGTCCGCGCAACACGTGCAGCGAGCGTGACGGGCCGCGACGGATCGACCGCGAGCACGGACGAGGATTGCCGTTCGTCATCGCGCATGCGCGGCACGTCATCCCGCGTGCGTCACGCGTCGACGGGCATGCGCCCTTGCGCTGCTTCACGGTTGCTGCCGCGCGATTGGCGCAGCGCAATAAAAATCCCCGCACGCTTTCGCGTACGGGGATCGTCGGACATCGCAACGGCTGCCGACATGCATTCGGCGCCGTTGCGCAGCATTACGCTGCCGCGTCCTTCAGCTTCTTCAGCGCACGTGCCTTCACGCGCACGCTGGCCGGCTTCGCCGGGAACCAACGCTCTTCGCCCGTGAACGGATCCTTGCCGAAGCGCTTCTTCTTCGCCGGCACGACTTGTGCCGTGATCTTCAGCAGACCCGGCAGCGTGAACTCGCCCGCGCCCTTCTTGTGGACCGAGCCCAGCACGACGTTCTCGAGTGCGACGAGCACTGCCTTGACCGCCTTCACTTCGACAGCTGCGCGCTCAGCGATGTGCGTTGCGAGCGATGCCTTCGTGAACTTGTCCTTCAGCGGCGTCGGAGCGGCCGGTGCCGCCTTCGCGACAACCTTCTTGGCCACTACTTTCTTCGCGGGCGCAGCCTTTTTGGCAGCCACTTTCTTGGTGGCCGGTGCGGCAGCCTTCTTGGCCACCTTTTTTGCGGAAGTCGCCATGTTTCTCCTACCAGGTGTGGTCGTTGGATACACGAAGCGTGCAACGCGCGCGCTTCAACGCCGGATTCTACAAGCGCCTTGACGCTTCGTGGAGTACTTTTGTGCGTTTTCACGGGGTTTCCCGCAGGTTTTTTTGCATGCGACCGATTTCATCGACGCTCCAGCATCAGAAAACGCCTTCACGTAGGCACCCAAATGCGAATTACGTTCGATATTTGCGCACCTATACTGGGCTCGCTCAATGCTCGGATGCCGCCATGCGCGAAGCCAGATACGTCAAAGGACTCGACGGCCTGCGAGCCCTCGCCGTCATCCTCGTTTTCCTGTCCCACAAGGGCCATGTCCTTGCCGTCGACGTCGGCAAGCTTGGCGTGTGGACGTTTTTCCTCATCAGCGGATTCCTGATCGTCGGCGAGTTGCATCGCAATCGTCAGGCGGTCGAGTGCGGCACCATGACGCGCCGCCATGCGCTCGCGCTGTTCCTCGCGAAGCGCGCGCTGCGGATCTTTCCCGTGTATTACCTGCTGCTCGCCGCGCTCGCGATCGCGCACGCACTGTTCTACCAGCGCGGCGTCAACCTCGGGCTCGCGTGGCACGCGGTGTTCCTGTCGAATTACTGGATCGGCGTCGTCAAGGACGGCTGGCCGGGCTCCACGTCGCACTTCTGGAGCCTCGCGGTTGAACAGCAGTTCTATCTGATCGCACCGCTCGCGCTGCTCGCGGTGCCCGCCGCGCGACACGTCGCGCTCGGCATCGCGGCCATCGCGCTGTGTGCGGTCGCGCATCTCGCGCTCTACCTGTCCGACGCGTCGCCGGTGCTGATCTATGCGTTTTCGCCGTGGAATTTCGCGCTGATCGCGCTCGGCGGCGTCGGCGCGATGGCGCTCGCCGATCGCGGCGCGGCCGTCCTGCGGCG
The DNA here is from genome assembly GCF_030482905.1 of Burkholderia sp. AU45251. Taxonomy (NCBI): domain Bacteria; kingdom Pseudomonadati; phylum Pseudomonadota; class Betaproteobacteria; order Burkholderiales; family Burkholderiaceae; genus Burkholderia; species Burkholderia sp. AU45251. The sequence goes on along the minus strand of NZ_JAUJQH010000036.1, from coordinate 36,041 downwards.
GATTCCGCCCGGCTGGCTCGGCGCGGCAGGCGTCGTGTTCTTCCTCGTGCTGCCCGCTTGCACGGCATTGCCCGACGCGATCGCGGGGCTCGCGGATCTCGGCCTGTCCGCATCGCTCGGCGCACTGCTGCTGTGGATCGTCAGCGAACCCGAGCACCCCGTCGTGGCGCTGCTCGACTGGGCGCCGCTCGTCTATCTCGGCACGATCAGCTACGGCTTCTACCTGTTCCACAACCTGATTCCGGCGCGCTTCGGCCTGCTGCCCGCACACATCGCGCACGTGGCCATACCGGAAATCGCCCGCGAAGCGCTATCCGAGATGCTGCAGTTCGCGCTCGCCGTGCTGCTCGCGCACCTGTCCTGGCGCTATCTTGAAAAGCGGCTGCTCGACTTCAAGAAGCCGGTCGCCGCGAGGCTGGCCCGGCATTTCGTCGCGCGGCCGAGCACGTCGGCGCGTTGAACGCCACGCCGACGCGGCAACGATCGAGCGGGAAAACCGCGATACCGGCCACGCCCGGACGCTGACGCTGATGCGCAGTGAGCGAGGTGTCGCGTCGGCGACCGGCGTCGGCAGAACCGGTGCGGTCACGAGCGTCGATGTGCATCGCGCAATTCGCAATTGAAGAACCGCCGATCCGGTCGCCCGGTCTCGCCCGCCGCGGCACCGGTTTCAGGCGTGACGCGCGTTCTTGTCAGAGCGCCCTGCGCCACACGCAGCACCGCTCTCGAAGCAAACCCGCCACCGCAAACTCGCCGACGGCGCGCACCACGCTCACGCACCCGGCACCCGCACACGCAAAAAAGCCCCGGCGCGCGAGCGGCCGGGGCCAACGGAACAACCACCACCTGAAACAACGGAGCGCGCAGCTGCTTAGGCGACAGCAGCCAGCGCGGGCAAGCAGGTACGCAGGTAGGCCTCGAATTCGCGGCTCACTTCCGGATGCTGGAGCGCGAGCTCGACGGTGGCCTTGAGATAGCCGATCTTGCTGCCGCAGTCGAAGCGCGTGCCGAAGTAGCGATACGCGAGCACCTGCTCGTTCGCGAGCAGCGACTGCACCGCATCGGTCAGCTGCAGCTCGCCGCCGGCGCCCGGCTTGAGCTTGCGCAGGTGATCGAAGATCGTCGGCATGAACACGTAGCGGCCGACCACGCCGAGATTCGACGGTGCATCCTCGGGCGCGGGCTTCTCGATGATGCCCGACAGCTTGATGACGTCCTCTTCCCATTCGCGGCCTTCGACGACGCCGTACGAACGGCTGTCCTCGCGCGCGATCGTCTCGACCCCGATCACCGAGCTGTGATAGTGGTCGAACACGTCGACGAGCTGCTTCAGCACCGGCTGCTCGCCGTGCAGCAGATCGTCGGCGAGGATCACCGCGAACGGTTCGCCGTGCACCAGCTTCTCCGCGCACAGCACTGCGTGGCCGAGGCCAAGCGCTTCCGGCTGGCGCACGTAGAAGCAGTTGACGTTGCTCGGCTTGATGCCGCGCACGAGCTCCAGCAGCTTTTCCTTGCCGCGCGCCTCGAGCTCGGCCTCGATCTCGTACGACTTGTCGAAGTGATCCTCGATCGCGCGCTTGCTGCGCCCGGTGACGAAGATCATCTCGGTGATACCGGCGTTGATCGCTTCCTCGACCGCGTACTGAATCAGCGGCTTGTCGACGACGGGCAACATTTCCTTCGGGCTCGCCTTCGTTGCCGGGAGGAACCGCGTGCCGAGACCGGCAACGGGGAACACGGCCTTGGTGACTTTCAACATGTTCGCATCCTGATTGCGTTGACTACGCCGCGTCGACCAGCGACCCGGCGCGATTGTGTTCCGAACGGCATATCGAGAATCGACGGTACTGCCAATTCGACTCCGCTCATTTTCGATATGGACTGATTGCCCAATGATTCCGGAAAAAATATAATCCCTTCAACCCGGTCGATATTGCCGAACCGAGTATCGAATCAGAAACAAATTACCGATTTTCCAGATACAAATTCTTACGATTCGAATTCCTCGATATAGGGCACGCCGCCCCGTTCGAGCCCCGGGCGAATCGGTTCGTTCTTCAGCGCCTCGCGGTACGCCGACAGCACGGCCATGACCAGCAGTACTGCAGCGCTCGCGATCCAATGCATGTCCATCTTGCCGCTCCTTGCATCAATCAACTGGAGCTTCAAACTATCAGAAAAAAATCGGCAAATAATTGACCCGCCTCGCGGAACCGCTTTCGGAACGCGATAAAACCATGATGTGGAATTCCGATATTTCCCGGCGAGATTTTTTTATTCATTGATCGAATTCTTGCGCATTACGATTGGATGAAACTTCCCGTCCATCCGTCGCAAGGAATCGAATCGCATGCAAGCTTTCAGCGGATCGTCTCTGACCGCGCCGCCCGTCGCCGACCACAAGGAACACGTGATCGACGCGATGCGCGGCTTCGCGGCGTTGCTCGTCGCCTATTTCCACTGCCGCCAGGTCGTCTGGGTCGGCATGCAGAGCTTCCATCACGCTTACGGTCATGCGCTCACCCCGAGCGCGATCGCCGGCTACCTGACCTTCCCGTTCGCGTGGGGCTCCGCCGGCGTGCCGATCTTCTTCGTGATCAGCGGCTACTGCATCCACCGCAACGCGGCGCTCAAGCTCTCGGCCAATCCCGCGTACCGGCTCGACGCGCCGAACTTCTGGGTGCGCCGGTTCGCGCGCATCTACCCGGTGCTGCTCGCCGCGCTGCTGTTTACGCTCGCGCTCGACTCGGTCAGCCTGCAAATCGAGCCGGTCAGCCACAAGATCCGCGACGTCGGCCTGATCGCGTTCCTCGTGAACCTGTTCTCGCTGCAGGGCGTCGCCGGCTACACGTACGGGTCGAACGGCGCGCTGTGGACGCTGTCGCTCGAAGTGCAGTTCTACGCGATCTATCCGCTGCTGTTCGCGATCCGCCGGCGCATCGGCATGCCGGCGGTCGTGGCCGCGGTCGCGCTCGTCAACGTCGCGTCGGCGTGGCTGCTCGAACGGCATGACCTGCAGTTCTTCACGTCGTACTGGCTGTCCTGGACGATCGGCGCGTGGATCGCCGACGTGCGTGCGCAGCAGGCGCGCGGCGCGGCCACCGTGCCGTCGCGCGCGTGGTACGGCGCGGCCGCCGTGCTGCTCGCCGCCGGCTGCGGCGCGTTCCATTTCGGTCAGTACGGCGCGTTCCAGCTTTGGTCCGCCGGCTTCGCGTGCTTCCTGTACCGCGCGCTTGCCCGCCCGCCGCGTCCGACGCCGCCGCTGCGCGTGCTGAGCTGGTTCGGCGACTTCAGCTACTCGCTGTACCTGATCCACCTGCCGCTGTTCGTCTGCCTCGGCTCGGTGCTGTTCCATTCCGAGCTGCAGCTGTCGATCTGGCCGTCGTTCGCGTTCATGGCCGCCGCGATCCCGGTCGCGTACCTGTTCTACCGGATGTTCGAACGGCCCGCGATGACATGGTCGGCCAGCTTCAAGCCGACCCGACCCGCTCGCGTCGTCACGCCGGCGCCCGAACGGGCCGTCTGACCCGACAGGTCCGCTTTCCCGAGCCCCCGCGCGGCGTCCCGCCGCGCGGGGGCTTTTTCATGGCCTGAGCGCGTTGGTATGCCGGGTTGGCGTGATGGGATAGCCTTCCGGCATCGGGCCGCGCTACGGCCCGCATGAGCCGTCCTCGACCGACTTTCACCACGGGGACTGCCTGGGCGCGGCCTTCTGGCATCGCCTTCTGGCATCGCCTTCTGGCATCGCCTTCTGGCATCGCCTTCTGGCATCACCCTCTGGCATCACCCTCTGGCATCACCCTCTGGCGTCACCCTCTGGCGTCACCCTCTTGCGTCACCTCTTGGCATCGCCTTCTCGCGTCACCAACCGCGCCCTTCCAACTGACGACCGGTCAAGCACGCGCCCTACACCGCACGCGACAACCTGCCCACCACCCGCCCGACAAAGGCCCCCGGCGCCAAAAAACAAAGCCCCCACGCAGCGCACCGCCGCATGAGGGCCCATTTCCCGCCGGCTCGCGCCGGCTACTGCTTCTTCGCCTTCGCGGCCTTCGCCGTATCCGCGAGGATCTTCTCGACCCGCTCCACGTAGGTTTCGGTGCCGAACCGGCGTACCGCCGTCGCGCGCCCGCTCGCGACGAGCCGCTCGCGCAGCGCGCCGTCGCGCTTCAGCGTATCCAGCGCATCGGCCAGCGCGGTCGCATCGCCCGGCGCGCAGAGCAGCCCGTTGTCGCCATCTTCGATGATCTCGACGACGCCGCCCGCACGGGCCGCGACGACCGGCCGGCGCGCGAGCATCCCCTCGACGATCACGCGCCCGAACGGCTCCGGCGTGATCGACGTGTGCGCGACGACGTCGACCGCCGTCATGCACGCGGCCACGTCGCGCTGGAACCCGAGGAAATGCACGCGCCCGCCCATCCCGTGCCGCGCGACGTATTCGCGCAACTGCGCGGCGTATTCGTCCTCGCCGAACAGCGGTGCGCCCACCAGCACCACGTGCATGTCGGGATGCCGCGCGGCGGCCTCCAGCAGCACGTGCTGCCCCTTCCAGTGCGCGAGACGGCTGAACGAGCCGACGAGCCACGCGTGCTCGGGCAACCCCAGCCGCGCGCGCAGCGCGGCCTGGCTGACGCCTTCCAGCGCATCGAACGGTTCGGCCGAAATGCCGTTGAACACGACGTCGACGTGCTGCGGCGTGAAGCCCGTCAGCGTGCGGAACGCCTGCGCGGACGCGTCCGAGTTCGCGATCACACGCGTGACGCCGAGCCGCGCGCAGTACTTGATCGCCAGCAACTGCTTGCTGCCGAAATGGTCGGTGCTGACGATGTCGCGCAGGTGCCACACCACCGGCTTGCGGGCGAGCCGCCCGGCCAGTGCGGCGACCACCATCGCACGCTGCGTGTTCGCGTAGATCACCTCGGCGCGGCGCGCGCGCCGCGCGACGTCGCGCACCAGCCGCACGAGCTGTTTCACCGCGCCGACCGACACGCCGCCCTGCTTGCGCACGCCCGCGAGCGAGCCCTGGTCGACCACGTCGACGCGCGCGCCGATCTCGTCGAGCGCCGCGCGGAACGGGCCGTCGTCGAACAGCAGCACGTCGGCGTTCGCGCGCATGTGCTTCATGATCTCGAGCAGCGACAGCTCGGCGCCGCCGAGCACACCGCTCTGGTCGAGCACGAGCGTCGCCGGGCCGCGCGCGGCCGGCATCGGCGCGATGGCCGTGCCGCGCTGCGCGGTCGAGCCGGGCAGCGCCGCTTCCACATAATCAAGAAAGCGCCGGCGGAATTTATCGGCAGAAAATCGCTCCGCATTCGTGCGGCATGCGTTCGGCGTGAAGCGCTGCGGCGCGCGCTCGAAATCGTCGACGGCCGCGACGATCGCGTGCGGCGTCTGTTCGTCGAAAAAGAGCCCGGTCGGGTTCAGGTTCGATTGCGGGTCGAGCACGGTTTCGAGCGCACCACCCTTCCCGTACGCGATCACCGGCGTGCCGCACGCCTGCGCCTCGACGACCGAGATCCCGAAATCCTCCTCGGCCGCGAACACGAACGCCTTCGCGCGCCGCATCCGGTCGTGCAGCACCGCGAACGGCTGGTAGCCCATGATCTCGACGTTCGGGCCGGCCTTCGCGCGGATCTTCTGCATCTCGGGGCCCTCGCCGATCACGACGAGCTTGCGCTCGGGCGTACGCGAAAAGGCCTCGACGATCAGGTCGATCTTCTTGTACGGCACCATCCGCGACGCGGTCAGGTAGAAGTCCTCCTTCTCCGCATTCAGCGAAAACGCGTCGACGTCGACCGGCGGGAAGATCACCGCCGCGTCGCGGTGATAGACCTTCTTGATGCGCCGCGCGATGAACGCGGAGTTCGCGACGAAACCGTCCACCGCGTTCGCGGTGCGCGTGTCCCAGTTGCGGATGTAATGCAGGATCATCCGCGCGAGCAGCGATTTCGGCCCGTGCGTGAGGTTCGACTGCTCCAGGTACTGGTGCTGCAGGTCCCACGCATAGCGGATCGGCGAATGCACGTAGCTGATGTGCACCTGGTCCGGCCCCGTCAGCACGCCCTTCGCGACCGCGTGGCTGCTCGAGATCACCAGGTCGTACTCCGATACGTCGAGCTGCTCGATTGCGAGCGGCATCAGCGGCAGGTAGCTGCGGTACTTGGTGCGCGCGAACGGCAGCTTCTGGATGAACGACGTCGTCACCGGCTTGCCGCGCACGAACGCGCGATCGTCGAGGAAGTCGACGAGGCTGAACAGGTCCGCGTCGGGAAAGCACGCGACGATCTGTTCGAGCACGCGCTCGGCGCCCGCATAGGTGACGAGCCAGTCGTGGACGATCGCCACGCGCAGCGTGCGCGACGCATGGCGCGCGCTGGCGCGTTCGGCCGGCACGGACCGGCGCAGCGCGGCGGCATCGCCCGCTTCGGCCACGGCCGCATCGGCGGTGGCAAGATTCAATACGGCGTGTTCCGCCAGATCGCGATTCATGCAGTTTTCCTCGCATTGAGACGGACGAACAGGTCGCGCACCAGCGCACGCAACCCCGGTGTCATCGTGAGCGACCACGCAACATTCAACAGCAGCACGACCGCGCACATGCCGATCGACTCGACGAGCCCCGGCCACGCTTGCGCCAGAAACAGGCTCGCCAGCAGGAACGCGAGGTGCGCGAGCATGTCGAGCACGATCGCGCGCATCCGGATCGCCGACAGATACAGCAGCACGCCGTAGTCGACGAGCGCGCGCGCCGCGACGACCACCGCCGCGCCGATCAGCCCGAAGTGATGGATGCCGTACCACAGGCCGCCGACGAAGAACGGCATCTCGACGAGCCCGGCGAACGCCGCGCGGGCCGGGTTGACCTGCGACTGGATCAGGATTCGCGTGACGCTCGCCTGGCCGACCAGCCACACGCTGATCACCAGCACGCGGCCGACCGGCGCCGAATGGGCGGCGAGATCCGAGCCGACCCACAACGTGAGGAACGGCGCGAGCGCGAAGATCGCGACGATGCCGACCGGCGTGAACACGCCGTTCAGGAATTCGAGCGACTGGCGCGCGAGCGTGTCCGCGTGGTCTCGACCGACGGCCGACAGGCGCGGGAACAGCGTGCGCACGAGCGCGTTCGGCAGCATGTTCAGGCGCGTGACGAGGTTCTGCGGCACCGTGTAGTAAGTGACGAACTTCGCACCCATGCCGGCGCCGAGCATCACGCGGTCGAGCGTGTCGGCGATCATGCTCGTCGTGCTCGCGATCAGCATCCAGCCGCCGAAGTTGAACAGCCCTTTCGCGGTGCCCCACTGCGGCGGATCGATGCGCCGGATCCCGAGCACCTTGATGCTGGCGTGACCGAGCATCGCCGCCGCGACCAGGCGCGCGACGACCGCCGCGGCGAGCACCGTCTGCAGGTTCGGCGCGATCCACCACGCGGCGCCGAGCGGCAGCAACTGGAACAGAAACGTGCCGATCGTCTGGTTCGTGTTGAACACGCCGAAGCGTTCGGCGCCGTTGATCGCGCCGGCGAACACCCACGACACGTTCGCGAGCGGAATCGCGAGCGCAAGCCACGGCAGTGCGAGATACACCTCGTGCTGCATCGCCGCCGACACCTTCGTGAAGTACGCGGTATAGATGAACGCGCCGAAATAGATCAGCAGCCCGCCCACGATGCCGGTGCCGAGGTTCAGCCAGAACGCGCTCCAGAACACGCGTGCGCTTTCGTCGGCGTTGCCGCTCGCGAGCGCCTTCGAGATGTGGTTCTGCGCCGCCATGCTCATCCCGAGATCGAGGATCCCGAAATAGCCGATCAGCGTCCACACGAGGCTGACGACGCCGTAGCGTTCGACGCCGAGCGCGTGGATATAGGCGGGCACCGTCACCAGCGACACGAAGGTCGGCAGGATCAGCCCGATGAAGTTGATCGAAACGTTCTTGAGTATGCCTTTGTCCATGCTTCTGCCTTGTGTGACACCGCTCGTCACGGTTTCCAGCGATACATCAGCACCTTGCCGCGCGCGTCTTCCTCGACGAACACGAGGTACTCGCCGTTCTCGCGACGGAATGCGCTGATGCCGAATGGCACGTCGACCCAGCCGGATGCCTTGCCGACCTCCGTGCCCGGGCTCATCACGCCCACTTCCTTGCCGGTTTCCTTGTCGTACACGTGGATCTTGCCGACCGGCTCCACCCCGAACAGGTAGCGGCCCTCGGCCGTGAGCCCGATCAGGTCGAAGATCGGCTTCGCGTCGAGCTGCCACGGCAGCGCGACCTGGTAGCGCACGACCGGCGAGCCCGTCGACCACTTGTCGAAGCGCACCAGCACGCGACCCACTTCCTTGTTGATACCCGGCTGCGGCGGTGCATCGGCCGTGTAACCGGTCACGTACAGCGTGTCCGTCTGCGCGTCGTAGATCGAGCGGCGCAGTTGCGTGAACGGCTGCGGCATCGGGTAGGTCGTGACCTTGTCGTACGAGTAGATCGGGTTGCCGGCCTTGTCGATGCCACCGTACTGGAAGCGGTGGATCCCGCGCACGTCGCTGGTGCGCCAGATGTCGCCCTTCGTGTCGACCCACCAGCCCCAGCCGCCCGCCTTCGCCTTGCCGGTCGTGTTGATCGTGAACTCGTCGGCATCCAGCCGGCCGTTGCCGTTCGCATCGCGCCACAGCCAGTCGCCGCCCGGCGGCTTGTTCGGCACGTTGTCGACCGGCCGCGCACGGCCCGCGATCAGCCCGGACGGAATCGCGACTTCGCCGTCGCGCTTCGCGTCGAAGCGGTAGATCTTCAGGTGATCGGCGTACATGTCGGTCAGGTACAGGAACGTGCGGCCGTCGAGGCGACGCGCGATCGGCATGCCGGGCCACTGGTCCGTATGGAACACCGGGTCGTCCGGATACTTGAAGCGGTTCGACAGGAAGCCGACGTATTTCCAGTCCTGGCCCGGCGGCTTCGACAGGTCGAGCTCGAAGCGCTTGTTGCCCGTGTACACACTGTTCGGCCGCGCCGGGTCGAGCCATGCGCCATCGACGAACAGCAGCCCCTGCACCTGCCAGCGCTGCTTGCCGTCGGGCGTGTAGCTGTCGAGCACCGCGCCGAGCCCTGCGCCGATCGTGGCGTGACGCGGCCCGATGCCGTTCATCGACACATAGATGTTGCCCGCACGGTCGACGCCGACGCCCGTCAGCCCGTTGAAACGCTGCGGCCCCGGCCGGCCCGGCACCGGGCCCGCGAAAATACCGCCGCGCTCGCCGAGCGTTCCCGACTGCGCGTAGCCCTTGCCGCCTTTCGAGAAGACCAGGATCTGCTGGCGCGGCCCGTTGTCCGCGACCAGCACGCGCCCTTTCGCGTCGACTGCCACATCCACCGCATCGGTGCCTTCCGGCAGCGCGGGCGCGTCGTCGAGCTTGCGGCCGTCGGCACGCACGTGCACCAGATGCGCGGGCCCGTTGATCGTGTCCGTGAGCAGCCATAGCGTGCCGTCGCCCGCGAGCGCGATGCGGCCCGGCTCATGGACGCTCCACGTGCCCTTCTGCTGCATCGTCTCCGCGTCGTACACGTCCACCGCGTCGCGCGACGGATTCGTCGCGAACAGCGTCTTGTCGTCGGCCGCGAGGCCGCCGACTTCCGCCTTCTGCTCGCCCACTTCCGAGCGCGCGGGCGCCGGCACCTCGTTCATCATCATGAAGCTCGCGGCCATCCGCGCGCGGCCGGCATCGGCACGTCCGCCCGGCGCCACCTGCGGCGCCGCGCGGAACGGCGCGGGCTGCTTCATGTCGCCGATCGTGCGGCGCGAGATGCCGAACCACTGCTTGCCCTTGTCCGGCCAGATGCCGGGCGACTGCAGGTGGCCGCGCTCGTTGCCGACACCGATCGCGACGTACACGTACTTGCCGTTCACGGCGATCGCGCTGCCGCCGAGGTTGCCCCAGCCGTGCGTGCCGCCGGCGAAGCCGAGCATCTTCCCGTCCTGGTAGACGCTCGCCTCGGCCCCGCTCTCATCCCACGGCGCATTCGTATACACCTTGCCGTCAGGCGTCACCGCGATCGCGCGGATGTCGATCTGCGTCCAGCTGCCGTCGCCATAGCCGAACGTGTTGCCGATCCACGACGTCGTCGCGGGCAACACCGTTTCGGCCGATGCGGCACTCGCCAGCAGCGCCGCACCTACCGTCATGCCTACCAGAATCAGACGTCGCAATGCGCTTCTCCAGACTCGATGCGTAAGCGACCGGGACCACGGCGCATGGCCGCCCGACCGTCCTGTCGCTAAATGGGTTTCAAACGTCGCGATGCAGGTTACAAGCAAAAATAATCACAAGAAATTTGGAAATATTTGGGGATGTTTCCGCCTGAAATATCGAGCCGGAACAGGGTCGAAAAGACGCTCAAAAGCGGCAATAACGACCGCCTTTCGCTTTCCAGTCTGTAGAAAATGCCGCCTCGCGCCGCCTGTCGGGGCTGTCCGAGCGGCAACCTTTCATTCCGCGACCGGAATAATCGGCATTTGAATGTTTTCCATCAGATAAATGACACGCGTTTTTTTACCGATTTCTTTTCCCTAGAATCGATTTCGATTCGATATTTCATTTAATGGCATGCATTACGTTCACGTTTACGCATCGGATGTGCGACACGCCCCGGCTCACGCCGCGCGTCGCGAAGGAGCGGCGCGATGACGGGCATCTCGCAACCCGCGGACCTCACCCCGTCGCAACACGGCCGTATCGTGCAGCTCGACGGGCTGCGCGCGATCGCGGTGGGCGCCGTGTTCCTGCAGCACGCGCTGAAGGCGCCGCTCTGGATGGGTGTCGACCTGTTCTTCGTGCTGAGCGGCCTGCTGATCACCGGCATCCTGCTCGATCGCAAGGCGCGCGGGCAGTCGTACTTCAGCCACTTCTACGCACGCCGCGTGCGCCGCATCCTGCCGCCGTACGTGCTGCTGCTGCTGGTGTCGACGATCCTGTTCGGCGCGAGCTGGCTGCCGCACTGGCCGTGGTTCGCGTTCTTCTCGACCAATATCGGGCTGTCGCTCGGCAGCATCGGCCATGACAGCCTGAACGTGCTGTGGTCGCTCGCGGTCGAGGAGCAGTTCTATATCTTCTGGCCGTTCATCGTGCTGTGGTGTTCGGAGCGCGCGCTGCTGTGGGTCGCCGCCGCGCTGATCGTCGCCGCGCCCGTGCTGCGCGCGATCGCGACGCCGTGGTTCGACTCGTTCTGGCCGATCTACTACCTGACGCCGTTCCGGATGGACCTGCTCGCCGCGGGCGCGCTGCTCGCGATCGTGCTGCGCCGCGACCGGCGCGCGCTGGATCCGTTCTACCCGCTCGCGATCGTCGGCGCGCTCGTGTCGCTCGCGATCCTCGGCTGGCTGCACCTGTCGTTCCCGCGCTTTCGCGCCGCGAACACGCCGCTGTCGAATGCCGCGCTCTACAGCATCTCGCTGCTGCTGTGCACGTCGATCGTCGTGATCGCCCTGCGCGGCCGCGGCATCGTGCAGCGCGTGCTGACGAACCCGATGCTCGTCTACGTGGGCACCGTCAGCTACACCGTGTACCTGATCCACCTCAGCGTGCTGTATGCGCTGTGGCCGCTGCACCTGAACCGCTTCGTCACGGCCGCGCTGGCGCTTGCGATCACGCTCGCGTACGCAACCGCGAGCTGGTACGGCTTCGAACGGCGCCTGACGCGCGGCCCCGCGCGCCGCGCGCTGCCGGCCGCCGCCAGCACGGCCGCCTGAATTTCATCATCCATCGTTTCTACCAGGACAACGTCATGAGCCAAACTCGCAAGAAGGCCATCATTACCGGGATTTCGGGGCAGGACGGCGCCTACCTGACCAAGCTGCTGCTCGACAAGGGCTACGAGGTCACCGGCACCTACCGCCGCACCAGCTCGGTGAATTTCTGGCGCATCGCCGAGCTCGGCGTCGACACGCACCCGAATCTCTCGCTCGTCGAGCACGACCTGACCGACGCCGGCTCGAGCCTGCGCCTGCTCGAACGCGTGCAGCCGGACGAGCTGTACAACCTGGCCGCGCAGAGCTTCGTCGGCGTGTCGTTCGACCAGCCGGCGACGACTGCCGAAGTGACCGGCATCGGCCCGTTGAACCTGCTCGAGGCGATCCGCGTCGTGAGCCCGAAGACGCGCTTCTACCAAGCGTCGACCTCCGAGATGTTCGGCAAGGTGCAGTCGATTCCGCAGACGGAAGCGACCTCGTTCTATCCGCGCAGCCCGTACGGTGTCGCGAAGCTGTATGCGCACTGGATGACGGTGAACTACCGCGAGTCGTACGGCCTGTTCGGCAGCAGCGGCATCCTGTTCAACCACGAATCGCCGCTGCGCGGCCGCGAGTTCGTCACGCGCAAGATCACCGACACCATCGCGAAGATCAAGCTCGGCAAGGCGACCCGCCTCGAGCTCGGCAACCTCGACGCGAAGCGCGACTGGGGCTTCGCGCTCGAGTACGTCGAAGGCATGTGGCGCATGCTGCAGGCCGACGAACCCGACACCTACGTGCTCGCGACCAACCGCACCGAGACCGTGCGCGATTTCGTGCGGATGGCGTTCGCGGCCGCGGGCTACCAGATCGAATGGACCGGCAAGGGCGAGCAGGAGCGTGGCCTCGACGCGTCGAACGGCAACGTGCTCGTGGAAGTGAACCCGAAGTTCTACCGCCCTGCCGAGGTCGACCTGCTGATCGGCTGCGCCGACAAGGCGAAAAGCAAACTCGGCTGGGAACCGAAGACGACGCTCGAACAACTTTGCCAGATGATGGTCGAAGCGGATTTGACGCGGAATCAACACCATGACACGTTCTGAAGCCGGACGCCCGTCGCGCCGTGCGTTCGTCACGGGCCTGACGGGCTTCACGGGCCGCTACATGGCCGAGCGCCTGCAGGCGGCCGGCTATGACGTCTGGGGCGCGGTCGCGCCTGGCGTGGCGCGGCCCGACGACCCGGCCTTCGCGCACTGCACGCTGCTGCCGGTCGATCTGCTCGACGCGGAGGCCATGCGCGCGGCCGCCGCCGACGCCCGGCCCGATGCGGTCGTGCATCTCGCCGCCCGCGCACATGTCGCGCAGGACGAGCCGTCGCAGACTTACGCGGTCAACATCGTCGGCACGCGCAACCTGCTGGCCGCGCTTGCGGGCCTCGACCGCCGCCCGTCGGCCGTGCTGCTCGCCAGCAGCGCGAACATCTACGGCAATTCGACGGCGGGCGTGCTCGACGAAACCGTCGCGCCCGCCCCGGCGAACGACTACGCGGTCAGCAAGCTCGCGATGGAATACGCGGCGAAGCTGTGGGCCGACCGGCTGCCGATCGTGATCGCGCGGCCGTTCAACTACACGGGTGTCGGCCAGAGCGATGCGTACCTGCTGCCGAAGCTCGTCGCGCACTACGCGCGCAACGCACCGCGGATCTCGCTCGGCAATCTCGACGTGAGCCGCGATTTCTCCGATGTGCGCGACGTGACGGCCGCGTACCTGAAGCTGGTCGAAGCCGCGCCGGCCGGCGAGACGTTCAACGTCTGCTCGGAGCGCGCGTATTCGCTGAAGGAAGTGCTGGCGATGCTGTCGCGCATCGCCGGTTACGTGATCGACGTGACGATCGATCCGCGTTTCGTGCGGCACAACGAGGTGAAGAGCCTGAGCGGGTCGCGCGACAAGCTGCGGCGCGCGGTGGGCGAGCTGCCTGTCACGCCGCTCGATGAAACGCTGCGATGGATGGTCGAGGCGATGCGCAGCGACGCGCATGCGGGCGGGCATCCCGCCGGGTAAGCCGGGCGATTGGCGTCGACACCAAAACGAAGGGCCGTTCGCGCAAGCGAACGGCCCTTCGTCCATCGTCACGTCAAATCACGTCACGACAGGCGTGACGTGCCGCGCTCAGCCTTCGAGGCCGCGCGCGAGATCGCGGCGCAGGTCGCCCGCATCCTCCAGGCCGACCGACAAGCGGATCAACCCTTCGCTGATCCCCGCTGCCGCGCGCGCTTCCGGCGTGATGCGGCCGTGCGTGGTCGTCGCCGGATGGGTGATCGTCGTGCGCGTATCGCCGAGGTTGCCGGTGATCGAGATCAGCTTCGTGTTGTCGATCACGCGCCACGCGTTCGCGCGCTGCTGTTCGGGCGTGTCGCCCTTCAGCTCGAACGACAGGATCGCCCCGCCCGCCTTTTGCTGACGCTTCGCGAGTTCGTGCTGCGGGTGCGATTCGAGGCCCGGATGAAACACACGCGCGACGGCCGGATGCGAATCGAGCCAGCGCGCGATCTCCAGCGCGTTCGCCGATTGCTTCTCGACGCGCAGCGACAGCGTCTCCATCCCCTTCAGCAGCACCCACGCGTTGAACGCCGACAGCGTCGGGCCCGCGCTGCGCACGAACGGAAACACCTTGCCCATGATGAATTCCTTCGAGCCGACCAGCGCGCCGCCGAGCACGCGGCCCTGGCCGTCGAGGAACTTGGTGGCCGAGTGCATCACGACATCCGCGCCGAGCTTCAGCGGCTGCTGCAGCACCGGGCTGCAGAAACAGTTGTCGACGACGAACAGCGCGTTCGATGCCTTCGCGATCTTGCCGATCGCCTCGATGTCGGCAAGTTCGGTCAGCGGGTTCGACGGCGTCTCGAGGAAGAACATCTTCGTTTCCGGGCGCACGGCTTCCTGCCATGCGTTCAGGTCGGTCGGGTCGACGAAGGTCGTCGTGATCCCGAACTTGCTGAAGATCTGCGAGAACATCCCGAGCGTCGAGCCGAACAGGCTGCGCGAGCTGACGAGGTGATCGCCCGCCTGCAGCGCGGCCATCACGACCGACATGATCGCGGCCATCCCCGACGCGGTCGCGATGCACGCCTCGCCGCCCTCGAGCGCCGCGAGACGCTCCTGGAACATGGTGACGGTCGGATTCGTGAAGCGCGAATAGGTGAAGTAGTCTTCCGAGTTCGCGAAGCGCTCGGCTGCGTCGGCCGCGCTCTGGAAGCAGAAGCTCGACGTGAGGAACAGCGCTTCCGAATGCTCGTTGAAGTCGCTGCGCAGCGTGCCCGCGCGCACGGCAAGCGTGTCGAAGTTGAGGGAGTCGTCCATGTTCCGTTTTCCGTATTCGATGGCCGCGCGAGTGGCGCGAACCCAGTCAAAACCAGGCCAAAACAAAAAGCCCGCTATGCGTCGGCATCAGCGGGCTTCGGTGCGGTACGACAGCGATCGACTCGGGCCGGTTGCCACCGGCCTTCGCTTTAGCTGTTTTGGGAAATCGCCCCGCGTCCGCAAGCTGATATCAAATCGACGCAAGGCCACATCCTATCACGCCTCGTCAGAAGCGTGCGCCGGTGTCACTCGACCGACAGCTGCAGGTTCATCTGCGAGCGTTCGGTATCGCCAGCCGTATCGCGATCGGCCTGCGATGCCGGCGTGAGGCGCGCGCGCTCGATTGCATCGAGATACTCGGGCGTCACGTCGCCGGTGATGTAGTTGCCGTCGAAGCACGACGCCTCGAAGCCTTCGAGCTTCGGGTTGATGTCGCGCACTGCGCGGCGCAGATCGTCGACGTCCTGGTAGATCAGGTGGTCGGCGCCGATGATCTTCGCGACGTCTTCATCGGTGCGGCCATGCGCAACGAGCTCGCCGCGCGTCGGCATGTCGATGCCGTACACGTTCGGGAACTTCACGGGCGGCGCCGCCGACGCGAAGATCACCGACTTCGCGCCTGCATCGCGTGCCATCTGCACGATTTCATGCGAGGTCGTGCCGCGCACGATCGAATCGTCGACGATCAGCACGTGCTTGTCCTTGAACTCGATGCTCATCGCATTGAGCTTCTGGCGCACCGACTTCTTGCGCACGGCCTGCCCCGGCATGATGAAGGTACGGCCGACGTAGCGGTTCTTGAAGAAGCCTTCGCGATACTCGACGCCAAGCTTCGCGGCGACCTGCATTGCAGCCGGGCGCGACGAATCGGGAATCGGCATCACGACGTCGATCGGCACGTTCGGCAGTTCGCGCTTGATCTTCTCGGCGAGATAATCGCCCATGCGCAGGCGCACGTTGTAAACCGGTACGCCGTCGAGGCACGAATCCGGACGCGCGAGGTACACGTATTCGAACATGCACGGGTTCAGCGTCGGCTGCTCCGCGCACTGCTGGCTGTGGAAGTTGCCGGCCGGATCGATGAAGATCGCTTCGCCCGGCTGCACGTCGCGGACGAATTCGAAACCGATGCCTTCGACCGCCACCGACTCCGACGCGACCATCCACTCGGTCCCGTGCTCGGTTTCGAGCTTGCCGATGCACAGCGGGCGGATGCCGAACGGATCGCGGAATGCGAGCAGGCCGTAGCCGGCGATCAGCGACACGATCGCGTACGAGCCCTGCAGGCGGCGATGCACGCCCGCGACGGCCTTGAACACCGACGCCGGATCGAGCTCGAGGCCCGTGGTCGACAGTTGCAGCTCGTGCGCGAACACGTTGAGCAGCACTTCGCTGTCGGAATTGGTGTTGAGATGCCGGCGGTCGATCCGGAACATCTCGTCCTTCAGTTGCTGCCAGTTCGTCAGGTTGCCGTTGTGCGCGAGGATGATCCCGAACGGCGCGTTCACGTAGAACGGCTGCGCCTCGGCTTCGCTCGACGCCGAGCCGGCGGTCGGGTAACGCACCTGGCCGATGCCGTAGGTGCCGGGCAGGCTGCGCATGTTGCGCGTGCGGAACACGTCGCGCACCATGCCGTTCGCCTTGTACATGTGGAAATTGCTGCCGTCCGCCGTCGCAATGCCCGCCGCGTCCTGACCGCGATGCTGCAGCAGCAGCAGGCTGTCATAGATCAGCTGGTTGACCGGGGATTGGGAGATAACGCCTACGATGCCGCACATGGCATGTCCTTCAGAATGACAAAATCGGTTCCGTCCTGCCCGGCCGCGTCGTCACACGCGTACGTACTGGGCCATGCCGTCGGGCAGGAGCTGCTTCAGCTCGTGCACGCCCTGTTCGGCGAAAGGACGCAATAGCGCATTGCGCCAGAAATCCTGTTTGGGCAGCTCGGTCAGCCCGGCCGCCGCGACCAGCAGCACCACCAGCACGCAGCCGCGGACGAGCCCGAACATCATGCCCAGCGAGCGGTCGACGCCGCCCAGGCCACTCGCCTGCGCGATCCGCGACAGCAGCGCGTTTGCGACACCGGCGACCAGCACCACGCCGATCACGAGCAACGCGAAGGCGATCACCCACTGCGTCAGCGCGCCGCCCGGCCAGTTCGCCGGAATATACGGCACGACCAGTCCGACGTAGCGGCCCGCGATCACGATCGCCGCGATCCAGCCGATCAGCCCGAAAATCTCGGACACGAAGCCGCGCCACGCACCGCGCAGCGCCGACAACACGATCACCGCCAATACAGCGTAGTCGAAAGCCGTCAGCATCGTGCGTTACTGCGTCAGACCGGCTTCGCGCACCTTCGCGATCGCGGCGGAAGCCGCCGCGCGATCCGCGAACGGGCCCGCACGCAACAGTGTAGCCGTGCTGCCGTCTGCCTGCTTGCGATGCTCGACATATGCGGGCACGCCCGCCGATTTCAACTTGGTGGCCCACGAACGGGCCGTCGCGTCGTCCTTGAACGACCCGAGCTGCACCGCGAAGCGCGCACCGGCCGGCGACGACGGCGACGACGCATCGCCGCTGTCCGGGCTCGCGGCGTCGACATTCGCGACGGTCGCGGGCGCAGGCTTCGGCGCAGCCGGCTTCGCCACGGGGGCAGCCGGCTTCGGCGCGGGCTTCGGCGGCGTCACGCTCGCCGTGGTCGTGGTATCGGGTTTCGCGGCCGGCTTGTCAGCGCTCTTCGGCACCGGAGCCGGTGCAGCCGCAACGGCGACATCGGATGCCGGCGGTTCGTCGTGCGCGACACCTGCCTGCACGTCGGAGGCGTCATCGTCGCGCGGTGCGACCGCCTGGTGCGCGGGCCGGTTCGGAATGTCGATTGCGATGTCGTCCGTGACCGGCTTCGGGTGCGAATCGAGCACCATCGGCAGCACGATCACGGCGGCGACGACGAGCGCGATCGCGCCGACGAGGCGACGGCGCGCGCGTTGCTTTTCTGGAAGGGTCGGATCGAGGAGCAGGGCGTCCGATTCCGGACGCTCCGTGCGGCGCGAGCGTCGCTCGACGCGTTCAGTGCGCTCCGTGCGCACGTTCCGGGAGGTCCCGGTGCGACCGCCGCGCCGCGGGGGCGCGTCGTCGTCTTTTTTGCCGAACGAGAAAATTCCCATGAATGGCTGAGTCCGAAACTGCCCGTCAGTCAGTGTTGCTGCGATTTACGGTAGGCCAGCACGCCGGCAACCGTATGGAAACTGCCGAAAACCACGATTCTATCATTCTCGGATGCTCTTTTTAGTGCATCGCGAAACGCTTCAGCGGGCGACGTGTAACGCGTCACGCTCGAATCGGGCCCCTCCTCCACGCCGGCCTTGCGCAGCGCGGCTTCGAGCTGCTCCGCGGAGGCCGCGCGCGGCAGCGGCAGGTCGGTCACGCACCAGTGGTCGATCTCGCCCTTCAGATGCTGCAGCACGCCATCGATGTCCTTGTCGTGCATCGCGCCGAACACCGCGTAGGTGTACGGGAAGAACCCCATGTTGCCGAGGTTCTGCTCGAGCACGGCCGAAGCATGCGGGTTGTGCGCGACGTCGAGCACGATCGCCGGCTTGCCGGGCAGCACCTGGAAGCGCCCCGGCAACTCGACGTTCGCGAGGCCGAGCCGGATGTCCTGCGCGGACACCGGCAGCACCGGGCGCAGCGCTTCGAGCGCAGCGAGCGCGGCCGAGGCATTGATCAGCTGATTCGCCCCGCGCAGCGCCGGATACGCGAGCGCCGGATAGCGCTTCTCGCGGCCGAGGTAGCTCCACTGCTGGCGCTCGGCGCCTGCCTGCGCCTCGTAGCGGAAATCGCGGCCGACCAGCCACAGATCCGCGCCGATCGCTTCCGCATGGTCGATCAGCGTCTGCGGCGCGGCCGGATCGCCGCAGACCGCCGGCTTGCCCGGACGGAAGATCCCGGCCTTCTCGAACGCGATCTTCTCGCGCGTGTCGCCGAGATACTCGGTGTGGTCGATGTCGATGCTCGTGATGATCGCGCAGTCGGTGTCGATGATGTTGACCGCGTCGAGCCGGCCACCGAGGCCGACTTCGAGGATCACCGCATCGAGCCCGCGCGATGCGAACAGGTGCAGGATCGCGAGCGTCGTGAATTCGAAATACGTGAGCGACACCGGCTCGGGCAGCGACGTGCGCGCGGCTTCGATGGCCTCGAAGTGCGGCAGCAGTTCGTCATCGGTGACGTTCTGCCCGTTCACGCGCGCGCGCTCGTTGAATTCGAGCAGGTGCGGCGACGTGTGACAGCCGACCTTGTAGCCGGCACGCACGAGGATCGTCTCGAGGAACGCGCAGGTCGAGCCCTTGCCGTTCGTGCCGCCGACGGTGATGACGGGGCACGCGAATTCGAGCTGCAGCGCCGCCTTGACCTGCCCGATGCGGGTCAGGCCCATGTCGATGCCGACCGGGTGCGCGCGTTCGAGATGCGAAAGCCACGCGTCGAGAGTGGGAAAAGTGCTCATCGGATCAAATCTGGATCGGGACCGCCACTACGCCAAAAAGCGAAGCGCGCCGCCTGGCGCTGAAGCCAGGCGACGCGCAGTATTCACAACCTTGCGCCGGTCAAGCCAGCGCGTCGGCCGGCTGACGCTGCAGCAGCGCGAGCAGCTGCGCGATCTCGTCGCGCATCTTGCGGCGGTCGACGATCATGTCGATCGCGCCCGTCTTCAGCAGGAATTCAGCGCGCTGGAAGCCTTCCGGCAGCTTCTCGCGAACCGTCTGCTCGATCACGCGCGGGCCGGCGAAGCCGATCAGCGCCTTCGGTTCGGCGATCACGACGTCGCCGAGGAACGCAAAGCTCGCCGACACGCCACCCATCGTCGGGTCGGTCAGCACCGAGATGAACGGCAGCTTGGCTTCGGCCAGCTTGGTCAGCATCGCGGTGGTTTTCGCCATCTGCATCAGCGACAGCAGGCTTTCCTGCATCCGTGCACCGCCCGAAGCGGTGAAGCAGATGAACGGCACTTGCTGCTCGAGCGCGTTCTGCGCGCCGCGTGCAAAGCGCTCGCCGACCACCGAGCCCATCGAGCCGCCCATGAACGAGAACTCGAAGCAGGCCGCGACCACCGGCAGCGTGTGGATCGCACCGCCCATCACGACCATCGCGTCGGTTTCGCCCGTGTCGTCCATCGCTTCCTTCAGACGATCCGGGTACTTGCGGCTGTCCTTGAACTTCAGCGTGTCGACCGGCACGATTTCCTGGCCGATCTCGTAGCGGCCTTCCGCATCGAGCAGCCCGTCGAGGCGCTCACGCGCACCGATGCGCATGTGGTGATCGCACTTCGGGCACACGTGCAGGTTCGCGTCCACGTCGTTGCGGTACAGCACGGCCTCGCAGGACGGGCACTTGACCCACAGGCCTTCCGGAATGCCCTTGCGGCTTTTCGGATCGGTCTGCTTGATCTTCGGCGGCAACAGTTTGTCGAGCCAGCTCATCGTATGGTTTCCTGTTCCGTGGCGGGCCGGGCCGCATGGCCCGCTCCCGCTTCCTGTGTTGTGTTTATCGCGCCGTCTTGCCCGCGCCGTCCAGGGCGGCGCGCAGCTCGGCGATGAAAGTCTTCAGCGCGGCGGCAGCCCCCTCCGGCGCAGCGCTTTCGAGCAGCTGCACGAGGCGGCTGCCGATCACGACGGCGTCCGATACCTCGGCCACCGCGCGCGCCGTTTCGGCGTCGCGGATACCGAAGCCGACGCCGACCGGAACCGGCACGCGCGACTTGATGGCCGGGATTTTACCCGCAATGCTCGAAACATCCAGATTTCCTGCGCCGGTCACGCCCTTGAGCGACACGTAATACACGTAGCCGCTCGCGATCTTGCCGACGTCGGCGATGCGTTCGTCGGTCGACGTGGGCGCGAGCAGGAAGATCGGATCGATCTGCGCGGCGCGCATTTTCTCGGCGAATACGCCCGCCTCTTCCGGCGGATAGTCGACGACGAGCACGCCGTCGACCCCGGCCGCCTGTGCTTCGGCCGCGAACACGTCGACGCCCATCCGCTCGATCGGGTTCGCATAGCCCATCAGCACGACGGGGGTTTTGGGGTCGGTTTCGCGAAAGCGCTTCACGTCGGCGAGCACGCTCTTCAGCGTGACGCCGCGCGCGAGCGCGCGTTCCGACGAGCGCTGGATCACCGGGCCGTCGGCCATCGGGTCCGAGAACGGCACGCCGAGTTCGATCACGTCCGCGCCGCCTTCGGCGAGCGCGTGCATGAATTCGACGGTCTTGGCGGGATCGGGGTCGCCGGCCGTGATGAACGGGATCAGGCCCTTACGGTCTTGTTCGGCGAGCGCGGCGAAGGTCTGCTGAATACGGGACATGGCAATTTTCCTGTGTCGATCCGGAGTTAGCGCTTTAGCGCTTACTCCGGTCCCATACAAAGTATGGTTGCGTTCGGCGATGCGGCGGCGCGATTCACGCGCACGCCGGCGCAGCGAGCGCGTTCACGCGCTCGTGCGCGATCGCACAATAGCTTTCGTTGATCTCGTAGCCGACGAAGTCGCGCCCCTGCCGTGCGCAGGCCACCGCGGTCGTGCCGCTGCCCATGAACGGATCGAGCACGCGGCCGCCCGGCGGGCAGCTTGCGAGCACCATCCGCTCGATGATTTCCAGCGGCTTCTGGGTCGGATGATCGACGCGCTCCGCGTGCTGCCGGTGCAGGCGCGAGACCGACCAGACGTCCTTCGGGTTGTAGCCCATCTCCAGCCACTTGCTGCCTTCGAACAGCTTGCGCGAGCGGGCCTTCTTCGTGTCGGCGTCGTACGGGATGCGGACCGGATCGAGATCGAAGTAATACGCCTTGGAAACCGCGAAAAAGCCGATGTTGTCGTGCACCGACGTGAAACGGCGCGTCGTGCCGCCCATGCTCGGCACGCGCCGGTCCCAGATGATCTCGTTGACCATCGTGAGTTGCGTCTTCAGGAAACTGAAGATTTCCGGCGCGTACTGCCACGTGCAGAAGATATACATCGACCCGCTCGGCTTCAGCTTCGGAATCGCGAGCTCGAGCCACTCGCGCGTCCACGCGAGGAAATCGTCGCCCGAACGCTTGTCCGAGTCGTTGCCGTAGTCCTTGCCGAGCCCGTACGGCGGATCGGCGACGATCAGGTCGATCGACGCGTCCGGCAGGTGCGCGGCATGGGTCAGGAAATCGCGGTTATGCAGTTCGATACCGGACGGCAGCGCGCGCGGCACGGCGGCGGCAGGCTGAACCGCCCCCGCCTCGCTCGCGGCACCGCCGCCCGGTTCTTCGATCAGGTCACGCATCGGTCGGGGTCAGAGCTCGATGCCCGATCGCTCGGCGACCGTGTGCATGTCCTTGTCGCCGCGGCCCGACAGGTTGACGAGCAGGATCTTGTCCTTCGGCAACGTCGGCGCGAGCTTCACGCCATACGCAATCGCGTGGCTCGACTCGAGCGCGGGAATGATCCCCTCGATCCGGCAGCAGTCATGGAACGCCTTCAGCGCTTCCTCGTCGGTGATGCCGACGTATTGCGCACGGCCGCTGTCCTTCAGCCACGCATGCTCGGGGCCGACGCCCGGATAGTCGAGGCCCGCCGACACCGAATGCGTCTCGATGATCTGGCCGTCGTCGTCCTGCAGCAGGTAGGTACGATTGCCGTGCAGCACGCCCGGGCTGCCGGCGATCAGCGACGCCGCGTGATGGCCCGTGTCGAGGCCGTCGCCGGCCGCTTCGACACCGATCAGCTGCACCGAGGTGTCGTCGATGTACGGATAGAAGATCCCCATCGCGTTCGAACCGCCGCCGACGCAGGCGATCACCGCGTC
Organism: Burkholderia sp. AU45251; assembly: GCF_030482905.1. NCBI lineage: Bacteria > Pseudomonadati > Pseudomonadota > Betaproteobacteria > Burkholderiales > Burkholderiaceae > Burkholderia > Burkholderia sp. AU45251. The sequence goes on along the minus strand of NZ_JAUJQH010000036.1, from coordinate 13,137 downwards.
GGGCTGCCGGCCCGCGAGCTCGGGCATCTGCACCTTGCACTCGTCGCCGATCACGCGCTGGAAGTCGCGCACCATCATCGGGTACGGGTGCGGGCCCGCGACCGTGCCGATGATGTAGAACGTGTTCTCGATGTTCGTGACCCAGTCGCGCATCGCTTCGTTCAGCGCATCCTTCAGCGTGCGCGAACCCGATTCGACCGGCACCACCGTCGCGCCGAGCAGCTTCATCCGGTAGACGTTCGCGGCCTGGCGGCGCACGTCTTCCGAACCCATGTAGACGACGCACTCCATCCCGAAGCGCGCGCAGATCGTCGCGGTCGCGACACCGTGCTGGCCGGCGCCCGTCTCGGCGATCACGCGCTTCTTGCCCATGCGCTTCGCGAGCAGCGCCTGGCCGATCACGTTGTTGATCTTGTGCGCGCCCGTGTGGTTCAGGTCTTCACGCTTCAGGTAGATCTGCGCGCCGCCGAGCGTTTCGCTCCAGCGCTGCGCATGATAGATCGGCGACGGACGGCCGACGAAATGCTTCAGCTCGCGCTCGAATTCGGCGACGAAATCGGGATCGTTCTGGAATTTTTCATACGCGGCACGCAGCTCGTCCAGCGCGTGAATCAGCGTCTCGGCGACGAACGTGCCGCCATACGGGCCGAAGTGGCCGCGGTCATCAGGAAGGTTGTACATGGTGTCTCTCTCGATCGGTCGGTGCACCCCGCTTTCGGGGCTGCGCCGGCTTGCATCACCCGGCGTCCGCTTCGCGCACCGCGCGTACGAACGCCGCCATCCGGGCGTGATCCTTCACGCCCTTCGCGCCCTCCACTTCGATGCCACTCGAGACATCGACAGCAAACGGGCGCAACTGGCGAATCGCATCACCGACGTTTTGCGCGCTCAAGCCACCACTCAAAACGGCCCGATGCGCGAGCTCTGCGGGAATAAGAGACCAATCGAAGACCTTGCCGCTACCACCGTAATCCGGCACCAGGGTGTCGAACAGGAGGCCGCGCGCTTTCGAATAATGAAGACCCGATTCTACCAAATCGGCCGATTGCGTCGAGGGGCCCACGCGCACCGCGCGCAGCCACGGCAGGCGTGCCGCGCGGCCAAGCGCATCGCACTGCTCGGGCGTCTCGTCGCCATGGAGTTGCAGCAGCGTGAGCGGCACGTCGCGCACGACGGCCTCGATCTCGGCTTCGGTCGCGTTCACGAACAACCCGACCACCGACACGAACGGCGGCGCGAGGCGCGCCAGCTCGGCCGCCTGCGCGATCGACACCGCGCGCGGGCTCTTCGGGTAGAACACGAGGCCGATCGCGTCGGCGCCGAGCGCGGCCGCGTGCAGCACGTCCTCGGGCTTCGACAGCCCGCACAGTTTGATGCGCGTGCGCGGCGGCAAGCCGGCCGCGGCGGGAATCGAGGGAGACACGGCGTGATCCGTCATGATTGAGGGTCCAGATCGGCCCAGACGCTACTCCACGGCACGCTGCCGAGCTGCGCGGGCGGGACGGCGAATTCCGCCGGGTAGCCGACGTGGGCGAGGTACAGCCCGTCGGCCATGAACGTGGGCGCCGCAAGCTTGCGGTCGCGCCCGGCCAGCACGTCGGCCAGCCAGTCGGCCGGATAGCGGCCACGACCGACCGCGACGAGGCAGCCCATCAGGTTGCGCACCATGTGGTGCAGGAACGCGTTGGCGCGGAAGCGGAAATGAATGAAGTGGCCCACGCGCCGCACGTCGATCTGGTACAGGTGTTTGACCGGCGTCTTCGACTGGCATTCCGATGACCGGAACGACGAGAAGTCATGCTCGCCGATCAGGTGCGCGGCGGCGGCACGCATCGCATCGTCGTCGAGCGGCGTGTGGATCCAACCCGCGCGCCCCGCCAGCATCGGCGAGCGCACGGGATGCACGTACAGCGTGTAGTAATACGTGCGCTCGAACGCCGAGAAGCGCGCGTGGAACGTCTCCGGCATCGGCTTCGCCCACTGCACCGCCACGGTCGACGGCAGGAACGCATTGGTGCCGCGCACCCACGAGAACACCTCGCGATCGAGGTCGGTATCGAAGTGCACGACCTGCCCGAGCCCGTGCACGCCCGTGTCGGTCCGCCCGGCCACCGTCGTATGCAGCGGCACGCGCGCGAACTCGGCCAGCGCGTGCTCGAGCCGATCCTGTACGGTCTTGCCGTGCGGCTGCGCCTGCCAGCCGCAGAACGCGGCGCCGTCGTACTGAATGCCGAGCGCGATCCGCATCACGCCTCGTCCGCCAGTTTCGCAAGCAGCGCGCGCGCATCGTCGCGCGTCGCGGCGTCGTTCGCGTCGACCACTTCCTGCAGCAGCGTCCGCGCGCCGGACAGATCGCCCAGCTCGACGTACTCGGACGCGAGATCGAGCTTGTTGCGCGCGATGCGGGCGAGCTCGTCCGGCGTCAGCGCCGGCAATGCGGCGCCCGGCGCGGACGGCAGGTCGAGATCGAAATCGAGCTTCAGCGCACCGAACTGCGCGCCGCCGAGCGGCGGCAGCGACGACGTCGCGAACGGACTGCCCGTGTGGACGGCAGGCGTCGCAGCGTCCGGATCCCAATCGAACTCGTCGTCCTGGTCGGCCGGATGTTCCGGGACCGGTGCGACCGAGCCCATCGGCAGGTGCCGGGCGGCTTGACCGTTAGTTGCGACTTTATCGGTGTCGGACTGCCCTGCCCGTGCAGCGGGCTCGTCCGCCGCCGACTCGTCGGACGTGCGCGGCGGCAGCGGCATGTCGAGGCTGTTGAGCGCGCTGATCGCGTTCTGCATCAACGCCGCGTGCTGCGCTTCGGCTGCCACGGGTGCAAGCGGCGTCTCGGCAGCCTTTTCCGCCGGCTTTTCGGCAGCGATCTGCTCTACCGGCTCGGCATCGCGCGGAGCCGGAGCCGCCTCGCTTGCGGGCGGCACTGCGGCGTGCGCGGGCAGCTCGTCATGCGGCTTCGCCGCTTCCGGCACCGGCGACATATCCGTGTCGGACGGCTCGACCGTCTCCGCCACCGCGGCGGTCGCCGCGGCAAGGTTCAAGTCGGAAGCCGCGTCACGCGCGACCGGCATTTCGGGCCGGATCGGCAGTTCGGGCTCGACGGTCGGCGCGACTGCGGCTTCCGCAGCCGCGGCACCGCCCGCTACGGAAGCGGCAGCCGTCGCACCCGTGCCCGCCTCGTCCTTGCCCCGGCCTTTCCGGCGCTTGCGCCACGCGAAACCTGCCGCGAGGACGATCACGGCCGCACCGGCTACCGCGGCCGGACGCCAGTCCATCTCGCTACCGCGTGCAGGCGCCGCCTCCGGTGCGACCGGTTGCGCAGGCGCCGATACCGATGCCGACTGCACCGCGCTGGCGGCGACGCCGGACGCGGCTTCGCCTGCCGTCGGCGCGGCAGCGGATGCGCCCGCCTCGTTCGCGGCCGGAGGCACGGCGGGCGCGCGTGCCGGGGACGAAGCCGGCGCGGCGTCGTTCGTCGTAGCCGGCTTGCCGATGCCGTGCTTCTGCAATTCCATCAGCACGCGGTTCTTCAGCGCCAGCAGTTGCTGCAGGCTCGACGGACGCGGCTGCGACGCACCCGCGACAGGCGCTGCACCTGACGGTTCGTTCGTGCCCGGCACCTGGCTGCCCGTCGCAGGCGGGATCGCGACACCGCTCGCGGACGACGGCACCGACTGGATCGTGCCGCTCCACACATGCGGACCGCTTGCACCGGCAACGGGCGCCGCCTGCTGCATGCTTTCGACAGCCGATGCGCCGTGCGCAGCCGAAGCGCCGACCGATGCCGACGCGCCGGTGGCCGCTGCCACGCTCGCGCCGCTCACCGGCGCCGCATGCATGGCCGGCGCCACCGGCGCGGATTGCGCGGTCGACCCCGGATGCGGTGCGGACGCACCATGCTGCGCGACTGCCGTGCCGCCCGATGCCGCCGCAGGCGCGGACGCAGCCGTCGCCCCCGATGCACCGGATGCAGCGGCCGGCACGAGTGCCGCGCCGGTCGCGTCGAGCGCCGGCACGGCCAGCGTCGCGCCGACTTTCAGGCGGCTCGCGTCGTGCTTCATGAACGCCTGCGGATTGGCGTCGAACAGCGCGCGGCCGGCGCGCGCGAGCACGACGGGATCGCGCGACTGCGTGGCCGCTTTCGCGATGTCGTTCAGCGACTGGCCCGGCTGGACCGTCACGGTAAGCGGCACTGCGCCGCCGGCAGCGGACGCCGGCAGTTCGCCGGTGCCGGCCGCCCAGGCCGATGCGGTTGCGCCGAGCGCCAGGATCGCCAGCGCGCCACGCACGGCGCGCGACAGACGGGACAGGCGCGGAAACAAGGAAATTCGGGACATCGTTGGCTCTATCGCCGCGCGCGGGCGCGGCTCGGATTCGCGGTTGAAAGCGTCAATAAAGTTGCCGCAGAAATGCAAAAGCGTCGCGTGGAACGCGACGCTTTCGGCGGGTCTGTGCGTCGTAATCGCGTAGTTTACTTCACGCGATCGGGTTCGGGCCGAATTCGTCGCCGGCAGGTGCAACCGGTCGCATTCACGCGCCGGCGCACCCGGCGACCGGGCCGCGCCGATGCCAGGGAGTGCATGCCGCATGCCGGCGCCCACGATCAGTCGAAAGCACGCCGCTCGCAGCTGAAAAACCGTCCGACCGCATCGCATCCCGAACGAACATCGCGGCCTTTGCTCGCTCACCGGGCGGCTGACATACCCCGGGCTCGATGCCGCGCCACGACCGGGAAATCGGGTACGTTTGCTCAATAATTCGCGCGGCCTGCCGTAAATGGATTAACAGCAGACAATAAAAATAAATCCCGCCAGCCATCAAATCCATTCCAATAAATTTCATTTGATCGATAAGAGGCCAATTCCCCTCTCTTATCGTCGAATTGGGAATTTACGCCGCCAATCCCCCGCCCATCAAGGATTCCAGGCCGCACCCCCACCTCATTTCTCATACGAAATCGATCATTTCAGCATCAATTCAATTACATTACACAAAATTACACAGATCGAATAATTGCCATCGCTACGATCGTCTTCAAACAAGAATCGGCGCAATTCGACCATCGCGCCCGCCTCTGCCGGAAAGGCGGGCACGCGGTCGGCCGGGCTGACGCCGTGAGGTGCCAGGGAGGCATCGCGCAGTCGCACGACTGCATTTACTCACCAGCTCGTTACGGGGATCGAACATGGGCTATCAACAGGGCTTGAGCGGGTTGGCCGGCGCGGCGAACCATCTCGACGTGATCGGCAACAACATCGCGAACGCAAACACGGTTGGCTTCAAGCAGGGTCGCGCGAACTTCGCCGACATGTACGCGAATTCGGTCGCGACGTCGACCAACACGCAGATCGGCATCGGCACGCGGCTCACGTCGGTGCAGCAACAATTCGGCCAGGGGACGATCAACACGACGAAGTCGTCGCTCGACATCGCGATCAACGGCAACGGCTTCTTCCAGATGTCGAACAACGGCGTGACAACGTACTCGCGTGACGGCGTATTCCACCGCGACAAGAGCGGCGCCATCGTCGACGCGCAAAACCGCAACCTGATGGGCTATGCAGCAGGCCCGGGCGGCGCGATCAACACCGCGGCGACCGTGCCGCTGCAGGCGCCGACCACCAACATCGCACCGCAGGCGTCGACGAAGATCGCCGGCCAGTTCAACCTGAACTCGCAGGACAAGGTACCGGCCAAGACGCCGTTCAACGCGGGCGACAACGCCACGTACAACTACAATTCGTCGATCCAGGTGTACGACACGCTGGGCGGCGCGCAGCAGGTGTCGATGTATTTCACGAAGAACACGGCCGGCACGTGGCAGGCCTACGCCGGCGTGCAGGGCCAGACGCCGACGAATCTCGGCACCATCACGTTCGACCCATCGGGCCGGATCAGCTCGACGACGTCGGCCGCAACCGGCCAGCCGACGGCGAGCCTCGGCCAGTTCGCGTTCTCGATCCCCAACGCGTCGGGTGGCGCCAATCCGCAGAACCTGACGCTCGACCTGGGCGGCACGACGCAGTTCGGCGGGAAAAGCGGCGTGAACAATCTCGCCCAGGACGGCTTCGCGAGCGGCACGCTGACGACGTTCTCGATCGGCGCCGACGGCAAGCTCACCGGCAACTACTCGAACGGTCAGAGCGCGGTGCTCGGCCTGATCGCGCTCGCGAACTTCAACAACCCGAACGGGCTCGAGAACATCGGCGGCAATCAGTATGTGGAAACCGCCGCGTCGGGCGTGCCGCAGATCTCCGCGCCGGGCAGCACGAACCACGGCACGCTGCAGGGGAGCGCGCTGGAAAACTCGAACGTCGACCTGACAACCGAGCTCGTGAACCTGATCAAGGCGCAGCGCGACTACCAGGCCAACGCGCAGACGATCAAGACCCAGCAGACCGTCGACCAGACGCTCCTGAACATGCGCTGACCCGCGCATGAAAAACGCGCCGCGCCAGCCTTGATAGGTTCAAGGCCGACGCGGCGCGCAATCTTGTGCAATGCGGCCCGCATCTCGCGGGCCGGACATGCAGGCTTACTTGTCGAGCAGGATACGCAGCATGCGGCGCAGCGGCTCGGCCGCGCCCCACAGCAGCTGGTCGCCGACCGTGAACGCCGACAGGTATTCACCGCCCATCGCGAGCTTGCGCAGGCGGCCGACCGGCACCGTCAGCGTGCCCGTGACGTTCGCCGGCGACAGGTCGCGCATCGACGCTTCACGCTCGTTCGGCACGACCTTCACCCAATCGTTCGCCGATGCAAGGATGTCGTTGATCTCGTCGAGCGGCACGTCCTTGTTCAGCTTGATCGTCAGCGCCTGCGAGTGGCAGCGCATTGCGCCGATCCGCACGCACAGGCCGTCGACCGGGATCGAACCCGGCTGGCCCATGGCCGGCTTGCCGAGGATCTTGTTGGTTTCCGCGCCACCCTTCCACTCTTCCTTCGACATCCCGTTACCGAGATCCTTGTCGATCCACGGGATCAGCGAACCGGCGAGCGGCACGCCGAAGTGGCTCGTCGGCATCGCATCGCTGTTCATCGCGGCCAGCACGCGGCGGTCGATGTCGAGGATCGCGGAAGCCGGATCGGCGAGTTGCTCCTTCACGGCGCCGTTCAGCGTGCCCATCTGCGACAGCAGTTCACGCATGTTCTGCGCGCCGGCGCCCGATGCGGCCTGGTAGGTCATCGCCGTCATCCAGTCGACGAGGTTCTCGCGGAACAGGCCGCCGAGCGCCATCAGCATCAGGCTGACCGTGCAGTTGCCGCCGACGAAGTTCTTCGTGCCCTTGACGAGCGCGTCCTTGATCACGTCGAGGTTGACCGGATCGAGGATGATGACCGCGTCGTCCTGCATCCGCAGCGACGATGCCGCATCGATCCAGTAGCCGTTCCAGCCGGCCGCGCGCAGCTTCGGGAACACGTCGTTCGTGTAGTCGCCGCCCTGGCACGTGATGATCACGTCGCACTTCTTCAGCTCGTCGACGTTGGTCGCGTCCTTGAGCGTAGTCTCGTTTTTCGCGAACGACGGCGCTTTGCCGCCCGTGTTGCTGGTGCTGAAAAACACCGGTTCGATCAGGTCGAAATCGCCCTCTTCCTGCATACGCTGCATCAGGACGCTGCCGACCATGCCGCGCCAACCTACGAGACCTACGTTCATGACTAACCCTTTGATGGAGCTTCCCCGCCATTTCCGTCCCCGGTGTGACCGCGCGGGGAAATAGGCGGGCACGACGGACGATCAGCGTTTAATGATCGTTTTCGTGGTAATGGTTTTCGTGATGACGATGGCGCGCGCACCCGCACGGGCAATGTTGCCGTGGAGTTTCAAGACCGGGGAGATCAGGGAAAAATGCGCCATCGTTCGAGTCTACACAAAGCCGGTGGCCCGCACAACGGCCAACCGCACGCGAACCGGCCGATTTCGCGGCCCGTTCGCGCCCTTTCTACCTGTTTGCGTTACAGCGCCGCGACCACTGCGTCGCCCATTGCCGTCGTGCCGACCTGCTGGCAGCCCGGCGTCGCGATGTCGCCCGTGCGGTAGCCCTGTTCGAGCACCGCTTTCACCGCGCGCTCGATGCGATCGGCCTGCTCTGCACGATTCAGCGAGTAGCGCAGCATCATCGCGGCCGACAGGATCGTCGCGAGCGGGTTTGCAATGCCCTTGCCCGCGATGTCCGGTGCCGAACCGTGCGACGGTTCGTACAGACCCTTGTTGTTCTTGTCGAGCGACGCCGACGGCAGCATGCCGATCGAGCCCGTCAGCATCGACGCTTCATCCGACAGGATGTCGCCGAACATGTTGCCGGTGACGATCACGTCGAACTGCTTCGGCGCCTTCGCAAGCTGCATCGCGGCGTTGTCGACGTACATGTGCGACAGCTCGACGTCCGCGTATTCCTTCGACACGTCGATCATGATGTCGCGCCAGAACTGCGACGTTTCGAGCACGTTCGCCTTGTCGACCGACAGCAGCTTCTTCGCGCGCTTGCGGGCCGCCTGGAACGCGACGTGCGCGATGCGGCGCACTTCCGGTTCCGAATAGCGCATCGTGTCGAAACCTTCGCGCTCGCCGGCGAACTGGCCGTCCGGTGCAGCGCGCACGCCGCGCGGCTGACCGAAGTAGATGTCGCCGTTCAGTTCGCGCACGATCAGGATGTCGAGGCCCGCGACCAGCTCGGGCTTCAGCGGCGATGCATCGACGAGTTGCGGATAGCAGATTGCCGGGCGGAAGTTCGCGAACAGCTCGAGATGCTTGCGCAGCCCGAGGATCGCCTGCTCGGGGCGCAGCGCGCGCTCGAGCGAGTCGTACTTCCAGTCGCCCACGGCGCCGAACAGGATCGCGTCGGCGTCCTTCGCGAGCTTCAGCGTCGCGTCGGGCAGCGGATGGCCGCTTGCCTCGTAGCCCGCGCCGCCGACCGGCGCCTGTTCGAGTTCGAACTTCTCGTCGAGTGCGTTCAGCACCTTCACGGCTTCATTGACGATTTCCGGACCGATGCCGTCGCCGGGCAGCACTGCAATCTTCATGCGAAATTCCTGACTGGGTAGAGTGTGATGGAGGCAGGCCGGCGAACGCGCCGCCGGCGCGCCCGCCCGAAAGGCGCTGTCAGCCGACCAGCTTGGTGTTGAGCCACGGCTGCTTCACGAGGCGCTCGGCCTCGAACTGGCGGATCTTGTCCGCGTGGCGCAGCGTGAGGCCGATGTCGTCGAAGCCGTTCAGCAGGCAGTACTTGCGGAACGCGGTAATCTCGAACGGATACACACGGCCGTCGCCCGTACGCACGACCTGCGCGTCGAGGTCGACCGTCACTTCGAAGCCGTTGAACGCGACCGTCTCGTTGAACAGGTGATCGACCTGCTGCTCGGTCAGCACGATCGGCAGCAGCCCGTTCTTGTAGCAGTTGTTGAAGAAGATGTCCGCGAAGCTCGGCGCGATGATCGCGCGGAAGCCGTACTGCTGCAGCGCCCACGGCGCGTGCTCGCGCGAGCTGCCGCAGCCGAAGTTCTTGCGCGCGAGCAGCACCGATGCGCCTTGGTAGCGCGGCTGGTTCAGCACGAAGTCGGGATTCAGCGGACGCTTCGAGTTGTCCTGCCCCGGTTCGCCGTGGTCGAGATAACGCCACTCGTCGAACGCGTTCGGGCCGAAACCCGTGCGCTTGATCGACTTCAGGAACTGCTTCGGAATGATCGCGTCGGTGTCGACGTTTTCGCGATCGAGCGGCGCCACGACGCCGGTATGCACTGTGAATTTTTCCATGATCCGTCTATCCGGTTGAAGGGCCGGCGTTCAGCCGGCGCACATCGACAAATTCTCGGCGGGGGACGTTACTCCGCGGCGCGCTTCAGCGCGCTGCCGGCGGCGTTGACGTCCTGCCCGAAGCCCTGGACGGTATTGCAGCCCGCGAGGCCGAAGCCCAGCCCTGCGAGCGCCAGCGCGGCAACCAGCCGCGCCACGAGTTTCGATGCCGTCACGCGTTACCCCAGCTGGCGAATGTCGACGAAATGGCCTTCGATCGCCGCGGCTGCCGCCATCGCGGGGCTGACGAGGTGCGTACGACCGCCCGCGCCCTGCCGGCCTTCGAAGTTGCGGTTCGACGTCGATGCGCAGCGCTCGCCCGGATCCAGACGATCGGCGTTCATCGCGAGGCACATCGAGCAGCCCGGCTCGCGCCATTCGAAGCCGGCATCCGTGAACACCTTGTCGAGCCCTTCACGTTCGGCCTGCGCCTTCACGAGACCCGAGCCCGGCACGACCATCGCGAGCCGCACGTTCGACGCGATGCGACGGTTCAGCTTCTTCACGACGTACGCGGCTGCGCGGATGTCCTCGATGCGTGCGTTCGTGCATGACCCGATGAAGATCTTGTCGACCTTGATCGACTCGATCGGCGTGTTCGGCTCGAGCGCCATATAGGCCAGCGCACGCTCCATCGCGTCGCGCTTGACCGGATCCTTCTCGCGCTCGGGATCGGGCACGCGACCGTCGATCGACGTGACCATTTCCGGCGACGTGCCCCATGTGACCTGCGGGACGATCTCGGCTGCGTTCAGCTCGACCACGCGATCGAACTGCGCGCCTTCGTCCGACTTGAACTGGCGCCAGTATTCGACGGCCTGGTTCCATTCCGCGCCGGTCGGCACGAACGGACGGCCCTTCAGGTAATCGATCGTCGTGTCGTCCACTGCGACCATGCCCGCGCGCGCGCCAGCTTCGATCGCCATGTTGCAGACGGTCATGCGGCCTTCCATCGTCAGCGCGCGGATCGTCGAGCCGCCGAATTCGATCGCGTAGCCCGTGCCGCCGGCGGTGCCGATCTTGCCGATGATCGCGAGCACGATGTCCTTCGCGGTACAGCCGCGCGGCAGCGTGCCTTCGACCTTCACGAGCATGTTCTTGCTCTTCTTCTGCAGCAGCGTTTGCGTGGCGAGCACGTGCTCGACTTCCGACGTGCCGATGCCGTGCGCGAGTGCGCCGAATGCGCCGTGCGTCGACGTATGCGAATCGCCGCACACGATCGTCATGCCCGGCAACGTCGCGCCCTGCTCCGGCCCGATGATGTGGACGATGCCCTGGCGCACGTCGTTCATCTTGAACTGCGTGATGCCGAACGCATCGCAGTTCGCGTCGAGCGTGTCGACCTGCAGCTTCGAGACGGGATCGGCGATGCCGTGGCTGCGATCGGTGGTCGGCACGTTGTGGTCCGACACGGCCAGGTTCGCGCTGATGCGCCACACCGGACGCTGCGCCATCTTCAGCCCTTCGAACGCCTGCGGGCTCGTGACTTCATGCAGCAGCTGACGGTCGATATAGAGCAGCGTCGTGCCGTCTTCCTCGGTGTGGACCACGTGGGTGTTCCACAGTTTGTCGTAGAGAGTCTGTGCCATGGGTATGCGGGGTCGTTGTGACTACAAGCCTTACGGATGTGATCGATTATGCCACGCAAAATCGGCTCATGGAGTACCACGATAACGAGAAAAGTGAATAAAAACAGTGGGTTGGGTGGTACACGCGATACCCGGATAAGCATTACCCGGCAATGCAGACGCCACGACGCGGCGGCGATTGCCGCCGCCGCGCGTGGCGCGTGTCAGCGCGACACGCGCCGGCCGGCCGCTTTCGCCGGCAGCACATACCCGTCATCGAGCGTCGCGAGGAAGGCCGCGACATCGTCGATATCGTGCTCGCTCCACACCGGTTTCTCGCCGCGCTTGCGTGTGAGCGGCTCGTCCGTCGTGTCGACGTTCACGCGCAGATACGCAGGCAGGTCGTCGTACTGCACGACGCGGCCGTGCCGGTCGGTCGGATACCACTTCGCGGGGTCGGTATCGCGCTGCACGTAGAAGCGCAGCGCGTCCTTCAGCGCGTGGAAGCGGCCGTTGTGGAAGAACACCCGACGTAGCGACGTGTTGCGCAGCGACGGCGTCTTGAACAACCCGCAGTTCGCGCGGTCCGCCGCCTGGTCCTTCCGCACGGGGCCGCACAGCCCGAGGTCGTAGTAGTCGGGATTCGCGTTCGCGCGCAATTCGCGGTTGCGCGGCACGCCGAGCGCTTCGAACGTGAAGTCGGTCAGCAGCGGATGCGCGCCGTTCACGCCCGGCTGGTCGATGTGACACGACGCGCAGTTGCCGCGTGCGGGATCGTCGAACAGCCGCTTGCCGCGCAGTTCCCGCGCACTCAGTTCGACCTTGCCGTCGAGGTAGTAGTCGAACTTGCTCGTGTACGGATGAAAGCTCGGATCGTCGAGCTCGAAACGCTCGATCGCGCGCATCGCGTTCGCGAACGCCTGCTGCGGGTCGTCGAGCGCATGCGCGCCGAACACGCGGCGAAAGCGCTCCGCGTACGGCGCGCGCCGCAGCTTTCCGACCACGGCCTCCGCGCTCGGGTTCGCCATTTCGTCCGGATTCAGCAGCGGAAAGCTCGCCTGGTCACGCGGCCGGTCGAAGCGGCCGTCCCAGCCGAAACCGCCGATCGGCGCGTTGTCGGTTTCCGTCAGCCGCTCCGCCACGCTGGCGGCCTGCGGGTGCGACCAGACCGGCGTGCGGTTCAGCACGTAGCGCAGGCTCGGCACCGCGCGCGTGCCCTGTCGCTTCAGGTCCGCGCCGCCGAGTTGCGCGGCGAGACCGTTCGGCGGCCCGTACGCGTGATCGGGGCTGTGGCACGTCGCGCACGACATCCGGCCCGACGCCGACAGCGCCGGATCGAAGAACATCAGCTTGCCGAGCGCGGCCATGTCGCCGGCAGTGGCTTCAGGCGATACCGCCGGCGCTGCCGCACTGCCCGGCGCAGCGCCGGCCGCCGTTACGCACCACCCGATCGCCAGCGCCGCGCCCAGCGCGCGCCAGCCCCCGCCAGCGGACCTCCGGCCGGACCTGCGTGCCGGCCTCACAGGTTCGTGAACACGTCGCCGCCGAAGCCTTGCAGGCCGGCCTGCCCCGCATAGCCGAGATGGTCGAGCCCGAAGATGTCCTCGACGCTCTTCAGCATCGAATAGTGGTTGTACGCGACCGTCGATACCGTACCCGGCTTGATGAACTTCGAGATCATCACCGCGCCCGTCTGGTCGCCGCCGAAGCTCTGCTTCGTGAGGTTGATCGTCGCGCCGTGGTAGGCGAGCGACGACGTCTGCGGGAAGACCGGCA
>NZ_JAUJQH010000035.1:0-62657 GCF_030482905.1 Burkholderia sp. AU45251 | reverse complement strand
CCACACCAGAGCATTGACGAGCCATTCTGAAACGACAACGGGAGCTTCATCGCTCCCGTTTTACTTCGTCCCTCGAACATCATTTATGTTGCTCATTGCCCCATCGATTTACGTGCTCACGCTCATCCTTACAGGGGCTGGCAAGCCGCTTAAAGAAGCCGGGAGTTCAGGCCATCTAATCTCGACGGTACTGACGAATGCCTCGGTGATTGCCATTGCTTCGGCCATAGGCTTCGACCTTCCGACGGCAGCAAAGGTGGCGGCTGTTCTCGCCGTCCTCTCGGTCGGCGTATCTCTGCTGGGACGCTTGTTGTTGCATCTCGGACGTGACCGTAGCAGCGAGCCGCTCGACAAGGTACGCAGAGCGCTTGAGGCTCGTCTTCGCGAACTCGACCGGCCGTTGGTTGTCTTCGTCGACGACATCGACCGACTCGAGCCCGAGCAGATTAGGATGCTTCTTCGCCAGGTGAAAGCGAACGCCAATCTGCCGAATATTGTGTTTGTGCTCCTGTTCCAGCCCAGTATCGTAGAGCGAGCACTCGATCCTGTCGCCGACGGCGACGGTCGCGCTTTCCTCGAGAAGGTTGTGCAGGCTAACTTCGATCTACCGGCGGTCCCGGCGTCGATTGTGCATCGTATGTTCGAGGAGGAGCTCTCCGAGCTGGCAGGACCGTACGCGACCGAGGCGAACGGGTTCTCGCAGAGGCGTTGGGGTAACGCTTGCATTGGTTGCATCCAACCCTTCCTGCGCAACATGCGAGATGCGCGTCGCCTAATCTCGTCCATCGCCGTACACATGCCTCTGCATGTGGTCGGCGACGTATTCGAGGTGAACATTGTCGACTTCCTTCTTCTGGAGACACTCAGGGTCTTCGAGCCAGACCTCCACGATGCCCTGTTCCGCGAGCGCGGATTGGTTCTCCAAGAAGGGCGCTTCTCGCACAATACCCGGGAGGCAGACCAGGCAGCCGCTAAGGAGCTTCTTGAGATCGTGCCGGAGGAGCGTCGCGATGTCGTCCGGGACGCGCTCAAGGACCTCTTCCCCACTCTTGAATGGGCATATGGGGGTACGAATTACTCAGATGGCTTCCATCTCAAGTGGCTGGCCGAAAAACGGGTATGCACATCGCGCTACTTCCCACGTTACTTTGAACTCCAGACAGCGGTTGGAGAAATGTCAGAACGTCGCTTCGTTGATTTTCTCGATGCGACGGCGACGGAGGACAGGCTAGCTGGCGCGATCGCTGCCGTCGAGGCCGACGGCTTACTACTCTCGCTCGTTACGAGGCTCGACGAATCCGTCAATCGGCTCCCGGCTGAGAACGCTGCTGTTCTGCTGCCCGGAATGTTTGAGATCGCTCAAAAGATCGTAGGTATGAACGGCGGTCGCTTCAGTTCGTCCTATATCGCAGCATGGCGAGCGACAAGTTGGTTCCTGAAGCGGGTTCCGGAGGATGTACGAGGTGATCTGGCTATCGAGGCGCTCCGCAAGACAAAGGCGTTGTCCGTCGCTTCGATTCTGATCAATCTAAGCGACCCCGCCGATCGCAAGGAGGGAGACGGAGGCACCGTCGACCCGACGCTCGACCTCGGTACCGTTGAGGCAATGAAGGCCTTATGGCTGCAGTTGATGAGAGACCGCGCCACGAATGACGACGCGCTAATCGACGAACCTGATCTCGTATCTCAGCTCTACCGGTGGAGAGACTATGCGGGCTCATTGGACGAACCCCGAGAGTGGATGAAGAAGGCAATTCGGACCGACCAGGGGTTCGCAAACATGGCGACACGCATGATCAGCCGGGGGACGACCCATACGTTCGGTGATCGAGTCTCCATGCCGCACAACAGTTTCAACAAAGAGACTGTCGACGACTTCATCGGCATCGACGTGGCCAAGGCCAGATGCGACGCAATCAATCCCGCCGATTTCCCCGAGCACGAGGAAGCTCTAAGGACGTTGCTCATATCTCTCGAAAAGTGGCTCGGCCTAAGAGCGCGAGACCCATTCGATCTCAATGGGTAGTTTCCATCGATGTCGAAACATGAAATATGAGGTCCGTCGCTGGATGAAGTTTGGAAATCCGCGAGTTCGAATTTTTTCGACCTATACTGGTACGCGACGATTCGTCTATCGGGTCGCCGGAAGGACTGTTGTATGATGCGACGCCTCGCAGCCGGACTTTAGCTGCGCACCAAGAAATCATCAGACAAGCACCAGTCCAGATGCAAACCATGTACGCACACATCGCGGGTGAACTTCGCGAATTGACCCTACCATCAGTGAACGAAGAAGTACTCCCCGGCATCCGTTGGGGAGCATTCGATGAACTGATGACTCCGGCATACTGGCGCGGGCAGGCTTGGCAACACACCGAGTCCGGCACATTCTGCGATTTTCGCCTCGGTCGCTCGCTTGAGGAGGAGGTGGCTGCGTGTCTGCTAGGAGGCTGGGGGATGCCAGCAGAGTTGGCATTGGCTGCTTATTCACGCGTTCGAGAGCGAAACCTCCTGCACGCTGGTATCACTGCGCAAGATCTCGAAGATGCGTTGAGTGAGCCGTTCATCTTTCAAGGTCGCGAACGCAAATACCGGTTCATCCGGCAGAAGGCACGATATCTGAGCGGCTGCCTTGAACAGCTGGCCGGCTTTACTCCTCCCGAAAATGACATTGCTTTTCGGGACCGGTTGAACGAGCTGCCGGGTATCGGTCTCAAGACGGCTTCGTGGATTGTTCGCAACCTGCGCCCGCAGAGCGAAGTAGCGATTCTGGACATTCACATTCTTCGAGTGGGCCAACACCTTGACCTGTTCCCGGTGGATTGGCAGCCAGAGACGCACTATCGACAACTGGAGGCTCGTTTCGTCGCGTTTGCGCGTGCTATCGATGTCTCTGCAGCCACGCTCGACGGTCTTATGTGGGATCACATGCGCCGTTTGTCCGCCATCATGAGGAAGACGCATACGCAGTCCGAGCAACTCGATCTCTTCGTCGACGACGGCGTCAGTGTTCACTAATCGAACCAGCGCCGATCAGTTTTGTACCGGCAATCCAATTGCCGCCGCACCGACCGCAAGAAGCTGTTTTCCCGATGGAAGGGCTGAAACGACTTCGTTGCCGAGTACACCTAGCGGGCAGAAACCCAGTCCGAACAGCGCGGCCACGAGCGCAAGCGTTTGAAGCGTAGCGCCCGCGTCTCGCCAAACGAGCGTCTCGCAATGCGCGTAGGCGCTCGCTGGGCGTGCCATGTCGGCGACGAGCGTGAGGAATGCCCCGTTTGCGCCGGGGAGTACCCGTTGGCATTTACTGATCCATGCGTCCCGTGCCTCGGTCGCAAATGTGAGCTTCTCGAGCATGCATAAATCGGCGTTGACGCGAAAAACAGCCGAGTTGTTGAATAACAAAACCGAGATTGGATGAAGGGCGCCGGCCGATAGTGTCGGGCGGCGACTTCGCCGCAGCACGTCCCCTTCTTTCCAGAACCGGGGCATTAGTGCGAAAAGCAGCGCTCCAACCGTCAGCTCCAGTGGGGCTAGCGACAGTATGCGAGTAGAGCGACGTTGTTCGAACACGTCCACGAACGCTGATCCTGCGGGAGCGCGGAATGGCGCGAATGGTGTACTCGATTCAACCGGCCAAGCGTAGTCCGAGTACGGACCATCGCCTAGCGGTCGTGGGTCTTCAGTATGGGTCAAGCCCAAGCTCCTCGAGCGTCTCGTAGTGCTTGCGGCAGCCGCGGCACATCCCGCAAGCTTCATTGGCGACGTGACAGGAGTGAGCCCATGCGAGTAAGTCAGTAGGAACGCCAGACGTTTTGATGAGCTCCGCGCCACTCAACTGGATAGCGGGGGCGTCGAGCATTATCCCGCCTTCCTGGCATTGCAGCACTGCACTCATGGCCGTGATGAACTCAGGTTTGCCGTCCGCATGGATGCCATCGGTCCGCAGCGAACCTATCAGGAGCCTGTTTACATTGAGCGTGACGGCTTTCATTGCCGCCAAGGTGACCAGCATCTGGTTGCGAAATGGCCACCACTCCGATACAGGAGCGAGAGTCGCGGGCGACAGACCAGCCATATCGCCGCTACCCAATGCGCTTAAGTCGGCCTCTATTACGTGATGCTCGATGCTGAGCGCCTCGCAGACTGCTGCTGCGGCACGCACCTCCGCCTGAGCTGCGCGCTGGCCATACGCCACCGTGATGCCGACTTCCGGGCGCACCCAGTAGGCGATGGCAACCGAGTCCATACCCCCGGACAGAAGAAGTGCTGTTCTCATGCTTTCCACGCCGTGTGATGCAGCGCCGTTACAAAGTCGAAGAACAATCTGCAGTCCGTTCCAACGACCATTTTCAGGTCTTCATCGTTGACCGCTTGCGCGAGCGCATATACGGGAATGTTCTTTGAGCGCGCGTAGCCGACTTCAAAGATGGTGCCTGCGTCAAGACCATCGAGGATCGCGAAGACTCGGTCACTGGAGTTCAAGGCTTCGATATCCTTCGGTGCTACATCGTGGGCAGGACCGCGGCCGACGTCGTGAACAGGGGAGAACACCTCGAGGCCGAGCTCAGTTAGGCAACGTCGTGCCTCGTCCACGAGCCACCGTTGTCCAAGATTGAAGAACGGGCTGGCCAGATAGACCTTCCCGGCAACTGTGGATGCTGGTGTGCGCTGAGTCTCTGACAATTCTTGAACTGGAACTGCAGGCAATCCCATAGTTTCCGCGTATTGCGAAACGGCACGCGAAGCGAGCTCTGCTGCGGCAGCAGGGCTGGCGCGATGTACTGCCCATTGAGCTGCGAAGATGGCGGCAAATACGTCCCCCGAGCCGATGGTCCATACCATGTCGCTACGGTAGGCTGGGATATGTACCTCCGGGCTGCCAGCGCTGTACACGTATGCACCGGCCGGCCCCGACTTGACCACAACGACTTCAGCACCGCGCTCCAACAGCGTCGCTGCAGCCGTCTTCGGGTTTGAATCCCCAGCCATCGCAGCAATTTCGCTTCGGTTGGCGACAATCGCGAGGTGTTCGGCCTGGCTACCGTTTTCCCAGAACGATTCCGGATGGAATGCTGATTGTGGGTCGTAGACGCACCATTTCGCGCTAACCTTTCCCGAACCCTCCAGCATCCCGAAGCGCAACACTGCATTGGCGCTTACTTCGATGGGCTCGTGCGTATGAATGCGCGCGAGAGCTGGACGAATAACAGGCGTCGACATGCAATGCACGTATTCAAACGAAATACCGGCCCGAGCGGTGGTTGTGGCCAGGTCAAATTTGTACACCGTTGCCGCTTTTTTGAATTCGGTTTCGACGTCCGGGTGTGCATAGGTGTGCAGCGTCACTTTGTCGACGTGACTGACGAGCGCAGTCGCCGCTCGTCCACCAGAACCAAAGACTTGGTCCCATACAGGCCAAATACAATGCTCGTGATAGACGCCGCCAACGACATCAATTTTGCTTTGCGTCATGCCAGTCGCACCCGCACCTGGCAGGAGCCTCCTTGGATGCCCAGTACTTCTGCGACGTACCGACGACCGTTCTGGATGCATTCGATAATCTGAAGCATCGAGCGCGATGTGATAGACCCGACGACCTGCCCAGTGTTGTCTTGGGCGACGAGTCGTTGCGGCGGCCCAGCCATAAACACGACGTTGAGAACGGTACCCGCTCCCACGTTGCGCAATGCAGCTGGAGACACCGAGTTAAGAGACGTCACTTCGTCGATGACGCAAGGGTCGCCTACCGCGACTCCACCGCCACCGTCTCCACCCGCCTTCGGCACCGGCACAGGTGCTTTGGGTTCCGGCCGCCAATCTCCGCTACCACCACCGCTTCCAGACATACTTTCCCCCGCATTATTGGTGTGAAACGCTGAACGCCCATCGAAAATATTCAAACATATGAAACTCTCGAGGCCGCACCGTTTTGCGCAAGCCCATACTTTGTTTCCGTTTGAGAAATTTTTACATGGACTGTCGGGAAAATATACTAGATGAAGCTGTCAAATAGTCAAATCAAAGTTTGGCGATGAAGCCTAAGAGATGATTTTTTGCAGAATTGGCCAAAGAATTTTCTTCTAGTTATGGGTGAAATTCCAGCTTCGCGAGGCATGAAATCCTTGCGAAAAATAGATTCAACATACTGCGCCGGACAGCAAAACCGGGCTAAAAGGTCCGATTAGGTTTTCATCCGCTATGAGGCATGTTCCAGTGCATATCGAATCCGAGTACTGGTATCTTCGGCTCGAAGCCGGTTGACCCGAATCTGCATCGAAGGATTGGCAAAGTCCCGGAAGTTAAACGTGAACGCGGAATGGACCGAGTCGCCGGCATCGCTCACTTCAGCACTTTGAATGTAGGCGATCGACTCGTATTTCGCGAAGTTCTTCTCGCGATCAATGACAACCGTCTTGCCGATCACGGTGTCGATGCCGACATACCGCGTGTTGAGATAGTCGGCAACCTCGACCTGCGGCCGAAAGCTCGGCGCAATCGACGAAATTAGCTTCCGCATGTCACCGTCGCGCGATCGGCGCCAATTCGATAGCAGCAGGAGACCGCCCGCGACCCATGCGACAGATGCAACCATTGGCACAAGAGCTGCGCTTGAGTGCAGGAATCTTCCGCCCCACACCGAATACCCGAATGCGGGAAGGGCGCCCAGCACGGATGTCGCGACATAGAACAGCTCCGATGCAAGTCTCAGCAATCGCATAGCCCTCTCCTATTCTCTAACGCCATCAGGCTTGGATGATGGATTTGTCCCACCCAGCGGACGTCTTCCACTGCCACCAGACGGGCGGATATCAAACTTTGCCAGCATCGTGTTGAGTGCGGTTTTGGTCCTCTCGCTATGGTCGCCACCGATCATTGCCGGCGCGACGCCCCCTACCCAGTTGATCACCTTGTCGGGGACCAGGAAGATCAAATTGAAGCAGCTATGCACGAGGTTGAGACACATCGAAAAATAAATAGTGCAATACGCCAGAATCGAGCCGATGCCAGTCAACGAGTCAAACTGCGCGTTGGCAAGGGCGATGCCGAAGCCTTCGTTCAGCAACGTTCCGCCGGCGATGATCCCTGCGCCTCCAAGGAAGAAGCCGATCACCATGAGGACGGGGCGAACCATCATTTCCAGTAGGAAGATGTAGCCGTGGGCAGTTTTGTGACCGAAACCGTCGCCTTCCCCGCCCAAGTGCGTGATTGCCCATAGCGGGGCCGCGATCACGCCTTCCCCGACAACGACGAGCCAGTTCACGGCTGCGCCGAACCAGATGACGAACGGCACCATCGGCAGGTAGGTCGATAGGCCGAGACCGAGCAGCAACGCGGCGATGATGATCATCATGATGATTGGCCCGGCACCATCCAGCGCGCCTTTGATGAAACTGATCGCACCACTGGCGTCGGCTACTCGCGATGCCAAACCTGCGATGCTGAAACTTTCGCTGGTCTTTTCAAGGCCCTTGGCAGTCAGGTATCCAGCAAGACCGACCTCGGCGACACCAGTAAGGTGGTCGCCGAGGTTTTTCATCTTGATAAGCGGGTTGATTTGGCCACGCGACTCGCCACCATCGTTGATGTTGGTGATCGCTTCCGTTAGCGCTTGCCCGGGCGAGCTGAACAGCTTCGCGAGGATGTTGCCACCATCGTCCTGTCGTTGCGTGCCAAGCGGAGTAGCGTGCGTCGTTGTAGCTCTACCCTGTTGCGCCTGGTACGCATTCAAGGCCATCGTATAGACGGTCATCATGCCAGGGTCGCCGCTGATCGACGCACTGAATGTCGTTGCTTTGCCCGCTACTGCATCAGACAGCTTCGTGTTGGCCGCCGCGAAAGTTTGATACCACTGACCCAACGTCCACCATCCCCCTTCCTTGATGGATGAGCTGAGCTGACTGGCCAGTTCCCCAATGTTGCCCTGCTTCGTGGCGGCCATCGAATTGACGGTATTTTCATACTGCTGGGCCGCCGACTGGATCGCGATCTCTGCGTCCGGCAGTGTGCTGCCACCACTCGTGGTGCGGATCGTTACCGCATTCACGAATTGCCGTGCTGATTCGCTCAGCGATTTTTCCATGCTGGAGAGCGCTTGGAGGTGGGCCCTGCGGACTTCGGCAACGTCGATCGTGCTCGAGAACCAACTCGTCGAGCTCGGCTGCGATGCGAGGTCCGGATCGACGTTGGCACCGCCGCATACGAAACTCTTGTTGGCTAGTACGAATCCGGTGTCCGTCGCCTGGGTTTGCATATAGCTGTCTTCGGGAAGGAGTCCCCCTCCGCTAGACGCCATAGCTAAGCTTGCGTTAAGTCCATGCCGGCAAAGCTCGATCTCGAAGATCTTATGGGCCAGCGCATTGGTGCTGGGCATGACGGGCTGCAACACCATTCCCTTCCCGTCGTTGAACGCTGCGACGGCGGCGTCGACGCCGATGTTTGCCACACCGATCCCCATAACCGACGCCGACCACAGCATCAGCAGCTGCGAGAGCGACCAACCATTTGCCGTCGGCACGAGTGCAGCCAAACCCCACACGATCCGGATCGGCCCCCACATGGTGTGCTTTTCGCGATCGAACACAGCGCCGTCGTGCGCTGTCTGCGACACCTTCCGGAACATCACGTAGCACGCGAAGAGCGCGCCGATGACCAGCAGCGCACCGTTCGCGACTTGGAAGATTCCGGCCAGTATCGTATCGCTGCCGCCGGCACCACCCGTCGCTAGGGGATTGTTGACAACGTTTCCGTAGATGGTAATGAGCGCCTGGCGAGACTTGTCGCCGGAGCGGGCAGCCGCCTGACTGATTTCCCCCAGCGTCATGTTGTCGGCGAAGGCAGGGAGCGCAGCCGCCCACGTCGTAGCGGCCCCGAGCAGTCGAAGCAATGCAGATCGCCTCATGAGCGGCCTCCTTTCGTACGAGATTTTTCGAGCCAACGCAGCCAACCATAGTGAAGCTCCCAATCGAGGGCGTGGAGCCACCAATGCTTGCGGGCGTAGTAGTCGGCAGGCGTTTTTCCCTCGTTGCGTAGCAGCCAAAGATTCCCATCAACGGCAATCGTGATCGCGAGGAGCGCCAACGTGAGCACGGCCCATGTCGTTCGGTATGTCAGCAGCGAAAATACCCCTGGAGCCGGAAACGGCCATCCGCAAATCAACGAGCACGCAGACATGCCCAGGCAGAAAAGCACCTGACGCTTCGTTGAGAGCTGCTCTTCAATCGTCATTTTGTTGTTCATGTTCAGAGTTCTAGGCGACCTTGCCGAGCTCGGCTAAACGCGAACCGCAAGGCTGTGACCTTGCGCCCGGCCTTGATAGGTACCCAAGCAATCGACCAACCATCTTTCTCGACCAACTCTTTCACTGCAGGCTCGATGATCCAGCGGCGAAGTTGAGCAAAATTGCTCCTATGGCTCGGCCTCACATCCAAGGCCATTGCAAATTCGTCGATGTCGATGTGGCGCCAGCCGGTGCTCTTGAACTGCATCAGTAGCTCAAGCAAACGCCAGGAGTAGATCGACCGCAGACCAGCCGCCTGCTTGAGCATGTAGGTCGTGTGATTGCCGCGCAGCATCGTCAAATATGGCGTTGCCTCATGACTGAAACGGAGCTCGACCCACGCGGCACCCTCGTGATAGGTGATGCCGCTGACCCAGTGGTCGAGGTGCACTTTCACGCCCCGCCGGGTCGGCTCTTCACGCCGGATCGTCCGATCGAGTAGAGACCGGGCAACTGTTTTCAGCTGCTCATATGCCGTATTTGCATCTAGACCAAAAGTCTCTGCATATTCAGCGGCCGACAGCTTGATCTTGTAGCGGCCCTGGTCCAGCCGGCAGCTATCGAGCTTTGCCGCGCACGATTTAATGATGCGCTGCTCAGCCAGTGTTTTCAGGCCATGTGAAGCGACGACCAGATCGTTCCTCAAGGTGATGTGCCTCTCTGAAAGATCCAGCTCGTCCGGCAGCGGTATGAATCTCGTCATGCCCGCGCCAGTTACCGTGCGGCCATGCGACGGGCAACCTCTTCAGCCTTGGTCGGACGACCGCGACGGGCAGGCAGAGCCTCGCCGGCGGATTCGTCAATACCACTCCGCCGACGCATCCATTGCCGAACATCGCCCATGCGCCACAGCAGACGGCGAATGCCGGGTACCGGCTCGGGCATGGACGTGACCTTGCGTTTCCCGATGGTGATCGCACTGAGCCCTGTCAGTGCAGCGACCTCGACAGGGCCAACCAACATGTCGTCGCCGGCTCGGCTCAGCTTTGCGGCAAGCTCGTAATCGCGTTCCTGCATTTTCTTCTCGTGCCCCTGAGTGACCAAACGTGGTGATTGTTGGTACGGACGAACCGCGGGCGTGAGGACACTTAAGGAACATTTTTGGATTTCACGCTTCGATGCGATGGGCCTTGCAGAACCGCCGGTGGCTTCTCATAATCACGTTGGTGAATGAGAGGGAACTAGAGGGAACCCGAAATGCGCGAGGGTCGAAGTAGCTATGCCAGCATGACCGATCAGGCACTCAGCGGCCTGTTGGTGCATGCAATCCTCGACATCCGGAAGGATGAGATGCGCAAAGAGGATGATGAAGGCAATAGGGATCAAGGCGCATGCAAACGCG
The DNA here is from genome assembly GCF_030482905.1 of Burkholderia sp. AU45251. Taxonomy (NCBI): domain Bacteria; kingdom Pseudomonadati; phylum Pseudomonadota; class Betaproteobacteria; order Burkholderiales; family Burkholderiaceae; genus Burkholderia; species Burkholderia sp. AU45251. Next base: position 52,035 of record NZ_JAUJQH010000035.1, on the reverse strand, counting down.
TGCGTGACTTGCCGCTTCATGTCTCTCGGGAGCTTGCGATGCGACTCCAGGCCATTGCCGGGACACAAAGGGATGTCGAAAGCCTGTTCTACGGGTACGACGATACCGGCATGACGGCCGCCGAAGGGCGCAAGCAGCGCGCGTATGTAAGCGACCGCGCTATGCCCATGTCTCGTGCCCGGCATGCCTTGGGTACGTTGGCATGGATGGCGTTTCTCGCTGGGAGCGATGAATTGCTCCGCGAAATCTTCAGCTGGGAAGCACGCCTTGACGCGATTGAAGCCGCGCGCCCAATTCTCAAGGGACTGGGGCGACGCAAGATCTCACTTACCCACGGCTCTGCCGGGAAGGCCGCGGCAAAGGCCTTGGCTAGGTTCCGTGCTCAACTCGAATACGCAGTCGCACACGAGTATCGTGAGAGTCAGGTCAATCTAGCGCATTTTGTCGAGCATGACCGGCTTCGTCTTGACCGCCACATGAGCCAGTTCGGCCGTTCGATTGGCGATCTTGAGCAGGCCGTGGGTCTCTCTTTTGGCACAAATTTGGCACATTGACTACGGGAATTCTGGTTACCTCAAGGGAAGCCTAGTTACCTATGGTATTGATTTAAAAAGGGAACTCTAGTAACCTGCAGTCTCCGCAGTGTCAATTTTCCGGTTCACACGGCAGGGGTCACTGGTTCGATCCCAGTACCGCCCACCAAAGAATTCAAGGCCCTGCGTCTCACGACGCAGGGCCTTTTCGTTTTGGCGTCGCGCTACCTCCTCAGCACGCACGCAATGCCGCGCCGGCTTACTGCGCGCACCCCACCCTCGCCGCCGTCGCATCGAACGCACGCTTCGCCTTGTCGACGATCTCGTCAACCTCCGCTTCGCGAATCACGAGCGGCGGCGACAGCAGCATCCGGTCGCCGGTCGCGCGCATGATCAGGTTGCCGTTGAAGCAGAAGTCGCGGCAAATCGTGCCGATATCGACATTCGCGCCGAACCGCTCGCGCCGGTCCCGATCACGCGCAAGCTGAACGCCCGCGACCAGCCCCGCTCCCGCAATTTCCCCGACGATCGGATGATCGCCCAGCGCATCGCGCAGCCGGCGCTGGAAGTACGGCCCGATGTCGTTCTTCACGCGCTCGACGATCCGTTCGTCGCGCAGCAGCTTCAGGTTCGCGACCGCGACGGCCGCCGCGACCGGGTGGCCCGAGTACGTGAGGCCGTGGTTGAATTCGCCGTTGTCGATGATCGGCCGCGCGACGCGCTCGTGAATGCCGACGGCACCCATCGGCACGTAGCCCGACGTGAGGCCCTTCGCCATCGTGATGAGGTCCGGCTCGAAGCCGAAGTGCTGGTGCGCGAACCATTCGCCGGTGCGGCCGAAGCCGCCGATCACTTCGTCGGCAACCAGCAGGATGTCGTACTTGCGGCAGATCCGCTGAATTTCCGGCCAGTACGTCGACGGCGGGAAGATCACGCCGCCCGCGCCCTGGAACGGCTCGCCGATGAATGCGGCGACGTTCTCCGCGCCGAGTTCGAGAATCTTCGCTTCGAGCTGCTGCGCGCGGGCCAGGCCGAACGCTTCCGGCGTTTCGCCGGCCGCCGCTTCGCCGAAGAAATACGGCTGGTCGATGTGCACGATGTTCTCGACCTTCGACGGCATCTGCTCGTGCATGTAGCCCATCCCGCCGAGTGTGCCGCCCGCGATCGTCGAGCCGTGATAGCCGTTCTTGCGCGAGATCACGTACTTCTTCTGCGGCTGGCCCTGCACGCGCCAGTACTGGTGCACGAGGCGCAGCACCGTGTCGTTGCCTTCCGAGCCGCTGTTGCAATAGAAGAAGTGGTTGAAGCCCTTCGGCGTGACTTCCGCGAGCATCGCGGAGAGTTCGATCACCGGCGGGTGCGTGGTCTTGAAGAACGTGTTGTAGAACGGCAGTTCCTGGAGCTGGCGATACGCGGCGTCGGCAAGTGCCTTGCAGCCGTAGCCGACGTTCACGCACCAGAGGCCGGCCATCCCGTCGATCACCTTGTTGCCGTCCGAGTCCCAAAGGTAGACGCCATCAGCCTTCACGATCACGCGGCTGCCCGCGCGGTTCAGCGCGCCCATGTCGGAGAACGGGTGGATGTGGTGCGCGGCGTCGAGCGCGCGGTAATCCGCGGTCGACTGCGGTGGGACGGCTTCGTTTCGATCGGTCATGTTTCCTCCGGATAACAGCGCCGCACGCTCACACGTGCAGCAGCAGATGCCTGCGTTCCCACGAGCTGATCACGCGGAAGAACGCTTCGTATTCGGTGTCCTTCAGCGCCAGGTAGGCCTTCACGAACTTGTCGCCGAGAATGCCGGCCAGCGGCGTGCAGGCCGCCATCAGCGAGATACCCTCCTCGAGATTGCGCGGCAGTTGATACGGCAGCTTGTAGCCGTCCGACGCGATCGGCTCGGTCGGTGCAAGCTGTTGCGTCAAGCCCAGATAGCCGGCGGCGAGCGTCGCCGCGAACGCGAGGTACGGATTGCAGTCGACGCCCGGAATCCGGTTCTCGATGCGGCGCGCCGACGGGCCCGACTGCGGAATGCGGAAGCCGACCGTACGGTTGTCGTAGCCCCACTGCACGTTGATCGGCGCGGCCATGAAGCGCGACAGGCGGCGATACGAGTTGATGTACGGCGCGAAGATCGGCATCAGCGCGGGCGTGTACTTCTGCAGCCCCGCGAGATAGCTGTGGAACATCGGCGACACTGCGCCGTCTTCGTTGGAGAACAGGTTGCGCCCCGTGCGCGCATCGGCCAGGCTTTGGTGGATGTGCATCGCCGAGCCCGGCTCGTCCTGCATCGGCTTCGCCATGAAGGTCGCGTACATGTTGTGGCGCAACGCCGCCTCGCGCACCGTGCGCTTGAACAGGAACACCTGGTCGGCGAGCGACAGCGCATCGCCGTGCACGAAGTTGATCTCCATCTGCGCGGCGCCGACCTCGTGGATCAGCGTCTCGATATCGAGCCCCTGCATCTCGCAGTATTCGTAGATGTCCTCGAACAGCGAATCGAACTCGTTCACGGCTTCGATCGAATACGACTGCCGGCCGGTCTCCGCGCGCCCGGTGCGGCCAACGGGGGGACGCAGCGGCAGGTCGGGATCGGCGTTCATGTCGACGAGATAGAACTCGAGCTCGGGCGCGACGACCGGTTGCCAGCCTTTCGCCTTGTACAGATCGAGCACGCGTCGCAGCACGTAGCGCGGCGAGATCTCGACCGGCGAGCCGTCGAAGTGCACGCAGTCGTGAATCACCTGCGCGGTCGGATCGACGGCCCACGGAATCAGGCAGATCGTCGACGGATCGGGCACGCACACCATGTCGGGATCGGTCACGCCGGTCAGCGTGCCGTCCTCCGGATAGTCGCCGGTGACGGTCTGCACCATCACGGCCTGCGGCAAGCGCATCGATTCGCCGGATTCGAACTTGTTGCGCGGAATGATCTTGCCGCGCGCGATGCCGGCCATGTCGGGAATGATCGCCTCGACCTCGGTGATGCGGTGCTGTCGCAGGAATTCGCTCAGTTCGGGTTCCATGATCGGCCTCTATCAGTCGACGTCGGATGCGGCCGGCGACGGCATCGCGCCACCGGCTGCATGAATGCGATGTGTCATGCGCGCGCGGCACGCCGCGCCGAATGCCGCGAAGATGTCGCGCGACAGCGGCTGTTCCGCGTAGCGCCATTCGGGGTGCCACTGCACGCCGAGCGCGAACGCGCGCGCGCCGCGCACGCTGACGGCCTCGACCAGTCCGTCTGGCGCGCTGGCTTCGACGACGAGCCCTGCGCCGAGTTGCGCGATGCCCTGGTCGTGCAGCGAATTGACCGTCGCCTCCTGCGCACCGCGCGCGACCCGCTGCAGCAGGCCGCCGGGCGCGAACTGCACGACGTGCGCCGGGCCGTACTGCCGTTCAAGCGGATCGGCCGGCCGCTCGCGATGATCGTCGAAGCCGGTCGTCGCGTGCAGCCGCTGGTGCAGCGTGCCGCCGTAGGCGACGTTCAGCTCCTGCATGCCGCGACAGATCGCGAGCACGGGCACGCCCGCTTCGATCGCCGCGCGGATCAGCGGCAGCGCGGTCGCGTCGCGCGCGGGATCGTGCAGCGTGTCGGGCGCGCTCGCGGCGCCGCCGTAGTGATGCGGCTCGACGTTCGAATAACTGCCGGTCAGCAGCAACCCGTCGACCGCCGCGACGATCGCGTCGGCCGGCTGGCGCGCGCCGAGCGCGGGCAGCACGAATGCAAGCGCGCCGGCACCATCGACGAGCGCGGCCAGGTACTTCTCCCCCGCCGTGTGGTTCGGATGCGCGCCGCGCAGGATGCGGTCGGCGGTAACGGCTACGATCGGGCGCAGGCGCATGGGTATCTCTCCGGTAATCGCGCGCGACGCGTTCGCACGCGGGACGATGAGGGTTCGTGCCGGCACCGCGCGCGCGCCGCGACGCGGCGCATGCTCACACACGATCCCGCCGCGCGGACGATGCGGCAACAGGCGGTACGACCCGGAACGGAAACGGAAAAGGACGCTAGGGCAACAACGACGCGCTGCCGTCGCACTGCACCGCGCTGAACACGTGCGCGGTCACGAGATTGAAGCGGCGCAGGCCGCGATGGGAAAGAGCGAAGAAACGAGGCTCGCGTAAAGGGGCGGCACGCGTGCCGCGATCAGCATGCCGGATCGGCCCGGCCTGAGGCGGCGCGCCCGCCGACGGACTTCGCGTCCGGCGTATAGAAGGGCTGGCGGCTTTCACGATCGTACTCGACTGACTGATGAATGCAGGACACGTGTCGCAATGAAGCGCATGCGGCAATGCCGCGCGGCGACACGTCGGCAAGGTGTTTCGCAGCGCATGCCGGCGCGGTGCGGCCACGATCGATGGCCCCGCCGCCGGTGCGCGCGTGACGACTTCCTGACATTCAGCTTATATCACCTAAAAATTGCGTCAAATTTTCAGGTGCCGATGAAGGCATCGATCAGACGAAAAAAACGGCATCGATCTCGTGGATCGATGCCGTGTTGTGCATTGCATCGGTGTGGCGCACTACGTGCCGGCGGGGTGCGACCCACCTGCTCCGCCGCGCTGCCGCATCCGTGCGGCCCCGGCTCAACGATGCGCGAGCGCGGTTTCGACGAGCGTCTGCAATAGCGGCACAATCCGCGCCGCGCGCGTTTCGTCATACGCGTAAGGACGCGTCTCTTCCATGTAGGTGATCTGCGACAGCTCGAGCTGCACAGCCTCGACGCCGGTATCGGGCACGCCATAGTGACGCGTGATGTAGCCGCCCTTGAAGCGCCCGTTCGCGACCGCCGTATAGCCGCCGTGTTCGAGCACGCGCGCGGCCAGCGCCTCTGCGAGACCCGGTGCGGCACTCGCGCCGCTCGACGTCCCGAAGTTGAAGTCCGGCAGGCGGCCGTCGAAGAAGCGCGGCACGTGCGAGCGGATCGAATGCGCTTCCCACACGAGCACGCGGCCGTGCTCGTGCTTCAGGCGCGCGACTTCGCTTTGCAGCGCGTCGTGATACGGCAGCCAGTAGCGATCGCGGCGACGCATGATCTCGTCGTTGCCGGGCAGTGCGTTCGCCGGATACAACGGTGCCTTGTCGAATGTATCGACCGGCACGAGCCCCGTCGTGTCCTGCCCCGGGTACAGGTTCTCGTTGTCGGGCGGGCGGTTCAGGTCGACGACGTAACGCGCGTGCGACGGCACGAGGACCGATGCGCCGAGGTCGGCCGCGAATCCGTACAGCCGTTCGAGATGCCAGTCGCAATCGTCGACGAAACGCGCATCGTCCGTCATCGTCGCGGCGATGTCGTCGGGGATGTGCGTGCCTGCGTGCGGAATCGAGATCAGCAGCGGCAGCGTGCCCTGCTTCAGCGTGAATACAGCCGGTTGTTCAGTCATGTCGCATCACCGTTGGAGGTCTGCCGGCGCACGCATGCGGCGTGCGCCGGTTGCGCGCGTCAGCGCAGCAGTTGCGCCAGCGCGGCGCGGTAGTCGGCATACGCGACGGCTTCGTCGCGATGGCGGCGGCCGCTCACGACGCGCTCGCCGCCCGTGTAGACGTCGAGCACCGGCGTCTCGCCATGCTCCGCGAACACGATACCCGACATCCACGACGTGCTGTCGTGTTCGGCGATCGCCGGATGATCGGGATCGAGCACGAGCCAGTCGGCGCGGCAGCCTTCGCGCAGCGCACCGACACGCCGCCCGCTCGCCTGCGCGCCGCCTGCGAGCGACGCATCGAACAGGCGATCGGCGACATGTGCCTGCGTGTCGCTCGCCAGCACGTTGCGCGCGCGGTGCACGAGCCGTTGCCCGTATTCCAGCAAGCGCAACTCCGAGCGCCAGTCGACCGACGCGTGGCTGTCCGAGCCGACGCCGATCACACCGCCCTGCGCAAGATAGTCAACGGCCGGGAACACGCCGTCGCCGAGGTTCGCTTCGGTCGTCAGGCACAGGCCGGCAACGGCACGACGCTTCGCGAGCACGGCCGTTTCGGCTGCGTCGACGTGCGTCGCGTGCACCAGACACCAGCGCGCATCGACGTCGAAGCGATCGAGCAGCCATTGCACCGGGCGCGCGCCGTAGGCACGCACGCAGTCGTCGACTTCGGCCGTTTGTTCGGCGATATGGATATGCACGGGCGCATCGTCGGGCAGCCCGTCAAGCAGCGCGCGCAAGCCGTTCTCGGACACCGCCCGCAGCGAGTGCGGTGCAACGCCGTAGCGCAGCCCGCCGTGCTCCGGTGCCGTGCGACGCATCGCGTCGAGCAGTTCGAGCAGACCGTCGGGCGTGTTGATGAAACGGCGCTGGTCGTCGCGCGGCGGCTTGTTACCAAAGCCGGCGAACTGGTACGACACGGGCAGCATCGTGATGCCGATGCCGGCCGCGCGCGCGGCGTCGATCACACGCGTGCCGAGTTCCGCGATCTGCGGATAACGCGAGCCGTCCTGCGTGTGGTGCACGTAGTGGAATTCACACACCGACGTGTAGCCGCACTTGAGCATCTCGACATACAGCCAGCGTGCGATCGCCGCGAGCGCGTCGGGCGTGATCTTCAGCGCGAAGCGGTACATCAGGTCGCGCCAGCTCCAGAAGCTGTCGGACGGATTCGCGCGGTATTCGGTGAGCCCCGCCATCGCGCGCTGGAATGCGTGCGAATGCAGGTTCGGCATGCCGGGCAGCACCGGCCCTGCCGCACGCGCGACGCCTGCGGGTGCGTCGGTGTCGGGCGTCACGCCGGTCAGCGTGCCGGCCGCGTCCCAGCGCAGCAGCACGTTACGGCGCCAGCCATCGGGCAGGTACGCATGGTCTGCAAACAACGTGGTGTCGGTCATGAGGCTATCCATTCATCCGGCGAAACACGGTCGTGCCGCCGCGTACGACCTGCTCGCACAGCGGCCGGCCGATCCAGTAGGCGAGCTCCGCCAGCGAGCCGACCGACCAGGCGGCGAAGTCGGCCTGGCGGCCGACCTCGAGCGCGCCGTGGCGATCCGCGCGGCCGAGCGCCGCGGCCGCATGGCGCGTGACGCCCTGCAGCACTTCGGGCACCGTCATGCGGAACAGCGTGCAGCCCATGTTCAACGTCAGCAGCAGCGATTCGAGCGGCGACGTGCCGGGGTTGTGATCGGTCGCGAGCGCGATCGGCACGCCGTGCTTGCGCAGCAGCTCGATCGGCGGCAGTTGCGTCTCGCGGATGAAGTAGTACGCGCCGGGCAGCAGCACAGCAACCGTACCGGCCGCCTTCATCGCCTCGATGCCGGCTTCGTCGAGAAATTCGAGGTGATCGGCGGACAGTGCGCGGTAGCGCGCGGCGAGCGCCGTGCCGCCCGCGTTCGACAGTTGCTCCGCGTGCAGCTTCACGGGCAGCCCGCGCCGCGTCGCGGCTTCGAACACGCGCTCGGTCTGCGCGAGCGAAAAGCCGATGCGTTCGCAGAACACGTCGACCGCGTCGACGAGCCCTTCGTCGGCCAGCGCCGGCAGCATCCGGTCGCACACTTCGTCGATATACGCATCCGCGCGGCCCGCGTATTCGGGCGGCAGCGCATGCGCGCCGAGGAAGGTCGTGTAGACGCTGACCGGGAAGCGTTCGCCGAGCTGGCGCGCGACGCGCAACATCTTGCGTTCGCTCGCGAGGTCGAGCCCGTAGCCCGACTTGATCTCGATCGCGGTCACGCCTTCGGCGAGCAGCGGCTGCAGGCGTGCGGCGGCCTGCACGAACAGCGTCGTCTCGTCGGCCGCGCGCGTCGCGCGCACCGTCGACACGATCCCGCCGCCCTGCCGCGCGATTTCCTCGTAGCTGACGCCCGCGAGACGCTGCGCGAATTCGTCGGCACGCGTGCCGCCGTACACGAGGTGCGTATGGCAATCGACGAGGCCCGGCGTCACCCACGCGCCGTGCAGATCCTCGCGTTGCCAGTGGGCATAACCGTGCGGCAGCGCGGACATCGCGCCGAGCCAGACGATCGTGCCGGTTTCGTCGACGGCGATCGCCGCGTCGTCGATCGTCTCGTCGGGATGGCCGTGCGGACACAGCCTCAGGTGATGCCAGACAGTCGATTTCATGCGTTCAGTCTCGTTCGCCGATGGCGAGCGACACGGCGAGCAACGCGCCGCTACCGCTCACGACGACGTCAAACGCACGCCGCGGCCCGTCGAGCCGCAGCGTGTCCATTTCTTCCAGTGTGTAGCGTGCGCCGTCGATTTCAACGGCAGCCTCGCCGGTCGCGCAATACAGCAGCACGGTATCGGCATGCTCGATGCGGTGCGCGCCTGCGCGCCATACGTCGAGCGCGCCGCGCGCCGCCGAACGGCGCGTCATCAGGTTGAAGTCGCGCGTCGCGCCGTCGTGCAGCGTCGCGTCGATCGCCGCCTCGCCCGCGAAATCCGCGCGGGCCAGCGGTGCATCGAGCACGTGGCGTGCGCCACCTTCCTCGGCGAGCGTCATGCCCGCGCCGGACAGCAGCACGAGCGTGCGGTCGATTCCGTCGAAACGCGAGAACGGCCCGGCCGTGCCGACGTCCGCGACGCTCACGCGCCACGCGAACGCGTCGAGCGCAGCGCCCGGCGGGAACGCGCCGATTTCGCGCGTCACGCCACCGCCGTTCTTCCATGGCGACGCGACGAGATCCGCTGCGCGGATCATCGTCGCGTTCACCGGCGCCTGGTGGAGCGCCGTCATGCTCAGCGGCCGAGCATCGGCAGCTTCAGGCCGGCTTCGCGGGCCGTCTGCTGCGCGAGTTCGTAGCCGGCATCCGCATGGCGCATCACGCCCGTCGCCGGGTCGTTCAGCAGCACGCGGCCGAGACGCTCATGCGCTTCGGCGGTACCGTCGGCGACGATCACGACGCCCGAGTGCTGCGAGAAGCCCATGCCGACGCCGCCGCCATGGTGCAGCGACACCCACGATGCGCCGCCTGCGGTGTTCAGCAGTGCGTTCAGGAGCGGCCAGTCGCTGACTGCGTCCGAACCGTCCTTCATCGATTCCGTCTCGCGGTTCGGGCTGGCGACCGAACCGGTGTCGAGGTGGTCGCGGCCGATCACGATCGGCGCCTTCAGTTCGCCGTTCTTGACCATCTCGTTGAACGCCTGGCCGAGGCGATAGCGATCCTTCACGCCGACCCAGCAAATACGCGCCGGCAGGCCCTGGAACGCGATGCGCTCACGTGCCATGTCGAGCCAGTTGTGCAGGTGCGGATCGTCGGGGATCAGCTCCTTCACCTTCTGGTCGGTCTTGTAGATGTCTTCCGGATCGCCCGACAGCGCGACCCAGCGGAACGGGCCCTTGCCTTCGCAGAACAGCGGGCGGATGTAGGCCGGCACGAAGCCCGGGAAGTCGAACGCGTTCTCGACGCCCATTTCCAGCGCCATCTGGCGGATGTTGTTGCCGTAGTCGAGCGTCGCCGCGCCGCGTTCCTGCAGGTCCAGCATCGCCTGCACCTGGACGGCCATCGACTGCTTCGCGACCTTCACGATGCTCTGCGGATCGACCTTCTGAGCTTCGCGCCATTGCGCGACGGTCCAGCCTTGCGGCAGGTAGCCGTTGATCGGGTCGTGCGCGCTCGTCTGGTCGGTCACGCAATCCGGCGTGATGCCGCGCTTGACGAGTTCCGGGAACACGTCGGCCGCGTTGCCGAGCAGGCCGATCGACACCGGCTTGCCGTCGCGCTTCGCTTCCTCGATCATGCCGAGCGCTTCGTCGAGCGTCGTCGCCTTCTTGTCGACGTAGCGCGTCTTCAGACGGAAGTCGATGCGCGTCTCGTCGCATTCGACCGCGATCATCGAGAAGCCGGCCATCGTCGCGGCCAGCGGCTGCGCGCCACCCATGCCGCCCAGGCCGCCCGTCAGGATCCAGCGGCCCGACGGATCGCCGTTGAAGTGCTGGTTCGCGACCGAGAAGAACGTTTCGTAGGTACCCTGAACGATGCCCTGGCTACCGATGTAGATCCAGCTGCCGGCCGTCATCTGGCCGTACATCATCAGGCCCTTGCGGTCGAGCTCGTGGAAGTGATCCCAGTTTGCCCAGTGCGGCACGAGGTTCGAGTTCGCGAGCAGCACGCGCGGCGCATCCTTGTGCGTGCGGAACACACCGACCGGCTTGCCCGACTGGATCAGCAGCGTCTCGTTCTCTTCCAGATCCTTCAGCGATGCGAGGATCTGGTCGTAGCATTCCCAGTTGCGCGCCGCGCGGCCGATGCCGCCGTACACGACGAGCGCATGCGGATGCTCGGCGACTTCCGGGTCGAGGTTGTTCTGGATCATCCGGTAGGCCGCTTCGGCCAGCCAGGTCTTGCAGACTTTCTCGCTGCCGCGCGGCGCGCGGATCGTGCGCGTCGGATCGAGACGGGGATCGATGTGTTTCGGATGGTTCATGACGACTGCTCCCGAAGGAAAATGACTATCAAATAGGAATCAGAAATGCCCGGTGAAGCGGTATCGGCTGCCGGGATGCCACAGATTCGCCACCGAGGCGACGACGCCCTGCGACCAGGTGCGTCGATGTAAAACCAGACACGGCTCGACGTCGTCCATCCGCAGCTGCTCGCGCCGCTCCGGCGCCGGGGCCGCCGCTTCGATCCGGTACTCGACGCGCTGCAGCGGAGCCGCGCGCATCAGGTACAGGTTCGGCGTCGTGTTCGTGAAATCCTGCTCGGCGTAATCCGGCGCGACCGCCGGATTCACCCATCGTTCTTCGAGCTGCACGGGCTCGTCATTCTCGAAGTGCAGCACCTGCGAATGAAACAGCTTCGTGCGCACGGCCACCTGCATCTCGTCGGCGATCGCCTCGTCGGCGCGGATCGTGTCGAGGCCGAGCACGCTGGCGTGATACGCATGCCCGCGTGCGCCGACTTCTTCCGAGATGCTGCGAATCGCCACCAGCGTCGATTCGTACTTCGGCCGCGCGACGTAGGTGCCCGCGCCCTTCATGCGCGTGAGCACCTGCTCGGCCGTCAACTCGCGCAACGCGCGGTTGACGGTCATGCGCGCCACCTTGAATTCGCGCGCCAGCTCGTTCTCGGACGGCACCTGGTCGCCCTCCTCCCACTCGCCTGCGTGGATGCGGGCCAGGATGAAGTCCTTGATCTCCTGGTAGACCGGCGCGCTCATGGGCTTACTGTTCCGATGCGAACGAGAACGGCGCAACCTTCGCGAACGCACGCTCGCCGACCAGCTTCGCGATCACGGCGATGTCCGGTGCGAAGTAGTGGTCGAGTTCGTAGTGCGCGACCTTGCCGCGGATCGTTTCCATCACGGGCGCCAGCTTCGGGCTCGTGTGGTACGGCGCGCGCAGGTCGACGCCTTGCGCGGCAGCCAGCAGTTCGATGGCGAGGATGTGCTTCGTGTTGTCCGCGATGTCGGCGAGCTTGCGCGCGGCGAACGTCGCCATCGACACGTGGTCTTCCTGGTTCGCCGAGGTCGGCAGCGAGTCGACCGATGCCGGGTGCGCGAGCGTCTTGTTTTCCGATGCGAGCGCGGCAGCCGTCACGTGCGCGATCATGAAGCCCGAGTTCACGCCGCCGTCCCTCACGAGGAACGGGGGCAGGCCCGACAGCGTCGCGTCGATCAGCAGTGCGATGCGGCGTTCGGCCAGTGCGCCGATTTCCGATGCGGCCAGCGCGAGGTTGTCGGCAGCGAACGCGACGGGCTCGGCGTGGAAGTTGCCGCCCGACAGCACTTCGCCCGTATCCGGGAAAATCAGCGGGTTGTCCGACACGGCGTTCGCTTCCACCAGCAGCACGTCGGCTGCATGGCGCATCTGGTCCAGACACGCGCCCATCACCTGCGGCTGGCAGCGCAGGCTGTACGGATCCTGCACCTTGTCGCAATCGCGGTGCGACTGGTTGATCGGCGAGCCTTCGAGCAGGTCGCGATACGACGCCGCTGCGTCGATCTGGCCTTGATGGCCGCGCAGTTCATGAATGCGTGCGTCGAACGGCTTCACCGAACCGGCAGCCGCGTCGACCGACAGCGCGCCCGCGACGAGCGCGGTGCGGTACAGGTCTTCGATCGCGAACATGTTGTCGAGCGCCAGCGCGGTCGATGCCTGCGTGCCGTTCAGCAGCGCGAGGCCTTCCTTCGCCTGCAGCGTCAGCGGCGCGAGGCCCGCGACGCGCAGACCGTCGATCGCGCTTGCACGCTCGCCGCGGATGAACACTTCGCCGACGCCGAGCAGCACGGCCGACATGTGCGCGAGCGGTGCGAGGTCGCCCGATGCGCCGACCGAGCCCTTCACCGGGATCAGCGGCAGCACGTCCGCGTTGTACAGCTTGATCAGCGCGTCCATCACTTCGCGACGGATGCCCGAGTGGCCGCGGCCGAGGCTCGACAGCTTCAGCGCCATCAGCAGGCGCACCGACGAGCGCGCCATCGGCTCACCCACGCCGACCGCGTGCGACAGCACGAGGTTCTTCTGCAGCAGTTCGAGCTGGTCGCGCGGGATGTGCGTGCTGGCCAGACGGCCGAAGCCCGTGTTGATGCCGTAGGCCGGCTCGCCCTTCGCGGCGATGTCGGCGACGGCCTTCGCGCCTGCGTCGATCTTCGCGAAGCTCGCCGGGTCGAGCGTGAGCTGCACCGATTCGCGTGCGATCTGGCGCAGTTGCGGGAGGGTCAGGTGGCCGGGGGTCAACGTAATCATGTGAGCAATCCTGTCTAGACAAGTTCGGAATGGATTGAAGTGTAGCCACGCCAACTTGTCTAGACAACCCGTATTTCACCGATTTCGACTTGGGAGTTTCCCTGATGCCCGGTACGGCCCGCCGGATCGGCCCGTGGGATCCGGCGCTTAACAGTTGTTGCAATTATTTTGTTTTTGGCAACATACGGATCACCATTCGCCACGGAGACCGCCATGTCCTTCCCGTCACGATTCACCGCCCGGTTCGGCCGCCCCCTGCTGTTCGCCGCGTGCGCACTCGCATGCGGCGCGTCGCTCGCCGCGGAGCCGCTCTCGGGCACGCTCGAGAAGATCAGCCGGAGCAACCTGATCTCGATCGGCCATCGCGAAACGTCAGTGCCGTTCTCCTACGCCGACGCGAACGGCAAGGTCATCGGCTTCTCGCAGGACCTGTGCGATCGCGTGATCGCCGCCGTGAAGGCGCGCACCGGCAAGCCCGGCCTGCAGGTGCGCTTCATCCCCGTCACGTCGCAGAACCGCATCCCGCTCGTGCAGAACGGCACCGTCGATCTCGAATGCGGCGTCACCACGAACCTCGCCGCGCGTCACGCGCAGGTCGCGTTCTCGACCACCTTCTTCGTCGCGACGACGCGCCTGCTCACGCGCACGACGTCGGGCATTCGCGACTTCCCCGACCTCGCCGGCAAGACGGTCGTGACGAACCAGGGCACGACGTCCGAACGCCTGCTGCGCAAGATGAACGAGGAAAAGAAGATGAACATGCAGATCATCAGCGCGAAAGACTACGGCGAAGGACGCCTCACGCTCGAATCGGGCCGCGCGGCCGCGTACATGATGGACGACGTGCTGCTCGCGGGTGTGCGCCAGCTCGCCGCGAAGCCGGCCGACTGGCAGATCGTCGGCACGCCGCAATCGTCGGAAGCCTACGGGTTCATGCTGCGCAAGGACGATCCGCAGTTCAAGGCGCTCGTCGACGGCGTGCTCGTGCAGTTGATGAAGCGCGGCGAGATCGACGCACTCTACGACAAGTGGTTCATGAAGCCGGTGCCGCCGAAGGGGCTGTCGTTCGACTTCGCGATGAGCGACGTGATCAAGGCGCGCTACGCGGCGCCAAACGACGCGCCGCTCGAATGAGCGCCGCGCGCGGATCCCGGCTCACGCGCGCGTCCACGCGACGCACGCCGCGTAGCCGGGCGCCGCGTCGAGCCACGCCGCATCGAACGCCGCGACGCCGGCGGCGGGCGCGGCCGGCTCGACGACCGTCGTCGCGGGAGTCGCGCCGTCGCGCGGCGGCACGACCGCGAACGCGCGCAGCCCGCCGACGATGCCCGTGCCGAGCGCCTTGAGCAGCGCCTCCTTCGCACACCAGACGCGCATGAATTCGCCGGCGCGCGCGGCAAGCGGCAGGCTGTCGAGATAGGCGGCCTCGGCGGGCGCGCAGACTTCGCGCGTCAGCGCACGCCAGTCGGCCGCACGATTGCAGCACTCGATATCGACGCCGACGCGGCCCGCGGGTGCCCACGCAAGCAGCGCATGGTCGCCCGCATGCGACACGTTGAAGTCGAGCGATGCGCGATGCGTGCCGTCGAGCGACGGCCGCCCCGATGCGTCGACGACGATCGCCACCGCCTGCGGCGCGATGCCGAGGGCCGTACCGAGCACGTCGCGCAGCGCGGCACGCGTCGCGGCGCTGCGCACCGCATCCTCATGCCGCATGAAGCGCGCGGCCCGCGCGCGCTCGTCATCGCTGAGTGCCGCATACGCGGGCGACGCAAGCGGTACGCGCCAGTCGAAATCGACACGCACGATCCGCACGCCGGCGCGGGACGCGGCAGACGGCACGTCAAGTTCGTGCACGCTCCAGGCGCGAGGTGTTTCGGACGGGGAAGCAGAATCGGGCGGGACGAGCATCGACGGGCGGCGGCCGGTGGGACGAAACGTCCGATGTTAATCGATCGGGCGGTGCGGCGACGCCGTTGCGGCCCACCGGCGTCAACGCCGGCACCGTGCGCCGCGCTGGTACGTGTGGTCCCGGCCTGCGCCTGCGTGGCGCGGCCCCACCCCGTCACCCGTTCGCGACGACGCCGGGCGCACCGCTACCCGTTCCACGCCCGCGCGATGCCGGGTGAAGCGCATGCACTTTGCCCGCCGAGTCGGCCGGCAGCACACCGTACTGCAGCCAGTACAGCGCAAGCGGCCACAGCGTATCGGTGAAGCGGCTGTGGAAAAACGCGAAATGGCCGATCGCATCGACGCCGATGTCGGCCGGCGCGATTCGCAGGTGCGTGACGTCGCTGCCCGTGTAGTAGCCGACCAGCCGCTCGATCGCCTCGACCGTGCCGAACCCGTCATCGTCGAGACCGATCGCGAGCATCGGCGCCGACAGCCCCGCGAAGCGGGCGGGCAACGCGGCGCGGCTCGCGGCGGGTTCGGCGAGCGGGCCACGCGTATAGCCCTCCTCGAAGCGCGCCTGCGAGCGCACCCATGACAACGCGACGCCACGCGGCGTGTCCTCCATCCAGCCGAGCCGCTTCGCGGGCACGTAGCCGAACACGGCCGCGAGCACCGGCATCGCGACGTGCCACTTCCACCACATGCGCCGCCGTTCGGCCGGCAGGTAATCGCGCCAGTACGCATACTGCGCGCCGACCGTCACCGCATGCCGCACGTGGACGTTCGATGCCGCGAGCCCGAGTGCGAACCCGCCGATGCTGTGCGCGACGACGTCGATCGGCTGGCCCGGAAACGTGTCGCGTGCGTATTGCAGCGCGGCTTCGCAATCGAGCCGCCCCCAGTCGAGCCAGTTCGCGCGCAGCTTCGCGAGCTGCGCCGGGCGCGACCCGCCGATGCCGCGATAGTCATAGACGAGCACGTCGCGCCCCTGCGCGAACAGCCAGGCCGCGAAACGAAAGTAGTAGTCGCAACGTACCGACGTCGCGCAATTGATGACCGTCACGGGCCGCGCGACGCTGCCGCCGCGATGACGCCAGACATGGCCGCGCAATTCATAGCCGTCGGCGGCGCGCAGCGTCACGGGCTCGGGTGGCAATGCGTCTGCCGCGCGGGTGGCCTGCTTCATTTCGTTGCCTTCGTTCGAAATTGTCATCTTGTCTCCTGTCGACCCGAGTTGGCGCTTTAGCGCCTACTCGGGTCCCATGGCGTGGTTGGTTGGAGTTAGCGCTTCAGCGCTTACTCCAACCCCACGGCGGTCGATCCGAGTTGGCGCTTTAGCGCCTACTCGGGTCCCATGGCGTGGTTGGTTGGAATTAGCGCTTCAGCGCTTACTCCAACCCCACGGCGGTCGACCCGAGTTGGCGCTTCAGCGCCTACTCGGGTCCCATGGCGTGGTCGGCTGCAGTTAGCGCTTCAGCGCTTACTCCAACCCCACGGCGGTCGACCCGAGTTAGCGCTTTAGCGCCTACTCGGGTCCCATGGCGTGGTCGGCTGAAGTTAGCGCTTTAGCGCTTACTCCAACCCCATGGCGTAGTTGGCTGAAGTCAGCACTTCATCGCGTACTCAGCCCGCATACTTCACCGTCGATCCCAATTGGCGCCTAAATACCGACTCCCACCCGAGCTTCGCGGCCGGCCAAGGCGTCAACGCACCCGCCCCTCCACCACCACCCGCACCAGCCTCCATTGAACTTGACGCGCCCCGCGTTCTCAACCAATCTTGCTGCTCCATTCGCATGAGTCACGCGCATGTCAACGCCGCTCGTCCGCCTCCCCTCCCTCGACCTCGTCCGCGGTTTCGTCGCCGTCGGCCGCCGCATGAGCATCACGCTCGCCGCGCAAGACCTGTGCGTCACGCAATCGGCGGTCAGCCGCCAGATACACGCGCTCGAAGCGCATCTCGGCGTCGCGCTGCTGCAGCGCGGCTACCGCAAGATCGCGTTCACGCCGGAAGGCGAGCGGCTGTTTCGCGTCGCGGATGCGGCGCTGCACAGCCTGCAGGACACCGTCGCGTCGCTCGCCGCCGCGCGCGAGCGTCAGCCGGTCACGATCACCGCGAGCATCGGCGTCACCGCGCTGTGGCTGCTGCCGCGGCTCGGGCGGCTGCAGACGCGCCTGCCGGAGATCGACCTGCGCGTCGCCGCGAACGACAAGGTACTCGATTTGCGCGCCGAAGGCATCGACCTCGGCATCCGCTATTGTCCGCGCGACCGCGCGCCGGCCGGCGCGCTGCGCCTGTTCGACGAGATCGTCGTGCCGGTCGCGCATCCCGCGCTCGCCGCGCGGCCCGTCACGAACGCGGCCGCGATCGCCGACCACGTGCTGCTCGAATTCGACGGGCCGCCGCAGCCGCAATTGCAGTGGCGCGCGCACCTGCACGCGGCCGGGCTCGGCGACACGCGCCCGAAAGGCGTGCTGCGTTTCAACCAGTACGACCAGGTGATCCAGGCCGCGATCGCGGGCCAGGGCGTCGCGCTCGGCCGGCTCGCGCTCGTCGCGCCGATGCTCGCGGACGGCCGGCTCGCGGTACTCGGGCCGCACACGCAGGCGCTGTCGGATGCGTACGGCTACTGGCTGTTCCAGCACGATCCGGCCCCGCGCCGCGAAGTCGCCGACGTCCGCGACTGGATGCTCGCCGAGGCGGCCGAATGCGATACCGCGATGCGCGCGCACGACACCGCATCGGCGTAAGCCGGCGCGGCGTTTGCGAACGACCCTGATCGCTGCCGAGCGCTCCCGCCCCACTCCATGCACTCCTCGTCGCATTCCCCGCACGCATGCCAACCTGACCGAATGATCGCTTGAGCGACGACGGGCCCGATCGTCTAATCGGATCGAGCGCGGCCGTCTTGCCGCGCGCCCTCATCCGGAGACACGCATGACCCCGATCGAACAGGAAGTCCGCCGCCGCTGGCTGCCCGTACTGGCCGGCGGCCTGATCATGGGCGCCGCGCTCGGCATCCGCCACGTGCAGGGCCTGTTCCTCGCGCCGGTATCGCTCGACCACGGCTGGTCGCGCGAAGCGTTCGGGCTCGCGCTGGCGCTGCAGAACCTGATCTGGGGCGTCGCGCAGCCGTTCACGGGCATGGTCGCCGATCGCTTCGGCTCGCTGCGCGTGATCGTCGCCGGGATGCTGCTGTATGCGGCCGGGCTCGTCACGATGGCGCATGCGGCGACGACCGGCATGTTCACGGTCGGCGCCGGGCTCGTGATCGGCATCGCGTTGTCGGGCTCGGCGTTCGCGTCGATCTATGGCGCGCTGAGCCGCCTGTTTCCGCCCGACCGGCGCGGCTGGGCGCTCGGCGTCGCGGGCGCGATCGGCGGGCTCGGCCAGTTCTGCATGGTGCCCGTCGCCCAGACGCTGATCGGCGGCATCGGCTGGCGGCATGCGTTCATCGCGCTGGCGCTCGTCGCGGTGCTGCTCGCGCCGCTCGCCGTGCTGCTGCGCGACCGGCCCGCGCAGGCTGCCGGCGCCGCCGGCCCCGACCAGTCGATCGGCGAAGCCGTGCGCGAGGCGTTCGCACATCGCGGCTTCTGGCTGCTGAACGCCGGCTTCTTCGCGTGCGGCTTCCAGCTCGCCTTCATCGCGACGCATCTTCCCGCCTACCTGCTCGACCACGGGCTGCCGGCGCGCCACGCGAGCGTCGCGCTCGCGCTGATCGCACTGACCAACGTGGCCGGCACCTACGCGTGCGGCCATCTCGGCGGGCTGCTGCGGCGCAAGTACGTGCTGTCGGTGCTGTACCTCGTGCGTGCGCTCACGATGGCCGTGTTCGTCGCTGTGCCGCTGTCGCCCGCGAGCGTCTACGTGTTCGCGGCCGTGATGGGGTTCACGTGGCTCGGCACCGTGCCGCTGACGAACGGCGTGATCTCGCAGGTGTTCGGCGTGCGCTACATCGCGACGCTGTTCGGCTTCGTGTTCTTCGGGCACCAGCTCGGCAGCTTCTTCGGTGTCTGGCTCGGTGCGCTCGTGTACGACGCGACGCATTCGTACATGCCGCTGTGGATCGGCTCGATCGCGCTCGGCGTGCTCGCGGCGTTGCTGCACCTGCCGATCAACGACGCACGCGTCGCGCGCCCGGCATCGGGCAACGCGGCATGGGCATGATCCGCGCGGCGCTGGCCGCCGGCACGCTCGCGTTCGTCGCGTGGTGCGGCGCGGCCTATTTCAGCTCGGGCGTCGCGTACGCATTGCTCGAACACGTCGCGTTCTGCAATTGATGCGACAACCCGGAGCGTGCGGTCAGCGGCGTTTCGGCAATGCAGCCAGTGCATCGAGCGCGCGGGCACGCGCGGCCGCGTGCTCGACGAGCGGTGCCGGATAGTCGATGCCGAGCCGCACGCCGGCCGCGTCGAGCGCCAGCGGCGACGCTTCCCACGGCGCGTGGATCGATGCGGGGTCGAGGCCGGCAAGCTCGGGCACCCAGCGCCGCACGTACGCGCCGTCCGGATCGAACTTCTGCCCCTGCGCGACCGGATTGAAGATGCGGAAATACGGCGCGGCGTCGGCGCCGCAGCCGGCCACCCACTGCCAGCTCGCCGCGTTATTCGCGAGATCGGCGTCGACCAGCGTGTCCCGGAACCACGCTTCGCCCGCGCGCCAGTCGATCAGCAGATGCTTGATCAGGAACGACGCGACGACCATCCGCACGCGGTTGTGCATCCAGCCGGTCGTCCACAGTTCGCGCAGGCCCGCATCGACGAGCGGATAGCCGGTCAGCCCGCGCTGCCATGCGCGCAGCGCGGCGGGATCGTCGCGCCACGGCATCGCATCGAACTGCGCGCGGAAGTTGTCGGTTGCCAACGCCGGGAAGTGATACAGCAGCGCGTAGCTGAATTCGCGCCAGCCGAGTTCGCTCAGGAATTTGTCAGCCCCCGCTGCGCGCACCGCGCCACCTGCGTTCGTGGCGCCCTGCACCGCATGCCACACCTGTCGCGGCGACACGTTGCCGAAGCGCAGGAACGGCGACAGCCGGCTCGTCGCGGGCCGGTCGGGGCAGTCGCGCGCATCCGCATAGCCGGCGAGCGAGGTCGTCAGGAATGTGTCGAGCCGCGCATGCGCGCCAGCTTCGTCGGGCGCGGGCCATGCGTCGCGCAGGCCGCCGGCCCAATCCGGCGCGTGCGGCCGCAACGTGAGCGCGTCGAGCGCCAGCGCCCGGTCGCTCACGGTTTTCGGCCACGGATGAAATCCGATCCGGTCGGGTTCCGGAAGCGGCGCGGCGACCGTGCGATCGCGTCGCGCCGCGCGCCAGTACGCGGTGAACACTTGGTACGGCCCGCCGCTGCCCGTCAGCACCTCCCACGGCTCGTTCAGCAGGCTGCCGTTGCTGCTCTCGACCGTGACGCCGCGCGCCTTGAGCGACGCCTTCAGCGCCGCATCGGCATCGCGCTGCGGTTGCGCATAGCGGCGGTTCCAGTACACGGCCGCCGCCCCCGTGTCGTGCACGACGTGCTCGATCTCACGCTGCGCGTCGCCGCGCAACAGCAGCAGGCGTCCGCCATGACGCGCAAGCGCCGCGTCGAGCCCGGCCAGCGATCCGTGCAGCCACCAGCGCGCCGCGCCGCCGAGCGCTCGCCCGGCGCCGGCGCCCGTGTCGTCGACGAACACGCACACGAGCGGCCGGCCCGATGCCACCGCGCGCGTCAGCGCGGGCTGGTCGGTCACGCGCAGATCGTCGCGGAACCACACGATCGCGGGAGCAACGGACGGCTTGGCGGGCACGGGCACCTCGACGACGAAAGCGGAAAGAGACACGCATTGTCGCGGCTGCACGGCGTGGTGTCGACGTTCGACGCGCCGGCGTGCCCATGCCGTCGACGGTCACCGCAGTCGCGCCACCCGGCTGCCCCCCCGGTGAAACGCCTTAGTCCATTCCGACGATTCTGCGCCGCGTGCGCCGGCCTACGCTCGATGTCGGGTGCGCCGCGCTGCTCGGCATGTGCCAGCGTCGAACGCCCCCGCACGTCCCGATCCGCACCCGTCACGCGCGCCGACCGATACCGGCGCGAATCCTTCCGACCGCCGCGACGTTTCCCGCCACCCGGGTACGCGCGGCTTCATCCGATACGCCGCCATGACCAAACCCTCGAATCTCGTCACCTCGATCACCGTCGACATCGACGCGCCGGCCTCCGTCGTCTGGGACGTGCTGACCGACTTCCCGCGCTACGGCGAATGGAACACGTTTTGCGTCGGCTTCGAAACGACCGGCAGGCTCGGCGATTTCGTGCACATGCAGGTGCGCATTCCCGGCACGGAGACCGTGATTCCCGTCAGCGAGATCCTCGTTGCGTACGAACCCGAACGCCTGCTGTCGTGGGAGCAGCGCCCGACCGACGACAACAAGGACGCCGCGCGCCGCGACCAGTACATCGATGCGATCGACGCGGAGCGCTGCCGCTATTTCACGACCGACCAGTTCCTTGGCCTCAATGCGGACACGATCATGCAGCACCACGGCGCGTGGGTGAAACAGGGCTTCGACCAGTGCGCACGCGACGTGAAGCAGCGCGCCGAAGCGCTCCATGCGGCACGCCGGCGCAACAGCGCGTGACCGGGAGCCATCGATGCCCGATCTGCAAACGCTGTCCGACCATCACGATATCCGCGAGCTGGTCGTCGCGTATTCGAGCGCGATCGACACGCGCGACTTCGACGCGCTCGACGCGGTGTTCACGCCCGACGCGGCAATCGACTATCGCGCGATGGGCGGCATCGCCGGCCGCTATCCGGAAGTGAAGGCGTGGCTGCGCACCGTGCTGCCACAGTTTCCGCAGTACCAGCACCTGGTCGGCAACCTGTCGATCCGGCTCGACCGCGATACCGCGCGCGGCCGCACGATCTGCTTCAATCCGATGGAGGTCGTGCTGCCGGACGGCGGCACGCAGGTGATGTTTCTCGGGCTGTGGTACGTCGACCGGTTCATGCGCACCGCGCAGGGCTGGCGCATCGCCGAGCGCGTCGAGGAGCGCTGCTACGGTCACAACGTGCCGGCCACGCTCGCGGGCGCGACCGGTTGATCCATTCGCGATGCGCGCGCCATGCGATAGCTGCACGGCGCACGCATCTCGGACCATCGCGTCAATCAATCGAGCCGGAACGCCGCCTCGAATCGCTCGGCGAACGCGTCGAACTCGGCTTCCGGCAGATGGTTGATGCCGCCCGCGCGCTTGCGCCCGCCGCCGGTCGGAAAGCCGCGACAGAACTCGTCGGCGCCGAGCGGCCGGCCATCGGGCACGCGCACGCTGACGACGAGGCCGCCGTCCGCGCGCGGCGACAGCACCGCGAGCGCCGCATCCGGTGCGTTGCGCATCCGCTCGTTCGCGAGCATGCCCGTCGCGCGCCGCGCCCACGGATGATCAGGCATCCGGACCAGTGTCGCACCCGGCACCTCGCGCAGCGGCGCGAGCGCGCACGCATGCGCCATGTCGTCGCGGTAGCCGTCGCGCAGCGCGGCGAACACGGCCGTCTCGCGCACAAAATCGAGCGGATCGACGCAGGGCAGCATCGCATCGGCGAGCGCCGCCGGGTCGAAATGCAGGTCGCCGACACACTCGCCGTACGCGTTGTAATTCAGGTAGAGCCCGAGTTCGGCGAGCGTGTCGCGTTCCGCCTCGTCGATCCCATGTTCGCGCGCGAGCGCATTGCCAAGCGCCGGCAGTTCGTCGCCGAATGCCGCGACGATCGCCCAGCGCACGTGCAGCCCGCCAAGATAACGGTTCACGATCGCGCTCGTGCAGACGTCGGCCGCCGTGTCGATATGCGCGGCGAAGCGCGGATCGTCGGGCAGCTCGCCCGCGAAGTGATGGTCGAAATAGCGGACCGTCGCGCCGTCGCCCAGCAGCCGCGCGCACGCATCGCGATTCTGGTCGTGCGACACGTCGAGCACCGTGACGAGGTCGCCCGCCCGCACGCCGATCCGCTCGAGCAGCTTGATGTCGCGCTTCACACCGGTCACGAGCGTGCCGCGCACGCGCTCCGCGAGCCGCAGTTGCTGAAGCGCGCACAGCCCGTCCGCATCGCCGTTGAATGCAAAGAAATGTTGTACTTCGTGGTTGTCCTGCATGATTCTTTGCTCCATCGTCAGGGCATGAAATCGCCGCCGTTTGCGTCGAGCGTCGCGCCGGTCACCGCGTTCGCGTAGTCCGACGCGAGGAACAGCGCCGCGCGCGCGCAGTCATCGTCGGTCGGGAGCTTCGCGAGCGCGATGTTCGACGCGATCGGCGCGATGATCTGCTCCTCCGTCAGCCCGTACTCGGCGGCCGCCTGCCGGAAATACGTCTGCGTCGGCACGCCCCACATCCACCCCATGTGGATACTGTTCGCGCGTATGCCGTGCATGCCGAGTTCGCGCGCCAGGTATTTTGCCGCAACCGCGAGCGCCCCCTTCGATACAGCGTAGCCGCCTTCCCCTGCAAATGGCTTGCGGGTCGCCTGCGTGTTGATCATCACGATCGCGCCGCGCTTCTGCCGCTTCATGTGCGGCACGACTTCCTGCGTGAGTGCCATCGTGCCGAACACGTTGGTGTCGAACACCGCGCGCCAGCCGTCGAGGTCGGCTTCCTCCACCGGCTCCGGAAACGTGCCGTGCACGAATGCGCTGTTCACGAGCGCATCGATCCGGCCGAAGCGCTCGACGGCCTGCGTCGCAAGCTGCCGGCATTGCGCGCGGTCGGTGATGTCGGTCTTCACCTTCAGCACGTCGCAATCGACACCGAGTGCACGAATCCGCGTTTCGGCGTCGTCGAGCTTTTCCATCGTGCGCGCCGCGACGATCACACCGCGCGCCCCCTCGCGCGCGGCCTCGACGGCGAGCTTCACGCCGAGCCCCGGCCCGATCCCGGAAATCACGACGATCTTGTCCTTCAGCAACATGGCTTGTCTCCTGGTTATCGTTGGTCTCGCGAGCCCGCCCGTCAGCCGGCCGCCCGCAGGTGCCGCGCGCGATACGCGGCGAAATCCCGCGCCAGTTGCGCATCGGTGAAGCCGAAGCGCGCGATCGAATAGTCGTGCGCGACACGCTTGTCGCGGCCGTTGCGCGCCATCCAGTCCGTCATCGCCGCGCGCTGCCGTGCATCGAGCGGCATGCCGGCAAAGGCGTACACGGCCTCGGCAACGCCGAGCGGATTCGACACCGTGTCCTCGAATCGCACGTCGAGGAACCGGTCGGCCGGCAGCGCATCGCGCGCAGCCATCGCCGCGCCGATCGCGCGCGCCATCCCCGCGTTCCACTGCGCGCCGACGGCGAGCGGATCAGGATCGTCCGCATACATCTGCCACAGCGTGTGCGCCATGCTCGCCATCGACGGAATCGTCTGCGCCGGATCGCGGTGCGTCAGCACGACCTGCGCGCGCGGAAACACGCGGCACAGCACGTCGAGCGCATGCAGGTGCTGTGGCGTCTTCAGCAGCCAGCGCGCGGCCGGCGCGACGCCGCGCTGCATCTTTTGCCACTGCAGGAACTGCAGCATCCGCTTCAGGTACGTGTAGACCGGCGTGAGATCCTGCTGCGCGAGCCACGCCGTATAGCGCGGCACGTTCGCGTACGAATCCATCGCACACACGAACGCATGTTCCATCAGCATGAACTCCTCGTCCGCGAGCATCGCATCGAGCGGATGGATCGTCAGGATCTGCGGAATACAGTCGATCATCGTCGCGACCTCGGCCTGCGCGCGCGCGATGCGCACCGTCGGCTCGGCAAGCGTCTCGCCCGCGAGCGGCGCCGGGTAGCGGGTTTCCCACCACGCGGCCGTGTGGAAGCGCGGGTCGACGGCCAGCAGGCGCTGCAGCAGCGTGGTGCCGGTGCGCGGCAGGCCGACGATCACGAGCGGATCGTCGATCGCGATGTCCGCGATCTCCGGATGACGCAGGAAGTAAGCCTCGACGACGAGCCGGTTCACGAGCTGGCCGACGAGCTTCTCGCGCATCATCTCCGCACCGCGCGCGGACAGGTTCGCTTCGTCGATCAGCGACGCGCACATCACGTCGAGCGCTTCGCGATACGGCCCGTCACCGAACGCCGTGAGCCCGCCCGTACGCGACACGGCTTCGGCGATCAACCCGTCGGCTGCAAGCAGCGTGCGGCTCCGGTCAAGCGGCGCATTCATGCCGCCTCCTTCAGCGTCGCGAGCTTCACCACACGCGTGCGCGGATGCACCGGCTGCGCGGCCCCGACCCAGCGCCAGGAGATCGTGCCCGCGCGATGCCCGGCCGTATCGAGCCAGTTCGCGTCGCCCGGCTGCGCGGCCGCGACCACCACCGTCACGCCGCCGTCCGCATTCAGCCGTGCGCTGTGCTTGTTCACGCAGATATCGAAGTGCCGGTAATCGAGCGACTCCATCCAGTAGTTGTTGAGCTGCACGTTCCAGAAATCGCAGTCGGGCACCGTGTCGACGTCGATCACGAGCGCTTCGTCGTCGGCCAGCGACCAGCACGAGTGGTAGTAGTAGATGTTCGGATCGCCGCCGACCGACTGGCACAGCGCCTGGTCGGCGGGCGGCAGCGCATTCACGTGCGACCGGTAGCTCGCGGCCCAGTCCGCGAACAGCTTCGCGGTCTGCTCGACGAACTGCGCGGCGCGCGTAAGGCCGCCCTGCAGCACGAGCGGGTCGAGCGGCGCCGGGCGATCGCCGGCACCGATGCGCTCGATCTTCAGCTGCGCCGGGGTTTCCGCACGACGGTCGAGGAAAGTCTGGCGCACCAGTAACGCGTTGGTGCCCGGCTCCATGCGCACCCAGTTGCCCGCGCGCGGCGTTTCGCTCAAGACGATCTCGAAGCTGCCGTCCGGCGCGATCTCGAGTTGCTTCGCGTCGAGAAAGCCTGTCTGCAGCATCTTGCCGTCGGTCTCGTAGCCGCCCTTCTGCGTGCCGAAGCTCAGGTACGCGACCGTGCCGCGCCGCCCCGTCACACGGTATTCGCAGCGGCCGTCGAGACGCGCGTACTGGTACAGGTTGTCGGGATTGTCGGCGCCGATCTTCGCGGTCTCGTGCGACGGCGAGAAAAATCCGGGCCACGCGCCGTCCGCGAACTCGACGTGCATTTCGAGCGCGATGCGCATCAGCCGGCTCAGGTAGCGGAATCCCTCCGCGCGGGTCAGCGGATCGTCCGGCGCCTCGGCGCGCAGGATCTGTTGTCCGCTGCGTTTCAGGGTGTCGCAGAAATCGGCCCAGGTCTGGCCCGAAAGCAATTGCGTGGCACGTGTGTCGTCCGTCATGTGTCGTCTCCGCCGATGGTCGAGCGCTCACCTTATGCGCCATCGCCGCGCGCCACTTCGTCCGGGTGGACTAAGGAAAGATCCGCGCCACCGCCATGCCGCGATTTAGTCCACCCGGACGAAGAGCGGTATGCCGCTCGCTCGATACCGTCGGTGTCATGCACGAAACGCCGCACATGTCGCGCGGCGCCGGCATGAAACAAGGAGACGAACGATGTTGACCCACTTGGAGCGACTGGAGGCTGAAAGCATCCACATCATGCGCGAGGTGGTCGCGGAGAGCGAGAACCCGGTGATGCTGTATTCGATCGGCAAGGACAGCTCGGTCATGCTGCATCTCGCGATGAAGGCGTTCTACCCGGCGAAGCCGCCCTTTCCGCTGCTGCACGTCGATACGACCTGGAAATTCCGCGAGATGATCGCGTTTCGCGACGAGACGGCCGCGCGCCTCGGCCTCGACCTGCGCGTGCACATCAACCCCGACGGCGTCGCGAACGACATCGATCCGTTCACGCACGGCTCGGCCGTGCACACCGACGTGTGGAAGACCCAGGGGCTCAAGCAGGCACTCGACCACTACGGCTTCGACGCCGCGTTCGGCGGCGCCCGCCGCGACGAGGAGAAATCGCGCGCGAAGGAGCGCATCGTGTCGCTGCGTTCGGAACAGCACCGCTGGGACCCGAAGCGCCAGCGCCCCGAACTCTGGTCGCTGTACAACGCGCGCAAGCGCAAAGGCGAAAGCCTGCGCGTGTTCCCGATCTCGAACTGGACCGAGCTCGACATCTGGCAGTACATCCAGCTTCACGACATCCCGATCGTGCCGCTCTATTTCGCGAAGGAACGGCCCGTGGTCGAACGCGACGGCGCGCTGATTATGGTCGACGACGAACGCCTGCCGCTGCGCGAAGGCGAAGTGCCGCAGATGCGCAAGGTGCGGTTTCGCACGCTCGGCTGCTATCCGCTGACGGGCGCGATCGACAGCGACGCGACGTCGCTCGACGACATCCTGCAGGAGATGCGCGAGACGCGCACGTCCGAACGGCAAGGACGACTGATCGACAGCGATTCGGCCGGTTCGATGGAAAAGAAGAAACAGGAGGGCTATTTCTGATGGCACACGTTCTCACCGCGCCCGACACGCTCGCGCGCCCCACCCCCGATGCACGCGCTGCCGGCGAGACGCACGCGCAAACCCAGGATCTGCTGCGCTTCATCACGTGCGGCAGCGTCGACGACGGCAAGAGCACGCTGATCGGCCGCCTGCTCTACGAATCGAACATGCTGTTCGACGACCAGCTCGCGCAGCTCGAAGCCGATTCGAAGAAGGTCGGCACGCAGGGCGGCGAACTCGATTTCGCGCTGCTCGTCGACGGCCTGTCGGCCGAGCGCGAGCAAGGCATCACGATCGACGTCGCGTACCGCTTCTTCGCGACCGCGCGACGCAAGTTCATCGTCGCCGACACGCCCGGCCACGAGCAATACACACGCAACATGATCACCGGCGCGTCGACCGCCGACCTTGCAGTGATCCTGATCGATGCGCGCAAGGGCGTGCTCACGCAGACGCGCCGCCACAGCCACCTCGTCGCGCTGATCGGCATCAAGCGCGTCGTGCTCGCGATCAACAAGATGGACCTGGTGGACTACGACCGTGCCGTATTCGAGCGCATCGACGCCGACTACCGCGCGTTCGCGGCCGAGCTCGGGCTGGCGGAGATCGTCAGCATCCCGATGTCGGCGCTGCGCGGCGACAACGTGATCGTGCCGAGCGCGCGGATGCCGTGGTACGCCGGCCCGACGCTGATGCAGCATCTCGACACGCTGCCGCTCGCCGCGCGCGTGACGCGCGACGAACCGTTCCGGCTGCCGGTACAGTGGGTCAACCGCCCGCACCTGAATTTCCGCGGCTATGCGGGCAGCATCGCGTCGGGCGAGATCCGTGTCGGCGAACGCGTGCGCGTGCTGCCGTCCGGCAAGGAGAGCCGCGTCGCGTCGGTGATCACGCAAGGTGGCGAAAGCGACATCGCGCGCGCCGGCGACGCGGTGACGCTCACGCTCGCCGACGAGATCGACATCAGCCGCGGCGACATGATCGCGCGCGCGGATGCGCCGCCCGAGGTGGCCGACCAGTTCGAGGCGACGCTCGTCTGGATGCACGACGAGCCGCTGCTGCCCGGCCGCCCGTATCTCGTGAAGCTCGGCACGCAGACGGTCGGCGCGACCTGCGCGACGCCGAAGTACAAGATCGACGTGAACACGCGCGAGCATCTCGCGGCGCGCACGCTCGCGCTCAACGAGATCGGCGTGTGCAACCTGAGCTTCGACCGCCCCGTCGCATTCGATCCGTACGACCGCAACCGCCACACGGGCGGCTTCATCGTGATCGACCGCTTCACCAACGACACGGTCGGCGCCGGGATGCTGCACTTCGCACTGCGCCGCGCGCACAACGTGCACTGGCAGGCCGTCGACGTCGACCGCGCCGCGCGTGCCGCGCAGAAGGCGCAGACGCCGCGCATCGTGTGGCTGACGGGATTGTCCGGCGCCGGCAAGTCGACCATCGCGAACCTCGTCGAGAAGCGGCTGCACGCGCTCGGCAAGCACACGTACCTGCTCGACGGCGACAACGTGCGGCACGGGCTCAATCGCGATCTCGGTTTCACCGAGGCCGATCGCGTGGAGAACATCCGGCGCGTCGCCGAAGTCGCGCGGCTGATGCTCGATGCGGGACTCATCACGCTCGTGTCGTTCATCTCGCCGTTCCGCGCGGAACGCGACATGGCGCGCGCGATGGTCGGCCCCGACGAGTTCGTCGAGGTGTTCGTCGACACGCCGCTCGCGGTCGCCGAGCAGCGCGATCCGAAGGGTCTGTACCGGAAGGCAAGGCGCGGCGAGCTGAAGCACTTCACCGGCATCGATTCGCCGTACGAGCCGCCGGCGCAGCCCGAGCTGCGCGTCGACACGGTCGCCGAGTCGCCTGAAGAAGCGGCCGACCGCATCGTCGCGTACCTGCTGCGCGAACGCGCGGCGTAAGCACCGCCAGCGGGCAGCCCGGCGGTTGCCCGCCTGCCCGCGCCGCCTACTCCGTTCGGATGACGCGGGCCGCCAGCCGGCCGGTATGCTGGTCCGGGAATCCTTCATCCCGACCAGGAGAACACGAGCATGTCCATCGCGCTGGCGCCCGGCGACCCGGCCGCGCACGACGGTTTCGACGACGCGGCGTGGACGGCGCGCGAACTCAGCGCGTGGCTCGGGCTCGTCTATCAGGGCCCGTCGGAAGCGACCCCGTGGGCCGGCTTCCTCGAAGCGGTCCGCGCGCGGCTCGACGCGAGCTTCACGACGCTCGTGCTGCGCAATCCGGGCGGCGCACGGCACGGGCTCATCATCAACGCGTCGGCGCACGGCCCGCTGCTACCCGGCGAGCCGTCGTACAGCGAGCAGTTCTATGCGCTGTGCCCGTTTCTCGACCAGCCGCCCGGCCAGGTCTTCACGGCCGACCGGCTGTTCGGCGAAACCGCGTGGCGCGCGCACGATTTCTATCGGCAGTACCTGCAGCCGCTCGACCTGCGCTACATCCTCGGCGCGAACCTGCGCGGCGAACGCGGCGTCGAATGCGCGTTCTTCGTGAGCCGCGCGCACGGCGGTCGCGATTTCGACCCGGCCGAGCGCGCACGGATCGCGACGCTGCTGCCGCACCTGCAGCGGGCGGTCGAACTGCATGCAGCGTTCGACGTGCTCGATGCCGAACGCGCGCTGTATGCGGGCACCGTCGACCGGCTCGACGTCGGCACCGCGATCGTCGACGAGGACGGCCGCGTGATCAAGCGCAACCGCATCGCCGAGCGGCTGATCGAGCAACAGGACGGGCTGTGCATGCGCCAGGAGCGGCTCCATGCATCGTGCCCGCTCGACGAGCGGCGGCTGCAGAAGGCGCTGCAGGCTGCGCTCGAGCATTTCCGCGCGGGCGCGCTCGCGCGTATCGAAGCCACCACGCTGTCGCGCCCCGGCGGCGCGATGCCGCTGAGCGTGCTGTTGCGCCCGCTCGCGCCCTACCGCGGCGCCGAGGACCGCCAGCACCGGCCGGCCGTCGCGGTGTTCGTCCGCGATCCGGCATCGTCGCCGCAGACGTCGCGCGACATGCTGCACCGGCTGTTCCGGCTCACGCCGATGGAAACGGAAATCGCGCTGCTGCTCGTCGACGGGCTGACGCTCGACGAGGCCGCCACCGCGACCGGCATCACGAAAAACACCGCGCGCGCGCACCTGCGCGGCATCTTCGCGAAAACGGGCGCGACGCGGCAGGCCGTGCTCGTGAAGACGCTGCTCAACAGCGTCGTATCGATGGCGTAACGGCCGCGGCGGCGGGCGCCGGACGGGCTGCCCGGTCGATGCACCGCGCGCACGGGTCGCGACCAGATGTCCGGTGATCGGCGCCTACTCATTTCATGTCATATGTCATCAGACATGGCTGGATACCCAACCGATCTCGTGAGATTCCCCAATATCTGCGCAATTTCCGGGTAAACCCGCGACGTCTTCATCGTCTCTCAGGCGTACCATGTCATACGACGACATACCATTCAGACCGCCACCCAGATGCGGACGCGGGCAACCGCCCCGTCCGCCCCCGCCCGATCGGAGACACGCTTGAACCCGCCCTCGCCCGCCCTGCCCGGACGCGACCCGCTCGTGTCCGCCGTCTCGAAAGTGAAGTGGCATGTACTGCCGCTCGTGCTGATCATGTTCATCGCGAATTACATCGACCGCGTGAACGTCGGCTTCGTCGATCGCCATCTCGAAGCGTCGATCGGCATCGGCGCGGCCGCGTACGGCCTCGGCGCCGGGCTGTTCTTCGTCGGCTACGCGCTGTTCGAAGTGCCGTCGAACCTGCTGATGCAGCGCTACGGCGCACGCGTGTGGCTGGCCCGGATCATGGCGACGTGGGGCATCGTCGCCGCCGCGATGGCGTTCGTGTGGAACGACACGTCGTTCTACGCGCTGCGCTTCCTGCTCGGCGCCGCCGAGGCCGGCTTCTTCCCCGGCGTCGTGCTGTACCTGTCGCAATGGCTGCCGCCGCAGGAACGCGGCAAGGCGATGGCGATCTTCCTCGGCGGCTCCGCCTTCGCGTCGGTGCTGTCCGGGCCCGTCACGGGTGCGCTGCTGTCGGTGCGCGGCTTCGGCCTCGAAGGCTGGCAGTGGATGTTCCTGATCGAGGGGATGTTCTCGGTCGCGCTGTGCGGCGCGAGCTGGCTGCTGCTGAAATCGCATATCCGCGACGCCACGTGGCTCACGGCCGAAGAACGCACGGCGCTCCAGAACGCGCTCGACGAAGAGCGCGCGACGCGCGACGTCCGCTCGAACGTGCCGGTGCGCGCCGGCGCGCTGCTGCGCGATCCGCAGATCATGCTGTTCTGCTTCCTGTATTTCGCGATCCAGCTGACGATCTACGCGGCCACGTTCTGGCTGCCGACGATCATCCGCAAGATGGGCGGCCTCACCGATTTCCAGGTCGGCCTGTACAACACGATTCCGTGGATGATCGCGATCGGCGCGATGTACGGCTTCGCGGTGCTGTCGTCGAAGTGGAAGCATCCGCAGCGCTGGCTCGCGTGCTCGCTCGTGCTCGCCGCATGCGGGCTGTTCGCGTCGACGTCGCACAACCCGGCATGGTCGTTCGCGTCGATCTGCTTCGCCGCGCTCGGCTTCAAGGCCGCGGCATCGCTGTTCTGGCCGATCCCGCAGGGCTATCTCGACACGCGCGTGGCCGCGGCCGTGATCGCATTGATCAACTCGGTCGGCAACCTCGGCGGCTTCGTCGCGCCGACGGCCTTCGGCTATCTGAAGCAACATACGGGTTCGATCACGGGCGGGCTGTATGCGCTCGCGATCGCTTCGCTCGTCGCCGCGGTCGCCGCGCTGTTCGCGCGCACGCACCGGCGCAGCGATCCGCCGCGCGGCCTGCCGGCCGACGACTCCTTCACGAACGCTTCGATGCTCCGCCATGCCGAACACTGACCGCCTGACCGTCGTCGTCTCGAATGCCGCCGACGGCGACCTCGCCACGTTCTCCCTCGCCGGCGACGGCACGCTCGCGCCGCTCGCCCGCTACCCGGCCGGCGACGTCGCGATGCCGATCGCCGTCCAGGCCGACCGCGCGCGGCTCTACGTCGCGACGCGCGGCGAACAGCCGACGATCGTCGCGTTCCGCGTCGTACCGGCCACCGGCGCGCTCGTGCGCATCGGCGCAACCGCGATCGACGCAAGCCATGCGTACCTGTCGCTCGACCGCAGCGGCCGCTGGCTGCTCGGCGCGTCGTACGGCGGGAATTCGCTGAGCCTCTACGACGCCGCACGCGTGCGCGACGGCGACGGCGCGCCGCTGCAGGTCGCGGGCGGCATCGCGAACGCACACTCGGTGATCGTGTCGCCGGACAACCGTTTCGCGTACGTCAGCTCGCTCGGCTCGGATCGCGTGTTCAGCTTCGCGCTCGTCGAGGACGCGGGCGGCCTGCGTGCGCTCGAACACGGCGAAACGCGCGTGCCGGCCGGGTTCGGCCCGCGTCACCTGCATTTCGCGGATGACGGCCGTACGCTCGTCGTCGTCAGCGAATTCCAGGCCACGCTCGCGACGCTCACGCGCGATCCCGACACCGGCCGGCTTGGCGATGCACACGTAAGCGCGCGCCATCCGGCCGTCGCCGAACTCGCGCAAGGCCATGCACGGCCGCCCGTGCCCGCCGAGCCGTCCGTCTGGGCCGCCGACCTGCACCTGACACCCGACGAGCGTTTCGCCTACGTCAGCGAACGCACGTCGAGCCGCCTGCTCTGCTATCGCCGCACCGAGGATGGCAGGTTCGAACCCGCGCACGCGACCGCCACCGAGACGCAGCCGCGCGGGTTCGCGATCGACCCGTCGGGACGCTGGCTCGTCGCCTGCGGCGAACAGTCGGAATTCGTGTCGGTGTATGCGATCGCGCCGGACGACGGCGCGCTGTCGCCGCACGCGCGCGTGGCCGGCGGGCGCGGTGCGAACTGGGTCGCGATCGTCTGAAGTCGTGGCGCGCGCGGCATGACTCGGCAGGCCCACAACGCCGGCCCGTACGTCCCCGGGTTCAGCGCCGCTCGCTCGGCGCGACGCCCGTCCAGCGCTTGAACGCACGCGTGAAATTGGCGCGATCCGTATAGCCGACGCGCGCGGCGATCTCGTCGACCGGCAGCCTCGTCCCCTCGAGCAGCCGCAGCGCGTCGCGCAACCGGATCTCGTCGAGCAGCGCCGAATAGGTCGCGCCGTACTCGGCGAGCTTGCGCTTGAGCGTACGCGCCGACACATGCAGCTCGCGCGCGACGTCGTCGACCGACGGATAACCGCCCTCGCCGCAGATCAGCAGGTTGCGCACGCGCTCGACGATGCTTTCCGCATAGCCGAGCCGCGCGAGTTCGGCCTCGCACTGTTGCACGATCATCTGCGCGGTATGCGCGTTCGCGGTGCCGATCGGTTCGCCGAGCAGCGCGGCGTCACAGCGGATGCGGTTCGCGCTCGCGTCGAAATGGCAGCGCGGCAGCCGCGCGCGATAACGCTCGAACCACGGCGGCTCGGGCCATTCGAAGTGGAGTTCGGCACGCGACTGCAGCGTGCGCCCCGGCACCGGATACAGCAGCGAATTGAACAGGATCGCCGTCTCGACCAGGAAGTTCTCGACCGCGAACTGCCGCAGCCGGCCCAGCGGAAACGCTTCGAGCACATCGATGTCGACGATCCCGTCGAGCTGCGCGAGCCGCACCGAGAAGAACGGCACGCGCGTCGGCAGATAGCGAATGCCGAGCGCGATCGCCTCGCCGAGCGTCGCGCAGCTCATCAGCCCGAAACCGATCAGTCCCGCTTTCGTCAGGCTGCTGCGCAGGCCGATCTCGATCGCGATCGACGGGTCGTCGGTGGCGTCGAGCAGGTTGAACACGATCGCCGCCTGTTGCAGCGGCGTGATGCGCGCATCGGGCTGCGCGAGCCGGTCGCGCTCGACGCCCGAGCCGGCAAGAATGCGGCCGCCATCGATGCCGCGCTCCTCGGCCAGCATCAGCATGAACAGCGCATACGCGGACGACACCGTCGCCTTGTTCAGCTGGCGCGCGGCATCCGGGACGGACAGGACCATGCGGCGGACTCCGGAGCGGTTTCGGCGGATTGTAGCGTCGCTGGCCCGCAATGACACCGGGGCGAGACTCTAGCCGTGCCGGCCGGCCATCGTGGCCCGAAATGACACTGCCATTGGCACCGGCGGCCCTCGCGTGCGGTCCGGCGCGCGCCTATGCTTGTCACATCGGCATTGCGCCCCACCCTTTCCGCAGGAACCCCGGTCGATGAGCCAACCCGCACGAACCGCCTTTCGCAACGACGCGGACAAGGTCGCGTACGTCCGCCGCGAGGTCAACGCCGCGAGCGACGCGATCCGCGCGCGCGTTCCGCTGCTCGACAACCAGAACCTCGTCGGCGCGACCGTGATGACCTTCTCGGTGAGCGCGATGCTCGCGATCGCCTGGCTGTATGCGCGCGGTGCGATCGCGTGGTATGTCGCGCTGCCGCTCGCCGCGTTCGTCACGTCGCTGATCCACGAGCTCGAGCACGACCTGATCCACCTGATGTACTTCAAGAAGACGCCGTGGGCCTATCACCTGATGATGGCGCTGTGCTGGCTCACGCGGCCCGGCACGATCAACCCGTGGACGCGGCGGCGCATGCACCTGCATCACCACAAGGTGTCGGGCGGCGAATCGGATCTCGAGGAATACGGCATCACCAACGGCGAGCGCTGGGGCGTGAAACGCCTGCTGATGATCGCGGACGGCATGCTCGCCGTCGTGCTGCGGCCGGCCGCGATGCGTCGCAAGGTGAAGCAGTATGTGGCCGCGCAGCCGGTGCAGGATCCGTCCGAGCGCCTGCAGTTGCGCGTCGAACAGGTGTCGTCGTACATGCCGGTCGGTCACGTGTACTACGTGCTGTGGCACGCGTTCATCGTCTATCACGTCGGCCTGTTCGCGCTGCATGCGTTCGGCTACCCGGTGACGGTGCCGGCCCTCGTCGAACGCGTGATGAGCGTTGTCGATTTCCTGGCCGTGGTGTGGCTCGGGCCGAACTTCGTGCGCAGCTTCTGCATCAACTTCGTCAGCTCGAACATGCACTACTTCGGCGACATCGATTCGCGCAACGTGATCCAGCAGACCCAGGTCCTCAACCCGTGGTGGATGCTGCCGTTCCAGCTGTTCTGCTTCAATTTCGGCAGCACGCACGCGATCCATCACTTCGTGGTGCGCGACCCGTTCTACATCCGCCAGCTGACCGCGCGCACCGCGCATGCGGCGCTGCGTGAAGTCGGGGTGCGCTTCAACGACGTCGGCACGTTCGCGCGGGCGAATCGCTGGAGCGGTCATCGTCCGGCGCGCGGTACGCACCAGGCACAGGCAGACGCGTAACGAACCGTCTCAACCGCCGATCGGCGGCATCGGCCCTTGCCCGCGGATCCACGACCAGTTCGCAAGCTCGGCCATTTCCTTGTCGCCGCGGCTGTCGCCGTACGCGAACAACTGTTTCGGCGGCCGGTTGCCCCACCACCCGCGCAGCCGCACGACCTTCTGCGGCCCCCAGCAGTTTTCGCCGTCGAGCCGGCCGGCGAAGGTGCCGCGCTCGAACGCCAGCCGCGTCGCGAGCACCGCATCGAAGCCGGCCGTCTTCGCCCACTTCTCCAGATAGAGCGACGGCGACGCGCTCACCAGCACGACTTCGTGACCGCGCGCCCGATGCTCGCGAATGCGTTCGAGCATTTCCGGGCGCACGAGGCTCGGCAGATAGGTGTCGACGAACGTGCGTGCCTGCGCATCGAGCGCGTCCTCGCGCACCGGCCCGAACGCGAACGACGCGAACTTGGCCTTCGCGTCGCCGCGCGACAGCAGCCCTGCCTTCATCGCGACGATCCACGGCAGCGCGCGCAATCCGGCCCACGCGAAGCGTGGCGTGCCGACCGCATAGCGGACGAAATGGCGAAAGCTGTCGGTCGTGGTGATGGTGCCGTCGAAATCGAATGCGGCGACGATGCGGTCAGTCATGGAGAATCGGCGGGAAAGCAATGAGATGCCCGGGAAGATAGCAGACTCGCGCCGGTGAACGTGAAATGACGTGACGCGGCCCGCGCGGCGAACGCGCGCGCCGCTGCGTGCGCGTTCCCGTTCGTGCCCTTCGTGCCGTGCGCTCAGCGCTGCGGCCGCGCTGCCAACGCCGCCGGCAGCACGACGTTCATCAGGTGATCGGCGCGCGACAGCAGATCGGTCACGCGCTCGTCGAGCCCGCGCAATTGCGCGGGTTGCATGCGGATCTGCTGCACCGCCTGCCCGACGATGTTGCGGCGGTCGAACAGCGTGCGCTCGACACCCGCATCGTCCGGCGCGTGCACGACGTCCGACACCGCGCTCAGCGCCGCGAGCACGACCACGAGGTTCTCTTCCGCATGGCGCACCTTCGCGGCAAGTTCCTCGGTGCGGCGCGGGAAGAAGCCGAGCGACTGCTTGAGCGCCCCGATCGCCGCACGGTAGTCGACATGGCCCGATGCCCCGCCGAACCAGCGGTCGAACATGCCGGCCTTGCGCGTCGCCTGCGCGAGCATGCCGGCCATCATGTCGGCCGCGCCGAGTTCATTGAATTCGCGCGTCGTTGCCGCGACGGCTTCGACGAGGTTGCCCGCCGTCTCCAGCGCGCCGTCGCCGATCGTCGCGACCGCCGCGAGCTTCAACGGCACCAGTTGCCGGATGTGCCGCTCGATGCGCGGCGCGTAATCGGGATAGAGATTGGGAAAGCTGGCCTGCGCGGCGCGGAAGCACGCTTCGAGTTGCGGATGGTTCGATTCGCCGAACACCGCGCGGCCGACCGCCTCGGCAGGCGCCGCGCGCACGGCCTTGTCGGACGCAGGTGCCGGCCCGAAGTCGAGCGCCTGCGGCGCCGGCCGCTCGGGCGCACGCGCGACCGGCATCGCGGCCGCAGGCGGCACGTCGAACGCAAGACGCCCGGGCGTGCGCTCGGGCGTCGTATCGAACTCGAGCCGCTTCGGCTCGTCAGACGGATTCGTCATCGCTGCTTCCTGCCCGGCGCGGCGGTATCCCGCCGGCCGGGCTGCCGCCAGTCAGACCGCGCCGCCGTAAGCGCGCACGAAGTCGCCCAGGCCGCGGTTGTAGCCGGCGCCGACCGCCTTGAACATGAAGTGGCCATCGCGGCGATAGAAGCTGCCGACCTGCACCGACGTCTCCATCGAGAAGTCCTCCTCGAGCGCGTACTTCGCGATCACCGCGCCCGACACCTCGTCGGCGATCTGGATGTAGCTGTTGCGCACCTGGCCGAAATTCTGGCGGCGCGCTTCGGCCTGGTCGATCGTCACGACCACCGAGATTTCCTCGATGTCCGCGGCGAGCTTCGTCACGTCGATGAAGATCACCTCGTCGTCGCCGTCGCCGCTGCCCGTGCGGTTGTCGCCGCTATGCACGACGCCCAGGCACTTCGACGCGGGCATCCCGCGCTTCGGGAAATCGTCGCCCGGCTGGATGAAGGTGTCCTTGCGCTCCATCGTGCGCACTTCGCTGTTGTAGAACACGAAGTGCTGATCCGAGATCAGCTTCGGATTGCTCTGCGCGTCGTACTTGCACAGGAACACCGACACGTCGAGATCGAAATCCGTACCCGTGTCCGTCGAGTTCGCATCCCAACCGAGACCGATGCGGAACTTCTGCGTGCCGGGCGCTTCCTTCGACAGGTTGACGCGACCGCCTTTCGACAAATTGATCATCTGAACCTCTTCTGCTGGAACCGCCGTTGCGCCGGCGGCAATGCCGGGCCGCCCTGCGCGGCCCCTCGTTGATGGTTTTCGACCCGCGCGTCGCGCGTGGTCACTCGCCCGCCACGGCGGTCCGGTCTTCCTTGCGCTGCACGACGATCGACGACCACACGGCCGCGGCGATCATCGCCGCGCCGACCAGGCCGGTGATGACCTCGGGTACGTCGAACTTCACGCCGAGGAACATGATCGTGGCGAGCGCACCGATCGCCCAGAACGCACCGTGTTCGAGATAGCGGTACTGCGCGAGCGTGCCCTTCTTCAGCAGCACGAGCGTCATCTCCCGGATATAGGCCGCGCCGACGCCGAGGCCGAGCGCAATCAGGAAGATGTTGTTCGACAGCGCGAATGCGCCGATCACGCCATCGAAGCTGAACGACGAATCGAGCACTTCGAGATACATGAAACCCGCGACGCCTTCGCGCACCACGCGCGTGCCCGTCTCCTCCCCGCCGATCAGATCGCCGATGCCGTGCGCGATCACGAAGCTGATCACGCCGAACGCACCCGCGAGCAGGAAGCCCACTTGCTCGGCCGCCGGCACGTAGAGCGACGCGACGATGATGATCGCGAGCGTCAGCGCCACTTCCAGCGCCGTGATGCGGCCGAGATGGCTCATCGGGCCTTCGAGGAAACCGATCCAGTGCTCGTCCTTCTCGGTATCGAGCATGAACTTGAAGAACACCATCAGCAGGAACGCGCCGCCGAATGCGGATACCTGGTGATGCGCGGACGTGAGGATCGCCGCGTACTTCTCCGGCGACTCGATCGCGAGCGTCAGCGCGTCCCACATGCCGATGTGACCGATCACGGCGACGATCAACAGCGGGAACACGAGCCGCATGCCGAACACGGCGACCGGCAGGCCGAACACCATGAAGCGGTTGCGCCACTTCTCCGACCAGTTCTTGAGCACCGATGCATTGACGACCGCGTTGTCGAGCGACAGCGAGATTTCGAGCACCGACAGGACCGCGACGATCAGCATGTCCTTCACGCCGCCGAGGAGATAGGCCGCGATCAGCGCGAGCACCGTGAGCGACAACGGGATCTTGAAGTCTTTCAACATGATGGGGTAATCGAGTTCTGGATAAAAGGCGTGCGGGCCGCGCTTACTTCGCGCGCACCCAGTCGCAGAATTCCTGCGTGATCAATTGTTCGTAGATCTGTTCGTCGCTGACGTCGAGCGATTCGAGATGCAGGAAGCCGACGTTCGGCATCTCGTCCGCGACTTCCGCGAGGAAGCCGAATTCGCTCGGCTCGCCGACGCCGACGAGCGACCAGTACAGCGGGTAGTGCTGCGACTCGGCCAGCAGCTGGCGCACGCGCTTGCGGTCGTTCTTCGGGTTCTGGCCGTCGG
Source organism: Burkholderia sp. AU45251 (assembly GCF_030482905.1). Taxonomy (NCBI): domain Bacteria; kingdom Pseudomonadati; phylum Pseudomonadota; class Betaproteobacteria; order Burkholderiales; family Burkholderiaceae; genus Burkholderia; species Burkholderia sp. AU45251. The sequence goes on along the minus strand of NZ_JAUJQH010000035.1, from coordinate 12,491 downwards.
TGACGAACAGCACCCATGCGGGCAGATCACCGTTCACCGGTGCGGACGCGGCCGGCGCGGGCGTTTCGTCCGCACCGCCGAACAGCCGGCTCAGGAAGCCGCGCTTCTCTGCGCGCTTCGGCGACGGCTCCGGCGCGCGGAAGAAGAAATCGACGATGTCGTTCATCACCGGCGCGTACTGCGTGCCGCCCCACTTGTCGATCCGCGCTTCGAGCACGTAGTCGGAGATGTACGAGCCGTAGTTGTCCGGCGTCGCGGTCGGCAGGCGATCGTAGCCTTCGGTGAAGGTCCACGTGTCGACTTCGCCGTTGTCGTCGAACTTCAGTGCGATGCCGAGGATCCGGTCGTGCGTCTCCTGGATCACGCCCGACTGGTAGAGCGGCTTCGCGGATCCGGAGATGTCGAGCGCCGCGCCGACACGCACGACGGGCGGCTTCAGGATCTGGCGTTTTTCGAGGACGATCGCGACCTTCGCCGCGCGTTTCTCAAGCGTAATCATGCGGTGTTCTCTCGGTTCTTTCAGTTGTGCTTCGGAGCGAATCGGGTGATCAGGTCCTGTTCGAGCTGGCGCAGACGCGGCGCGTCCTGCTCGCGCTGGCGCTTGCCGTCGGCGATGATCTGCGTGATGTCGTCGAATGCGCCGAACAGCTGCTGCTGCGCGTATTCGAACGTGTCGGTCGAGATCACCGGACGCTGGCCAAGCTTCGCGACTTCCTGCGCGTTCTGGCGGTTCAGGTCGGCCTGCGCGCGGATCGCCTCGTCGGCCGCGTCATACGTCGCGTTCGCGAGCGCCGCGGCGCGCTTCGTGCTGAGCTGTTCGAGGTAGAGCGCGAACGCGTTGGTCCACGCGGGGATCAGCACGGTCTTGATCGTCATGAACTTCGACGTCAGCGTGCGTTTCTGGTCCTGCTCCATCCGGATCTGCGGCGCGAGCTGCTTCGACATCAGCATCGCGCGGTCGAGGTCGTCGAGCTTGCTTTCGAGCGCGTCGACCTTGCGCTTCACGTCGAGCAGGCGTTGCGCGGCGAACGCGTCGTCCGCCGGCTGCTGGCCGGCCTCGAGATGCGCGCGCAGCGTCGCGAGCGCCGTTTCGCCGTGCGCCTTCGACTGCGCGAGCTCCTGGTGCAACGCGTAGTTGTCGTTGTACATCCGCTCGAGTTCATCGATGCCGGCCTTCTGGCGCTGCGCATGGTTCTCGAGCTCGACGACGAGCGTGTCCATCCGCTTGCTCACCGACTCGTATTGCGACAGCAGCTTCTCCTTGGTCGAGCGGAACAGCCGCGTGACCTGCGTGAGCAGCCCGCCCTTGTCGGCGCCGCGCGGGTCGAGCCCCTTCGCGGTCGCGATCAGTTCGTTGAGCTTGTCGCCGAACTGGTCGGCATCCGACGCGCGGACGCTCGCGAGAATCTGCTGGGAGAAGGCGGCGATCCGCGTGCCCTGCGTCGCGCCGAGCTGGTCGATCTCGTCGACGGTGATCAGGCGGACGCTCTCCGCCGGGCGTGCTGCCGGCACGGCAACGGCGGCGGCGACAGGCACTGCGACGGGTGACGCAGACGGGGTGGAAGGACGATCGCTGACCGCATCGGAGTTCTTGTCATCGAATAGCGGCTTCATGTGGCTACCACGTTTCCTTTTCTGCTTTCTGCTGCGTGTTGTCATGCGCGCGAGGCGCGCATCCGCGATTGCCGCCGTGCTCTCTCACGGTCGGCAGACGGACAATAAATGCCTCGAGCGCCTTGCGTCAAGGGAAGGAATTCTTTCAATCACCATTCATTTTGTAATGTGGCAGGTGGATGCGATGCCCGACCGTCGCCGTTCTGGCCGACATGTGCGTTGGCTGCGCAAGATTTTGAGCCCGCCAAACTTACATGTCCGATCAATGCGAAAGAGAAATGAAACCGGCTGTTCTGGCGGGTTTCGGACGGCGCGCATGCGCGGACGAGACGTCCGCGAGCGCCGATTCCGCGTTACCGTTCCTGCACGCGACTCATGCCGAGCCGTGGCACGATGAACGGCACGGATCGGTCACGAATCGTGAAATCCCAGTGTCCGTCGATCCCCACGAACGTCGCACTGAAATGCCGGCCGTCGGTCCACGTGATGTCGTCCAGATGGCACGACGCATACATCGCGCCGACCGTGCGCTGCGCGAGCGCCTTGAATGGATTCTTCGACACGAGCGTGAACGTGACGGCCTCCTCGAACGGGCAGTCGTAGTCGGTGACGAGCAGATACGCGTCCGGCGTCTCGTACTGGCGAAGCAGCACATAGCCGGAAACAGTGAGGCCGGAACGTACGCCGTTCACGCGCACATGGGTGCGCGACGGCCACGTTTCGTACGGACCATCGTGCGTTTCGAGCGTGAAGCGCTCGATCGGCTTCATCGCCGCACCACTCGGCGGGAGGCGTGTTCCCGATGCATCGCCGCGTCAGTTCGCGGCCTTGCGATACAGCGCGACGTACCCCGCGAGCATCAGCAGCAGCGACCCGCTGACGCGGTTCAGCCACTTCTCTCCGGCCGCCTTCCAGACGCGCACCGAATGCACGCCGAGCAGTGCGTAGCCGGTCATCCCGACGACGTCGATCGCGACGATCGTCGCCGCGAGGATCGCGTACTGCGGCGCGATCGCATGCGACCGGTCGACGAACTGCGGCAGCAGCGCGGACATGAACAGGTAGTACTTCGGGTTGCTCATCGCGACGAAAAAGCTCTTCAGGAACGCGGTCCGGCGATCGGGTGTCGCGTGATCGAGCGCCTGCGCGGCGGCAGAACCGCCGGATGACAGCAGCATCCGCACGCCGACATAGGCGAGCCAAGCAGCGCCGGCCAGCTTCAGCGTGACGAATGCCGTTTCCGACGCGTCGAGCAGCACGCCGAGGCCGAACCCGACCAGCGCGATCATCACGACATCGGCCGTGACGGCGCCGAGCATGCCGACCATCGCGTGACGCAATCCGTACCGCGAGCCGTTGCTCATCGCGAGCAACACCGTCGGGCCCGGCGTCGCGACGCCGACGGACAGGATCAGGGCAAAAGCGAGCAAGGCAGACAGCGACATGGCGTGGCGTTCCCGTTGAATGAAGGGCTGGAAAATGCAAGCGGACGGGGCATGATCGCACGATGGCGCGACTGCCCGCTCGACGGTCGTCGGGCGGGCCGCCGACCTCGCGACCCGACCGATTTGCATGGATCGTCGGACGGAGTGGCGGACTGCCGCCAGAGTTTGCTATACTCTCGGTCTTCCGGAGAGATGGATGAGTGGTTTAAGTCGCACGCCTGGAAAGCGTGTATAGGTTAATCGCCTATCGGGGGTTCGAATCCCCCTCTCTCCGCCAGATCAGCTAAGTTGTTGATTTTTAATGGAAATCAGCATCCAATGGAATCGAGGTGGTAGCAACTTTGGTAGCAAACCAGAGTGCTCAACCTGCCGGTTTACCTACGTGGTAGCACCTACTACTTGCATACAAGGGTAGGTGCAATCCAGTTCAAAAAGTCCCTCCATACTAGTGACAAGCTCACTGCTATGATTAGAGCCAGTAAGTTACTGGGTCTAATCATGGAAATTGATCCTAAAAAAGTTAAAAAGTACGAGATTGATTTGGCTCGTGGTATTGCTAAGGCTGATGGTCCAGAAGACCATAAGCAGTTAATGGAAGCATTAGCATTACTAAAAAGTGGCAATCTTCCCCCTACCCCCAATCATGGGGGACCACTTGAAGTGGGTTTTGTCCCAAAAGACAAGGGACCTAAATTATTAGAAGTACTGGATAAACTGTTTTTGTTGAAAAAACAGCTTAAACCATCGACTAGACTAGCCTACACCAATGTAATCACTGAGTTCTGTGCTTACATCAAAAAAAGCCATATTGGGTTGATTCTTCCCACTGATGTGACCAAATATCAAGAGTATCTGGCTGAAAAAAATAAAAATACACCCAGAACCATTGATAATAAAATTGCCACAATCAGAACCCTCTACAATTTCGCCATTAAAATGGCTTATTTTGATGGCAAAAACCCTGCTGAGTTAAGGGCACTGGTAAGCACCAAAGATAAAAAGAAAGGTGGCTGGGCTGTATATACACTAGATGAGATTAAAAGACTTTATGCGCATAAAGTAATTAATCAGGAAAAGCAAGCTGATTCTGATTATTATTGGTGCATTCTGCTAGCTTTGTTTACTGGCTGTAGGATTAGTGAAATAACTGGACTAGATAAGTCCCAAATCATGAATGATGGGAAGCTAACCTACATTTATGTGACAGACAGCAAAACTGCTGCTGGTATTCGTGAAATTCCCATTTTACCTAAGCTAATGGCACTTGGTTTCGATGATTTTGTCAAGTCAAAATCTGGCAAGCTCTTTAAGTACCAAGAAAGATTAGGTAAAGGTTCAGGCAATGCAGTAAGCAAGAAATTCCTACGAACCAAAGTTGAGTTAGGAATTAATCGACCTAAGTTAGTGTTTCACTCACTTCGTAAATTTTTGAATAATTATCTAATGAACAACGATGTCTCATTAGAAATTCGTTGCCAGTTAATTGGACATGAGATTGAAAATGTAAATGTCCAAACTTACACTGAAACAATTCCACTTCAAAAAATAGCAAATACAATTTTTCCCTCACTGGAAAAATTAGCAAATGAGATTGAGCTAACCTATAAATTGTAAGCTCAATTATCAACCCTGCCAAAATGAAAAAGGTTAGCGATTAGCTAACCTTTTTTGTTTTGGTAGGTAGGTTTTGACTTGGCTGTTGATTTTGATTTTCTCTATTTCATCGCAGATGGAATAGAGCGAACGAGCAACCCCCTTGGGGGTTGCCATAGTGAGTAAGGGCAACCCTGCCCTTAACCTGGGTGAGAACAACCAAACCCCATCGAAAATTATATGGCAACCCCCAAAATACCCCCAAATAACCCAAGCCCACCAACAAAAAAACCCATCGATTAGATGGGTTGCTTTTTGCCATTTTCTCGTTATGATTTAAGTACCACCCCAAATAATAACAAGGAGAAAATATGGGAGTTACATATAACAGCATACGAGCAGAAAAAATAAAAAGCAAGAGTACCATTGAAAAAATTTGCAGGCACAATTTTAGAATTGGTAAACAGCCTGCCAATGTGAATTCACAAAAAAGCCATTTGAACAAAATAATCTTTAATTCACTAAATGCTGACACAAGCAAGGTTGGTGATTTCTGCGATAAATTAGATGAGTTTTATACCAGAAATGGAATTAAGGTTAAGGAATACAAAAAACGAAAATTAAAGCAAACCTTAGCGTTGGAATGGGTAGCTAGTGCTTCACATGATTTTTTTAAAAATATGACACTTTCCCAAGTGGAAGAGTGGGCTAGCAATTATCTGGATTACTTAAAAAATGAATTTGGTGACTGCGTAAAGATGGCAGCACTCCATTTAGATGAGCATACCCCTCACCTCCATGTGCTAATCACACCAGAAGAGCAAAAAACAGTTATTTACAAAAATAGAGATCCAAAAACTGGTGAGGTTAGGGAATACCCTAAAACAAGATGGGGTTTAAATGCTGATAGATGGGACCCTGAGTTTATGGAGCAAGTACAAACTCGTTCACATGAATGGATGAAAAGATATTACCCAAATCTTGAAAGAGGTGTTGCTGGTTCAACTCGTGAGCATGTTCACCAAAAAGAATTTTATGCCCAACAAGCTAAGGCAATGAAGACAACCAGCAATTTTGGTGAAATCACCCAAAAAGCCATTGATGGACTTAATGTTGTGAAGCTTCCATTTGCTGGTGAATATGTAAAACTTGATGAAGTTAAGAAAATAATCGAGGAGAAATTGGCACCTGCATACAATCGAGTTAAATTTATTGAAACAATGAAAAAATTCTCCCCCAATGCATTAACCTACAAGGCTATTAGGGATCGAAAGAAAAAACTTGATAATAAGGAGGACGCTTTAAAAGCAAGGGAAAGTACATTGGTTAAGGCTCAACACAATGTGCTCGATTCATTTAATAATCAACAAAAAATTGATTCTGGAAAGGATCAAATTATTCTTGACCAGTCAAAGCAAATTTTGAATTTGCTTGATACCCTTGATAAAGCTAACGAGAAGATAAGCTTACTCGAAAAAGTAATTGAAGGTCTGAAGGAAAAATTTATCCCAGGCTACAAAACAAAAAAATCACAAACCAGTAAAATTTAAGGAGTGTAGCCTATGTTTGAAAATAACCCAGCATACTTATTAGAAAAGGCTTTGATGGACGATTGGATTGCTCGTTGTAACGAGTTCGATCAACAAATGGAAGAATTAAATGACAGGTTAGATTTGACAGAAGATGAGAAATCATCTATTGCCAAATCTGAACTTGAGAAATTTAACGAAGAAATGTTAAGGCACCCCCTTCACAAAGACAGATAATTTTTTGTTAATTAATATGGTTGCAGTTAAAGTCACCCCTTCAATTCATGCTATGCATGATCGTATTGTCAAAGATTTGTTGAAAAAATTTGGCAAATTTTACCTAAATCACAAAGATGCTCAAAGTATCTTTGGTGTAAAAATGACAGACGAGGAATTTAATTCAATAGGAGTTAAAGGGATTCGAATTGGAGGTATCTTCATGGTTAATATTTACGTAATGGCGACAGTTTTCATGGCTGATATGAAAGTCACTGATAAAAATTGACTTAACATGATTAATTGAGTATAATAAAAAAGCCATCTGGCTAAAGATGGCTTAATGCTAATTATTTAATGAGACTATCAGCCGAAAGACTGAGGCACAATCCAAGTATTAGCAATGCCTGAAATGTGCGCTTTACAATAGGGAGAATTTGTTGTTTAGACATATTCTTTCTCCTTTATTGTTATGCACCTGTGATGTTCTACAGTGTGGGCTGTGTTATAACCATTGGAGCTACGGAATGTTGTCCACTGGTACTAATAATCGGTTCCCATTACTAGTAGAGCAATCGTAACAAAAAAAGCACCTTGTTCAGGTGCTTTTTTTATTTGTGGCGGAGAGAAAATTGTTGCTACCAAAGTTGCTACCAATGCGGTAACATATTTGGTAGCAGTTTTTTGGGGTAAATGTTGCTAACCCCTTGATTTTATTGAGTTTGTTTGGTGGAAAAAAACGTCCCCCTCTCTCCGCCAGGACACAAGCCCTGAAACCCGAGCCAGCCGAAGCCAGCGCTGCCAAGGATTTCAGGGCTTTCTCGTTTACGGGCGTCTCGCATCAGCGCGCCAGCGCATGACATTCCGGGCGGACGACCGACGCACTACGTACAACCGTGCGCCCTCCTCCCCTGAGACTCCACATCCGCCAATTCCGCAACCTGATTCCAGTGGATGCATGTTGGTCAGCAGAAGCGTTTCGTCCAGCCCGCCATGTGCGACGGGCCGGTGTGCTGCAAGAAGCGAGGGCACTGTCCCGTGCGCCTGGGCGCCGCCGACCGGACGAACTCAACGACGCACGGCGCTTTTGACCGACTCCGCCTTTTCGATCGCGCTTCGCGCTGAGTCGAGTTGCTCCAGTTCGGGCAGCTTGGCCGGCATCGCGCTCAGTTCGCTCCATTTGCTGGAGGGATCCGGCATGGTTGCCTGTTCGTAATTGAAAGCGATCGTCGCCACCCCCTCCGAAAAATTGTCATTTCCGCCAGGATTAAGCGTCACGCCATACTCGCCATTCGTCGGCTCGAGGTTTTTCAGACACTCCTTCTTTTCCGTATACGTCGTTTGCTTCCCCTTCGCGTGATATTCAATCGTGCAAGGCAAGCTGACCAGTTTCAGATCGCTCTGGTTATCGATGGTGTACCAGATGGCCGGGGGATACACGTCATTACCCTGATTCGAACACACGATATCCGTGCACGAGTCCCGGTTTTTCCTTCTCTCTTCGGTCTTGATCGAATATCCGACGTACGTGATCCGCGGGACAACCGTCTTCAACAATCGCAGCGCCTCTGCCCGCCTCTCCTTGTTGTCCTTGATCTCGGGCTCCATCGTGGCAAGCTTCTCCTTCAGCCGATCGATCTTGTCCTCGTTCAATCGAATGTAACGATTGGCTTCGCCCAGTACCACGTCCCGCGCCGTCGGTGATTTTCCGTAGCGACCGACAAAGGTCCGGACATCGAGATCGCTGACAGCCCAGTTGTAGGCCTCGACCTGCTCGGCAGTCATTTCCGACATCGCCTTGGTCAGCGACGCGTGATAGTTGACCTCGTCGAAGCCGTTACTGGCGTCCAGCTTGCGGTCGACGCCTTCGCCGCCCAGCGTCTTGAACAGCACGAAATGAACGACGAAGAGGCCGCCCACGGCAATCCAGAGATACCGAATCCGCTTCACTCGGCTGAGGTCGACACACTCCGGTGCGGCGGCCTGATACTCCTTCTTTGCAATCCTCATTGTCCGAAGCAGCAGGTAGAAAGCAAAGAGCGTGAGCAAAATGAACGCATATCCGCAGGCCTCACCCAGCCCTGGGTAATTCAACGACTTCAGAACGCGTTCCGCGATCAGTGCGCCAACGCCGGCGCACAGAAACATGACGCCGCGCTCGGCGTCACGATGACTTCCTACATATTCCTTCAGGGTTACGCTCATGCTGATTGTGGTCCGAAATATCAGATTGGCATGCCGGATCGGGGTGAGGATCCGGCGAAAAGTGGGTCAATCGCCCGTCAGAACGTGAGCGAGTTGATGTAGTGCATCTCGGTGATGGGCTCGACCTCGTTCGGCCCGATGCCATCGATGGCGGGCAGCAGGTTGTCATTGGCCGCGGTAGCCGGCTCGATGCGTGGACGAACGTCCTCGACGCCGAACAATCCATCGACCACGGCTACCGTGGACGTGATCGCGCCGGCAATACCCTTCGAAATGTTGTTCGTCGTCGAGAGCCAGGTCGGCTTGACACCGACACCGAGCGTGTAAGCCATCTCCGCAGCCATGCGTGCGCCGACGTCGCGGGCAAGGTCGTCCGCGGTTTCTCTGCCGCCGACGATGCTCTTCTTGCCGAGCGAAACCACTTTGCCCTCCAGCATGAACGACACGCCGAACGTATCCGCGCCGTACGGCAGCGAACGCGTGTACCACGAACGCACGTGGAACCAACGTACCTGGACGATCATCTCGCCGCGCGACTGGAAGTACTTGCCGTTACCTTCGTAGCCCTTGATCAAGGCGGCCACGGCTTTCTCGTAGTCGTCGCCCTGACAGTCGGCCGGGCACGGCAGCACCTTGAGCTTCGGCATGTAGCCGATGAACTCGCCTGCCTGACCCTTGACGCGACCGCTTTCGGACATCCCGCGCAGCAGGTCCTCGTTCACGATATCGGGCATGTTCGCGTTCGGCCTGAACAACGCCGGCTTCAGCGATGCCTTGGACAGATAAGCCTGCTTGAGGGGATTCATCTCCGTCGTCACGCCGTCGGGCAAACCAACCGCCTCCGTCTCCGTGCCCGCCTCTTCCGGTATTTGCTGTGCGACCGTGCCCAGGCTGATCAAGCCCAGAACCAGGCCGCTTATATGGCGTTTCATTACTGCGGCTTCCCCGTTTTTATTTATGTAGATCTTGTCGAATCCGGACCGTTGCCCGCCCCGTGTCGCCCTGGTCGACATCGACGCGGCGCACGAGAAATGCAAGCTCCTCGATTGTTATCGGCGGGAATATCGAAAGTCTTTAGAAAGTCGTTTGTCGGCGAAGGCAAGCCGGGCGGCGATCGCCGTGGCAGCGGGCGCCACCGTCGCGTGGCAGTTCTCGCGCGTAGCCTCGCTCTGCCAGAAACACCCGACCCGCTGATTTCTCCGTGAAATCAGCAGGTCTTCACATGATCTGCACGGGTCGGCCGCAATCGGCCGCAGCGTGAGGCGGGCCGTGCATCGGCCCCTCCCGCCTCCCCGCGTCACGGATGCCGGATGTAATCCACCAGCGCCAGCGTATATTCGTCCGGCCGCCGATCGCACAGACTCACCACGATCGCCACCGCAAACCCCGCCGGCACCCCGAACACCCCCGAACTGATCGGCTCGATCCCGAACCACGTGTGCCCCGCGAACCCCGTCAGCTGCGTGAAGTACGGATAGGTCGACACGATGTAGTACACGCACACCGCGAGCCCCGTCACCATCCCCGCGATCGCACCGCGCGTCGTCGTGCGCTTCCAGAACACGCCGAGCACGAGCACCGGAAAGAAGCTCGAGGCCGCCAGCGAGAACGCGGCGCCGACCAGAAACAGGATCTTCCCGGTATTGAGCGACGCGACATACGACGCGAACAGCGCGACGCCGAGCAGCAGCACCTTCGAGATCGTCACGCGCCGCTGGCTCGATGCGTCGGGCGCGACCATGCAGTAGTAGACGTCGTGCGACAGCGCGTTCGCGATCGTCAGCAGCAGCCCGTCCGCGGTCGACAGCGCCGCGGCAAGCGCACCGGCCGCGATCAGCCCCGACACGACATACGGCAGCCCGGCGATCTCCGGTGCGGCCAGCACGACCATGTCCGGCTGCATCTGGATTTCCGACCAGTGCACGATGCCGTCGCGAATCACTTCGACGACGCTGATCAGGTCGGGTTCGAAGTGATGCCATTGCGTGACCCACGCCGGCAATTCGGCGAACGGCCGCCCGACGAGGTTCGCGAGGATCTCGTACTTGATCAGCACCGCGAGCACCGGCACGCTCAGGTAGAACAGCGCGATGAAGAACAGGGTCCACCCGACCGAGCGCCGTGCCGACGCCACCGACGTGGTCGTGTTGTAGCGCGTCAGGATGTGCGGCAGGCTCGCGGTGCCGAGCGACAGGCACAGCAGCAGCGCGAGGAAATTCCGCTCGCGCGGCTTGCGTTCGTCTTCGCTCGCGGCGGGAAACGGCTCGTGCATCGGCACGGGCGGCTCGGCCCGGGCCAGCAGGTCGTCGCGCGCCTGCGTCCACGCAACACGCGCCGCCGCCGGATCGCGCGGGAAGTCGGCCAGCTCGCGCTCGCGCTGGCTGATCTCGCGCAGCGGTCCGTTGTGGCGCCGCAAGTCGGCAAGCTGGTCGGCGAGGTGCCGGCGTGCGTCCGCATAGGATGCCGGCAGCCGGTCCAGCCGCGTCTGGATATCCGCGGCTTGCCGGCGGTACGCGTCGCGCACCTGCTGCTCGTCGAACGCATCGCGCACCTGCGCCTCGCGCGCCGCGACGCGCTCCATCAGCTTGCCGTAATTGAACTGCGGCACGGGGCCGAGCCCGTTCTTCATCGCGATCAGCGACACCGGAATCAGGATCGCGCTGATCAGGATGATGTACTGCGCGACCTGCGTCCACGTGACCGCGCGCATCCCGCCGAGAAACGAGCACACGAGAATGCCCGCGAGTCCGCAGAAAATCCCGATCGCGAAATCGACGCCGATGAAGCGTGTCGCGATCAGGCCGATCCCCTGGATCTGCGCGACCAGATACACGAACGAACACAGGATCGCCGCGCCGGCCGCCAGCGCGCGCACGGCCGTACTCGAAAAGCGCGTCCCGAGAAAATCGGGAATCGTGTAGCGCGCGAGCTTGCGCACATACGGCGCGAGCAGGAACGCGACGAGGCAGAACCCGCCCGTCCAGCCCATCACGTACGCGAGCGCGTCGTAGCCGGTGGCGTAGAGCGATCCGGCCAGGCCGATGAACGACGCGGCCGACAGCCAGTCGGCCGCCGTCGCCATCCCGTTGAACGCGGACGGCACGCGCCGCCCGGCCACGTAGTACTCGACGAGATCGGACGTGCGCGACAGCAACCCGATCACCGCATACACGGCGATCGGCACGAACAGGAACACATAGCCGATCCAGACGCCGGAGCCGGTGGCGCGCTCGATCCGCCACATCAGCAGCACGAACCCGAGAAACCCCAGCGTGTAGAGCGCATACGCGCGAATCAGTCGACGCGTCAGCATGGATCAGCGCCCGCCGCGTGCGTTGACGGCAAGCGCCGCATGGTCGTCGTACGCGCGACGCAGCGTCCGGTCGGCACGTTGCATCAGCCCGATGTAGACGACGATCAGCACGAGATACACGAGAATCGCGCCCTGCGCGCCGACATAGAACGGCAGGCTGAACCCGGCGAAGCGGATACCCGCGAGCGCCGGTGCGAAGAACGGCACGATGAACGACACCGAAAAGCCGATCACCATCAGCACCGCGATCAACGCGACGTTGAAGCGCCAGTAGCGCGCATGGGCACGCGCGAGCGGCTCGGGAACGGGCGGTGGCGCGGCAGGCGCGGAACGGGTCGGAGCGGTCATGCCGTTATGTAACAAAAAGCCCCTGCGCGGGCAATCGGGATTGCCGCGCAGGGGCTCGTGCGCGTGATGCGCAACCGGTACGATCAGCGTACTTCGGCGAGCTGCTCGAGGATGGCCGGATTCTCGAGCGTGGACGTATCCTGCGTGATCGCCTCGCCCTTCGCGAGCGAGCGCAGCAGGCGACGCATGATCTTGCCCGAGCGCGTCTTCGGCAGGTTGTCGCCGAAG